>NZ_BOPH01000086.1 GCF_016863655.1 Virgisporangium ochraceum
GGTTCGGGCACGGTCGGCGTGAGGCGGATGCGGGTCCACGGCCGGCGGCGCTCCTCGAGAAAGCGTCGCAGCAGCATCCGGTGGACGTACGCGTCGACGTGCTCGACGGCGCGTACCCGGTGCCAGTTGGTGTAGACCCGCACCAGCGTCTCCTGGACGACGTCGGCCGCGAGATGCCTGTCGCCGCAGAGCACGTAGGCCATCCGGCGGAGCCGGTCGAGGCTCGCACGGGCGTACTCGACGTACTCGCGTTCCAGGTCCGCTCGCATCCGACCGCCTCCTCGCGGGTGCTCCCCGAGGGGAAATGCGACGAGTGGGTCGCCGGGTTGCACGGCGACCGGCATCAATTCATGTGCGCCTCCACACCAGGCCGCGCACGACCCACAGTCCACCGATGATCACACCACCGACGACCGCGGTCGGCGCGACCGTGATGTCGAGCGCGGCCAGCACGGCGATGATGGCTCCGTACAGGATGGACAGCCCGACGAGGATGCGGGCCGACGTTTCTTTCGTCATGGCCGTCGATCCTGGTTCACCCCGCCGCCGCGCCGTAACCGCCGCCAGACGGGGACGTCCCTCCCCCTACAGTCGGATGCGCGCCGCCCGACCCGCTGGGATGCTGTGCCGATGGTCGACGGGGAAGCCGATGCCGGTGTGCACGAGTGGCACCGCACCGTCCGCGGCTGGCACGTCGCGTTCGCGGTGCTGGCCGCGCTCACGTGCGTCCTGGTGACGACCAACGACGAGCCCGGCGGGTCCCGACGCTACGCCGCGCTCGGCGTGCTTCTGGCGCTGGTCGGGTGGTACGTGGCGGTCGGTGCGCGGGCGCTGCTGCGTGAGCCCGGTCCGGTCGGGCGGTTGTACGTGCTGGGCGCGGTGCCGCTCACCGTCGCGTTGTTCGCGCTCGACCCCGTCGGGTCGATCATGCTGTTCCTGTTGTATCCGCACGTGTGGGCGCTGCTGCCGATGCGGCGGGCGGTGGTGGTGACGGTGGTCGCGGTCGTCTCCACGGGTCTGGTGATGGTCGGCGGCAGCGGATGGTGGCTCGAGGTCTCGGTGACGGCGGTCGTCGGGCTGGTGGTGGCGCTGGCGCTGGGCGTGTGGATCACGCGGGTCATCGAGCAGAGCCGGCAGCGGGCGCAGCTGGTCGCCGAGCTGGAGGCCACACGTGCCGAGCTGGCCGAGGTGAGCCGGCGGGCCGGCGCGATGTCCGAACGCGAACGGCTCGCCCACGACGTGCACGACACGCTGGCGCAGGGCTTCGCCAGCGTGCTGCTGCTCCTGCAGGCCGCGGAGACGGCCTCCGATCTCGACGCCGCCCGTCACCACATCTGCCGCGCGCAGACCACCGCCCGCGAGAACCTGGCCGAGGCGCGGGCACTGATCGCCGACCTGGCCCCGCCCGCGCTGCACGGCGGGTCGCTGCCCGACGCGCTGGCGCAGCTGGTCGAGCGGCTCAGCGGCGACCTCGACGTGCGCCCCGAACTCACGGTGGTCGGCCGGCCCCGGGTCCTGCTGGCCGACCACGACGTGGTGCTGCTGCGGGTCGCGCAGGAGGCGCTGGCCAACGTCCGCCGGCATGCGGGCGCGTCGTGCGTCGACGTATCGCTGCGCTACGAGGAGGAGGCGGTGGTGCTGCGGGTGGCGGACGACGGGCGTGGCTTCGATCCGTCCACTGTGGTCGGTGGGTTCGGGTTGCCGGGCATGCGGTCGCGGGTGGAACAGGTCGGCGGGGCGTTCTCGGTGACACCCGGCGCACCGGCCGGAACCGTCGTGGAGGCGCGGCTGTGAGCGCGGCTGTGAGCGGGGCCGGGGGCGCACCGGGCGGCGCGGCCGGCAGCGCGGACGGCGGCGGGAGCGCTGTGCGGGTGCTGATCGTCGACGATCATCCGGTGGTCCGGGAAGGGCTGCGCGCCGTGCTCGGCGCCGAGTCCGATGTGGAGGTGGTCGCGGAGTGCGGAACCGGTGGTGACGCGGTACGGCTGGCCGCCGAGCTGCGTCCCGACGTGGTGCTCATGGACCTGCGCCTGCCCGACCTCGACGGGGTCGAGGCCACACGGCGCATCGTGGCGGCCGCGTCGGCGCACGTGCTGGTCCTCACCACGTACGACACCGACGGCGACATCGCCCGCGCTGTCGCCGCCGGCGCCACCGGCTACCTGCTGAAGGAGAGCCCCCGCCGGGAGCTGGCCGCGGCGGTGCGCTCGGCGGCGCGGGGCGAGACGGTGCTGGCCGCGACGGTGGCGGCGAAGCTGGTCAGCAGCGTGCGGGCGAGCCGGCCGGCGCTGACCCCGCGGGAACTGGAGGTGCTGCGCTGTATCGCCGACGGCCGGTCGAACCCGGAGACGGGGCGCCTGCTGTTCATCAGCGAGACCACGGTGAAGAGCCACGTCACCCGGATCTTCGAGAAGCTGTCCGTCAACGACCGCACGGCCGCGGTGACGGTCGCCATCGCGCGGGGGATCCTTCCACCGCCCGTGTAGCAAGCGCGACAGATGCCGCGCCTGCGCGCGACCGAGGTCGCGCTGCACCGTGGCGACGCCGGTCCGCGGGCGGCCCTGTGGTCGCACGACGATCTGGTGACGCTGTTCGGTGCCGAGACCAACCGCAGCGGCTGGACCGAGCTCGGTTCCTGGTGTTCGGCGCGGGCGCTGTACACCGACGTCGGCCCGGCGATCGTCGCGGCCGGGCGCGACCTCGTCGCCGGCCTGGAGCGGGTCGACTACGTCCACGGCGACGCCACCGACCTCACCGGCATCGAGCGGGCCGCCGCCGAACGGGTGCTCGACGGACCGCCGGTCGGCCTCGTGGTCCTCGGGCTGGCCGCGTTCCTCGACGACGGCACCCTGGCCCGGGCGCTCGACGCGATGTACGACGCGGCCCCGGCGGGGAGCTGGCTGATCTTCGAAGTGCCGGTCGCGCGATGGCGCCCCGATCCCGCGCAGGAGCCGGAGTCGCGCCCCGATCCCGCGGAGGAGCCGGAGTCGCGCCGCGTCGGGAGCGGAGTTCCGCACCGACGCACCCGTGCCGGACGCGTTCTGGGGAGGAATAGCCACCAAAGCCGCATACACCAAACTCGAAACGCACTCACAGTGCGTTTCTGATCTTGTCCACTTGGCTCTACGCCACCTGGCCGATGTCTCTACGCCCCCCGTCGCAAGAATCAAATCTTGTGCAAGCAGCCGACTACCCGGCGCAACAGGGCGCCGGGTGCGGCACTGCCACCCGGGTGATCGGTACCAGGCATCGCCGCCGAACCGCGCCGACACCCATAGACGTGGGCCAAAGGGGGCGTGGCGGCGTTGCTGGCTGACCAGTTCTTCCTTATCGCACATGAGGACCGCACCGGAAAGTCGCGCCTGCATCCGCGCGCGACGAGCCTGGGACTCGCCGCCGGGTTGCTCGGCGAGCTGATGATGCAGGGTCGGGTCCGTGCCGTCGACGGCGAGCTGTTCGTCGTCAACCCGGAACCGCCCGGAGACGCGCTCGCACACGACGTCCTCGACCTGCTCATCGCCCAACGACACCACCGTGAGCTGCGGACCTGGCTGGCCTTCCTGGCCCAGGACGCCGCGGAGCGGGTGGGCGAACGCCTGATCCGGGCCGGCGTGCTGGAACCGGTGGTGCGCCGGCGCCTGCTCAGCACCACGACCTACTACATGCCGATGAGCTCCGACCAGCGCAACAGGGCCGCGTGGATCCAGGTCCGGTTGGCGAACATCCTGGTGCAGGGCCGCGTCGTGGACATCACCGACCGGGCCCTCGCCGGCCTCGTCGCCGCGACCGGCCTGACCCGGCACGTGCTGTGGGACCTTCCCGTGCACCGGCCCGGACTCGGCCACCTGAACAACGTCGTCGAGTCGCTGCCGACCGACCTGCGCGAACTCGTCGATCACACCGAGGCGGCCGTCGGGTCCGTACTGGCGGCCGGACGCCGATGAACCTACCGCCGTGCTGACGCGTGAACTAGTTACCGTGCGAGGTCGGGGAATCACCCTACGTTCGCGCGGTCGCCACCACCTCATCAGGCGGGGGCGAAACTCCAACATCCATGCCTGGAGGCCAGTGAACATGACGCGACCAGAACCTGCCGCACCCGACATCGTGACGCGGGCACTGGCCCGCGACCGGCTCGGAGTGCCCTCGGTGGTGTTCTTCGGGGTCGCCGGTGCGGCGCCGCTGACCGTCATCCTGGGCGCGGTCACCACGATCTACGCCGTCGTCGGCAGCACCGTGGTGCCGGTGTCGTACCTGATCGCCGCGGCGATCCTGGCGATCTTCACCGTCGGGTTCGTGGCGATGAGCCGGCACATCGTCAACTCCGGCGCCTTCTACTCCTACATCAGCCAGGGCCTGGGCCGGGTGACCGGCGTGGGCGCGGCCTTCGTCGCCCTGCCCGCCTACGCGGTGATGCAGATCGGCCTGTTCGGGCTGTTCGGGGTGGTGGCGTCCGGGATCCTGGAGGCGGCCGGCCTGCATTACGGCTGGTTCCCGTGCGCGCTGGTCGCCTGGTTGCTCGTGTCGATCCTCGGTCTGCTCTGGGTCGACCTCAGCGGCAAGGTGCTCGCCGTCCTGCTCGTCGCCGAGATCACGATCGTGCTGATCTACGACCTCGTGATGATCCTGAACCCGGCCGGCGGCTCGGTCACGTTCGAGACCCTCGCGCCGACCAACGCGCTCACGCCCGAGTTCGCGGCACTGCTCGTGGTCGCGATCGGCGGCTTCGTCGGGTTCGAGGCCACCGTCGTGCTGTCGGAGGAGGCGAAGGACCCCAAGCGGACGATCTCCCGCGCGACCCAGTGGGCGGTGCTCCTGCCCGGCCTGCTGTGCGCGCTGTCGGCGTGGGCGATGTCGGTCAGCACCGGTCCCGACAAGATCGTGCAGTCGGCGCAGACCGACGAGACCGACCTGGTGTTCAACCTGGTCGCCCCCCACCTGCCGGCCATGTTCGTGCAGATCGGCTACATCCTGTTCCTCACCAGTGTCTTCGCCGCGCTGCTGGCCTTCCACGCCGCGGTCGCCCGGTACCAGTTCGCGCTCGGCCGCGAGCGCGTGCTGCCGTCGGCGTGGGGACGCACGCACCCGCGCACCGGCGCGCCGCTGCTCGGCTCGATCACCCAGAGCGTGGTGGCGCTCGGCGTCCTGATCACCTACGCCGCCTTCAAGCTCGACCCGCTGGTGCACCTGTTCGCGTGGCTGACCACCGCCGGCGGACTGGGCGTGCTGATCCTGATGTGGGGCGCGTCGCTCGCGGTCATGGTGTTCTTCCTCCGCAACCGGCTGGAGAACATCTGGCGCGGCCAGGTCGCACCGTTCATCGCGTTCCTGTTCCTCAGCGTCATCCTGCTGGCGACCATCGTCGGCCTCGGCGACCTGCTCGGCGTGCCGGACGACTCGATCTTCAACTGGGTGTTCCCGGCGTCCTACGCGGTCTTCGCGCTGATCGGGTTCGTGTGGGCGCTCGTCATGCGCGCGGCGCGTCCGGAGGTCTACGCCGCGATCGGTCGCGGCGCGGACTTCAGGCCGTCGTCGGCGAATCCGGGACCGGCGGGGAGCGGCGCCCAGCACGCGCTGACCCCGGTGAACGGCAACCGCCCCAACGGGACCCGCGTGAGCGTCGGCCACGAGGGCCGCAAGCCGCTCGGCTACGACATCAAGGAGGTCGTCATCCGCGACGTCGAACCCGTGGACAGCGCCGAGGTGTGCGCGCTCCTCGCCGGCACGATCGGCGAGCAGGCCGTCGCCCGGTGGCTGATGCCCGACGCGCTCGCCCGACGCGAGACCAGCCCCGCGTACTTCGAGATCTTCGTGGACCACGCCGTGCAGCACGGCGAGATCTACGCGACCGTCGACCCGGGCAGCGGCGAGCTCGTCGGTGCCGCCCTGTGGTTCCCGTTCACGCGGCCGATCCCACCCCCGCGCGACTACGACCTGCGGCTCAAGGACGTCTGCGGCCCGTCGTTCGACCGGGTACGCGAGCTCGACGCCGCGCTGGAGGTGCACCACCCGGTCCACCCGCACCACTACCTCGCGTTCCTCGCGGTGCGTCCCGACAAGCAGAACCTGGGCATCGGCAGCGCGCTGCTCGCACGTCACCACGCCCGGACCGACGCCGCGGACATCCCGGTGTACCTGGAGGCCAACGACCTCCGCAACCGCGACCTGTACCTGCGACACGGATACGTCGTCGAATCGATGATCCAGCTCCCTGACGGCGGCCCACCGATCTGGCCGATGTCCCGCTCGCCGCGCTCGCTGCGCCCGACCCAGCAACCGACCCAGCAGCTGGCGATCACGGCGGGAAGCTCGTTCGGCAGGTAGGCCGTTCACAGCGGGCGCCGGCTCCCTACGCCCTCGGGAGCCGGCGCCCGTTCCCGTGCACCCACCGCGACGCGCGCTCCGCGCAGGACGCACCGGGCCAGGCCACGCCACCGGGAGGCGCCGCGCCGCTGGCAGGGGCGGTGCCACCGGCAACGGCGGTGCCACCGGCAACGGCGGTGCCACTGGCAAGGGCCGCACCACTCGCAAAGGCCGCGCCACCAGCAAGGGCCGCGCCACCAGCAAGGGCCGCACTACCAGCAAGGGCCGCACTACCAGCAAGGGCCGCGCCACCCGGCTGCGCCACCCGGCCGCGCCACCGGCGGGGCGCGCCGCCCGCTCGGCCTGTCGACGGCCGCGCGCGCCGGCGTTTCGGGTACGGCCGAGCCCACCCACCACGGCTGGCCGCCGAGGAGCACCGCCCGCGACCGTCCTCCGCCCAGAACGCCGGCACCCACCAGGCAAGATCGCCGTCCGAGGACAGAACGCGAAGCGTGGCTCCAGGTTCGTTCCTCGGACGGCGATCATGACGCCCCGCCCCCATAAACGACGCTCGATCCAGTGCGCCCCGGAGCACCGGAAGCGCACTGGATCGAGCGTCGTCACACTATTAAAGGAAGCTCACAACGACACGACCACCTTGATCGACAGGGCCGGGTCGCCCGAGATCTGGGACTCGGTCCACTTGCAGTCGCGGAGTTTCTTCTGCGCGTAGAGCCTCGTCTGGTCGGCGAAGTTCGGGGACGCGGGATCCGTGGACTCGCTGAACGTCAGGATGCACTTGGCGTCCAGGCCCTGGGCCGTGTAGCCGATCGTCAGCAGGAAGCTGGTGCCGTAGTTGATGACGTAGCCCTTGGTCGTCAGGTCGGTGCCGGGCACCGGGGTTCCGGCGTCGAACACGGGCTCCAGCGAGGTGCCCGGCGCGGGCGAGTACTCGGCCATGTTCGCGATACCGACGTCCTCGGTGGAGCCCGGAACGGGGATGCGGTCGGAGCCCTTCAGCGTGTACTGCACCGCGTCCATCCGCACGTTCAGGGCGAAGCCCAGTGCGCGCATCCGTTGCATCGCCCGGCCCAGGCCTTCGAGCAGGGCGGCCGGGTCGTCGGGTGCGCCGCGCGGGGTGTTGGTCGGGCTCGCCGGGTTGAACGCGACCCCGAACAGCGGACCGGCCTCGTTCAGCGCGCTCATCGAGCCGCCGGTCACCGAGAAGATCGTCTCGCGCCACAGCACCGCGCCGCGGCTCGTGGTCTCGAAACGCTTGTCCCAGGCGGCGAGCACGTCGCAGCCGGGGCGCAGGTCGACCGGCGTGCCGTCGACGTCGATGGGCGTGCCGCCCTGTGCGCGGCAGGCCGACACCGTGGCGGCGGCCAGCTCGTCGGCCGTGTAGTTGCTGCCGGAGAGGATCGCGGTGCCCAGGCCGGCGACGCTGAAGCGGCCCCGCGAGTCGACCGTGCCCGGCTCGCGGCCCTGGATCAGCTTCAGGTTCTGCCTCGTCCGCACCGACAGCGGCGTGCCCTCCGGACCCTGCAGCGGGGAGAACCCGGTCAGCCGCTGCGTCTGATGCGGCACCCAGTGGCTGTCGTTGGAGTTGAAGACATAGTCGCGGCGGGTCGTCTGTGGTTGCTGTGCGAAAGGAATGAGACCGGGTGAGCGCGCGCCCGGCACCGCCAGCCACGCGTTCGAGCTGTCGGAGCCGTTGAGCGCGCCGAGCGGGTGGGCGGCCCACTCCTCGATCGACGACTGCCGCAGGGCGGGTGTCTGCGCCGAGTCGGTGTAGAACGCGTTACCCTTGGCGTCGCTGACGATCGTGTTCACCCACGGGATGCCCTGGTCGCGGGAGATCGCGTCGCGCACGCCGGCGGCGTCCTGCGCCCGCGCGATGGTGAACCACTGCCGGAGCATGCGGTCGTTGTCGAGGTTGGCGTCGTGGTAGGTCATCGCCTGCTCCCTCGTCCAGCCGAAGGACGGGTCCACGAAGGACAGGTCGATCACGGGACCGTACCGCGTCGACCACATCGTGCGGGTCACCGGCACCGGCGCACCGGACCCCGTGTTGACCAGCACCGTGACCTGCTTCCCGGTCATCGCCTCGGCCGCACCGTCGACGTAGTACGTGGTGGGCGAACCCTCGACCAGGTCGACGTAGTAGTAGGTGAAGCGCTGCCCGGTCGCGACGGTGTGCGTCCAGGCGACCTTGTCGGTGAAGCCGATCTGCACGCCCGGGAGTCCGGCGAGCGATCCGCCGTACACGTTCAGCTTGTTCGGGACCGTGAGGTGCGACTCCCAGAACTTCAGCTCGCCCTGCCACGGGAAGTGCGGGTTGGCGACGAGCATGCCCTTGCCGTGCACCGACTTGTCGGCGCCGATGGCCCAGCCGTTGCTGCCGAGGCCGGCCTTGCCGGACTGCTGTGCGTCGAGCTGCTCCAGGGCGTCGGCCGCGGCGGACGGCGGGATCGACAGGGCGGCGGTACCCGGGGGCGACGCGGCGGCGATCAGCGGGACGAGCGGGTTGCCGCTGGCGAGCAGCGCGAGGTCGCGCTGGTAGGCGAGCAGGTCGACGACCGTGATCGGGGCGATCCAGGGCGCGCCGCGGCACCAGCCGGGCACCCGGGCGGCGCCGGTCGTGGCGAGGAAGGCGTTGAAGCCGGCCACGTAGCCGGACGCGAGCTCGCGCTCCTCGGCGGTCAGCCGCGCCTCCTGGGCCCGGGCGAGCTCGACGAGCCCGAGCGCCTTGTAGCCGAAGTCGCTGGCCAGGTTCATGTCGCCGGCACCGGGCCCGTACCAGCGGGACCGTTCGCCGCGGACCTTGACGATCTGGTCGGCCAGGTCGCAGAACCGGTCCTGCGCGAACGCGTAGCCCTGGCCGAAGGTCACGTTGCCGAGCGAGGTGGCGAGCACGTGCGGCACGCCGTAGCTGGTGCGCCGGATGACGGCGGAGTATCCGGCGAACGCCCTCGCCTCGTCGGAGGTCGCCGGGTCGGCCGACGCCGGGCTCGGAAGGATGAGGCTGGAGAAGATCATGGCGGCCGACAGGGCCGCGGCGAGGAAGGCGGAACGGCGCTGAACTGGCCGTCTCTGGTCAGAGGAGGTGCTTCTCTGCACGGCAACTCCGATTTCATCGCGGGAACGGGTTGACGAAGGGTAGGGGAATCAAGACCCTCCGTGCAGAGACTGCCGTGAATGACGATCAACAACATCCGCCAAGTGGCCCGGTTTTTGACCGCTGGCTCACTGACCAGTGGCGGTTCGACGCGAAGCTGCACGTACCCGGGCACCACGGTGGGCGTCTTCTCGCTTGTGGCGCGAAAAACGACGGACGCCGCGCCACGCCGCGGCCTCGAACACGGCGACGACCAGCGCGCAGACGGCCTCGCCGGTGCACTCGGCGCCGGCGACCGCGATGCCGCGTCTGGGGAGGTCGATGCCGCGGTTGCGGCAGAGGGCGTCGAGGGAGTCCGAAATCAGGTGACGGAGTGAGCGCTCGTCGGGTGCGTGGTGCTCGACGAGGAGGCCGCGGCCGGACGCGTCCTGACCCCAGCCGATGCCGGCCCAGGCCTGTTCGCCGGGTGCGGACGCGCGCTCCTGGGCCATGACGCAGTAGAGGCGGTCGCCCCAGCCGCCGGGGGTGCCGACGACGCGGTCGACGATCCGCACGGAGCTGGCCGGCGGCAGCACCGAGCTGAGGTAGATCAGGTTCCGGTCGGCGACCCCGGCCCGCACCAGGGCCGCGTCGAAGGCCGACAGTTCGGTCGGTCCGCGACCGACGGCGCTCGTCACCGGGATGATCATCGATCCTCCTCCGCGCACCGTGCTGGCCGGACGCAAGGCATGTCGCGCATGCGCCCGGCCAGGGCAGGTGACCGCCGCCGTTACGCGGCGGGGAACTCGTACAACCAGAAGGACTGTTCGTCGAGGCGCTCGGTGCGGACCTCGCCGCTGAGGCGGTGCAGCATGAGCGGGACGACGCGGGACATGTGCCGGCTCTGGTCGTTGAAGCGGCACATGTCGAGCGAGATGATGCCGTTCTGGGTCGCGGCCAGGCGGTACATCGCCTCGACCAGTTCGGCGAACGTCGCGGTCGCCGCCTGTGCCTTCGGGTGGATCGCGACGAAGCCGCAGTACCAGATGCGCCGTTCGGCGTAGAGCTCCGGCCAGCGACGCTCGAAGTACGCCGGCGAGATCAGCGGCATCGAGTCGAGGTCGTTGGTGTAGGTCGACATTCCGCACAGGTCGTCGGAGTCGTCGAGGCACAGGTACTTCTGCACCCGTTGGTCGCGCATGACGTCGTCGAACTCGGACCGGTACATGAGGTGGCGCTGCACGGCGTACGCGTTCAGGTCTTTGAACGCCTCGTAGTACAGCGTCCAGGCCTCTTCCAGGAGACTCTCGTGGACTTCGTCGACTACCTTGACATTCATCCCTCAACCCCGATCAGCGGATGAAACCTGAATTGAACCGATGAGCTCCCCGTCACGTAGAGGATATGGTTAGCCACGCTCCGCTAACAACGATGTGTGCCGATCAAATTACTCTGCGCATCGACATCGGCACATATCGTAGCCGGCTAGCGATGTGACACATGGCAATTGGCTAGTCACTGATAGTCGCCAGCGACAGGACCAGCTTGCCGCGGGTGCGGCCGGTGCGGCCGCGGTCGTGCGCCTCGACGACCTTGTCGAACGGGAAGACCTCGTCGACGTGGACGCGGAGGAGGCCGCGCCCGACCAGGTCGGCGAGCCCGCGCAGGCCGGTGACGTCGGGTTCGACGAGGAGCTCGACGCCGTCCTCCCGTGGCCCGGCGACGGAGATGTGGACGCCCCCTTCCCGCAGCCTGATCCCTGACGAGCTGACGAGATCGACCACGATGTCGACGGGGTCCACGGTGGACAGGTCGGTGGTCGTGTAGTCGACGGGATGGTCGACGCCGAGGGTCCGCAGGAAGCCGTGGTTCTCCGCGCGCGCGGTCCCGACGACGAACGCGCCGCGGGCCTTGGCGATCTGCACGGCCAGGTGCCCGACGCCGCCGGCCGCCGCGGTGACCAGCACCCGCTGGCCGGCGGACACCGCCGCGACGTCGACCAGGGCCTGCCACGCGGTGAGGCCGGCGAGCGGGAGCCCGGCGGCCTCGACGAGCGGCATCCCGGCCGGCACGCGCGCGAAGTGCCGCGACGGCCCGGTGACGTACTCGGCGTACGACCCGGCCGGGTGCGGGAACCGCGGCATGCCGAAGACGGCGTCGCCGGGCTTCAGGTGCGTGACGCCGTATCCCACGTCGGCCACGTGGCCGGCGACGTCCCAGCCCAGGCGCAGCGGCGGGCCGTTGTGGAGCGCGGCGATCCAGCCGCCGGCGCTGGCATTCCACTCGACCGGGTTGAGCCCGGCGGCCGCGACCCGCACCAGGATCTCGGTCGGCGCCGGCGACGGGCGGTCGAGCTGCTCCTCGCGGAAGCGGTCGGGTCCGTCGAAGGCGTGCAGGACCATCGCTCTCATACCTCGACGCCTCCCTGGTACACGGCGCGGACGCGCTCCGCGAGAGTGTCCACTTCGGACAGGTCCCCGTCGACGAGAACGAGGTCTGCGATCTTTCCCGGCTCGACCGTTCCCAGGTCTGTTGTTCCCAGTAGTTGCGCGGCTTCCCGGGTTGCGGCGCGCAATGCCTGTGCCGGGGTGAGGCCGCACTCGACCAGCAGCGCCAGCTCGTCGAGGTTCCTGCCGTGCGGGGTGACGCCCGTGTCGGTGCCGAACGCGATGCGCACCCCGGCCTCGATGGCCCGCCGCACCGACTCGCGGTGTGCCCGGATCACCAGGTGCGCCTTCTCGAGCACGTGCTCGGAGATGGCGGCGCCGGCCTCGGCCGCCCGGACCACGCCGTGCGGCGCGATCAGCGTCGGCACCAGCCACGCCTTGTTCTCGACCATCAGCTCGACGGCCTCGTCGTCCAGGAAGATCCCGTGCTCGATGGACCGGACGCCGGCGCGCACGGCGGTCTTGATCCCGTCGGTGGCGGCGGCGTGCGCCATGACCGGGATGCCGGCGGAGGTCGCCTCCTCGACGATGACGGCGACCTCGGCGTCGCGGAAGTGGCCGTGCCGCGGGTCGTCCCGCGCCGACACGACGCCGCCGCTCGTGGCGATCTTGATCACGTCGGCGCCGGCGCGGACGAGCTCACGGACCTTGCGCCGCGCCTCGTCGGTGCCGTCGACCACTCCGGCGGGCCGCCCGGGGTGCGGCACGAAGATCGGTACGTGACAGCCGGAGGCCGCCCACGGGTCTCCGTGGCCGCCGGTCTGGCTGAGCATGCTGATGGCGATCTGCACCCGCGGCCCTTTCACGAGCCCGCGCCGCTGCGCCTCCCGGACGCCGAGGTCGGCGCCACCCGCGTCGCGGACCGTGGTGATCCCCACGTCGAGGGTCTTCCTCATGGAGGTGGCCGCGCGGTAGAACTGCAGCGAGAACGGGTCGTGGAGCCAGCCCAGCGGGTCCAGCCCGTCGATCATGAGGTGCACGTGGCTGTCGATCAGCCCGGGCAGGATCGTCCGTCCGGTGCAGTCGACGGCGTCGTCCCCGTCCAACCCAATGCCGACGGCGACGATCCGATCCCCTTCGACGACGACATCGGCGGGCGCGGGCGGAGCGCCGGTGCCGTCGAACACGGTGCCATTGGTGAAGAGGAGTCGTCGCATCTTCCTCTGCTCTCTTCTACGGGATTTGATCAATACTCTAGACATCGTTCGAGGTCAGGGTTCCGGTCCGACGCCGAAGCCAGGCGGCGGCGACCACCGCAACGGAGCGCGATCGTGCCGAGGACCGCGGATCGGCTGGTGATCGAAAGTGGGGGCGACTTTTCGCGGTTCTGGCGCGGGCGAAACAGCAGAAGGTCGCCACCACTTTCGATCTTGGCTGGCCCGTTGTCGGGGCCGCTCCCGTCGCCACCCCTGTTGATCATCTTCACTGGCGAGAAGGTGAAGTGACACTTCAGGTTTCCGCCAGCAGAGTCGATCATGGGGCTCGGCGGCCGGCGGAACCCTGATCCCGAAAGCTCTTTGGTGAGCGGGTTGCGTTGGGGCTGGACCGTTGCATGCGGCCTGGGCCGTTGCGTGCGGGCCGGGCCGTTGCGTGCGGGCCGGGCCGTTGCGTGCGGGCCGGGCCGTTGCGTGCGGCCTCGGGCTCATGATCGGATAGCAGCGGCATGACAATCGACCATCGCGGCCGTGCGGCCGCTTTCAGTGTCCAGTTGACCCGCGCGCACAACGAGCTGCGCCGCCAGATCAGGTCCCTTCAATCAAACCTGGGCAGCTCCGAGCCCGTTTCCCTGGCGACCCACTGCCTGGCGTTCTGCTCCGCGTTGACCTCCCACCACGAGGGCGAGGACACCGGCATGTTCGCCGAGCTGGCGAAGGCCCGCCCCGACCTCGCCGGAAAGATCGCCAAACTGATCGAGGACCACGAGATGATCGGCACGATCCTCCAACGGGTCGCCGACGTGGCCACGTCCGCCTCGCGCCTCCACTTGCCTGACGGCGCTCCTGCTCCTTCCGACGGTCCTGCGCTGGCGAAGCTGAAGGGTGAGCTCGACGGCCTGGCGGCGATCATGGAGTCGCATTTCCGCTTCGAGGAGCGCACGGTGGGCGCAGCCCTCGACGAGGGCATCACCGACACAGGCTGGACGGGACCGGTATTCCGCCTGGAGTGACCCGCCCGGGAGGAACAGCCCCACAATGACGCGTCGTCGCCCCAGGTGGCTGTCCGGTGTGGTGGAAACACTCACCTCGCTTCCGAGGTACGGCCGTCCCGGATCACGCGGGGCGGGTCTCCTCGGTGCGCCGCCGGACTCGGGACGCCTGTGGCACGAACTTTCCGGCGTTTCCGCGCGCTCTGATCTGGCGGTCTGCGCGCCCTCGATCCCGCGATTCAGCGCCCTGGGTCCGGCTTGTCTGCGCGCCCCTTTTCGTGTGGCCACTCGCGGCAAGACCCGGTGGCCGCTCGCGGCCGGAGGCGGTGGCTTTCAGTGGCCGATGTCGTGGGTGCCGGGCTCGACGAGGGAGCTCTCGTACGCGAAGACCACGATCTGCGTCCTGTCGCGCAGGCCCAGTTTGGTGAGCACGCTGGAGATGTGCGACTTGACCGTGGACGGACCGATCCGCAGCCCGTCGGCGATTTCGGTGTTGGTGGCGCCCCGGGCTACCGCCACCACGACGTCGCGCTCGCGGTCGGTGAGGCGCCGGGCCCGGTCGGCGACCGCGGGGTTGGCGCTCGGCGGCTCCGCGAACCGGCTGATGAGGCGACGGGTGATCGACGGGTCGATCAGCGCACCTCCGTCGGCCACCGTGCGGACGGCGGTGGCGAGCTGCTGGGGCGGGATGTCCTTGAGCACAAAGCCGCTCGCACCGACGCGGAGCGCCTGGTACACGTACTCGTCGGGGTCGAACGTCGTGAGGATGAGCACCCGTACGGGCCAGTCCGCCTCCCGCAGAATCCGGGCGGTGGCCTCCAGCCCGTCGAGGTCGGGCATGCGGATGTCCATGAGAATCACGTCTGGACGGTGCTGCCGGGCGGCGTCGATGGCCTCGTACCCGGTGCCCGCCTCGGCCACCACGTCGATGTCGGCGTGGGTGCGCAGAATCATCGCGAACCCGCCCCTCACCAGTGCCTGGTCATCGACGACGACGACCTTGATGCTCACGCTGTGACTCCGGGGTCCTGGGTTGCTGCCGTTCCGGTGGGGGTGGGAACTCCCGCGGGTGGCCCATGGGCCGCGGACTCCCCCGAGATCGCGGGCGACCCGGTGCCACCGAGCGGGCCCGCACTCCCGAACAGCTCCGTGCCCAGGGACGGCACCGCGCTCCCTGACAGCACCGCGCTCCCTGACGGCACTGCGCTCCCTGACGGCACTGCGCTCCCTGACGGCACCGCTGCCCTGGATGGTGGTGCGCTGGCGGGCGGTATCGCTGCCACGGCGTCGGTCAGGGGAAGGCGCGCGACGACGCGGAAGCCGCCGTCGGGGCGCGGGCCGGTGTCGAGGCTGCCGCCGAGCAGCGTCGCCCGTTCGCGCATCCCGATGATCCCGTGGCCCGGGGGCGACGGCCGCACCGCCGCCACGGCGTCATCGACGACCTCGATGGTGAGCTCCGCTCCGTCGTCCCGGAGCGTGACCTCGGCGTGCGTGCCGCGGCCGCCGTGCTTGAGCACGTTCGTCAGTGCCTCCTGCACGATCCGGTACGTCGACAGCTGCACCCGCATGGGCAGCGGACCTCGTACGCGATCGTCCACGGCGATGTCGAGCCCCGCCGCGCGGACCTGGTCGACCAGCCGGGGCAGGTCGGCGAGACCGGGCTGCGGGCCGACCACGTTGCGCCCGGACTCGGGCCGCAGCACGCCCAGCAGGTGCCGCAGCTCGCTGAGCGCCTGACGACCGGCCCGCTCGACCGCGGCCATCGCCTGACGTGCCGCCTCCGGATCGGTGTCGGCGACGGCCTGTGCCGCCCCGGCCTGCACCGTCATCATGCTGACCTGGTGGGCGACCACGTCGTGCAGCTCGCGGGCGATGTGCGTGCGTTCCTCCGCGATGATCCGGCGCACCTCGTCCTCCTGATGCCTACGCCGCTGAGCCGCGCGCTCGCCGCGCAGCCGCACCTGACGCCCCACGTACCAGATCAGGTACATGACCGAGACGCCGAACCAGATCTCCCCCCAGGCGGTGGACCGGACGAGGCCCTCCGCCACCAGCACGACGGCCACCGCCGCGACGCCGATGAGCCCCGGCCGGATCGCCGCGACGTACCTGCCCACGCTGTAGAGGACGACGACCACGATGAGGCCCAGGTCGTACTCCCCGGTCGGCACCAGCAGTGCCCACCCGACGACCGTGACGCCGAGGACCAGGAGCGGCCTATGCCGACGCAGCCACAGCGCGGTCGCCGCGGCAGCGATCACCAGTACGACCGCGACCGGAAGGTCGGTGACCGCCCGGGTCACCAACGAGTCCTCCGGACCTTCGGTGACCGTGACCGCCAGAGCGAACAGTATGGCCGCGAGTACCGCGTCGGACACCCGTGGCCAGCGCGCGAACGGGCCACGGATGCCGCGGGTGGCCAGTGTCCTCACGTTCGCACCTCCTCGCCGTCGTGTGCCGGGTCCCCACGCTAGGCCAGGTCGGTTGCGGCGTCATCCGCCGCGGGACGGAGGCGCGCACGCCGGTCCCCCGTCTGGAGACGGAGACGAAGCCCCGCCTCGCGCCGGGAGACCGCACGCGACGGACGCCGGACGATGCTCGCCATGGACTCCTTCACCCGACGCCTGGGCACGGCGAGCGCCCGCCGGCCCTGGATCACCATCGCCGCGTGGATCATCGGCGCGATCGTCGTTCTCGGGCTCGCGGGAACGTTCGGTGGCTCGTTCGCCGACGACTTCGTCGCGCCCGGAAGCCAGAGCGAGCACGCGATGCGGTTGCTCGAGGAGCGGTTCCCGGAGGCGACAAACGGCACGGCGCTGGCGGTGTTCGCCGCCCCCGAGGGCGAGCGGCTCGAGCTCCACCGCGCCGCGGTCGACCTCGCGGTACGGCGGATCGCCGATGTCGAACACGTGACCGCGGTGGGAGACCTGACGGTCGCTCCCGACGGGCGGATCGGCTATGCCGAGATCACCTTCGACGCGCCGCCGACCCACCTGGGCACCCACGTCTTCACCGCGATCACCGAGGCGTTGCAACCGGCCAGGCAGGTGGGCCTGACCGCCGAGACCGGAGGCGATGCCGCCTTCATCAACTCCGAGACGCCGACCTCCGGCGCGGAGGCGGTCGGGATCCTCGCCGCGCTCATCGTGCTGGTCGTCGCGTTCGGCGCGATCGTGGCCGCGCTGGCACCGATCGTGCTCGCGCTGGTCGTGGTCGCGGCCGGGCTCGGGGTGATCGCGCTGCTGGCCACGGTGATGGACGTGTCCACCGCGGCGCCGACGACCGCGGCGATGGTGGGGCTCGGGGTCGGCATCGACTACGCCCTGTTCATCGTGGCCCGGTACCGGGAGAACCGGGCGGCGGGACGGGGCAACCGGATCGCGCTCGCTGACGCCATGGGATCGGCGGGTTCGGCGGTCGTGTTCGCGGGCGGGACGATCGTGGTCGCGATGTCGGCGCTCACGTTGACCGGCATGGGGTTCCTCGTCTCGATCGGGTTGAGCACGGCGCTGGTCGTGCTCGGCGCGGTGGCGGCGGCGCTGACGTTGCTGCCCGCGCTGCTCACGTTGCTCGGCGACCGCATCGACCGCGGCCGGTTGCCGCACCGCCTACGTCTTCGTGGTCGGAGGGCGCCTCTCGGCGGCATGACGCCACTTCACGGTGGCGGGACGCCGCTCGGCGCCACGGCAGCGCTTCACGGTGGCGGGACACCGGGCGACGGCACGGCGGCGACGCACGGGTGGGGACGGATGGCCTACGCCGTCTCGCGGCGACCCTGGCCGTACCTCCTCGTCGCGACCGCTTTCCTGCTCCTCCTCGCGGCCCCCACACTCGCGATGCGCACCGGTTTCCCCGACGCCGGCGGCGACTCGACCGACACGGGCCACCGGCGCGCCTACGACCTGCTCGCCGACGGCTTCGGACCCGGGATCAACGGCCCGCTGCTGCTCGTCGTCGACCTGCGTGCGGGTGACACCGACATTCCCGCCCTCACCCGTCGGATCGCCGCCGACCCCGGCATCGCCTCGGTCGGTGACCCGTACTCCTCCCGTACCGGTGACACCGTGGTCCTGCGTCTGGTACCGACCACCGCTCCGGCCGACGCGGCCACGTCGCGGACGCTCGACCGGGTGCGAGACGTCGTTCCCGCCAACGCGTCGGTGTCCGGGCTGACCGCGATGACCACCGACCTCAGCCGGCGCCTCGAACGGATGCTGCCCATCTTCGTCGCGGGGATCCTGGCCGCGTCGTTCGTCCTGCTGCTGCTCGTGTTCCGGTCGGTGGTGGTACCGCTGAAGGCGGTGCTGATGAACCTGCTGTCGATCGGTGCCGCGTACGGGGTCCTGGTCGCGGTGTTCCAGTGGGGATGGCTGCAGGGCGTCATCGGGCTGTCGGAGACCACGGTCATCGCCTCGCCGTTGCCGACGCTCTTCTTCGCCGTCCTCTTCGGGCTGTCGATGGACTACGAGGTGTTCCTGCTGTCGCGGATCCGGGAGGAGTACCGGGCCAGCGGTGACACGGTCGGCTCGGTGGCACGCGGGATCACGGTCACCGGGCGGGTCATCACGTCGGCGGCGCTCATCATGACCGCGGTGTTCCTGGCGTTCGTCGCGAACCCGTCGCCGTTCACCAAGATGGTCGGCCTCGGGTTGGCGACGGCGGTGTTCCTCGACGCGACGGTGGTGCGGCTGGTGCTGGTCCCGGCGCTCATGACCTTGCTGGGCAAGGCGAACTGGTGGCTGCCGGGCTGGCTGGCACGGGTCCTCCCCCGGCTCGACTCGCCCGTGCGCGAGCAGTTCCAACACGACCACGGCGGCGGCGAGCGCGAACTCCGCGAACCACACGATGAGCTTCTGCCAGAGCTATCGCCAGAAGCGTGCCCGACACGGTGATGACGAGCGTCACCGCGGCCTCAGCGGCGTCGGCCTCGTGCGAGCGCAGCGGTCACCGCCGGGGTCGTCGATCATCGACTCAGCGTAGACCCGGATCGAGGGGCGGCCGTGGAGGCCGCGGCCGCCCCTCGAGCGTCAGTAGCGGTAGTGGTCGGGCTTGTACGGGCCGGCCACGTCCACGCCGATGTACTCGGCCTGCACCTTGGTCAGCTCGGTCAACCGGGCGTCGACCGCGTCGAGGTGCAGCCGGGCGACCTTCTCGTCGAGCTCCTTCGGAAGGCGGTGAACCTCGTTGCTGTACTGGTCAGGCTTTGTGTACAGCTCGATCTGGGCGAGCGTCTGGTTCGCGAACGAGTTCGACATGACGAAGCTCGGGTGCCCGGTCGCGTTGCCCAGGTTCATGAGACGCCCCTCGGAGAGCACGATGACGCAGTGTCCGTCCGGGAAGCGCCACTCGTGCACCTGCGGCTTGATCTCGGTCTTCACGATGCCGGGCACCGCCGCGAGACCGGCCATGTCGATCTCGGTGTCGAAGTGGCCGACATTGGCCACGATCGCGTTGTGCTTCATGCGCGCCATGTGCGCGGTCATGATGATGTCGCGGTTGCCGGTCGTGGTGACGAAGATGTCGGCCTTCTCGACGACGTCCTCGACGCGCACGACCGGCAGGCCCTCCATCGTCGCCTGGAGCGCGCAGATCGGGTCGATCTCCGTGACGACCACCCGCGCGCCCTGGCCCCGCAGCGCGTCCGCGGTGCCCTTACCGACGTCGCCGTACCCGCACACCACGGCGAGCTTGCCGCCGAGCATCACGTCGGTCGCGCGGTTCAGACCGTCCACGATGGAGTGTCGGATGCCGTACTTGTTGTCGAACTTGGACTTCGTCACCGAGTCGTTGACGTTGATCGCCGGGAACAGCAGGGTGCCCTCGGCCGCCAGCTTGTACAGCCGCTTGACGCCGTTGGTGGTCTCCTCGCTGACGCCGCGTACCCGGCCGGCGAGCTTCGTGAACCGGCGGTCGTCCCCGGCCAGGCTGCGGCGCAGCAGGTCCAGGACGATGCGGGTCTCCTCCGGGTCGTCGGCGGTCGGCTGGGGCACGACGCCGGCCGCCTCGTACGCCACACCCTGGTGCACCAGGAGGGTGGCGTCGCCGCCGTCGTCGACGATCAGGTCGGGCGTCTCGCCGTCGGGGAACCGGAAGATCTGGTCGGTGCACCACCAGTACTCGTCGAGCGTCTCGCCCTTCCAGGCGAACACCGGGGTACCGGACGGGCTCTCGACCGTCCCGTGTGGACCGACGACCACCGCGGCCGCCGCCTCGTCCTGGGTCGAGAAGATGTTGCAGGACGCCCACCGCACCTGCGCGCCGAGCGCGACGAGGGTCTCGATGAGCACGGCGGTCTGCACGGTCATGTGCAGCGACCCGGCGACGCGGGCCCCGGCGAGCGGCCTGCGGTCGGCGAACTCGCGTCGCACCGCCATCAGGCCCGGCATCTCGTGCTCGGCCAGGCGGATCTGGTGCCGGCCGGAGCCGGCGAGTGTCAGGTCGGCGACAGCGAACTCGACGCCGTTCAGGCGCTGGAGCCTGGTGTGCATGGTTCCTCCTGGGGACGGCATGCGGCCGTCCCGGCCATGCAGGAGGAGAACTGGACCATCCTGCCTCCCGCGAACGAGGAGGCGCCCTTGGATGGGGTCGCATGTCGAGCGTGGCGGACCTCAGGGAGTCCGTTGCAGCGCCTCTCGACCGCGACGGCGCCAGCGAACCGGCACCGCCGCCCAGTATCGGCACGACTACCCGCGCGTGTCAACGCGGTTGGGGATCGTCGTCGGGCGCTGCGGCGGACGTCACCGCTTCGAGTGCGGCCCGGCACTCCGCCACGTACCGCTCGTCGTCCTCGATGTCGGCGCTGCCCCAGGTGTTCGGCTGGTACGTCACGCGTACCGGATCCGCCAACTCCTGACACAGCAACGGTTCCGCGCCGGCTGCCGCCGGTCCCATGTCGGTCCAGCACCGGACGGTCCAGTCGTTGCGGTCGCGCTTGCGCCGCCAGTTCTCCGCGAGCGCGGGCAGCGCCGCCGCGGTGTCGCCGGTGATCCGCCACAGTGTGGCGAGGATCATCTCCGGCCAGCGCGCCGACTCCAGGGCCGCCCGCAGCCGGGGCACCATGGGCGCGGCGTCGGGCCCGATCTCGCCGAGTGCCTTCAGGTCGGTGTGGTCGTAGGCCGGCAGTACCTCGGCCGCCGGCACCCCGACGGCGCGCAACGCGTCGGCCGCGGCGGTGCGGACGGCGGGCTCGTCGTGGGTCAGCAACGGTCGCAGGTCGGCCTCGGCGGCGGCGCCCTCGATGGCGCCGAGTGCGGTTGCCGCGGTGGCGGTGGTCTCCGGGTCGGCGGCGAGCAGGTCCCGCACGAGCGGCGCGGCCGGTCGCGCCGCCGGTCCCATCGCCGCGAGCGCCCGCAACGGGACCCGGAACAGGCTCCTCTGCGGCAGCAACGTGACGACCTCGGGCAGCGCCTCCGCCGCGGCCGGCCCGACGAACGTCAGGTTCCACAGGAGTTCCTGGGCCTCCTCGAGAGCACCGGCCGCGATCGCCCGCTGGATCTGCCGGCGCAGCAACGGAACGAACGGCGCGCCGTCGGCTCCGTAGGCCCGCAACGGCGGACGGCAGTCGACCGGCAGGAGGTCCTCCTCCAACGCGCGGCGGATCAGCGGGAGTGCCCGCGGGTCACCGAGCCGCGCGAGCGTGGTGTTCAGCGCCCACGCAGGTCCGCCGGTGACGCTCCACAACCCGGGCGGCTCGTCGACGAACACCGTGGGCGAGCTCTCGATGAAACGGCTGATGTGGTCGGCGGCCGGTGCCGCGAGCGGCCACGCGTCGTTGGTGAGCAGGTGCAGACCGATCCGCCGGGTGCGGTCCCGCGGCAGCAGCTCGGCGAAGGCGAGCATCAGGTCGCCGTAGTCGCCCCGCCACCGGCTCATGGCGCCCGACGCCGCCCACATCGCGGTCGCGCGTCGGTCGTCGGGACCCTCACGGACGATGCGGGCGAGCAGGTCGTTGCGTACGGCGACCCGGTCGCCCAGCGCCTCACGCAGGTCGCGCAGGTCGATCGCGTCGGTCTCGGTGACCATCGCGTACAGCGTCGACGCGAGATCTCCGCCCGTGCCGTCGGTCAGCCGCAGGTGCTCCGCCAGGGCGGCCATCCGTACATCGGCATGTTTGGATGCGGACACCTGGCCGGCGATCCATGCCGCGAGGTCCGCGGCGTCAACGCCGTCCGCCTCACCCGCCCTTGCGCGCCGGGCGATCGTGCCGAGCGCCGCGACGATCGCCACGCGCACCGAGGCCTTCCGCTCGACCGTCAGCCGTTCCCGCAGCAGCGACACCGTGTCGGCGGCGTGTTCGCGCGACACCAGCAGCACGTCGGGAACCGCCCGCCGGACGCTGCGTCGCCGGTCTGCGAGCAGGCTCACGAACGTCGGGAACCCGCGTGAGACCGCCAACCGCGCCGCGCGCCGTAGCGGGTCGTCATCCTCGACCTCCGCTCCGCCGATGCTGGCCAACAGTTTCAGGACCGCGGCCCGGCCCCGTACGTCGGGCATCGCGGCCGCCTCCAGCAGAAACGGGACCGTGGCGAGTGTGCACGCGTACACGTCGCCCTGATGGTGGATGCCGCCCCACATGCAGTCCTGTGCCCAGGAGCGGACCCGTTTGCGCCGGTCGACCAGCCCGCGGACGACCTCGGGCGCCTCCCGCGCGGGCCCGTACGCGTGCCTCATCGACGCCCAGTCGATCTCATCGAGTCCCGTGAACACCGCGCCATGGATACCACACGCCCGCACCGCTACCGTGCGTCGCATGAAACTGCTGTGGTCGGTCGTGACGCTCGCCGTCGGGGTCACGCTGCTCGCGGTCGGGGTGACCGGCCTCCGCGCGGCCGGCGCCGGAACGCGCTCGGAGTTCGTCCGCGTCGGTGGCGTGCCGGTCGAGGTCGTGGTGCCCACGGGTGACCGCGTGCGCCGGCCCGCCGTGGTCGTCGTCCACGGGTACGCCGGGTCCGGGCGGCTGATGCGGCCGTTCGCCGACACCCTGGTGCGGCGCGGGTACGTGGTGGCCCTGCCCGACCTGGCCGGCCACGCGGCCAACACGCGCCCGCTGACCGGTGGGAACGCCATCGACCGCGAAACCGCCGCGGTCGTCGGGCTCCTGCGCGCGCGTTCGGACGTCGACCCGGCGAAGGTGGCCCTGCTCGGCCACTCGATGGGCGCGGCGGCCGTGGTGCGGGCCGGATCGGCCGACCAGGAGATCCCCGCCACGGTCGCCATCTCGCTGGGCGACGGGGAGGCCGCCGCGGTGCGGCCCGGTCCTCGGCGGCTGCTGCTGGTCGCCGGTGCGCTGGAACCCGGCGGCATCCGGGCCACGACCCGGGAGGCCGGACGCGTCGAGGGCCGACGGGTGGTCACGGTGCCGCTGGTCGAGCACGTCGGGGTGCTGTTCGCCGAGCGGACCCACGACGAGGCCGCCCGGTGGCTCGACGACGCACTCGGGCACCGGCCGGAGCGGGCGGGGGTGGCGGCGGCCGGCCGGGTCGGTGGCGGCGCGCTGGTGCTCGTCGGGGCGCTGCTCGTTCTGGCGACGGCGGTCACCGCGGTGGGACGCCGTGGGCGCCGCCCGGGTCGCTCGGGTCGCTCCGATCGGTCGGGTCGCTCCGGTGGGTCGGGTGCGCCCGGGGCCGACCGGCTGGTGTGGCTCGGCGGTGCCGTGCTGGCCGCTCCGGTGGTGGGCATCGTCGCCGGGCTGGTTCTGGCTCGGGTGCTGCCGGCGCCGGTGTCGGGTTACCTCGTCGGGTATCTCGGTGGTGCAGGAGCGGTGCTCCTGGCGGCCGACCTGGTGCGCCGGCACGCCTTGCGCCAGGACGACAGTGGGCAGGCGACCGGCGGCGCACAGGTACACGTGGGCGGGCAGGGAGGGGCCCGGTCACCGGTACGCGCAGGCGAACGGGAAGGTGCTGGCACACGGGAAGAGGCGGGCACACACGAGGAGGCGGGCGCGCGCTTCCGGTCGTGGGCGGTCGCCGTCGGGGTTGCCGTCGCCGCGACCGTGGCGGTGGTGGTCCCCGTGCATGCCGGGCTGACGGCGATGGCTCCACACGGTGGGCATCTGTTGATGGTGGGGCTGCTCGCCGTCGCCGTCGGGGTGGTCATCGCCGGGGCGCAGACCACCGGCGGTCCACTGTGGACTGTTCTGGTGCTCGTGGTGGTGTGCCTTCCGTTGCCCGTCGCGGCGGGGGTGGGGTTGGCGCCAGGGTTCCTTGTCCTCATCGGGCCGTTGGTGGCCGTCCTGTTCGCGGTGTACTTCGCGGTGGTCGGACTGGCGTGGAGGGTGGGGATCCCGTTGTGGCAGACGGTCGCGGCCGGGGCGCTCCTGGTCGCCTGGCCGGTGGCCACGGCGCTGCCGCTGGGTTGAGCGATCCGGGTCCGGGAAGGGAGGAGGGATGCCGGTGCCGCGGCCCGGCCCACTCGAGGGGGCGGCGGCTTCACGGTCCTATGTGGACGGTGACCGTCGCGTCTCGACGAGCACGGCGATGCCGTCGAGGATGCGGGTCAGGCCGAAGTCGAAGCTCTCCTCCCAACCCATGCCGAAGGTGTTCTCGTCGAGTGCGGCCATCGCCGGGTAGCGGCCCGACGTCATGGCCTGTTCCAGGAAGGGGAACTGCTGCGCCCAGAACTCCTCGTCGGACAGTCCACTCTGGACGGTGACCGCCTCGTACTGGATCCGTTGCCGCGCCTGCCCGACGACGTAGGCGTCGACCATCGTGACGATCGCGATCCGCTCCTGACCCGACAGGCCCAGTCCGTCGAGGCCCTGGACGTAGGTCTCCATGTTCGCGACCGAGTTCGGTCCGAGCACCGGCCGGGTCCAGTTGACCTGCAGCAGCCAGGGATGGTCGAGGTACAGGCGGTAGGTGCCGCGGGCCGCCGCGTCGACGGTCTCGCGCCACGACCGGCCGGCGGCCAGGGCCGGGTCGGGCGCCTCGACCCGGTCGAGCATGAGCGCCAGCAGTTCCGCCTTGCCGGGCACGTAGCGGTAGAGCGACATCGTGCCGACGCCGAGTTCGGTGGCGACGCGACGCATGGAGAGGCCGTCGATGCCGTCGCGGTCGGCGAGGGTGATCGCGGCTTCGACGATCCGGGCGAGGGTCAGGCTCGGCTTGGGGCCGGGAACGGTGCGTGCGGCGCCGCCCCACAGCAGCTCCATGCTGCGGCGGACCTGCTCGGCGGCAGTGGCGGCCGCCGTGGGAGCGGCCGGCGCGGAAGAGGCCGTGGAAGCGGCCGGCGCGGAAGACGCCGTGGGAACGGCGCCAGCGGAGGCCGCAGAGACAGCGGCCGGGTCGGGTGCGGGCATCAGGAGCATCCTACAAACGCATTGTGATCTGGGTACAGCGTACGCTAACCTGCGTACACCGTACCCAGATAGCCGCCACCTCCCCGGAAGGACGTGCCCGTGCCCGCAACCGCTGTCCTCGCGGACGGCCTCCAGAAGCGATACCGCGACACCCACGCGCTCGACGGGCTCGACCTCGCCGTGCCCGCCGGCACGGTCTACGGGCTGCTCGGCCCCAACGGCGCCGGCAAGACCACCGCCGTCCGGATCCTGTGCACGCTGCTGCGACCCGACGGAGGCCGGGCCGAGGTCGCGGGCTTCGACGTGTCGACACAGGCCCGCCTTGTGCGCCGGCGGATCGGGCTCACCGGTCAGCACACCACGGTCGACGACAAGATCACGGCTCGGCAGAACCTGGTGATGTTCGGCCGGCTCTTCCACATCGGCAAGGCGGCGGCCCGTCAGCGCGCCGACGAACTACTCGACCAGTTCGGGCTCGCCGACCACGCCGACAAGGCACCGAAGCAGTTCTCCGGCGGGATGCGCCGGCGCCTCGACCTCGCCACCAGCATGATCCTGGCACCGGCCGTGCTGTTCCTGGACGAGCCGACCACCGGCCTCGACCCGGCCGGCCGCCAGGAGGTGTGGCAGAGCGTCGGCGAGCTGGCCGCGCGCGGCACCACGGTGCTGCTCACCACCCACTACCTCGACGAGGCCGACCGGCTCTGCGAGCGCATCGGCGTGATCGACCGGGGTCGCAACGTGGTCGAGGACTCCCCCGCCGGTCTCAAGCGGCGCATCGGCACCGAGCGGCTCGAGGTGGTCGCCGCCCGGGCCGAGGATCTCACCGAGGTGACGGAACTGCTGGAGAAGACCGCGGACGGGCGACGGTCCACGGTGGACCGGGACGCGCTGGCCGCCAGCGTGTCGGTTCCGGACGGGGTGCCCGTCCTCGTGCAGGTGGCCGCGGAGCTCAGAGCGCGCGGCATCGCGGTGGCCGACCTGGGACTGCGCCGGCCCACTCTCGACGAAGCGTTCCTGCACCTGACCGGAGGCCGGACATGACCATGGTGCTGGAGGACTCGTTCCGGGCCCGGGCGCGCTGGGCCGTCGTCGACTGCTGGACCGTCGTCATACAGGAGCTCACGCACCTGGCCCGGCAACCGTCGACGTTCGCGTGGCAGCTCGGGTTCCCGATCGTCACCGTGCTGCTGTTCGTGTACGTGTTCGGCAGCGCCATGGACGTGTCCGGACAGGGCGCGGGCGCCGGCTACCTCGAGTACGCGATGCCCGGCATGTTCACGATGACGATGGCGTTCGGGTTCATGAACACCGCGTTCGCGGTCGCCATGGCGAAGGAGCAGGGCTTCATCGACCGGTTCCGGTCGATGCCGATGGCGCCGTCGGCCGTGGTGACGGGACGCGGCGCCGCCGACATCCTGCACGCCACGGTCGACCTGATGATCCTGGCGGTCATCGCGGTCGTCCTGGGCTGGCGCCCCGGCGGTGACCCGGCGGCGACCCTCGGCGCGTTCGCGTTGCTGCTGTGGCTGCGGCTGGCGCTCATCTTCGTGGGCATCTGGATCGGGCTGCTGGTGAAGAACACCGAGGCGGCCGGCAACCTGTTCGCGCTCGCCTTCCCGTTCGGCATGATCTCGTCGGTGTTCACGCCGCCGGACCTCATGCCGGCCTGGCTCGGCGCGATCGCGGCGTGGAACCCGGTGTCGTCGACCGCCGACGCGATCCGGGACCTGTTCGCGTCGCCGCCGGTCAGCAGCGGCTACTGGATCCAGGACCACGCGACGGTCGCGGCGGTCGTGTGGCCGGCGGTGATCGTCGCGGTGTTCGTGCCGCTGGCGGTCCGCAGGTACCAGGCCCTCGGCCGCTGACGCGGCCGGGGCCTACCACAAGCAGAAGGGCAGAAGGCTCAGCCGCCGGGCACCCGGCTCAGCGGCTGGGCCACCGCCGGGTCGAGACCCCTGACGATCGCGCGGGCGACCGGTGACGGGTCGGACCCGTCGATCGCGAACCCGTCGGCGACGTGCACCGCCGGCTGCGCCATCATCCGCGGGACCGTGCCCCGGTGCGGCCAGGTCGCCGTGTGGACGACGAACGGGTGGCACAGGAACACGTCGCCGGCCCGGCCGGTGGCGTGCACGACCTTCCGGCACATGACCGACGGCCGCACCCCGGTCAACGCCATCTCCGAGTTCATGCCGGTGTCTCCGGCGGGCGCCAACAGGCTCGGCAGCGCCAGGTGCGACCCGACCGCCAGCCGCGTCGGCGCGTCGTCGTCACCGACGTCGCTGAAGAGGAACAGGGCGAGGAGACCGCGTGCGCGCGAGAACACGTTGGCCCAGTACTCGCCGCCCACGTCGTAGCTGCCCTCGATGTGCCACCCGACGTCGCCCGGGAACTCCTCGGACGGGAACCGCACCGGCACCGTGCCGCCGACCCCCCGCCGCGGGGACCAGCGGCCCGGCCCGACCAACGCGTCGTACGCGGCCCACAGCGCCGGCGCGGTGCCGGCCGCCTCGAACGGCCCGCCCTCCGGGCAGTCGACCCGGACCACCGGACGGGTCCACGTCGCCGGGTCACGCGTGACCCCGTGCGCTCCCAGCCGGTCCCACAGCACTTCACGACACGCGGCCGCGACCTCCGGCGCGAACGCACGACGGACGGCGACGTACCCGTCGCGCTCGAACTGCTCGATGTCCCCGTTGTCCATCGGCACAGTCTGCTGGAGCCCGGGAACGGCCGCGACCCTGAGAGCGCTCTCTTGACCTGGTCTGTACCACTCCCTAAGGTCGACACAGGTCTATCTACGGGTCGCCCGCCCGCGACCCGGGACCAGTGGGAGGTCATCCATGAAGATGATGCGGAGCCTCAGAGTGGCGGCGGTCGCGGTGCTGCTCGCCGGAACGGCCGTCGCGGTGCACGCCGGCGGACCGGCGCAGGCCGCCATCGGCGGGCTCACGTGGTCCGACGAGTTCGACGGCGCGGCCGGGACCGCGCCGAACCAGAGCAGGTGGCGCTACGACATCGGCGGTGGCGGCTGGGGCAACAACGAACTGCAGTACTACACGTCGAGCACGAGCAACGCGGCGCTCAACGGCGCCGGGCAGCTGGTCATCACCGCGCGGCGCGAGAACCCGGCCGGCTACGGCTGCTGGTACGGAAGCTGCCAGTACACGTCGGCGCGGCTGCTCACGTCGGCCACGTTCACCCAGACGTACGGCCGGTTCGAGTCGCGGATGAAGATCCCGCGCGGGAACGGGATCTGGCCGGCGTTCTGGATGCTGGGCAACGACCTCGGCTCGGTCGGCTGGCCCGCCAGCGGCGAGATCGACATCATGGAGAACATCGGCCGCGAGCCGAACACGGTGCACGGCACCATCCACGGCCCCGGATACTCCGGCGCCGAGGGCATCGGCGGCGGGTACACGATCGGCAGCCCGTTCGCCGACGCCTTCCACACGTTCGCGGTCGAGTGGGGACCCGACTTCATCGCCTGGTTCGTCGACGGCGTCCAGTACCAGCGCCGCACCCCCGCCGACCTCGGCGGCGACCGGTGGGTCTTCAACCACCCGTTCTTCATGATCATGAACGTCGCCGTGGGCGGCAACTGGCCGGGCAGCCCCGACGCGTCCACGTCGTTCCCGCAGCAGATGGTCGTCGACTACGTCCGGGTGTACGGCTGGACCTCCGACCCCGGCGGCGGCACCGGATCGATCGTCGGCGCCGGCAGCAACCGGTGCATCGACATCCCGTCGGCGAACCCGGTCGACGGAGCGCGCCTGCAGTTGTGGGACTGCAACGGGACCGGCGCGCAGCGCTGGACGTTCAACGCCGACGGCTCGGTGACCGCCCTCGGCAAGTGCATGGACGTGTCCGGCGGCTCCACCGCCAACGGCGCGGCGATCCAGCTGTGGACGTGCAACGGCACCGGCGCGCAGAAGTTCACCCTCAGCGGCGCCGGCGACCTGGTGAACATCCAGGCGAACAAGTGCGTCGACGTCGCCAACGTGGCCACCGCCAACGGGTCGCCGCTGCACCTGTGGGAGTGCACCGGCGCCAGCAACCAGAAGTGGCGCCGGGCATAGGTTCTCCGGGGGTGGCGACGCACGCGTCGCCACCCCGTCACCGGCGGCGGTAGTCGTCCTCCGCGCCCTGGGAGGTCACGCGCATGGCGTCGCCGGAGCACGTGTAGCTGTCGGAGTCGGCCGCCACGGCGATCCGCTCGTTCGATACGATGCGGCCCGACCGGAAGACCACCTCACGGGCGTCGCTCTGCACCTCGGTGTAGGTCAACGTGCCGTTGGCGGTGGAGTACCGGAAGGTGACCTTGCCGATGTACATCACCTCCGAGGTCACCCCGCCGTACTTGCCCTTGAGCGTCACCCCGCTGCCGTAGTCGGCCTCGCCCGTGCCGTCGGCCCGCAGCCGCAGCACCTCGCCCTTGTCGGTGGTGAGCGCGATCCCGTTCTCCTCGTTCGTGTACGCCGCCTTGACGTTCTGCCACTCGCCGACCACGCAGGTGTCGACGGCGCCCGCCGCCGAGGGTGGCGCGGAGGGTGGCGCGGAGGCGCCGGCCGCCGTGGCCGGGCTGCCGTCGCCGGCGCCGCGCTCGCCGGTGAGCAGGTAGACGATCGTCACCGCGCCGGCGACCACGGTCATCACCATCACGGTGACCATGAGCAGCGGTGCCAGCGACCGGCGCGGCGCCACGGCCGGCCCGTACGCCGGCAATGGTGCGTACGAGGGCGGCGTGTAGGCCGACGGCGGCGTGTACGCCTCGGCCGGCAGGAACGACGGCCCGAGGGGCGCCGGCGGCGGGCCGATCGCACCCTGCGGCGGGCCGGCCGCGCCCGGTGGTGGGCTGGCCTGGCCCGGTGGTGGGCCGGTCAGCGGCGGGGACGGGGGCGCGTCCGGTCCGTGGCCGGAGGGGTGCACCCGGATCGTCTCGCCCGCCTCGTCGTCGGGGTGGAGGGCCGGCCAGCCGCTCATTTGCGCCCCATCCGCAGGTCGAAGCCGCCGAACTTCAGGCGCAGCGCGTCGCCGCCGCAGGTGTACTCGGCCACCTGGAGGTTGAACCCCGTCTTGATGTTCACGGGGGCCTTCTTGCCCTGGCTCAGCACCTCACGCACGTCGTTCTGCACGTTCTGGAACGAGAAGGACTGCCCCACCGTGCGGTACCCGAACGTGACGCGACCGGAGATGAGGTCCTCGCTCTGGACGCCCTCGTACGTGCCCGTCAACGTGATGCCGCTCCCGAAGTCCCACGTTCCGGTGCCCTCGGCCCGCAACTGGAAGATGCCACCGGCGTCGGTGGAGAGGTCGAAGTGCTCGGCCCTGCCCGTCAGCGACGTGACCGCCCAGTCGCCCACCACGCACCGGTCGACCACCGCGCCGGGCGACGCCGACGCCGCCGCGGGCACGACGGTCGCCGGCGCGCTCCGCGCGGCACCGGCCTCGGGAGCGTCGCCGCGGTCGCTGGTGCGGATGAGCACCACACTGACCGACCCGATCACGAGTACGGCGACCATCACGGTGAGGAGGAACAGCGGCGTGTGGACCGGGCCGCGCGCGGGCCGCGCGCTCTCCTCGACGGGCGGCGCGGCCGCCGGGCTCACCGGGTGGTACGCGGCGGCCGGGCTCACCGGCTCCCCCGGATACGACCCGACCCCGCCCGCATAGCCGTTCACGGCAGCATGTCCGGGCTCCACGTGCGGTTCCGGCTCGACGTACGGCGCCGGCTCGACGACCGCGTACGACCGGGTGCCGCGGTACCGCCCGCACCCCGTGCAGCAGCCCCCGGCATCCACCTCGGCGGCTCCGCACCACTGACACGCCTGCATGCGCCCTCCCTGCACCGTCAGGCCCGAGACGGTAGGAGGCGCGCTCCACGGGTCCCATCGAATTGCACTGATGGAACGGGACCGGCGCCGACCGGGCCGCGCACGACGGAACCCCTGCTGGGTAACGCTGTGGGCGGCCCCGCCCGGTCGGCGGATCAGCGAGCCGGTGCGGGAACAGGGGTTCCGGGGCAGTCGGTCATCGGACAGGCTCGAACCCCCGGCGGTCGGGCCGCGCGGTCAGAGGCCGAGCTCGCGGGCGCTCACCTCGCGCATCTCGACCTTGCGGATCTTGCCGGTGACGGTCATCGGGAAGCCGTCGACGATCATCACGTAGCGCGGGATCTTGTAGTGGGCGAGCCGGCCCTGCGTGAACTCCCGCACGGCCGCGACGTCGAGCGGCGGGGCGCCGGCCCTCATCTTGATCCAGGCGCACAGCTCCTCGCCGTACTTCTCGTCGGGGACGCCGATCACCTGGACGTCCTCGATGTCGGGGTGCGTGTAGAGGAACTCCTCGATCTCGCGCGGGTAGATGTTCTCGCCGCCGCGGATCACCATGTCCTTGATCCGACCGACGATGTTGCAGTAGCCGTCGTCGCGCATCACCGCCAGGTCGCCGGTGTGCATCCAGCCGTCGGCGTCGACCGCCTCCGCGGTGCGTTCCTCGTCGTTCCAGTAACCCAGCATCACCGAGTAGCCGCGCGTGCAGAACTCGCCGGGCTGCCCGCGCACGACGGTCGCGCCGCTCACCGGGTCCACTATCTTGATCTCCACGTGCGGCGCCGCGCGTCCGATGGTCTCGGTGCGGCGCTCGAGGTCGTCGTCGACGCGCGTCTGGCACGAGACCGGTGAGGTCTCGGTCATCCCGTAGGCGATCGACACCTCGGCCATGTGCATGTCGTTGACGCAGCGCTTCATCACCTCGACCGGGCACAGCGCGCCGGCCATGATGCCGGTGCGCAGCGACGACAGATCGAAGGATGCGAAGTCCTCGTGGTTCTGCATCGCGATGAACATCGTCGGGACGCCGTACACGGCCGTGCAGCGCTCCTCCTGCACCGCGCGGAGGGTGGCGCCGGGGTCGAACCCGGGAGCCGGGATCACCATCGTGGAGCCGTGCGTGACGCAGCCGAGGTTGGCCATCACCATGCCGAAGCAGTGGTAGAACGGCACCGGGATGCACAGCCGGTCGTGTTCGGTGAAGCTGATCAGCTCGGTGACGAAGTAGCCGTTGTTGAGGATGTTGCGGTGCGACAGCGTCGCGCCCTTGGGGAACCCGGTGGTGCCCGACGTGTACTGGATGTTGATCGCGTCGTCGGGTGCCAGCCCTTCCGGGAGGGCGTGGCCGCGGCCGGCCTCGACCAGGTCGGCCCAGTCCTCCGTGTCGATGTACACGACGCGTTCGAGTGTGGGGCACTCGGCGCGGGTCTGCTCGACCATGCCGCGGTAGTCGCTGGTCTTGAAGCCGCTCGCGGCGAGCAGCAGCCGCAGCCCCGACTGGTTGGCCACGTACGCGAACTCGTGCGTGCGGTACGCGGGGTTGATGTTCACCAGGATCGCGCCGGCCTTCGCGGCGGCGAACTGCGCGATCGTCCACTCGGCGCGGTTCGGTGCCCAGATGCCCACCCGGTCGCCGACCCCGATGCCGTACCCGACAAGCCCTCTCGCCACGTCGTCGACCGCCGCGTCGAACTCGCGCCAGGTCCAGCGGCGGCCGCTGGCGACCTCGACGAGCGCCTCGCGGTCAGGGAAGGCGGCCACCGTGCGCTCGAGGTTGGCGCCGATGGTCTCGTCGAGCAGCGGCTGGGTGGTCTCACCCCGCGCCTCGGACAGCACTCCGGTCATGACGGTCAGGCTACGCCTGGGCGGCGGATCTTCCGATAGCTTGACCGGATCGGTCCGGTCCCGGACCGGATCGGGTCTGGCCGCCGCGTGTCGCCGGTGCTGGGATCGGCTTATGACCAAAGCGCTTCTCGTGATCGACGTGCAGGAGTCCTTCCGGCAGCGGGAGTCCTGGCAGGCTGTCTCGAATCCCGATATCGTGCACGACGTGGCCGAGCTCGTCGCGGCGGCCCGGCGCGCCGGCGACCGGGTCGTCTGGATCCTGCACAGCGAACCGGGCACCGGTACCGTGTTCGACCCCGAGAACGGGTTCATCACCCTCATGGACGGCCTCACCGTCGACGACGGCGAAACCGTGCTCACCAAGACGTCCCGCAACGCCTTCACGACCACCAACCTGCAGCAGTTGCTCACCGGGGCCGGCATCCGCGAGCTGGTCGTGTGCGGCATCCAGACCGAGCAGTGCTGCGAGACCACCGCCCGGGTGGCCGCCGACCTCGGGTACGCCGTCGAGTTCGTCACCGAGGCGACCGCGACGTTCCCGATCCCGCACCCCGACGCGCCGGCCGGCCGCCCGTACGCCGAGGTGCTCGCCGACCCGCGCACGCTCGGCGTCGACGACGTCATCGCCCGCACCGAGTACGCGCTGGCGCACCGTTTCGCCACCCTGCGCACGGTGAAAGAGCTGGCGTCATGACCGCCGGAGCGGAGCGTAGGCGGTCATGACGCGGTCTTGTGCGGGAGTTCGAAGGTAGTGACGCTCGTCGTGTTCCTCCTCGTGCCGCGGCTGCACCTGCTCGACCTGGCCGGGCCGGCGCAGGCGTTCTCCACCGCCGCCGACCTCGGCCACGGGTACGAGCTGCGGTACGTCGCCGAGCATGAGGAGGTGCCGACGGCACAGGGAGTCCCGCTGCGGGCGTCGGTGCAGTGGCCGGCGCTCACGGCCGACGACCTGGTGATCGTCCCGGGGTGGCGGGGCCGGTTCGCCGCGCACGCGCGGCTGTCGAAGGCGACGCGGGCCGCGCTGGTCGCCCACCACGCATCCGGCGGCACGGTCGCCAGCGTCTGCGCGGGTGCGTACGCGCTCGCCCAGGCCGGCCTGCTCGACGGGCGTCGCAGCACCACCCACCACGCCCTCCAGGACGAGCTGGCCGCCCGGTACCCGGCCACGCGGGTCCAGCGCGACGTGCTCTACGTGGTCGACGACCGGGTCGTCACCTCCGCCGGCATCGCCAGCGGCATCGACCTCGCGCTGCACCTGATCGCGGTGCGGCACGGCGCCGCCGACGCGGCGAAGGTGGCGCGGGAGATGGTCGTGTACGCGCGGCGCAACGGCGACGAGCCGCAGCGCAGCGCGATGCTGCGCCACCGCGGCCACCTCAGCGACACGGTGCACCGCGCGCAGGACCTCATCGACGCCCGGTTCGCCGACCGGCTGCCGCTGGCCGAGATCGCCGCGGCGTGCGACGTCAGCCCGCGCACGCTCACCCGGCTGTTCAGCGCCGCAACCGGCATGACGCCGCTGCGGTACCAGCAGACGCTGCGGCTGGAGCGGGCGGAGAACCTCATCGCGCACGGGTCCACTGTGGACGCCGCCGCCCGGTCCACCGGCTTCGACGACGCGCGGATGCTGCGCCGGTTGCGGTCACGCTTGCCTTAGAGCGCACTCCAACTCGTAGCCTCCGACGAACGCTTCGATCGACGACGGAGGGCATTCATGGAGTACCGGTACCTTGGCCGCACCGGGTTGAAGGTCAGCGAGATCTGCCTGGGCGCGATGCACTTCGGCGGCGAGACCGACGAGGAGACGAGCGTGCGCGTCCTCGACGCTTTCGTCGACGCGGGCGGCACGTTCATCGACACCGCCGACGTGTACGGCGGCGGCGCGTCCGAGGAGGTCCTCGGCCGGTGGCTGAAGGGGCGCAACCGCGACGACCTGGTGATCGCCACCAAGGTGTGGGGACGCACGGGTCCCGGCCCCAACGACGTCGGCCTGAGCCGCAAGCACCTCCGCACCGCTGTCGAGGCGAGCCTGCGCCGGCTCGGCACCGACCACCTCGACCTGTACTACACCCACGTCTACGACGACGCCACGCCCCTCGAGGAGACACTGTCCACACTGGACACCCTGGTCACCGAGGGGAAGGTGCGTTACCTCGGCGCGAGCAACGTGCCCGCGTGGCACCTGCAGAAGGCGATCGACGTCGCCGACCGCCACGGCTGGGCCCGCTACGACGCGCTGCAGCCGCTGTACAACCTGCTCGACCGGGAGACCGAGTGGGAGCTGCTCCCGGTATGCCGTAACGAGGGGCTGGGCGTGCTGCCGTGGAGCCCGCTGCGGGCCGGTTGGCTCTCGGGCCGGATCCGGCGCGGCATGGCGGCGCCGCCACCCGGCACGCGGGTGGCGCTGGCGGCCGGACGCGGGCACATCGAGTCGTGGGAGAACTACGCGACCGAGCGCACCTGGCGCGTGCTCGACGAACTGGAGGCGGTGGCCGCCGAGACCGGGCACACCGTGGCCCAGGTGGCGGTGCGCTGGCTCCTGCAGGCGCCGGGCGTCACCGCGCCGATCATCGGACCGCGTACGTTCGAGCACTTCACCGACAACCTCGGCGCGGTCGGCTGGACGCTCACCGCCGAGCAGCAGGCCCGGCTGACCGCGGTGAGCGGGAAGCCGAAGGTCTACCCGTACGACATCCTCGAGACCCTGCTCCAGCAACGTTAGGCGACGGTCACCGGGTGGCGGACGACGGCGCCGAACTGGTAGCCGAGCGTGTTGTACGGCGCCACGTCGGGCTGGGTGGCACCGGTCGCGTCGGTGGCGCGGGCCAGCAGGGTGTGGCCGCCGGGCGTGGCCGGGCGCCAGGTCAGCCGCCACCGCCGCCACCCGGTGTCGACCGCCGGACCGAACAGGTCGGCCCGCCGCCACGACGCGCCTCCGTCGGTGCTCACGTCGACGCGCCGGATGCCGCCGTTGCCCGACCACGCGCGTCCCGTGAGAAGGGTCGTCGTACCGACGGGCAGCTGTGCGTCGGGTGCGAGCTCGAACGCGCTCTTGACCACCTGCCGGGTGAGCGGCGCGCTGCCCTCGGCCGGATGGTCGGGCCCGAAGAAGCGGTAGAACTGGGTGTTCCACGGGGTGAACAGCGGCTCGGCCGACACCTCGATCCGGCCGACCCACTTGATCGAGGAGATCCCGATCCACGACGGGACGACCACCCGCACCGGGAAGCCATGGTCGGGTGGCAGCGGTTCGCCGTTCATCTCGTAGGCCAGCACCACGTCGTGCAGCGCCTTGCGGATCGGGATCGGCCGCCGCACCGGGCCGAGGTCGACCCCGCCGGAGACGAAGTTCGCGTCGAGCCCCGACGGCAGCACGTCGACCGCGTCCGGCCGGAGGCCCGCCAGCCGCAGGACCGTCGACAGCCGCACCCCGCGCCACGTCGCGACCCCGACGGCGCCGAGCTTCCATGCCGTGCCGGACACCGGCTGGCCCTGCTGGGTGGTGAAGAAGCTGCGCCCGTTGCCGGCACACTCGATGAACGCGGTGAGCGTCGTCGACGGCAGCCGGCGCAGCTGCTTCAGGCTGACCGTCACCGGGTTGTCGGCGGTGGGCGAACCGCGCAGTCCGGCGCCGAACAGTTCCAGCCGCCAGGTGTCGCCGTCGATGAGAGGTGTGCCCGTGTGGTTGCGCACGAAGAACCGGTCGATGGGTACGAGGTGACCGACGTCGCGCAGCGCCTCCCACCTCGTCTCGGCGTTGGTGCCGAACACGGTGAACAGTTCCGGTGGCAACGGCTTGACGATGGGCCCGGCCGCGACGGCCGGGCCCTCGCCGCGCGCGGGTGCCGCGGACGCCTCGCCACGCGCCGGCGCCGCCGACGCCGGTACGCCCCCGAGCACGGGAACGGCGGCGAGCCCGAGACCGGCCGACAACCGCAGCGCCGTCCGCCGGGAGATGCCGTCTCCGCGGGCCTGGCCGGCCTCCCACTGCGCCAGCCTGGCGCTGTCGTAGCGGCCCTCGTCGAACGAGCTGGTCATCAGTGCCTCCCGGGCTCGCCATTTCCTATTGGATCGAATTTCCTATTGAATCGATAGGATAGCTAGATTCAGGGACAGTCGCCAAGTGGGGGTATGACATGGGTTCCTTCATCTCCGTCGCCGACCTGGCGGCCCTGCGCGCCGGCGCGCGCCCTCCGGCACTGCGCGCCGGCGCGCGTCCACCGGCCCTGCGCGCCGGCGCGCGCCCTCCGGTCGTGCTCGACGTGCGCTTCGGCGACGGCACCGCCGCCGGGCACATCCCGGGCGCGGTGCACGTCGACCTGTCCACCCAGCTCGCCGGACCGGAGACCGGGCTCAGCGGCCGGCGCCCGCTGCCCGACATCCGCGACCTCGAGTGGCTGGCCCGGTCGTGGGGCATCGACGACGGTGACACGGTGGTCGTGTACGACACCGCCGCCGGCACGAAGGCCGGCCGGGCGTGGTGGGTGCTGCGCTGGGCCGGCCTCGCCGACGTCCGGATCCTCGACGGCGGCCTGGCCGCCTGGACAGCCGCCGGGCTCCCGGTCACCTCGTCGGCGTCGGCGCCGTCACCCGGCTCGGTGACCCTCACCGCCGGCCACCTTCGCGAACTGACCGCCGACGAGGCGGCGGAGTACGCCGCGGCGGGTCGGTTGCTCGACGCCCGCGGAGCGGCCGCCTACGCCGCCGGTCACATTCCCGGCGCGGTGTCGGCACCGACCCGCGACGCCCTCGACGCCGACGGCCTGCTCCTCGACACCGGGGCGCTGCGCCGGCGCTTCGCCGACCTCGGCGTCGACGGCTCGCGGCCGGTCGGCCTGTACTGCGGCGGCGGGGTGGCCGCGGCGCACGCGGCGGCCGTGCTGCACGCGGCGGGCATCGAGACCGCCCTGTTCGTCGGGTCGTTCTCGGCCTGGTCGGCCGATCCGTCCCGCCCCGTGGCGACCGGGAGCCGGCCGGAGTGACCGGGAACCGGCCGCTGGGGTGACCGACGTCGCAGTGGCCTCCCAAAAACCTATCTGAACAGTAGGATATGACCGATGGTTCTGCAGTCAGGAGACACCATGACCGTGCGGTCCGACGATCTGTCCACTGTGGACGAGCTGACGTTCCGGCGCCTGATGGGCCGGCACGCCGCCGGCGTCGTGGTGGTGACCGTGGCGGGCGAGCCGCCGGCCGGGTTCACCGCGACCTCGTTCACGTCGGTCTCGTTGCGCCCCCCGCTGGTGTCGTTCTGCCTGGACCGCCGGGCGTCCAGCTGGCCCGCGGTGGCATCGGCCCGCACCGTCGCCGTGCACGTGCTCTCCGACCGGCAGGAGCGGGTGGCCCGCACGTTCGCGACGAGCGGGATCGACCGGTTCGCCGCCCACGGCGACTGGTACCACGGTCCCGACGGCGTGCCCCTGCTCGGCGGGGTGGTCGCCCACCTGGTCTGCCGCGTGGTGCGACGCGTTCCGGCGGGCGACCACAGCATCGTGCTGGCGACGCCGGTCACCGGTGCACACGGCGACGACGGCGCGGCGCCGCTGCTCTACCAGGCCGGTACGTACAGGGAGATCGCGTGAATGTGGTTGTGGTGTCGGGTCACCCGCGGGCCGGGTCGCGGACGTCCGGGCTGGCCGGGGAGGTCGGCCGGGCGTTCGCGGCGAAGCGCGGCGGGCCCGACCCGGCCGTGGTGCACGTGTCGGCGCTCGGGGCCGACCTGCTCGTCGCCGACGCGCCGGCCACCGCCGACGCGCTGGCCCTGATCCGCGGTGCGGGCCTGCTGGTGGTCGCCACCCCGACGTACAAGGGCGCGTACACGGGGCTTCTCAAGGTACTGCTCGACCACCTACCCGCACGGGCCCTCGACGGGATCCCGGCCGTCACGGTGGTCACCGCGGGCATCGCCCCGCAGGCCGAGGCCGCCGAGGGTCACCTGCACGCCCTGCTGGGCGAGCTCGGCGCCCTGGTGACCACCCCCGGCCTGACCGTCGTGGAGTCCGACCTGTCCGACGCCAGGGCCATCGCCCTGAAGTACGCCTGAGCGCAAGATCTGTCAGGTCGCCGCCGGCCACCGGAACTACGATCGGTGGCCATGCCGGTACGACTGTCGGGCCGACTGGCGGCGATCGTGGACGCGCTTCCGGTCGAGCCGCACCTTCGGGTGCTCGAGATCGGCTGCGGACCGGGAGCCGCGGCCCGGGCCGTGGCGGCGCGGCTCACCACCGGCCACATCCTGGCCACCGACCGGTCGGCGCGGGCCATCGCCCAGGCGCGCACCGCGTGCGCGGTGGAGATCGCCACCGGCCGGCTCAGCCTCCGGCAGGTCGCGGCCGAGGACCTCGCGCTGGAGCCGGGTGAGGAACCGTTCGACCTCGTGTTCGCCGTGCGCGTCGGCGCGCTCGACGGTCGTCACCCCGAGGCGGGACGCGCGGCGCTGCGGCGCATCGCGGCGGTCACCGCGCCCGGCGCGCGGCTGTTCGTCGACGGCCGGGAGACGCCGCTTGCGCCGGACGCCGGACAGTAGCGCCGACGCGGTCCCCAGGAGCAGCAGCACCAGGCCGAGCGCCACGAGCCCGGTGACCGGCGCACCGGTGCGGGCCAGGGAGTCACCCGAGCCGCCGCCGGAACCGGAAGAGCCAGAAGAGCCGGAGGAACCGGACGAGCCGGAAGAGGGGATGTCCTGCACCGGCGGCCCGCCGGTCACCGGCGGCTGCGCCGTGGCCGCGCCACGGGTCACCGGGACGTGCAGCGAGCGGATCGAGCCGTCCGCCGCGACCCCGTACGCCGCGAGCACCGACCCCGTGCCCGGGTCGATGTCCGGCACCCATGCCGAGACGCTGAACGTCCCGTCCTCGTCGACGGTCACCGTCGCGAGCACCTCAGCGGCCGCGGCCACCGACGCGCCCGACGCCGTGAGCACCTCGTGCAGCACGATCTGCACCGACGAGTTCGGCGCGAAGTCCGCGCCGAGGACCGTCACGGTCTCGCCGCCCGGTGCCACGGTGACGTTCGTCGAGCCCTTGCTCGTGGTGAGGTCCGGCGCGCCGGTCGGGCCGGTGTCGGGGAGGTCGGGCCAGTCCGGCCGGCCGGCGGTCGAGCCGACGGCGCCGTCGGAGCGGCGGTCGTGCAGGCCGTGGGCGCGCACGGTCACCTCGTAGTCGGCGTCGATCGGGACGTACATGACGCACTCGGTCGCGGCGGCGCCGACGGCGACGCACCACCCGTTGCCCGAGCCGGTCCGCGCCGAGTAGTAGGCGATGCCGCTGCCCTGGTCGGCGGGCGGCGTCCAGGAGACGACCAGCGAGCTGTACCGCGGGGTCACGGTGACGTCGGTGACCGGGCCGGGCTCGCGGCTCGGCACCGCCTGGTGGGTGGCCGTCGCCGGCGGCGACTCGTCGCCGGCTCCCCGCGCGACGACCGTCACCGTGTACGCGGTGCCGTTGGCGAGCCCGGTCACGGTGCAGCCCAGGCCCGTCGAGACGCACGTCTGCCCGCCGGGTTCGACGGTCACGAGGCTGTCGACGACAGCGGCGCCGGCCGTCGGTTGGGTCCACGAGACGGTCAGCTCGCCGTCGCCGGGCTCCACCCGCACGTCGGCCGGTGCCGCCGGCGCGCCGATCGACGACGCGCCCAGGCCCGGGGTCACCGGGTTGCTCCACGGGCTCGCCAGCGACAGCTTGCCGGCGACCGTCGCGCGGACCGTGAACGCGTACCGCACGCCGTTGGTCAGCCCGGTCACGGTGCAGGTCAGCGCCGTCGTGGTGCAGGTCGCGCCGCCGGGTGACGCGGTGACGGTGTACCCGGCCGCACCCGTCGACGCCGGCCACGACACCGTCGCCGACGAGTCCCCCGCGACCGCGTGCGCGCGGGCCGGGTTCGCCGGCAGGGTGCCGCGCGGCACCAGGCCGGTCACGTAGTCGCTGAGCGCCGACACGCCGGCCTGCCCGGTGGTGACGGCACCGACGACGACCCGGTACGTGCGCCCGTTGGTCAGCCCGGTGATCGTGCAGCTGGTCGCCGTGGCGGCGCGGCACCGGGCGCCGTCGGGGTAGGCGGTGGCGACGTGGTGGTCGATCCCGTCGCCGACCGTCGCCGACGGCGTCCACGACACGTGGATCGCGGCGTTGCCGGCGGTGGCGGTCACCGTGGTCGGCGCACCCGCGAGGCTCGCCGACGGGGTGACCGGCGCGGACGGCGCCGAGGGCGCCGACACCCCGGACTGCCCGACGCCGTACGTGCGCACCGTGAACGTGTACGCGACGCCGTTGGTCAGCCCGGTCACCGCGCAGGTGAGCAGCACCGTCGTGCAGGTGGCGCCGTTCGACGCGGTCACCACGTAGTGGTCGACGCCGGCGCCGGCCTGCACCGGCAGGCTCCACGAGACCACCGACCGGCCGTTGCCGACAGTCGCGGTGACCGACACCGGCGCGCTGGGCGGGCCGGAGACCACCAACGCCGGGGGCGCGCTCGCCGGTGAGGTGCCGCCGGGGCCGGCGGCGGTGACGGTCACCGTGTACAGCTGACCGGGCGCGAGGCCGGTGAGCTGGCAGGTCAACGCGACCGTGGTGCAGTGCGCGCCGCCGGGTGCGGCGGTCGCGGTGTAGCCGGTCAGGCCGGCGCCGAGGCCGGTCGGCGCGGTCCAGGAGACCACCGCGCCGTTCGCGCCCGCGGTGACGGTCACCGCGGCCGGTGCGGCGGGGGGACCGGTGAGCGCGGACCCGCTGGTGGCGGCCACCGACGTGCCGGCGGTGCCGAGCGCGACCACCGACGCGGTGTACGCGGTTCCGTTGACCAGCCCGGTGATGGCGCAGGTCAGCCCGGTCACCTCGCAGCTGGCGCCGCCGGGGCTGAGCGTCACCCGGTAGCCGGTGAGCCCGGCACCGGAGCTGAGCGGCGCCAGCCACGACACGACGGCCCGGCCGTTGCCGGTCACCAGCGACACCGACCGGGGTGCCGACGGCGCGCCGGTGACGACGGCCGGTACCACGGCGGGCGCCGAGACGCCGCCGGAGGAGGCGGCCGTCACCGAGACCGTGTACGGCAGCCCGTCGGTGAGCCCGGTGACCGTGCAGGACGAGCCCGTCGTCGTGCACGTGCCCGGGCCGGCGGTGACGGTGTAGCCGGTGGCACCGGCGACCGGCGTCCAGGAGACGGTCACCTGGCCGGCGCCCGGGGTCGCGACGACGCCGGTCGGCGCGGTCGGCACGAGGCCCGACGGCGTGACGGTCAATGTTGACGAGCTTGCGTCCGAGGCGCCGACCACGCCGTTCGCGACGACCGTGAACGTGTACGCGACCCCGTTGGCGAGCCCGGCGATCAGGCAGCTGGTCGCGCCGCCGGTGACGCAGCCGAAGCCGGGCGGCGTCGACGTCACGGTGTAGCCGGTGACGCCGGCGCCGGTGGTGGCGGGCGCGGTCCACGACACCGTCGCCTGGCCGTTGCCGACGACGGCCGTCAGGCCGGTCGGCGCGCCGGGCGGGCCGGTGATGGTCGGCACGGCGGTCAGGGCCGGCGCCGAGTTTCCCGCCGGACCGGTGGCGACGACGGTGAACGTGTACACGACCCCGTTCGTCAACCCGGTCACCGTGCAGTTGGTGCCGGCGGTGGTGCACGACGCGCCGCCGGGCGTGGCGGTCACCTCGTAGCCGGTGAGGCCGGCGCCGACGCCGGCCGGCGCGGTCCACGAGACGGTGGCCTGGCCGTCGCCGGCGACCACGGTGGTGATCGTCGGCAGGCCGGGAGCGCCGGTGGTCACCGGTGCCGACGGCGCGCTGGCCGCCGACTGGCCGGTGGCGCCAGCGCCGACCGCGTGCACGGTGAACGTGTACGGGGTGCCGTCGGCCAGGCCGGACACCACGCAGGTGTCGCCGGTGGTGGTGCACACGGCCCCTCCGGGCGAGGCGGTCGCGCGGTAGAACGCGATCCCGGCGCCCGGGCTGGCCGGCACGGTCCAGTGCAGGCTGGCGCTGCCGGCACCGGGCGTCGCCGTGACGCCCGTGGGCGCGCCCGGCGGCCCCGGCGTCACCGCGGCCGACGCGACGCTCGCGGCGGAGTCGCCGCTGACGCCGTTCGCCACCACGGTGAACGTCACCGGCACCCCGGGCGTGAGCCCGGTGACCGTGCACGTGGGCAGCGCGCCGGTACAGCTCTGCCCGCTCGACGCGCTCGCCGTGTACCCGGTGACTCCGGCGCCCACCTCCGCGGGCGGGATCCAGGAGAGCACCACGGAGTGGTCCCCCGGCACGCCCGTGACACCCGTCGGCGCGCCCGGCGGGCCGGGCACCACGGCCGGCGGCGGCACGCCCGACACCGACGTACCGGTGCTGCCGATGCCGTTCGTCACCACGGTGAACGTGTGCGGCAGCAACGGGTTGAGCCCGGTCACCGTGCAGGTCAGCGTCACGGTGGTGCACTGCGCCCAACCGGGGGACGCGGTCACGGTGTACGAGGCGACTCCGGCACCGGCGTTGACCGGCGCCGTCCACCGCACCTGTGCGGTGCCCAGTCCCGGTACCACGATCACGCCGGTCGGCGCGCCCGGCGGGCCGGGGGTCACGCTCAGCGCGGTCACCCCGGCCGGAGACGTGCCGGAACCGCCGGACCCCACCGCGACCACGCTGAACGTGTACGCGGTGCCCGACACGAGCCCGGTCACCGCGCAGGTGGTGCCGACGGCGGTGCAGGTGCGGCCGCCGGGCGAGGCGGTCACCGTGTAGGAGGCGATGCCCGGGCCGGCCACGAGCGGCGCGGTCCACTGGACGGTCGCGGTGCCGGCGCCCGGGGTCGCGACGACCGCCGTCGGCGCGCCCGGCGGGCCGGGGGTCACGCCGGTGGCGGTGACCGTGGGCACCGACGGACCGGTGTCGCCGACGCCGACCGCCACCACCGAGAACGTGTACGCGGTGGTGTTCGACAGCCCGGTGACGGTGCAGGTGAGCAGCGCGGTGGTGCACGACGCGCCGCCCGGCGACGCGGTCACCACGTAGTTCACGATGCCGGCGCCGTCGTGCCCCGGCGCGGTCCACGACACGGTCGCCTGGCCGGCGCCGACGACGGCGTCGACCCCGGTGGGCGTCCCCGGCGGGCCGACCTTGACGGCCAGCGACGGTGTTGACGAGATTGACGTGCCACCGGGTCCGACGCCGACCACGACGAACGTGTACGGCTCGCCGGCGTCGAGCCCGGTGACCGTGCACCAGGTGGCGACGGTGACGCACGTCTGCCCGCCCGAGCCGGTGACCAGGTAGCCGGTCAGACCGGCACCGGTGTTGGCGGGCACGGTCCACGACACGGTCGCCTCGTTCGAGCCGGCGTCGACGGTCACGCCGGTCGGTGCCGCCGGCGCGCCGGTGCTCACCGCGGCGCCGCCGACCGCCGGCAGCGAGTCGCCGCCGGGTCCGGTCGCCACGACGGTGATCAGGTACGGGGTGCGGTCGGTCAACCCGGTCACCACGCAGGAGGTGACATTGGTGCCCACCTGGCAGCCGCCGTCGTTCGGCGACAGCACCACCTCGTAGCCGCTGATCCCGGCGCCGGCACCGGCCGGTGCGGTCCAGGAGACGGTGAGCTGCCCGGTGCCCGGGGTCACGGTGACGCCCGTCGGCGGCCCCGGCGCGCCGGTGACGACGCCGAGGGTGGTCGGCAGCGACAGCCCGCCGGGGCCGCCGGCGCGCAGCGTCGCCGTGAAGGAGCCGGCCGGCACGTCGGTGACGGTGCAGGTCAGCGCTCCGTTGGTGGAGCAGGTGTGTCCGCCGGGGTCCAGCGTCACCGTGTAGGCGTCGATGCCCGCGCCGGCGAACGTCGGCGCCACCCAGGAGACGGTGACGTCGTCGCCGGCCACGACCGTCTGCACCCCGGTGGGGAGGCCCGGCGATCCGACGCCGGCGACCGAGACTGCCGGTGCCGAGGAACCGCCGCTGCCGGTGGCGACGACCGTCACCGCATAGGTGCCGGGCGCCACCGCGATGTCGCAGGTGGTGGCCGCGGTCGTGCAGGTGGCGCCGCCGGGCGTGAGCGTCACGGTGTAGCTCGCGACGTCGCCGGTCGCGGCCTGCCAGCTCACGGTCACCGAGTCGGCGTCGGCCGTCGTGGTGATGTCCGTCGGCGCGCCGGGCAGGTCGGCGGTCGGGGTGACCGGCAGCGAGACGTCGCTGAGCGGTGAGCTCCCCGCGCGTCCGAGGGCGACCACGGTGAACGTGTACGCCTGCGCGTTGATCAACCCGTCGATCGCGCACGCGGTCGCGGTGGTCGTGGTGCACGTGGCGCCGCCGGGCGTGGCCGTCACGAGGTAGCCGGTCACACCGGCGCCGGTTCCGGTCGGCGCGGTCCACGACACGGTGACCTGCCCGTTGCCGGCCATCGCGGTGACGCCGGTCGGCGCGTCGGGCGGGCCGCTGGTCACCGGTGCGCTCGGCAGGCTCGGCGTCGACGCCCCGGTGCCGGGCGCGCCCGTGGCGACCACGGTGAACGTGTGCGCAACGCCGTCGGTGAGGCCGGTCACCGCGCAGGTGGTCGTGGCGGTCGTGCAGGTGCGGCTGTCGGGCAGGCTCGTGACCGTGTAGGACGCGACGCCGGCGCCGGTGTTGCCCGGCGCGGTCCACGAGACGGTCACCTCGCCCGGCGTGGTGGTGGCGACGGCGGTGACCGCGGTCGGCGCACCCGGCGGGCCGGGGGTCACGGCCGACGACGGCGCGCTGGCCGCCGAGTCGCCGCTGAGACCGGTCGCCACCACGGTGAACGTGTAGGCGGTGCCCGGGGTGAGCCCGGCGACCACGCAGCTCGTGCCGACCGGCGCGAGGCAGCCGGGGCCACCCGGGCTGGCGGTCACCGCGTAGCCGGTGACGCCGGCGCCGGTGGTGGCCGGTGCGGTCCAGGAGACGGTCGCGGACGCGATACCGGGTGCCGCGGTGACGCCGGTCGGCGCGCCGGGCGGGCCGGGCGTCACGGCCGAGGCGGTCGTGCCCGCGGCGGACGTCCCGTTGCCCGACGCCACCACGGAGACGGTGTACGCCTGCCCGTTGGTCAGGCCGGTGATCACGCAGCTCGTGCCGACGGCCGTGGTGCAGGTCCGCCCGCCGGGGCTCGCCGTGGCGAGGTAGGAGGTGATGCCGCCGCCGGTCTGCGCCGGCGCCGTCCACGAGACGGAGAGCTGGGCGTTGCCGGCGGTGGCGGTCACCCCGGTCGGCGCGCCCGGCGGACCGGGCGTCACCGCGTTCGACGCCGCGCTCGCCGCGGAGCTGCCGCTGCTGCCGGTGCCGACGGCGACCACCGTGAACGTGTACGCGGTGCCGGCGCTCAGCCCGGTGACCGCGCAGCTCGCGCCGGTGGACGTGCAGGTCCGGCCGCCCGGCGAGGCGGTCACGGTGTAGCTCGCGACGCCGGCGCCGGTGACGACCGGCGGCGTCCAGGAGACCATCGCCGCGTTCGCGCCGGCGACCGCCGCCACCAGCGTCGGCGCGCCCGGCGGGCCGGGGGTCACCGCTGTGGTGGTCACCCCGGGAAGCGACGACCCGGTGCTGCCACCGCCGACCGCGACCACCGCGAACGTGTACGGCACCAGGTTGTCGAGATCGGTGACGACGCAGCTCGTGGCGCCGGCCGTGGCCGTGCAGGTCCCGCCGCCGGGGGTCGCGGTGACGTCGTACCGCGCGATGCCGCCGCCAGGGTTGGCCGGCGCGGTCCACGACACCGTGACCCGGTTCGGGCCGGGTGTCGCGGTGACGCCGGTCGGCGCGCCCGGCGGCCCCGGGATCACCGGGTCGCTGACCGCGGCGGGTGACTCGCCGACGCCGACGGCCACCACGGAGAAGGTGTAGCCGGTGCCGCTGGTGAGCCCGGCGACCGTGCAGGTCGTGGTCACGCTGAGACAGGTCGCGCCGCCCGGCGACGCGGTCACCCGGTAGCCCGTGAGGCCGAACGGCAGCACGGTCGGCGCGGTCCACGCCACGGTGACCGAGGCCGCCTTCGCGGTCGTGGTGACGCCCGTCGGCGCGGTCGGCGCCAGCGGTGTCACCGGCGCGCTCGGCGTGCTCGGGTCGGAGTCGCCGAGGTCGCCGAGGCCGACCGACACGACCGCGACCTGGTACTGGGTGCCGTTGTCGACGCCGGTGATCCGGCAGCTGTTCTGGTTCGACAGCAGCACGACGCACGCGTGCGGGCCCGGCAGCGCGGTCGCGACGTAGCCGGCGACGAGGTCGCCGCCGAGCAGCGGCAGGTCCCAGGTGACGTCGAGGAAGCCGTTGCCGGCGCTCACCAGCACGTCGGTCGGCGCGCCGGGCGGGCCGGGGGTGACGGCCGTGCTCGGTACGCTCGCCGGCGAGCTGCCGGTGGTGCCGGCGCCGACCGAGGTCACCGTGAACGTGTACGCGGTGTTGGCGGTCAGCCCGGTGACGGTGCAGGTCGTTGCCCCGCTCGCGGTGCAGGCCTGCCCGCCCGGGCTCGCGACGACCGTGTAGTGGTCGATGCCGGCGCCGGCCGACAGCGGCGGCAGCCACGCGACGACCGCCGACCGGTCGCGCGGCACCGCGGTGACCAGCGTGGGCGTGCCCGGCGGACCGGGGACGACCGGCAGCGACAGCAGGCTCGCCAGCGAGTTCCCGGTGCCCGGCACGCCGGTGGCGACGACCGAGAACGTGTACGCGACGCCGGACGTCAGCCCGGTCACGGCGCACGACGTGCCGGTGGTCGTGCACGTCTTCCCGCCCGGCAGGCTCGTGACGGTGTACCCGGCGATGCCGCCGCCGGTGTTGGCCGGCGCGGTCCACGACACGGTGGCCGCGTTCTGGCCGGGGGTGGCGGTGACGCCGGTCGGTGTACCCGGCGGGCCCGGGGTCACACCGGCAGTGGACGCGCTGGCGGGCGAGGCGCCGACGAGGCTGGTCGCCACGACCGTGAACGTGTACGGGGTCCCGGGCAGCAGCCCGTTGACGGTGCACGAGGTGCCGCTCGTCGCGCAGCCCGCGATGCCCGGCGAGGCGCTGACGAGGTAGCCGGTGATCCCGGCACCGGCGTTGGCCGGCGCGGTCCAGCTGACGGTGGCGGAGGCGCCGCCGGCGGTCGCGGTGACGTCCGTCGGCGCGCCCGGCGGACCCGGGATCACCGGCGCGGTCGGCGCGCTGGGCTGCGACTGTCCGGTCAGCCCGACGCCGTTCGCGACCACGGTGACCGTGTAGCTCTGCCCGACGAGCAGGCCGAGGATGGAGCAGCTGCGCTCGGTCGGCAGCAGGGCGACGCACTGGTTCAGCAGCAGGCCGGGGTCGGCCGTGGCCGTGTAGCCGGCGATGCCACCACCGGGGTTGTCCGGCGCGTCCCACGAGACGTTGATGACGCCGAGCGCGCCGACGGTCACCTTGACGTTGCGCGGCATGCCCGGCGGTCCCGGCACGACCGCCGACGTGGTCGCGGCGGCCGACGACCCGGTGCCGCCGACACCGACCGCGACGACGCCGAACGTGTAGCTGGTGCCGCTGGTCAGCCCGGTCACCGTGCAGGTGATGCCGGTCGTGGTGCAGGTCTTCCCGTCGGGCGTCGAGGTGACCACGTAGCGGTCGATGCCGCCGCCGACGTTGAGCGGGCCGAGCCAGCTCACCTGGGCGGAGGTGGCGCCGGCGACCGCGCCCGCGCCGATCGGCGCGCCGGGCGGGCCTGGCGCGACCGCGACGGTGAGGTTGCTGGCCGGCGACGTTCCGGAGGTGCCGGGCGCGATCGCGACGACGCTGAACGTGTACAGCGTTCCGGGCGTCAGGCCGGTGACGGTGCAGGAGGTGCCGGTCGTCGTGCACGACTGGCCGGAGAGGAGGGCGGTCGCGGTGTAGCGGTCGATGCCGGCGCCGACGTTGGCCGGCGCCGTCCAACTCATCGTGACCGAGTTCGCGCCGGCCGTGGCGGTCGCGTTGGTCGGTGCTCCGGGCGGGTTGTACGGGTCGACGACGGAGACGTTGACCGGGCTCGTGGCGACCGACGTCTCGCCGGACCGGTTCGCCACGACCACGACCGACCAGGTACCGGAGGGAACGGTGGTGATCGTGCAGCCGAGGCCGCTGGTCGTGCAGGTCTTCACGGTGGCGCCGCTGGTGGCGGTGGCGGTGTAGCCGCTGACCCCGATGCTGAGGGAGCCGACCCAGGTGACGCCGATCTGGTTGGTGCCGCCGGTCGCGACCACCAGCGTCGGCGGCAGTGGTGCTGCCTGGATCGTGGCGCCGGGTTCGCCGTCGTCGTCGCCGCTCGCGCTGGCCCGCGGGCCGGGCCGCCCGTCGCGACCGCCGGACGGTGCCCGGCTGCTGGCGGGCGTGGCGACGGCGCTCCCCGCCGGCTTCGTCGACGCGTTCCTGTTCACCTTGCCCGGCGGTGGGCTGGCGGCCCGTGTGGGCCGGCCGGTGGTCCGCGGGGTGGCCGGTCTCTGCGTGCCGGCCTGTCTGCTGGCCGGACCGGCCTGTTTGCCGGCCTGGTTGCTGGCCGGGCCGGCCTGTTTGCCGGCCTGTTTGCCGGCCGGGCCGGTGCGGCTGCCGGCCTGACTGCCGGCCGGGTCGCGGGCGCCGCTGGCGGGTACGGCCGGTGGGTCGACGGGCGCCGGCGTCGCCGCCAGGACGGGCGCCGCGTCGGCCCGGCGCGCCGCTCCGATCGCGAGGAGCGTCACCAGGCCGAGCATCCCCACCCCGGCCACGACCAGGAGAACCCTGGCCCGCCCGTTGCCCATGATGTCGTCCCCCACGTGACACCGAATCGCAATTGCTCCGTCACTCTAAGCAACAGAACTGGCGTCACGTGGGGATTCGACGGTTACGGGCTGCCTTCCCGGGCGAGCCGCTCCCGGTCGTCGTCGACCTGCCCGGTGGCGGCTGTCCCGGCGTCGCCGGTCCCGTCGTCCTTTCCGGCCTCGACCCTTTCGGCGGCGGCCTCGACCGGCGCGGGCGCCGGCCGCGTGAGGCTGAGCACCACCGACCCGGCGAGCACCAGCACCACCACGGCAAGGCTGACCAGCGACGGGATCTCCGGGATCGAGGTACTGATCGTCTTGTGGGCGGCCTGCAGGATCAGCTTGACGCCGATGAAGCCCAGGATGATGGCCAGGCCCTTGGACAGGTAGTGGAACTTGTCGAGCATTCCGGAGAGGAAGAAGTACAGCGCCCGCAGGCCGAGGATCGCGAAGGCGTTCGAGGAGTACACGATGAACGTGTCGTCGCTGACCGCGAGCACCGCCGGCACACTGTCGACGGCGAACACCAGGTCGGCGGCCTCGATCGCGACCACGACCACGAACATCGGGGTGGCCACCCACTTGCCGGCGACCTTCACGAAGAACTTCGCGCCCGAGTACTGCTCCTGCACCGGCACCACCTTGCGCACCAGGCGCACGGCGATGTTCTTCCGCGGGTCGTACTCCTCGTCGTCGTCCTTCATGAGCTTGTAGGCGCTCCAGAGGAGGATCGCCGCGAACACGAACAGCACGACGGTGAACGTGCTGACGATGGCCACGCCGGCCGCGATGAAGATCGCCCGGAACACCAGGGCGCCGATGACCCCGTAGAACAGGGCCCGGTGCTGGTACTCCCGCGGTACCGCGAAGTACCCGAAGATCAGGGCGAAGACGAACAGGTTGTCGACCGACAGGCTCTTCTCGAGCAGCCACGCGGTGGTGAACTCGACGGCCGCCCCCGTGCCGAGGCTCGCCCACACGAGCCCGGCGAACAGGAGTGACACCCCCACCCAGACCGCACTCCACACGGCCGCCTCGCGGAAGCCGATGATGTGTGTCCTCCGGTGCGCGAACAGGTCGATCAACAACATGATCACCACGCTGCCCGCGAACACGGCCCAGAGCCACGCTGGCACGTCGAGCACTGATACCTCCTGGGGGTAGTCGAACGGGTACGTGCTCAATCGTTCCCGTAAACCCCCAGGTAGGACCCGGTCCCTGTCCGGACAAGCAAACCCCGGCAACCTTGCCGGACCCCGGCAACCCCGGCCAGCCGCAGCACCCCTCCGATGTCGGGCCCGATCCTCGCGGTGGTGGCCCGGCCCCTGCGACCGCGCCCTTCGCCCTTCGCCTTTCGCCCTTCGCCGCCCGTCGCCCATCCCCCCATCCCCAGCACTCACCCCTCCCCCGGCCCGGATGCCTCCCCACCCGGTCCCGGGGCCGGACGCCCCCAATCGGGGCAGGGCGGAGTGTCCGGGGGACCGGTGTCACTGCGCGTTGCCGAAGCCCGCCCCTCGCGAGGGCGCGGTGACCACTTGATCGTCGTTTGAGGAACGAACCCGCAGCCTGACCTCACGTTCGTTCCTGGTGCCTGAGTAGTGGGCGGTTGTCGAGTATGTGCCGGGAGAGAAAGTGCTGTCCGGGACGCGTTTTGTCTCCCCGGTTGCCGCCGACAGGCGCCCGGCACCCGGGGGTTGTCGATCGAGGAAGACGAGGGCGTCTCGGGGCACCATCCGTCCTCGATCGACACCGGTGGACACGCCAGCCACACGACCGCCAACCGCCACCGGTCGAGGGATCGACGGGCCGAGATCGCGGTCCTTACTCCCCGTGACAACCCGTCGATACCCGTTCGACCGTTTCGCGCCGCTGTCAACCGGACAAGATCAGCTTTCCAGGAACCACAGTGAAGCCTGACTTCACTCCTGTTCCTGGAAAGCTGATCTTGTTGGTTCGATCGACCCGGACCCGGTTCCGCTAACGTCACGCAGCGTGAGATCTCTCGGGGATGGCGCGGGCCGGAACAACCTGTGCATCGCAGCAGGCCAGAAGGGCGGTGCGAGTACCTGAACAGCTACCGTTCGTGGTAACTGTTCACCTGGTTGTGGTGGCTGTTCGTCGGACACTTGTGGTCGCTGTGCCGCCAAAGGTGTCCGGCGGGGCCGGAGGCGACCGTGTCAGCCAGTGTCGGCCGGCGTCGATCGAGGAGGTCATGGCGATGTTGGACTTCCGTACACGTCATGGCATGTCCGGAAGTCCAAGATCGGGCCGGGAGGACACAGCCACCGGCGCCCACCACCGCCTGAATAGTTATCGTTCCCGGAACAGCAAACAAGGCGGCCGGCCCAGGGCCGTGCGGGCAGGTCCGGGACGACGGACGGTAAAGGCTCAGCCGAAATGCCGGCTTTGACCGGCCGTCGCCCGCACACGAAGCTGCGACTCGAGACACTGGCCGCCGCCCGCAACACCCGCGCCGCCGTCGCGCGCGTCCACGCGCGCTGATCCCGCGGGACGGGGTCAGGCGCGCGGGAGCGCAGAAAGGTTCAGCGCAAGGGACCCGGGCTCAGTCCAGCGGGACCTCGGGCCAGTTCAGGAGCTTCGCCGCCGTCACCGCGGCCTGCACCGTGAAGCGGTTGGCCGGGTCGGTCGGGTCCCTGCCGATCAGGTGGGTCACCCTCGCCAGGCGGTAGGTCACGGCCCGCACCGAGAGGTGCAGCCTCGCCGCGGCCTCCGTGGCCACGCACCCGCTCTGGTAATACGCGTCGAGGGTCTCCAGCAGTTGACCCGGACCGCCGCGCGCATCGAGCAGCGGCGCCAGCGTGCCGCGGATCAGGTCGTGCACCGCGGGACGGTCGCGCAGGAGCACCCGGTACACAGCCAGCTCACCGGCGTCGACCACGGGATGGACCAGGCCCAGGCGGTCGGCGATCTCCAGCGCGTACCTCGCCTCGTCGTGGCTGGCCCGCACCGCGGCCGCACCGGTGCGTGGGGTGCTCACCGCCCCCCGCCAGCCGCCTCCGGAGTAGTGGCCGTCGAGGACCGAGCCCACCGCCCGGGACACCAGGTCGACGGCGTCGGCGTCGGGGGCGGCGAACACGCACACGAGGTCACCGTCGTGCAGGTCGACCAGCGGTTGGGCGTCACCGTAACGGCCCTGCAGCGCGCGCTCGACGCGCAGCGGGAGCCCGGCGGCGGCCGGGTCGGTGAAGTGTGCCCGCACCACCAGCACCGAGACGGGGCCGCTGAGTACCAGGCCGAGGTCGGCCGCCGGGCCCGCCGCGTCGACCGCCTGCGGACCGCCGGCGAGCAGGCTCTCCAGCACCTCCCGCTTGGTCGACTCGCGCAGCCGGCCGAGGTCGGCCAGGGCCAGCTGGTAGCCCTCCACCAGGGCCGCGACCCCGTCGTCGGCGGCACGCAACATGCTCAATGCGGCGGCCCGCACCTGGCCGGCGTCGCCGCGGCTGACCTCGGGCACGTCGCGCCACAACCGCCAGCCGGCGGACAGGTACAGGTCCACCAGCGCGCGCATCGCGATTCCCTGGGTCGCCGCCCGGCGCCCGGCCGCGACACACGCCGCCAGCTCCGGGCGCCGCAGCCTCCGCCCGGCGGCCGTCGCCGCCACCACCGCGGGCAGGAACCCGCCGAGCAGCTGCGCGTCGATCCCACCGGCGTCACGCGCCGCCGCCCGGCCCACCTGCTCCAGGTCACCCACCAGGCAACTATGCCGTGCGCCAGGCCCGCACGGGTGCATCCGCGCGGATCGACCAGCGTCCGGCCGCCGTCGGGTACGCCCGGGTGGTCAACGCCCGCCCGGACCCGTCGAACGCCTCGACCATCGAACCGTCGACCAGGATCCGGGGCCGGCCGCCGCCGGGCGCGAGGTCGAGCACGGTCCGTTCGGCGCCGTCGTCAACATGGATCAACATGACCCGACCGGACCCGGTGAGCTCGGCATCGAACGAGTCCGCGTGGAACGGCGTGTGGGTAGGGAGCGCCGCACCCCGGAGACCGGTGAGCTCGGGCACGGGGTGCGTGCTCACGCGGTCACCCTGAATGTGCAGCTCGCGGCAGAACGTGAGCGACCCGGCCCAGCCCGCGACCTGCTCCGGCGGGCGGTCGAGCTCCCACGCCCAGCCCCACATGAGGACGCGGTCGGCGAGCGGGAGCACCTGCGGGGCGTAGAAGCAGGGACCGGTGTCGAGGAGCCCACCGGTGCGGGGTACGAACCGGGGTCCCGCCACGAGGTCGCCGACGAGGTACCGGACCCCGGCGAGGTGGCTGCCCGCGCGCCACAGCGACACGATCAGCACCCACCGGTCGCCGAGCCGCACCAGGTTCGGGCACTCCCAGATCTCCGCCGGCGCGATCGCCGCGGCCACCGGGTCGTCGGCGGTGAGGAGGGACCCGAGCGGCGTCCACCGGGTGAGGTCGTCGCAGCCGTACACGAGGACCCGGGCGGGTCCCCGACCCTCGTTGTGGCCGGCACCCTGGATCGCGTAGCGATGACCGTCAACATTGACGAGAAACGGGTCGCGCACGTCGGTGATCGTGGGGTCGTCGGGCTGGCCGATCACCGGGGTGCGGTCCTGGTGCCACTCGCGCATCGACCGGTCGCTGCGCGCGAGCACGACCTCGGCGCGGTGCCCGGAGTCGCGCACGGCGCTGTAGACCGCCGTGGGCACGCCGGCGTCGTCGACGACGCAGCCGCTCCAGCACCCGTGGCCGTCGACCTCGCCCGGCCGGTTGTGCAGGGCCACCGGCTCCTCCCGCCACCGGAGGAGGTCGGTCGAACTCATGTGACCCCAGCGGATGGCGCGGTGGGTGGCCTCGTCGGGGTTGTACTGGAAGAAGACGTGGTACCGCCCGTCGACGAACGACAGGCCGTTGGGGTCGTTGATCCACCCGTGGCGGGGCCGGCCGTGCAACCGCGGAAACCTCGCCCCATTCGCCTCGGCGCTGGCCTGGCCGGTCGCGTCGGGCATCCGTCCACCGTAGCCTTGCCGGATGGCGGACGCGCTGCTGCTTCCCGGGCGCGGATACGGTCCCACCACCGGCCTGCTCTGGTACGCCGGCGACGTGCCGGTCCGCCGGGGCGCGACGTTGCACCGTCATTCATGGGCCGGCGCCGTACCGGATCCGTTCGCACCGGCCACGGAGGGCTGGGTCGCCGGGCAGGTGGCGCCGCTGCTCGACGGGCGTCCGCTGGTCATCGGCAAGTCGCTCGGGTCGCACGCCGCGGCCCTTGCCGCCGACCGGGCGCTGCCGGCGATCTGGCTGACCCCGTTGCTCACCGCGCCCTGGATCGTGGCGGCCCTCGGGCGGGCGCCCGCTCCGTTCCTTCTCGTCGGCGGCACCGCCGACACGCTGTGGGACGGCGCGGTGGCGCGCCGGCTGACCCCGCACGTCCTGGAGGTCACCGACGCCGACCACGGCTTGTCGGTGCCGGGCCCGGCCGTGGCGTCGGTGAACGTGCTGGCCCGGGTGGTCGACGCGATGGACGCGTTCCTCGACGGGGTTCCGTGGCCGTCCCGGTCCTCCCCTCGCAGTGGTGACCGGCGCATAACCACCTGAAACCGCACAAAGGACGAGACGCCCGCACGATCGACCCGGGTGGAGGGATCCCACCGGGCCCGCGGTGCGTACGTGTATGGAGGATCGCCGATCATGGGGTGAGTCGGGGGTTGAACATGGCGTCCACGCCGGCCGGGCCGGATCTCGGGCCGCATACCGGGTTTCCGGCGCATACCGGTTCTTCGGCCTATACCGGGTTTCCGGGGGATTCCGGGTTTCCGGGGCGTTCGGGTGAGCCGACGGATTCCGGTTTTCCCGGCACCGGGGACTCGGCCGGGGTCTCCGAGACCGGGGAGCCGCAGACCCGGGATCCCTCCTCCGCGTCGATCGTGCCGCAGTACCGGGAGCCGGACGGTACGCAGGAGATGTCGATGCTCCCGGACCCTCCGCGGCGGCGCTTTCCGCTCGGCGGGGTCCTGGTGGGCGCGGCACTCGTGGTGCTGGTCGCGCTGGTGAGCGTCACGTTCGCCCGGTTCATCGACCCGCCCACCCGGGACGCCGGTGCCACCCGGGGGGAGCCCGCGACCCCACCCGGGCCCGAGCGCCTCGTCACCGGTCCCCTCGGCGGGACGACGGAGGCCGAGTTCCAGCTGGCCGCGGGCGTCACCGCGGTGGTGGTGCGCGCCGCCGACCTGGGCAACGACCTGTACCGCGCGTCCACCCCGGACGGGTCGGGCTTCATCCCGCGCGTGTCCCGCGAGGGCGACGTGGTCAAGTTGCGCCTCGTCAATGTTGTCGACAACGGCACCTCCGACACCGTGACGATGGAACTCAACCAGCGGGTCAAGTGGCGCGTCACGCTCGTGGGCGGGTCGGAGTCGGCGAGCGTCGACCTGCGTTCGACGTCCGTCGCCGGGGTCGACTTCACCGGTGGGGTGGCGCGCATCGAACTGTGGCTGCCGAAGCCGCAGGGCTCGGTGGCGGTGCGGATGCTGGGCGGGGCCGAGGACTTCGCGGTGCACACGCCCATGGGCGTCCCGGTGCGGGTCGTGCTGACGAAGGGTGCTGCATCGGTCACGGTCGACGGGGTGCGGCGCACAGGGGTGGTCGCCGGCACCCGTCTCATACCCACCGGATGGGACACGGCCCGCGACCGCTACACGATCGACGCCGTCGCGGGTCTCGCAACGTTGACGGTCAGCCGTTGACGGTCAGCCGTTGACGGGGCCGGCCAGGATCCGGGCGTCGAGGCCGCTGATCGCGGCGGCGTAGCGGGCGTCGGCGGGGTCGCCCCGTCTCAGGAGGGCTCGACGCAACGCCCACGCGAGCGGGAGGTCGCCGGCGACGGCGCATGCGGCGAGCAGCCGGGGGCCGTCGGACGCGTCGCCGTCGAGGGTCACGGTCCGAATGGCGGCGAGCAGGGTCCGCGCGTCGTCCGAGGTGGCGGGTACGGGGCCCGCCGCGTCGCGGGAAGGGCCTGCCGTGGTGGGTGCGGCGGCTATCACGGCCCGGGCGGCGGCGAGGTCGTCGAGGTCGGTGAGGAGGTCGCGGACGCGGTCGGCCGGGTCGGGGGCGTCGTCGGGCCAGCGGGCGGCGGCGGCGCGTACCGGGGCCTCGGATCCCCGGCGCCCGACCAGCGCCATGGCAGCCGCCGTCGAGAGGCGGAGGTCGTCGTGGGTCAGCAGAGTGGTGACCGCGACAGCGTCGAGCCGGTGCTCGGGGCGGCACCAGAACGGCCGCAGGGCCAGCACCCGCACGTCGACCGGCCGTGCCCCGTCGGTGTAGACGGTGGCCAGTGCCCGGTACGCCCGGTCGGCCACCGGACCGTCGGCGGTGCGCAGGCACTCCACGACGGCGTCCGCGACGGTATCGGCGCCCGCCAGCACGAGCCGGTCGTCGTCGAGGACGGCGAGGGTTGCGGGCAGGTCGGCGGCGGTCCCGTGTTCGGCCACAGTGGACAGTGCGCCGGCCACCGTCTCCGCCGAGGGACCGGTGAGCGTCGCGCGTGCCGTTGCCAGGTCGGCGATCTCGGCCAGGCGGTGGCGGACCTCGTCCGCCGGGTACGGCGCGTCGCCGGGCCAGCCGGCTACGACGTCGGCCACGCGGGTGGCCACCTCCGGGGACGGGTCGCCGTCGAGGAGGTACCGCGCGGCCGCGACGGCGAGGGGCACCGCGGGGTGGCGCAGCAGTCCCGCCACCTCCTCGTGGTGGCGCGGTCCCAGGGTCCCCACCGCCTCCACCCGGACCTCGACGGGAAGCCGTTCGTCGGTGGCCATGCCGGCGAGCCACGCGTCGACGTGCGAGCGGGTCGCCGGGTCGGCGTCGGCCAGGCGGACCTCGACCGGCCAGAACGCGTGCCGATCGAGCAGGTCATCGGCAGCCATCGCTTCGACCACGGTCATGACGAGCGGTAGCTCGGAGGAGTCGCCGACGTGGGTCAGGGCGCCCAGCGCGCTGCGCCAGCCCGACAGGAGCAGCGGCTGGTCGGTCAGCGGGATCCCGGGCCGCGAAACGGCCGTGAGCATCTCCCGCGCCGCGGCGCGTACGGCGTCGTCGAAGAGGACCAGCGGGTTCTCGATGCCCCACCGGCCCTGCGCCTCCGCGTAGACGTACTGGTCGAGGGCGACCCCGCGGGCCCGCACGTCGGTGCTGTGCACCAGGGCGCGGAACGCGGCGAGCAGGGCGTGGGGGTCGTGGGTGGCGTACCCGGCCAGCGGCGTCTCCGGGGAGGCCCCGTTCAGCGTGACCAGGGCCCGGCGGTCGTCCGCCGACAGCTCCCCGACGTCCCAGTGGTAGGAGGAGAACCCGAACACTCAACGCTCCACAGTGGACGGTGCCGGTCGCATGACGGTGGCGCTCGCCGCCACGAACAGCGCCAGCACGACGGGGATCAGCAGCGCCGCGGGCAGTCCGACCCACGTGGCGGCGGCGCCGATCGCGATCGGACCCAGCAGGAACCCGAGATAGCCGATGCTGACCACAGTGGACAGAGCACGCCCGGCCCGCTGCGTGTCGCGGTCGCCGGCCGCGGAGAAGATCTGCGGCGCGACGCACGACAGGCCGGCGCCGAGCAGTCCGAACCCGACGACGCCGGCGACCGGATGGTCGACCAGCAGCGCCACGCCGAGACCGGCGGCGGCCAGCACCCCGCTGCCCTGCACCAGCCGTACCGGGCCGACCGCGCGGACGAGCGGGTCGCCGGCGAAGCGGCCCACGGTCATCGCGATGGAGAACGCGGCGTACCCGTAGGCGGCGAAGCCGGCACCGCTGCCGAGGTGGTCGCGCAGGTACACGGCGCTCCAGTCGGCGGCCGCCCCCTCGCCGACGAGCGTGCACAGCACCAGGAAACCCAGGAACAACAGGACGTAGGAACGTGGCCTGGAGAACCGGTCCTGGGAACGTGCGTCCACTGTGGATGTGGAAAGGACCCACAGCGACGCCCAGACGGCCAGGACCACGACGGCGGCCCCGACGGCGAGGAACGTGGCGCCGGCGCTGACGCCGCGGCCGGCGAGGACGCCGCCGGTGATGGCGCCGCAGAAGCCGCCGATGCTGTAGACGGCGTGGAACGACGACATGATGGGGCGGCCGGCGGCGCGCTGCACCTCGATCGCGTTGGCGTTCATCGCGATGTTGAGGGTGCCGTGCGCGGCGCCGAACAGCACCAGCGCCACGCACAGCCCGACGAGCCCGGTCATGTACCCGGGGACGACGAGCAGCACGCCCTCCAGCAACGCCGCCGGCACCAGCACGCGCGAGCTGCCGAAGCGGTCGGTGAGGCGGCCGATCGCCGCCATGCCCACGATGCATCCGGCGGCGAACGCCAGCAACGCGATGCTCAACCGGCCGTCGCTGAGACCGAGGCGCTCCTTGACCGCGGGGATGCGCGCGGTCCACACGCCGAGCGCGGCGCCGAAGAGGAAGAACGTGAGCGAGGTGGCGACGCGCCCGCGCCGGACGCGCCCGGTCATCATGCCGTGATCATAAGCCGTGCAGGGGCGATGGCCCGCCCGAGGCGCCGGTTGCGCTCCGCGGGCCGCCGGTCGTCAGATCCTTCCGGTGCCCGCGTTGGCGGTGACGGAGGCCTTGACCGTGCCGACGTTCTCGGGCGAGTAGCTGTACGGCAGCGCCGCGACGGTGCCGTTCACCTCGCAGGGGCCGGAGTTGGTCAGCGAGTTGTTCCGGGCGACCAGCCGCCCGGGACCCGAGTCGGCGTAGCCGCTCGCCGACCAGCAGGCCTGCTGCACGTTCTCGAACACGTTCGCCTCGACGAGGAGGCCGGCGTTCTCGGTCGACGCGATGGCGTACGAGTCGGCGTTGTTGTTCACGTTCGTGTAGTAGTTGTTGAAGACGTGCACGGTCTCGCCGAAGCGCACCCGCGGGCTGCGCTCGAAGGTCCGGTCGAACCAGTTGTGGTGGTAGGTGATCCGCAGGTGTCCGATGTCCTCGGAGCCGTTGCCGTCGGAGTGGCCCACCAGTGACGTCTTCCAGTGGTTGCGGACGATGTTGTACGACACCGTGATGTAGTCGGCCGCGTGGGTCATGTCGATCATGCCGTCGTAGAAGTCGACGTCGCTTTCGATGGTGCTCTGCATCGTGTTGTGGTCGAGCCAGATGTGCGTCGCGTTCTCGATCTGGATCGCGTCGCCACCCGGGACCCCGCGGATGTTGAGGTTCTGGATGATCACGTTGGCGGGGTGCATGTCCTCGATGTTGAGCGTCGTACCGGACACGCCGGAGTTGGCGCCGACACCGCGGATCGTCTTGTTCGCCGTGACCTCGATCGTGCCCGAGCCGCTGAGCATCCCGTCGACGAGGATCGTCCGGGTGCCCGCGGCCTGCGCCTGCGTGCGCAGGTCGGCCCACGTCGACACGGTGACCGTCGGGCCGCCCGAACCACCGGTGGTGCCGCCGGCCTGGGTCGCCCAGCCGAGGATCCCGGTCGGCGGCTGCGGGTTCTGCGACTGGGACTGGGACTGGGACGGCGGTCCCGATGACGACGGCGAGCCCGGCTGCGACGGCGACTGCGGCTGGCTCGGGCTCGGACCGGCCGCGTCGGTGACGACGACGTCGTCGAAGGAGCCGGCGGTGTAGTTGGCGAGCAGCCCGGCGCGTCCGGTGGAGTAGGAAGCGTCCGAGGCGGTCACGACCGTGCTGCCGTTGACCGAGCCGACCAGCGAACCGCCGGTCGCGCTCAACGACAGCGTGTACCAGGTGCCCGGCGTCGCCGTGAACGACGCCGACGCGAGCGTGGTGGTCGCGCCCTTGCGGAGCTGCACGGCGGTCGGCGTGACGACGAGCGCGTAGAAGCTCGACGTGCTCTGCACGCGGGCCGTGACACCGACCCCGCGCGAGCCGTTGCCGCTGAACGTGTTCGGCCGCACCCGCGCGGACACCGTGGCGGTGGTCCACGAGGTCTGGCCGGCCGAGGCCTTGGCGCTGGCCCCGGTGCCCGACTGCGAGTAGACGCCGGACGACACCGACCAGCTTCCACCCGACGTGCTCCAGCCGCCGGCGTTGCCGTCGTCGAAGTCGTCGGAGAGCAGGGTGGCGGCGTTCGCGGCGGTGGCCACGGTGAAGACGAACGCGGTGGCCAGGACGGTGGCGGCAAGAGCGCTCATGGTGCGGCGGGGATGCTTCGGTGGGTGCACTGGTGGACCTCCATGTCCCACGGCTTCCCGTCGGGCGACGACAGGAAAGCGCTTTCCTCTCACGGTATGAAGAAGAAATTACGTCGGTCAATGGATTGCGTTTGCAGCTTTGTTGCATGGCCGCCGGGGCCTACGCTTCTCGCATGACGATCGGCGGCAGTGAATACCGGGTGGGTCGTGGCCTGGCCACCACGTCGCGGGCGCTCGGGTTCGCGGTGGTCACGGCCGCGTACGTGCTCGCGGGACTGGCGGCGTGGGCCGTCGTCGCGGCCGTGCCCGACCAGCATCCGCTGCTGGTGACGTTCTGGGCCGACCTCGCCGCCACGGTCGTGGTGTTCGGGGTCTCGATGGCGGTCGGGAACTCCAGCCTGTACGACGCGTACTGGAGCGTCGCGCCACCGGTGATCGCGGTCGCCTGGGTGGTGTGGGCCGGCGGGCTCACGGTGCGGCAGGCGGTCGTGCTGCTCCTCGTCCTCGTCTGGGCCGTACGGCTGACCGCGAACTGGGCGGTGTCGTGGCGCGGGCTCAGCCACGAGGACTGGCGGTACGTGCAGATCCGCGGCGGGCTCCCGCGCCGGGTGCCGTGGTGGCTGGTCAGCCTCACCGGCATCCAGGTCATGCCCACGGTCGTCGTATTCCTCGGGATGCTCGCGGTGTGGCCGGCGGTCACGGAGACCGGCCGGTCGTTCGGCGTCCTCGACGTGCTCGCCGTCGTGGTGACGGCCGCCGCGATCGCGACCGAGGCCCTCGCCGACCGGCAGCTGTACCGCTTCGCGGCCGACCCGGCCAACGGCGGCCGCATCATCGACCGGGGACTGTGGCGGTACTCCCGGCACCCGAACTACCTCGGCGAGATCGGCTTCTGGTGGGGCATGTGGCTGTTCGGGCTCGCCGCCGCGCCCGGGTGGTGGTGGACGATCGTCGGACCGGTCGCCATGGTGCTGCTGTTCACGTTCGTCAGCGTGCCCATGATGGACCGGCGCTCGATCGAGCGCCGCCCGGCGTACGAGGAGCACATGCGCCGCGTGCCGGCGATCGTCCCGTCTCTCGTGTGGCGCCGGCCCACACGCGCGTCATCCGAAACCCGCGACGACGAACGCCGCGACCCCGACGACGGCCAGGGGCACGGCGGCGGCCAGGGCCTGTAGACGGCGCCGCCACGGCGCGACGGCCAGCACCACGACGAGCACACCGAGCGCGACGTCGAGCGCCGCCTGCCACGCCGGTTCCGTGCCGTAGCTGGGATCGCCGACGCGGCCGGCGAGCAGAGCCGCCTCCGCGAACAGCACCGCGCCCGGTGCCGCCGCGCCGACCACCTGCCGCCACCCGTCCGTCCGCGCCCACGCGCCGGCGACACCGAACACGACACCGGCGAGAACGCCGAACGCCATCCACAGCAGGGAACTCGGCTGCCCGATGACGGCGAGGTCGTCGTCCTGGACCAGCGTCGCGGCGAGGTAGTAGCTCGGCACCGCGACCACGAGCCCGACCGCCGCACCGCCGGCGGCGACGCGCCACGCCCGGGCCCGGTACCCGTACCAGAACGCGGCGACGGCCCAGACGGCACTGGAGTTCCCGAGGTGCGCGACGGCCGACGGCATGAACCTGATCCAGACGAAGTCGAGGAAGCCCAGCAGAAACCCCCCGGCCACCGCGACGACGGCCATCCACCGATGATCGGGTCGCATCCGGCCGAGCCTACCGGGTGTGCGGCTCAGCGGCCGAGCGTCGCCGCGTCCGCGACCCGCTGCCGCCAGGCGGCGCGGACCGCGTCGAGCTCGGTCCGGTGACGCCGCTCCCAGGCGTCGAGGTTCGCGGCGACGACCCGCATCGCCTCCCGGTACGCGGGAAGCCGGCACTCCACGTCGAGCGCGAACGCCTCGTCGAGGGCCCGCAGGCCGCGCGTCCACTCGGGATCCGGCGGTTGGCCGTCGAGCGGAGCGTGCCCGGCGGGCAGGCGGGCCTGGAACAGGAAGTCGGAGCGGTCCGGGACGTCGTGGCCGAGGCGGGCACGCATGCACGGCCGGTAGCGCTCGAACGCCGCGGTCACGCGCGGGTCCCGGAGGACGGTCTCGAGCAGGTCGACGAAGCCGGCGAGTCGGTACGCGCCGGGCGGCGGGTCGAAGTCGTGGTACGCCCGGTACTCGTAGGGCGCGCGGCACCGGTTCAGCGCCTCGATGTCGGTGGAGCCGACCCAGCCCCGTCCCGTCAGACCCGCGCGGGACAGCCTCGCCCCGGCGATCGTGTTCAGCACCAGCCGCCGGCCGCGCTCGGTGACCGAGTCGAACACGGTGGCGCTCCCGGTGCCGTAGCCCAGGTCGGCGTCGGTGAAGTCGGCGTAGAAGCTCACGAACGGCGCCATGCGGTAGGGACGGCCGGCCGCCGCCATGCAGGCCGCCACCCCACCCTCGACCCGGTGGTAGTTGAGCCGCTCGGACGCCCGCAGCTCCTCGGCGGTCCCGGTGATCGCGACCGCCAGCGCGTCGAGCCGTGCGGCCGTCGGCCCGACGGGTCGCGTGGCGGTGGCCCCGGGTGGCGTCGGTGCCTCCGCGGGAGGCCCGCCGCCGGAGGGACCGAGGATCAGGACCACGGCCACCCACGCGGGGACCGTCAGGAACCGTCGCCACACGCCGGCCCAACGAGCGGGCCCGCCGGGCGGCTACGGCTTGCGGCCGACGCCGCCGATCATCGTGTAGCGGGTGTCGGTCTGCGCCGAGGGGTCCTCGCCGTCGGGGCGCCAGTCGGCCAGCGGGCCCAGACCGGGCTCGACCAGCTCGAAGTCGCCGAAGTAGGCGGCGATCTCCTCCCGCCGGCGCCAGCGGCCGGTGCCCATGGTCTCGTTGAACAGCCGCTCGGCCTCGAGCGCCTTCTCCGAGATGCGCGGGTGCTCCTCGGCGGGGTTCCAGAAGTGGATGATCCCCAGGTAGCTGCCCGACGGCAGCGCGTCGCGCAGGGTTCTGGCGATGCGGGCCGGGTCTTCGGAGTCGTGCACGTGGTGCAGGATCGAGAACAGCAGCAGCCCGACCGGCTCGGTGAAGTCGATGCGCTCGCGCACCTCGGGGTGCTCGAGGATCTCCTCCGGCCGCCGGATGTCGGCCTCGATCACCGTGGTGGTGGACTCGTTCGCGAGCAGCGCCCGGCCGTGCACCAGCACCATCGGGTCGTGGTCGACGTAGACGGTGCGGATCGTCTTGTCGACGTCGTGGGCGACCTGGTGGACGTTGGTGGCGGTGGGAAGCCCCGAACCGATGTCGAGGAACTGCTTGATGCCGGCCTCGGCCGCCAGGAACCGCACCACCCGCCGCAGGAACGCCCGGCAGGCCCGGCCGGCCTCCTTCGCGTCGGGCGCGATCTGCAACGCCCGCTCGGCCGCCATCCGGTCGATCGCGAAGTGGTCCTTGCCGCCGACCATGTAGTCGTAGACCCTGGCCACGTTCGGCCTGGTGACATCGATACCGCGAGGTGCCACCTCGTCGCCGACCACGCGACCCTCCTATGTGGATACTGCGTTGACGGTGAATATACCTGTCCGTCGCTACTCCGTGTGTACCCGGTTCGGGTGGATCGCGTGGATCCGTTCCACGGTGCCGGCCTTCAGCCGCTCGACCTCGACGACCTCGAACCCGGCCGCCTCGACCAGCGGCAGCTGACGCCGGGTGAAGTGCTCCCCCGCCGTGCGGATCGTCACGCGCTCCAGCAGCCACTGCGCCGCCCGCACCGGGGGCCACGTGCTGGCGACGTGGTCGAGCAGCAGCAGCCGCCCACCGGGCACCAGCACCCGGCGCATCTCCGCGACCGCCGCGGCCGGGTCGGGAATCGAGCAGAGCGACAGCGCGCACACCACCGTGTCGAACGACGCGTCGTCGACGGGCAGCCGCTCGGCGTCCCCTTCGACGAGCGCGACGGCGCGACCCTCCTCCGCGGCGCGGCGCCGCGCGATCGCCAGCATCTCCGGGCTGAGGTCGACGCCGGTGAGGTCGACGTCCGCGGGGTAGAACGGCAGGCTCCGCCCGGTTCCGATCGCGACCTCGAGCACCCGCCCCCGCGCGCGGGCGCCGAGCCACTCGCGTCCGCCGGTGAACTGGACGCGTTCGAAGAACGCGATCTGCCGGTCGTAGGTCGGCGCGTACCGGTTCCAGACGCTCCGCTGCCGGTCGGTGTCCATCGCCCGACCGTAACGTGGTCGGGTCTGCGCCACCATCGATACGCCAGCCAGCGTCAGTGACCGCGGGGTCGGGCCTCCCTAGCGTCGGGTGCACCGTCATCGATGTCGAGGGGGAACACCCGTGCGGAGAACACTCGTCCTCGTGGCCGCCGTCGCCGTGACCGCGACCGTGGGCGCCACGCCGGCGCTGGCCCGACCGGGGCCGGCGCTCACCTGGCACGCCTGCGCCACCGGTCCCGACGACCGGGTGGGACAGGAGCTCGACCGGGCCGGGGCGCAGTGCGCCGAGGTCACCGTGCCGCTGGACCACGCACGCCCGGACGGGCGGACCATCACCGTGGCGATCTCGCGGCTGAAGGCCACCGACCCGGCCCGCCGGGTGGGCGCGATGCTGCTCAACAGCGGCGGACCCGGCGGCACCGGCATCGACATGCCGCTGCTCCTCGCGGGCCAGGACGTGGCGCGGTCGCGCTTCGACCTCGTCGGCATGGACCCGCGGTTCGTCGGCCGCAGCACCCCGCTCGACTGCGGGTGGCCGACCGGCACCTGGATCCGGTCGGCCGGACACGACCGCGGGTCCTTCGACCGGACGGCCGCGCTGCAGGCCGACCTCGCGCGACGCTGCGCCGACCGCAGTCCCGACCTGCTCCCCCACGCCAGCACCCGCAACACGGCCCGCGACATGGACGTCATCCGGACCGCGCTCGGCGAACGGAAGCTGTCGTACTTCGGGTACTCGTACGGCACGTACCTCGGCGCGGTCTACACGCAGCTGTTCCCGCACCGGGCCGACCGCGTCGTGCTCGACAGCGCCGTCGATCCCGACACGTTCGGACCGCGGCTGCTGCGGAAGAACGGACCGGCCACCGCCGCGGCCCTGCGCGACTTCGCCGGCTGGGCGGCCGAACGCCACCACGAGTACGGCCTCGGCGCCACGCCGGACCGGGTGGTCGCGACCGTCCTGGCGACCGACCGGGCCGCGGCGCGCACCCCGCTGCGCGTCGGACCGTACACAGCGGACGACACCCTCGTGCCGGCCCTGGTGTTCTCCGGCCTCTACGACGACCGCGACGCCGCCAACGCCGAGCTCGCCGCGACCCTGCGGGTCCTGCGCCGGGCCGCGCTGGACGGGTCGGCCGAGCCGACGCCCGCCCTGGCCGAGCAGCTGGCGTTCATCACCACCGGCGGCGACTCGCACTACGGCAGCGTGCAGGCGGCGATCGTCTGCGCCGACCGGGCCGCGCCCCGCGACCCGGAGACCTACTGGCGCGACATCGAGGCGCACCGGCGCGACGAGCCGCTGTTCGCCCCACTCGTCCGCAACCTCAACCCGTGCGCGTTCTGGCCCACCCCGCCGCGGGAACGGCCGACCGACGTGCGCAACCGGGTGCCCGCGCTGATCGTGCAGTCGACCGGGGACCCGGCCACGACCTACGCCGCCGCGACCGCGATGCACCGGGCGATGGCCGGCTCCCGCATGCTCACGCTCGACGGGGCCCGCATCCACGCCGTCTACGCCAACTACGGCAACGCCTGCGTCGACGGTCACGTGAACGCCTACCTCCGCGACGGGGTGCCGCCGGCACGCGACCTCACCTGCCATCGAACTCTCATCTGACTCTGCGGGTTCTCGCGGGTGCGGCCCCTACGGTGACCGCAACCGACGACGGGAGGACCCATGAAGCGACGTGTGCTCGGGGCGGCTCTGCTCGCCCCGGCCATGCTGCTCACCGCATGCGGATCCGGGGAGCCCGCGGCGGCGCCACGGCCGCACGACGGTCACACCGCGCACGGCAGCGCGCCGCCACCACCGCCGGCGCCGCTGCGCGCGGGTGAACGGTTCGTCGAGCTGAGCATGCCGGAGGCGTACACGCCGAAGGCGCCACGCGGCGGCAACGACGAGTACCGGTGCTTCCTCGTCGACCCGGGCCTGACCGCCGGCGCCTACCTCATGGGCAGCCAGTTCCAGCCGCAGAACGCCGCGATCGTCCACCACGCGATCTTCTTCCGGATCGACCCGGGCGACGCGGGCCAGGCACGCGACGTCGACACCCGCGACGACGGACCGGGCTGGACCTGCTTCGGCAACTCGGGGGTCGGCGAGGAGGCGACGTGGGTGGCGACCTGGGCGCCGGGCGGCACCGAGACGCTGCTCGGCGACCGGCTCGGCTACGCGATGCCGGCCGGCAGCCTCCTGGTCATGCAGGTGCACTACAACCTGCTCGGCGGCGGCGGGTCCGACCGTTCGGGTGTCCGGCTGCGGCTCAGCGACGGCGGCCCCGGGTTCCAGGCGCTGGGCAGCATGCGGCTGGCGGCGCCGGTGGAGCTGCCGTGCGCGGCCGGTGAGACCGGGGACCTGTGCGACCGCGAGCGGGCCGTCGCCGACGTGACGGAGCGCTTCGGCCGCCCCGCCGAGCGCGTGCTCTCCGGGCTCGAACGGTTGTGCGGGCCACCCGATCCGGGCGGCACCCAGCACTGCGACCGCACCGTCACGAGACCGGGCACGGTCCACGCGCTCGGCGGGCACATGCACCTGCTCGGCCGGTCGATCAGGATCGAGCTCAACCCGGGCACACCCGGCGCGCGGACGCTGCTCGACGTTCCCGCCTACGACTTCGACGACCAGGCGCTGCGGCCGCTGGCCGAGCCGCTGCCGCTGAAGGCCGGCGACACGCTCCGGGTCACCTGCACCCACGACGCGTCACTGCGCGCGCAGCTGCCCGCGCTGAAGGACACCCCGCCGCGGTACGTCGTGTGGGGCGAGGGGACCGCCGACGAGATGTGCCTCGGGCTGGTCGTGCTGACCCGGTAGGCCGGTTCTCATGGAACTCCCAAGTTCGCGTGGTGGGATGTCCGGTGCGATGAACGGTCAGACCCGGGTGCTGGTGGTGGACGACCAGCCGAACATCCTCGACATGCTCACGACGGTGCTGCGCTTCCACGGGTTCGCGGTGAGCACCGCGGCCACCGCGGCCGAGGCCGTCGCGGTGGCCACCGGCGTGCGACCCGACCTGGTGGTGCTCGACGTCCGGCTGCCCGACGGCGACGGGATCGACGTGTGCCGCCGGCTCCGGTCCGCCGGCCTCACCGCGGGCATCGTGTTCCTCACCGCCCGCGACGCCCCCCGCGACAAGGTGATGGGGTTGACCCTCGGCGGCGACGACTACGTCACCAAGCCGTTCTCGGTCGACGAACTGGTGGCACGCGTCCGCGCGGTCCTGCGCCGGCTGCGCCCCGACGACGGGGACGGCACCGCCGGCGTGTTGCGCTTCGCCGACATCGAGCTCGACGACGGCGCCTGCCGGGTGCGGCGGGCGGGAACGCCGGTTCCGTTGTCACCGACCGAGTTCCGGCTCCTGCGGTACCTGATGCGCAACCCGGGACGGGTGCTCACGCGCACGCAGATCCTGGCGGAGGTCTGGAGCTGCGACTTCGACGGCGGATCGAACGTCGTCGACACCTACATCGGCTACCTGCGGCGCAAGCTCGCGCCGTACGGTCCGCCGGTCATCACGACCGCGCGGGGCTTCGGTTACGCGCTGCGGACGGGCGGGTGAACCGCCTGCCGCTGCGCCGCGGCCTGGCGCTCGCGATCCTCGGCCTCACCGCGGTGGCGCTCGTCGTGGCCGGGGTCGTCGGGGTGGTCGCGCTCCGGGCGTACCTGATCGAGCGGACCGACAAGCAGCTGCGCGCCGCGGCGACGCTGGCCGGCGACCGGGTCGCGTTCGTCGACACCTCCGACGGGCGCGCGGACGCGCTGCGGGGCGTGATCGCGCCGGCCGGGTACGTCGTGGAGTTCCGGACCGCCGCCGGCCACGTCGGGCGGCTCGCCGGTCCGGAGGACCTGGCACCGGGCACGTTCCTCGCCGACGCGCCCGACGCGCCGCCGGACGGCCGGGTCTCGCCGGCGGTGACCGTCGCCGGCTACCGGATGGTCAGCGTGCGGTCGGGCGGGGCCACGGTGGTGGTGGCGATCCCGCTCGACCCGGTGCGCGACACGGTCCGGCGGCTCGCGACGGTGGAGCTCATCACCGGCGCGGTCGTGCTGGTGCTGCTCGGGCTGTTCGCCCGCGTGCTGCTCGCCCGCGGCCTGCGTCCCCTCGACGAGATCACCGCGACGGCGGGCGCGATCGCGGCCGGCGACCTCGACCGGCGCGTGCCCACCGACGCGCCGCCGGGCACGGAGGTGGGCCGGCTGACCGTCGCGGTCAACGGCATGCTGACGCGCATCCAGCTGGGGCTGGCCGACGCCGAACGGTCGCAGGAGCGGCTGCGCGTGTTCCTCGCCGACGCCTCGCACGAGCTGCGCACGCCGCTGACCGCCGTGCGCGGCTACCTCCAGCTGCTGCGCAAGGGGATGGTGCCGCCCGACGCGCGTCCCGACGTGCTGCGGCGCGCCGACGACGAGGCCGCCCGCATGGCGACGATCGTCGACGACCTGCTGTACCTCGCCCGCCTGGACGCCGAACCGGTGCTCAGGCGGGAGCCGGTGGACCTGGTCGCGGTGGTCCGCGACGCGCTCGTCGACGCCCTCGCCGCGCAGCCGGACCGGCCGACGGACCTGGACGCGCCGGACCGGTGCACGGTGACCGGCGACGAGGAGGCGTTGCGCCGCGTGTTCACCAACCTGTTCGCCAACGTCCGGACGCACACCCCACCCGACGCCGCGGTGCGCGTCTCGCTCGCGCCGGGCCCCCGCGCGGCGACGGTGGCGGTGGCCGACCGGGGACCCGGGATCCCGGACGGCCTGGCCGCGCACGTGTTCGAGCGGTTCGTGCGGGCGGAGTCGAGCACCGGCAGCGGCCTGGGGCTGGCGATCGTGGCCGAGATCGTCCGCGGCCACGGCGGCGACGTCGGCGTCGACAGTGGACCGACGGGCACGACGGTGACGGTCACCCTGCCGTACGACCCGTGAGACGCGTCCTCCGGCAGGTGTTCCTCGTCCGGCACGCGATGCCGGCGGTCGACGCGCAGGTGCCGCCCGACCGGTGGGACCTCGACCCCGCCGGCCGGGCGGCGGCGCGGGCGCTCGCCCTTCCCCCGCACGCCGTGCTGGTGTCGAGCACGGAGCCGAAGGCCCGGCAGACGCTGGAGCCGGCCGGCCCGGTGCGCACCGACCCGCGCTTCGTCGAGGTGACCCGCGACGAGCCGTTCCACGGCGACTACCGCGCCCGCCGACGCTCCTATGTGGACGGTGACGACCACCCCGGCTGGGAGCCGCGGCGGCTCGTGGCGGCCCGGTTCGACGCGGGCGTGTCGTTCTGGCTACGGGAGGCGGGCGCACGTCCCCTCGTGATCGCGACCCACGGCATGGCGATGACCGTGTGGCTGGCCGCGGCCGTCGGCCTCGCCGACCCCGGCGGGTTCTGGGCCGGCCTGCGCCTGCCGGACCTGCTCGAGGTCGACCTCGCGGCCCGGACCTGGCGCCGCGCCTGACGCGACCGGACACGCATGAACATCATCCGCGCCGATGATGTTCATACGTGCCCGGCGGAGCAGCAGGTACCCCACGAGCGCGGCGGCGACGCCGGCCAGCCCGGCGGCCGCGAAGCCGCCCGCGGGTGCGGACAGGTCGATCGCCGCGCCGACGACCGGGGCACCGAGCGCGAAACCGGCGCTCTGCGCCGAGGACTGCAGGCCCGTGGCCTCGCCCCGCACGCGGGCCGGCGCGAGGCGGCTCACCGCGTCGGCCACGGTGGTGAGGGTCGGCGCGGTGAGGAGCCCGGCGGCGACGACGGCGACGCACAGCCAGGCCCAGTGGTGGGCGAGGCCGGCCGGCACGGTCACCAGGCCCAGGGAGCCGAGGAGCAGCCAGGTGGGCAGCGGCCGGGCCAGCGCGCCGTAGACCAGTCCGCCGACGACCGACGCCACCCCGAACACCACGACCACCACGGCCGCCCACGACACCTGGCCGGACTCCCGGAGCACCGCGACGATCGCGAGGTCGACGCCCGCGAGCAGCATCGTGGTGCCGAACCCCATCACGAGGACCGCGACCATCCCGGCACCCAGCCACCCCCGCCGCGCTGCAGGCGCACGCCGCGCGGCCCGCGCCAGCGGCACCGCCAGCTCCTCCCGGGTGCGCACCGGCGGGTTCAGCACCGCCAGCCCCGCTCCGCCGGCCACGATCGCGGCGCCGACGCCCCACACCACCGCGCCGGGGGACGCGCCCGCCGCGCACACGATCACCACCGCCGGGCCGACGATGTAGGACAGCTCGCCCTGCACCGCCTCCAGCGCGAACGCCGCCCGGCGCCGGGCCGGCGGGGTCGACGCGGTGATCGCCTGCCGGGTCACCGACTGGGCCGGCACCATCAGCAGGCCGGCCGCGAACGCGGCGCCCAGCAGCGTCCCGTAGGACAACGCCGGCACGCTGAGCCAGAAGACGGCCTGGACCACGACGGTGGCCACCAGCACGGTCCGCAGCCCGCGCCGGTCGATCAGGCGGCCGAGCAGCGGCCCGCCGATCGCGACGCCGGCGGTCAGGGCCGCGACGACGCCGCCCGCCGCCGCGTAGCTGCGGCCGAGGCCGAGCACGACGTAGAGGGTCAGGGCCATCACGTCGGACGTGATCGCGGTGCGGGCGATCAGCGAGACCCCGAACAGCGACGCCATCCCGGGGAGGGCGAGCACCTGCCGGTATCCGGTCACCCGTCCGACGCTAGGTGCTCCGCGACGCCATAGGAACTGGTTATCTCGTTGTGGATGGCATAATCAATGATTATGGGTAGGGAGCTGGAGATCGGGCTGCTGCGGTCGTTCGTCGCCGCGGTACGGGCGGGCAGCATCAGCCGCGCGGCAACAGCGCTCGGCCAGACCCAGCCGGGGCTCAGCCAGCAGCTGCGCCGGCTCGAGGGCGTGGTCGGCCGGCCGCTGCTGCACCGCTCGCCGTCCGGGGTCTCGCCGACGCGGGCGGGCGAGGAGCTGCTGCCGTACGCCGACCGCATCCTCGCGCTGTCCGCACAGGCGCTCACGGAAACGGGACGCGCGTTGAGCGGCCACTGCGGCGTCGGGCTGCTCGAGGACCTCGCGATGTCGCACCTCCCGCAGGCCCTCGCCGACCTCGCCCGCCTGCACCCGGGCGCGACGCTGGAGGTGCTCAGCGGGTCGCGGGCCGCGGCGCGGGAGGCCTTCGACGCCGGCCGCGTGCACCTCGTGCTCGACGAGGTGCCCGACCTGCCCGGTCCGCCCCGCTGGACGGTGCGCCGCCCGCTCGTCTGGGCCGTCGGGCAGGGCGTCGACGTGTCGGCCGACCCGCTGCCCGTGGTGCTGTTCTCCAACACCTGCGCCTGGCGCACCTCGGCGCTGGAGACGCTGGAACGCAGCGGGCGGCCGTGGCGGGTCGCGTTCGAGAGCAACACCCTCGTCGGCGTGCTCGCCGCGCTGCGGGCCGGCCTCGGCGTCGCCGCGCTGCTGCCCACGAACCTCGAGCCGGCGATGGCGTGCCACGACGCGCTCCCCACGCTGCCCGACGTGGAGCTCGGCCTGGCCCGGCACCCCCGCACCGACGGCGACCCGCTCGTCGACGCCGTGGAAACGGCGCTGCGCCGCACGATCTGACAGACTCGCTATGGTGAGGATCCGCATCCAGCTCCCCGGCGCGGAGCTGGCGCGGGTGCGGTTCGCGATCTCGCCGGTGTACGAGACGGTGATGGCGCTGGCGGCCCTCATCCGCCCGGGCGTGCACGCCGTGCACCTGCCGTGGGTGCGCTGGGCCGGCCCGCGACTGTCCACAGTGGAGCACCTGCCGCTGCTGCGCGCGCTCGTCGGCCGCGACGGGTTCAAGCCCGGCTTCCTCATGCCCGCACCCACCTCACGCCTGCCGGACCTCGACGACGAACTGCGCGCCGTGCGCGCCACGTCACCCGCGGACGCCCGCGACGACACGGCCCGCCTGACCTCGAAGCCGGCCCGACGCTTCCACGACGACCCCCGCGCCGGGCTGCCGCTCGTGGCCGCCGCCCTGCGCCAGTGCCACGACCTGGTCGTCGCACCGCACTGGGACCGCATGGTGCGCCTGCTCGACGCCGACATCGCCTTCCGCGCCCGGGCACTGGCCACGGGTGGCTTCGAGCACCTGTTCACCGACCTCCACGGCGACGTCGCGTGGACCGGCGAGGAGCTGATCGTCCACCCGCGACAGTCGCCGTCGACCACCGTCTCGGTGCGGGGCCACGGGCTGGTGCTGTGCCCGAGCGTGTTCTGCTGGCCGCGGGTCACCGCGTCGACCAACCCGCCGACGGTGGGCACGCTGCGGTATCCGGCCCGCGGGGTCGCCACGCTGTGGGAGTCCGTGGAGCCGGCGCCGCAGGCGCTGGCCAACCTGATCGGACGCACCCGCGCCGCGATCCTGGCGCGGCTGGCCACCCCGCAGACGACGAGCGGGCTGGCGGCGGGGCTGGGCATCACCGCGGGCGCGGTGTCCCAGCACCTGGCGGTGCTCAAGGAGGCGGGCCTGGTCGCCACGCACCGCGAGGGCCGCACCACGCTGCACCTACGCACGGAACGCGCAACCACCCTGCTCGCCTGAATCCCACCCGATTCCGTACTTGACAGTACTCAATTCGGCGTCGTACCGTGGCTGTATTAAGTACGGGTCAGTATCTAATGGGGAGGCGCGCGGTGGTCGCACTGGGCATCGGCATCGCAACCATCGCCGCGTTCATCGTGAGCTCGGTCTACTACGGCGTCATGCCCGCGGCCGGCGGCCCTGCCGGGGCCGCTCCGGGCTCCGGCCGGCCCGAGCCGTGGCAGATCGCGGCCGAGCTCGTCCGCAGCGCGATCACCGCCGGCCTCGTCGCCGGGCTCCTGGTCGCCCTCGACCGGGGCGGAGTCGGCGCGGGCGCGCTGCTCGGCCTCGTACTCTGGGTGCTGCCGTTCGTGCTCCTCAGCGGCTCGGTCGTCTGGGAACGGGTTCCGGTGGCCCGCGCCGCCCTGCACACCGGCGACTGGCTGGTGAAGCTGGTCGTCATCGGCGCCGTGGTCGGCGCCACCGTCTGAAGGAGACCGCACCATGCCCGGCCCGCTCGACATCACGTTCACCGCGACGCTCGGCAAGGTCCAGGAGGGCGACACCTGGACCTGCGTCAAGCTGCCCGACTCCGCCACGATCTTCGGCACCCGCGGCCTGGTCAAGGTCGCCGGCACGGTCGACGGCGTACCGTTCCGCGGCGCGTTCATGGCCCTCGGCGACGGCACCCACAAGCTGCCGGTCAACGCCGCCGTGCGCAAGGCCATCGGCAAGACCGACGGCGACGAGGTCGTCGTCCACCTGACCCAGCGCCTGAACTGAGGCGCCTCTCAACTGACCCGGCGGCGCTCCCGGCCGTGCGCGTCGTGCGGGAGGTCGGCGTAGTGCCACTGGTGGTCGCGGGCCTCGCGGCACGCGGTCTCCAGGTCGCCGGCCTCGATGGTCTTCAGGAGCGCGGCGTGCTCGCGGGCGATGTCCTTCAGCTTCACGTCGGCGGCCACCATCGTCACGGAGGTGCGCGCCTCGATGCGCAGCGCCTCCCACGACAGCTTCAGCAACTCGTTGCGCGCGGCGTCGACCACGTGCCGGTGGAACGCGACGCTCGCCCGCGCCGCGGCGTCGGGGTCACCGGTGCGGGCGGCCACGCGCATGGCCTTCACCTCGGCGCGTAGCGCGGCGACCGGCATCGTGCCGCCCAGCATCGCCAGCCGGGTCGCGGTCTCCTCGAGCGCGGCCCGCACGACGTAGCACTCGCGCAGCGTCTCCTGCACGAAGTGCCGCACGAACGTGCCACGGCGGGGCCGCGTCTCGACCATCCGCATCGCCTCGAGCTCGCGCAGCGCCTCCCGCACGGGCGCCTGGCTGGTGCCGTACACCGACGCGAGCCGGGTCTCGACGAGCCGTTCACCCGGCCGGATCTCCCCCGACACGATGCGCACCACGAGCGACTCGCGGATCTGCTGCGCCAGCGTCATGCGCGACACCGGCGGCGTCACCTGGGGGAACGGCAGCGGCGGGCGCACATCGGAGGTCATGCGGCCATCGTAGTCACATCGACACTATTGACTCGTGCGGGTGGCCGGTCTTAACGTCCCTGTAACCGATTATCGATAATAGGTCGGAAGGCGCGCTCATGATCACGGCGGTACGGACTCCCGACTCGGTCGCGGCGGCGGTCGCCCACGCGTCCGCCGGCGGCCGGCTCATGGCCGGCGGCACCGTCGTCATGGCCCAGGTCAACCAGGGGTCGGCCGCGGCGTCCGAACTGGTCAGCCTCCGCCGGGCCGGTTGCGGCGGTCTGTCTTTCGGGGATACGCACGTGAGGGCCGGCGCCGTGACCACGCTGGCCGAGGTCGAGGAGTGTACGGACCTGGCGTTCCTCCGCGACGCGGTACGGACCATCGCCTCCCCCACCATCCGGAACCAGGCCACCATCGGCGGCAACCTGTTCGTGCCACAGCCGTACGGCGACTTCGCCGTGTGCCTGCTCGCGCTCGACGCCACCGTCGACATCGCCGGCCCGACCGGCGACCGGCAGGCGCACGTGCACACGGTCCTCGACGCCGGGGTCGCACCCGGCGAGGTGGTCACCGCCGTGCGCTTCGCCATCCCCGCGACCGGAACCTGGTTCTACCGCAAGGCGATGCGCCGCCGGCTGAACTCCGCCGCGATCGTCGCGGTGGCCGCGGTGGTGCAGACCGCGGACGGCCCCACCGGCAGAACGGTGACCTCGGCCCGCATCGCGCTGGGCGGGGTCGCGCCGAGGCCGGTGCGCGCGGTGTCGGCCGAACGTGTCCTCATCGGACGGTCGCTCGACGCGCCGACCCTCGACGAGGCGGGACGGGCCGCCCGCGCCGACATCGACCCGTTCGACGACAGCTACGCCAGCGCCTGGTACCGCACCCGGGTCCTCCCCGTGCACCTGCGGAGGGCGTTCCTCAGCTAGCGAGAGAAGGACCCACGACATGCCGTCACGGGTGGTGAACCTCAGGGTCAACGAACGCCCACGCGAGTTCCTGGCCGCGCCGGGGACCTCGCTGCTGGGCAGCCTGCGCGACACGCTCGGCCTCACGGCCGCCAAGCGCGGATGCGCGCAGGGTGGCTGCGGCACCTGCACGGTGCTGCTCGACGGCCGGCCGGTGATGGCGTGTCTGGTCGCCGTGGAGACCGTCGACGGCGCCGAGGTGCGCACGCTGGAGGGCGTGGCCGACGGCGACCGCCTCGACGAGGTGCAGGCCGCCTTCCTCGACGGCTTCGCCACCCAGTGCGGGTTCTGCACCCCGGGCATGATCATGGCCGCCGAGGCGTTGCTCGACCGCAACCCCGACCCGACCCGCGACGACGTCGCGGAGGCCATCTCCGGCAACGTGTGCCGCTGCACCGGGTACGGCCCGATCATCGAGGCGATCCTCGACGCCGCCGACAGGAGGCGGCGCTCATGAGGACCGACCCCATCGACAAGGCCTACTTCACCGACGAGCGCGCCGGCACGTTCGACGTCATCGGCTCGGTGGTGCAGCGGTCGGACGCGCTGGGGCACGTCACCGGGCGCACCGCGTTCTTCGAGGACGTGAACCCGCCGGACCTGCTGCACCTGAAGATGCACCGCTCGACGCGTCACCACGCCCGGCTCGTGGGCGTCGACCTGTCCGCGGCGCTCGCCGTGCCCGGCGTGGTGCGCGTCCTGACCCACGAGGACATCCCGAACAACGTCTTCACGCCGCTGAAGCTCATCGGCGTGCGGCCCGACGACGAACCGGTGCTCGCCGAGGGAACCGTGCGCTACCGGGGAGAGCCGATCTGCGCGGTCGTCGCCGAGACCGAGGCCGCCGCGCTGGAGGGCGCCGCCCGGGTACGCGTCACCTACGAGGACCTGCCGGCGGTCTTCGACGTCGAGGAGGCGCTCGCCGAGGGCGCGCCGATCGTCAACGAGTACCAGGGGAACAACTACTTCACCTACGAGGGTCACCACTGCCGGCGGATCCGGTTCGGCGACGTCGAGCGGGCCTTCGCGACGGCCGACCACGTCTTCGAGTGGCGGTACCAGTCGGCGCCGATCGAGCACGCGCCCACCGAGACCACCGGCTGCATCGTGGTGCCGCAGCCCGACGGTCGGCTGCGCATCCACTCCGACACGCAGGCCTGCTTCTTCACCCTCGACAACACCGCGTTGATCCTGGGCACCCCGTTCAACAAGCTGCGCATCGTCGGCGGCACGGTCGGCGGCGGCTTCGGCGGCAAGGTCGACATCGCGGTGGAGCCGGTCGCCTGCGTCGCGGCGATGCTCACCCACCGGCCGGTCAAGTACGTCTACGGCCGGTACGAGGAGATGCAGGTCTCCTCGCCCCGCGCCGCCGAACGTCTCTACATCAAGGACGCGGTGATGGCCGACGGCCGCATCACGGGCCGGCAGATCACGCTGTACGTCGACGCCGGCGCGTACGCGCGGCACAGCCCGTACGGCACCACGAAGGCGGCGGCGCACATGCCCGGGCCGTACAGCATCCCCAACGTCCGGGCCGACTGCCACTGCGTGTTCACCAACCGCACGCCGTCGAGCGCGATGCGCGGGTTCGGGGTCACGATCGCGGACTTCGCCCTGGAGACCCAGATGGACCGCGTCGCCCGCGCCCTGAACCTGGACCCGTTGCGGCTGCGCCTCATCAACGCCTACCGCGACGGCGACGTGAAGGCGCACCGGAAGGTCGCCGAAGGCACGGCGCTGGTCGAGGTGATCCAGAAGGCCGCCGAGATGGTCGGCCACGACCTGCCCGAGGAGTACCGCCGGATGTCGAGCCTGGAGCGACCATGACGATGCTGCGCGGGCGCGGCTACGCGTCGGTGAACTACCCGACCGGGATGAACCTCGGCGGCGACCCGTCACAGGCGCTCGTCCACGCCACCACCACCGGCACGTTCGTCATCTCGCTGTCCTCCGTGGACCTCGGGCAGGGGCTGAAGACCGTGGTGGCCCAGTGCGCCGCCGAGACCCTGGGCATGCCGATGGAGAACATCCTCGTCGACACCGCCGACACCGACACCGGACCGCACTGCATGGGCACGTTCGCGAGCCGCGGCACCCACCGGGTCGGCAACGCGGTCGTCATGGCGGCGGCCGAGGCGCGCGAGGTGATGCTGTCCGTCGCCGCCGAGGAGCTTGAGGTCGACGCCGCCGACCTGGAGACCGACGGCACCGGGCACATCCGGGTGCTCGGCGCGCCGGACAGGCGGATCCACATCACCGACCTCGCGCTGGCGGCGCACTTCACCCACGGGCGCACCATCTCCGGCCGTGGCATCTTCCTCAAGGAGAAGAACGACCCGGTGCCGGAGACCGGCGCGATGGACCCCGACTCGTGCCAGGCGCACGCCTGCACGGTCGCGGTGGTCGAGGTCGACGACGAGACCGGCGTGGTCGAGGTGCTGGAGATGTACAACGCCTACGAGATCGGGCGGGCGCTCAACCCGGCGATGGTGGCCCAGCAGGTCGAGGGCGGCGCCTGGATGGGCATGTCGCACGCCTTGTTCGAGGCGACCGAGCCGTACTACCCCGACCGCGACCACGGTCCGCGCGACTTCACCGAGTACCTGATGCCCACCGCGGCCGACATTCCGGCCTACCACAACGCGATCCTCGAACGCCCCGCCGCGAGCGGGCCGTTCGGCGCCAAGGGCATCGGCGAGATGACCGCGAACGCGCCGATCGCGGCGATCGGCAACGCCATCTTCGATGCCTGCGGGGTGCGGCTCGACACGATGCCGTTCACCCCGGAACGGGTCCTGCGCGGGCTCGACGAGCTGCGCGCGTACATGTAGGGAGAGAACACGAATGGTCAAGCTCATCTCGCTGCTCAAGCGCGCCGAGGGACTGTCCAGGGAGGACTTCAGGACCTGGATCCTGGAGGAGCACGTCGCGTTCGCGCGCAAGCTGCCGGGGTTGCGGAAGTACACGGTCAACGTCGCGGTGGCCGAGGACGCGCCGTACGACGCGGTCAACGAAATGTGGTTCGACGACGACGAGGCCCGCGCGGCGGCGTTCGCGTCCGACGACGGGAAGGCGGCCGGCGCCGACGCCGGCGCGCACACGTCGAGCCGGGTGCACGTGCTGACCACCGAGCACGAGTTCATCTGATCCCCGTGCCCGATCTCGACGAGGAGCGGCTCGCCGGTCTCCTGACACGCGAGGGCTACTTCGCCGACGAGGGCATGCTCACGGCCGTCCACCTGTCGTTGCGGCTCGGGCGGCCGCTGCTCCTCGAAGGCGAGCCCGGCGTCGGCAAGACCGCGCTGGCGCCGGTGCTCGCACGGGTGCTCGACCGGGAGCTGATCCGGCTGCAGTGCTTCGAGGGCCTCGACTCCGGGCAGGCGCTCTACGAGTGGGACTACCCGAAGCAGCTGCTGCGCGTGCGCACCGCCGAGTCGCGCGGCGAGGACGTCGGCGACCTGTACGCCGAGGAGTTCCTGCTGCGGCGGCCGCTGCTGCGCGCGGTGCGCTCGCCCGGCGCGGTGCTGCTCATCGACGAGATCGACCGCGCCGACAGCGAGTTCGAGGCGTTCCTGCTGGAGTTCCTGAGCGACTTCCAGATCACGGTCCCGGAGCTGGCGACGATCCGCGCCGCGGAGCCTCCCGTCGTGGTCCTCACCTCGAACCGCACGCGGGAGCTGCACGACGCGCTGCGGCGGCGGTGCCTGTACCACTGGATCGCGTTCCCCGACGCCGACCGGGAGCGCGCGATCCTGCACGCACACGTGCCCGGGCTCACCGAGGACGCGGCGACCGCGCTGGTGCGGGCCGTGCAGGGCATCCGGGCGCTGCCGCTGCTGAAGCGGCCCGGCGTCGCGGAGACCGTCGACTGGGCGCGCGGCGCCGCGGCGCTTGTCGACAACGGCTCCGCCTGGCCGCTCGCGCTGCGCCGCGCGCTCGGGCTGCTCATCAAGGACGAGGAGGACACGGCGCTCGTCGACGCCCACCTGAGGGAGGTGGGTGGCCATCACTGACTCTGCCATCCGGCCCCAGGGGGCGGCCGCCGACCACCTGTGGGGCTTCCTCGACGCGCTGCGCCGCAACGGGCTCGGCGCCGGGCCCGCGAAGCAGGCCGACTTCCTGCGCGCGGTCGCCGGCCGGGCACCGCGCGACCTCACGGCGCTGTACTGGTACGCCCGCGTCACGCTGCTCACCGACGTCGCCGACCTCGCCACGTTCGACGAGGTGTTCGACGCCTGGTTCCAGCGGCTGGCCGTCGCGGTGCCGGTCCCACCGCCCCCGGACGCGGAGGGCGAGGTACCCGCGCACGGTGACCGCGGCGGACCCGATCCGTCCACGATGGACACCCGGCCCGGTGCGGGAACGGCCGCCAGCGCGCTCGCCACCGCCGGCCGCCGCGCGTTCGGCCGCACCGACGAGCGGCAACGCGACCTGATGCGGTCGCTGCGCGATGCCTGGCCGCGGTGCCTGCCGACGGTCCCGTCGCGGCGGCGGCGGCCCGCGCCGTCCGGCCGCCGCCTGGACCTGCCCCGCATCTGGCGCCAGGCCCGCCGCGACGGCGGCGAGATCACCCGGCTGCGCTGGACGGCCAGGCCGCGGCGCCCGCGGCGGCTGCTGCTCCTGCTCGACGTTTCCGGCTCGCTGCGGCAGCACACCCCGGACCTGGTGCGGCTGGCGCACACCGCACCGGCGCGCACCGAGGTGTTCACGTTCGGCACCCGGCTGACCCGGATCACCGCCGCGCTCGACGGACCGGAGGTCGACGCGGCGCTGGCGGCCGTCTCGCGCGTGGTGCCCGACGCCGACGGCGGCACGGCGATCGGCGCGTCCCTGCACCGGTTTCTCGGCAACCCGCGGTACCTCGCGCTCGCCCGCGGCGCGCTCGTCGTGGTGATCTCCGACGGGTTGGAGCGCGGCGACTGCGCCGCGATGGTCGGCGCCGCGGCCCGGCTCTCGCGGCTGGGCCACCGGCTGGTCTGGTGGTCGCCGCTGGCCTGTTCCCCCACCTACCGGCCGCTGACCCGCGGCATGGCCGGGCTCCTCCCCCACCTCGACCACCTCGGCGGCGTGCGCGACCTGGCGACCGGGCTGGCCGAGGTCGGCCGCCTCCCCGCGGTCGTGTCGGGCCCGCGCCGGGCCGCCCACCGGACCTGGAGAGACGTCGAATGACCATTGTGGACGCCCACCACCACATCTGGCGGCAGGCCGACCTGCTCTGGCTCGCCGGTACGCCGGTCCCCCGGATCTTCGGCCCGTACGAACCGATCCGGCGCGACTACCCCGCCGCCGAGTACATCGCGGAGGCCACCGCGGCCGGCATCGGGGCCTCGGTCTACGTGCAGACGAACTGGCCGGCCGACCGCTGCGAGGACGAGGTCCGCTGGCTGCGCGACGTGCACGCGGAGACCGGCTGGCCGATGGCCGTGATCGGCGGTGCCGACCTGTTCGACCCCGGCGCCCGCGAGGTGATGCGGCGCCAGGCGGCCGTCACGCCGCTGGTGCGCGGCGTGCGGCTGCAACTGCACTGGCACGACCGGCACGAGTTCCGCTTCGCCTCGGCACCCGACCGGATGCACGACCCCACGTTCCGCCGCAACATCGCCGCGCTGGCCGACCTCGACTGGCTGTTCGAGCTCCAGGTGTTCACACCGCAGATGGTCGACGCGGCCGCGTTCGTGGCCGACTTCCCCGACACCACGTTCGTGCTCGTGCACGCCGGCATGCTCGACGACCTGTCCACTGTGGACGCGTGGACGGCGGGCCTGCGGCGGCTCGCCGACCTGCCCAACGTGGTTGTCAAGCTGACCGGGCAGGGCACGTTCGTGCACCGGGTCGACCAGCCGCTCATCGACCTGGTGACCGCGACGTGCCTGGAGCTGTTCGGCCCGCGGCGGTGCATGTGGGGCAGCAACTTCCCCATCGAGAAGCTCTGGACCGACCTCGACACGCTCGTCTCGGCCTGGCAGCGGGCGCTGGACCCGTACCCGGCCGAGACGAGGCGGGACGTGTTCGCCGACACCGCGAGGCGGGTGTACGGCATCCGTTCCTAACTGTCGAGGGCGAACATGCCCTCGGGCAGCCCGGTGACCTCGATCCTCCGCCAGATCGAGCGCTGCCCCGGCAGCTCGTGGTAGCGCCGCAGCGCGGCGAGGCCGCCCAGCCAGCCGGCCCAGCCCGGGTACGGCGGGTTGGCCGGGTCGAACCCGCTCTGCATCGTGGTGAGCCGGGTCTTCCCGTCGGATCCTTCCAGCTCCCAGCTGTTGACCACGCCGTCGGCGAAGCGCAGCGTCGCCCTGCGGCCCGGCTCGAACTCGACGAACGTGGCGCCGCCGGGGTCCAGCTCGAACCCGCCCATCGCGAAGCGGCCGCCCACCCACGGCTCGATGTCCACCCTGGCGCCGAACCACCGCATGAACTGGTCGGCCTGGACCATCGAGTCGAACACCGCCTCCGGGGCCGCGTCGATGACGATCGAGGCGCTCAGCTCGGTCGACGTGAAGTCGCACTTCGGGGTCTGGTCGCGCCCGGCCAGGTAGTCGGCGAGGTTGGCGATCGCCAGCGTCCAGAACGTCTGCAGCGCGCCGCGGGCGCCGGCCCTGTCGGCGATGACGTCCTCGAAGCTGGGCAGGTCGCTCTGGCTCAGCGTGACGAGCGTGCCGTCGCCGTCGTCGGCCAGCTCGAACTGCGAGATGGTCTCGACCCCGTCGACGGTCCAGGCGAGCCGGAGCGTGCGCTCGTCGACGTGCAGCACGCGCTGGTGCGGCTCGGCGCCGTCGGGCGTGTGGCGGCCCCAGAACTCGTACCGGTGGGGCAGGTCGACCTCGGCGTGCTCGGCCAGCCACACGCGCAGCGCGGCCGGGTCGGTCAACGCCTCGTGGACGACCTTCGGCGCGGCCGGCAGGACCGCGCTGAGACGCAGGTCAAACTCGGTCATCGGGAGCTCCCTTGGGATAGCAGGCGACGGCCAGGCGGAACGCGTCGCCGTCGGCGCCGCCGTAGCGGGTGAACAGGTCCTGCAGCGTGTGCTGCAACTCGTCGAGGAACGCCTTCCGGTGCTCCGGGCGCACCCGGATGTCACCGGACATCCCGACCGACGGCAGGTCCGGCCGGGTCAGGTCGAGCGCGGCGATGTCTGCCTGGACGCCCTCCAGCAGGTCGACCAGGTAGCCGAGGCTCAGCCGGTCGCGGGTCTGCGGCAGCCCGATCCGGCCGATCAGTCCCGGAGACAGCCAGTACGACCGGCCGGTCGCGCGGTAGATCCCCTCGGAGATCCCCCGCACCCGCCGCTCGGCCACCTGGCCGGCCAGGCCGGCGTCCACCAGGCGCTTGACGTGGTAGTAGACCCGCTGCGGGGTCTGGCCGAGCTCGACCGCGACCTCGGTACAGGACCGGGGTTCGGCGAGCTGCCGCAGCACCTCTATGCGCTGTGGCTTGAGCAGGGCCTCGGCCTGCTCGATCCGGTCGAGGTAGACGACGTCTCTCATAACGAAAAGCAGCCTTTACGTAAAAAACTATTTTGTCAATAGGCCACGGAGCTCCCGCCGCCCCACCGTCGTCGAGGCGTGCGGCGCCAGCAAGGCGCGCGCCGATCTTGCAGTTGTGGCCGCCCCTATTTACGGACATGTCGCGTTTTGAGGGAGGCCACAACTGCAAGATCGGCGGAGAAGGGGGTGCCGGGACGGCGCGCAGGCCTAGGGGCGCAGGACGGCCTCGAGGTTGATCTCGAGCTGCACCTCGCGGGAGACGAGGATCCCGCCGGTCTCCAGGGCCATGTTCCAGGTGATGCCGAAGTCCTCGCGGTTGAGGCTCGTCCGGGCCGAGGCGACCGCGCGGTGGGCGCCCCACGGGTCCTTGGCGTAGCCCTCGTAGGTCACGTCGAAGGTGACCCGGCGGGTGACGTCGCGGATGGTCAGGTCGCCGGTCATCGTGCCGGCGGTGCCCTGCCACGCGATCGCGGTGCTGCGGAACGTCGCGGTCGGAAAGGTCGCCACGTCGAAGAGGTCGGCCGATCGCAGGTGCTCGTCGCGGGTGGGGTTGCCGGACTCGACGGTGGCCATGTCGATGGCGACCTCCACCGTCGACGCCTCCGGGTCCTCCGCGACGGTGACCGTGCCGGTGACCCCGGTGAAGTGCCCGCGGACCTTGGTGAGCATGAAGTGCCGGCCGGTGAACGCGACCTCGGTGTGGCCCGGGTCGAGGTCCCAGACCCCGGGGACCGGCAGGATCGTGCCCCGGAAGCCGCGGGTGGCGGTGAGATCGGTAGTGGTCATGACATCCTCCATAAGTGCGTGCGTACGCACATTGTTTCCGCGCGGCGGTCGGCGCGTCAACTGTGTGCGTGCGCACATGAGTTAGACCGGGTGCTCCTCGGTGCCCAGCACGCGCCACAGCGCCGTGGCGATCACCCTGGCCTCGCGGTCGCTGAGGTAGGACAGGAAGTGCTCCTCCACCGCGGCCAGGTACACCGGCGCCGCGGCCCGCAGCCGCCGGCGGCCCTCGGCCGTGATCGCGGCGAACGCCGACCGGCGGTCGTCGGGGTTGGCCTGGCGCTCCACCAGCCCTTCCCGCTCCAGTTCGCCGACAACGCGGCTGACCCGCTCGCGGCTGACCACCGCCTGCTCCCCCAGGTCGGTCATCCGCAGCCGGCGGTGCGGCGCGGCGTTGAGCACCAGCAGCACGTCGTACCACGTGATCGGCAGCCCGGCCCGGGACAGGGCCTTCTCCAGCCTCGGCAGCACGGCCGCGTGCGTGCGCAGCAGCGCCGCCCAGGCGGCGATCTTGTCGTCCTCGCTCACGCCGACAGCGTACCGATGAATGTGCGTGGGCACGCAGTTCGACCGCTGTTGTGCGGCCCGGTTAGGATGCGGGGCTCCATGGGGCGGGAACGGAGTTCACCGATGGGTGTTGGCACGGGGAACCGGGCGCGGTTGCCGCTGGTGGTCGCGGTGGTCGTCGGTCTCGTCGCGGTCGGGGTGACATACGTGGTGCTCCGCCGCGACCCGGAGCCGGCGACCGCCACCGGGCGCGCGGGATGCGAGCCGATCGAGGTCAGCTCGTCCACCGAGAAGGCCGACCTCATGATCGACCTGGCGCGCCGGTACAACGGGTCGAAGACCCTGTACGGCGGCACCCGGTGCGCGTCGGTGACCGTCCACCGGCTCACGTCCGGCGCGGCGATGGAGGCGCTCGTCTCCGGGTGGAACGAGCAACGGGACGGCGCGCCCCGGCCACAGGTGTGGGCGCCGACCTCGTCGCTGTGGCTGCAGCTGGCCCGCCACCGGGAGAGCGGCACCGACCGGCCCGTGCTGCCGCCGGCCGGCGTCAAGGCGCCGTCGATCGCGCAGAGCCCCTTGGTGATCTCGATGCCGAAGCCGATGGCCGAGGCGTTCGGCTGGCCCGGCCGCGAGTTCGGGTGGAGCGACGTGCTGGCCCTCGCGTCGGACCCGCAGGGCTGGGGCCGCTACGGCCACCCCGAGTGGGGCCGCTTCTCCTTCGGCAAGGACAACCCGCACCTGTCCACGTCGGGGCTGGCGGCGACCGTGGCCACCTACTACGCGGCGACCGGGCTGTCGCGCGAGCTCACACCGGCCGACCTCGAACAGCCGAACGTCACCACGTTCGTCCGTGGCGTCGAGTCCGGGGTGCTCCACTACACCGACGACGCGGTGACGTTCCTCGCCAACCTCGCCGAGGCCGACGCCAAGGGCGCCGCGATGTCGTACGTCAGCGCGGTGGTGCACCAGGAGCAGCTGACGTTCCTCTACAACAAGGGAAACACCACGGGGGACCCGAAGGTGGTCGGCCGGGCGCCGAAGGTGCCGCTCGTGCCGATGGTCCCCCGCGACGGCACGCTGATGCTCGACCACCCGTACGTGGTGCTGCCGTCGGCCACCGACGCGCAGAAGGAGGCCGCCGCCGACTTCCTCGCGTTCCTGCAGAAGCCCGAGCAGCAGGCCGCGTTCGCCGCGATGGGCTTCCGCGACCACCTGGGCACCGCCGGCCCCGAGCTGACGCAGACCCTGCAGCTCCCCGCCGGACAGAAGATCAGCGTGGTGCAGCCGCCGGCCGGCGAGATGCTCGACCGCATCCTGTCCGGCTGGGACGACCTGCGGAAGAAGGCGCGCGTCCTGCTCGTGCTCGACGTGTCGGGATCGATGAAGGAGGAGGCGTACGGCGGGATCAGCAAGCTCGAAGCCGCGAAGGCCGCGGCCATCAAGAGCCTGGACCTGCTGCACGCCGACGACGAGGTGGCGCTGTGGACGTTCTCCACCCAGCGCGGCGGCTCCAGACAGCCGTACACCGAGCAGCTGCCGATGTCGCGGCTCGGCACCGCGAAGCAGCAGCTGACCGCGACGATCCGCGGGCTGAACGCCGAGGGCGGAACGGCGCTGTACTACACGACGCGGGCGGCCGACACGTTCATGCGGCAACGGTTGGACGCCGGCCGCATCAACGCCGTGGTGCTGCTGACCGACGGGCACAACGAGTACCCGGCCGACAGCGACAAGGCCCGGCTGCTGCGCGACCTCGACGGCTCGGTGCTGGAGGAGTCGGTGCGCATCTTCGGGATCGCGTTCGGCGCCGACGCCGACCTGGCGACGCTGCAGGAGGTGGCGAAGGTGTCACGCGCGGCGGCCTACGACGCGACCGATCCGTCCAGCGTGGACAAGGTGTTCACCTCGGTACTGAGCAACTTCTAGCGCGGGCACCTTCCGGGGTGAGTGGCCTCTAACGCTCGAGGGCGAGGCCGAGCACCACGCGCACGGCGTACACGAGCACCGCGACCACGGCGGCCGCGAACACCGCCGTGGCCGCGCCGGCGTCGGCCATCGTCGCCACCGCGCCGGCCAGCACTCCGAGCACCAGGGCGGCTGCGATCGCCCAGGGATCACGGAGAATCGGACCTGAGGCGCGGCCCGCACGCGGTCTCCTATGGGTTTTCTCGGCGGACAACGGCGCCGACGCCAGCGGTGCGGCCGCAACCACCGACAAGGCCATCGTGACGCCGGCGGGCGTGCGCTCCTCGCGGGCGTCGAGCAGGCTCAGCGAGCCTTCCGCGACAACGAGTTCGGGTTGTTCGAGGACGGTCGGCGGGAGGTCGAACGCGCGGTGCAGGAGCGTCGCGACGAGCGGGACGCGGCTCGACCCGCCGACGAGGAAGATGCCGCCGACGTCGGGTGGCTGGACGCCCGCGCCGCGCACCGCCGCCCGCGTGACCGTGACCGTGCGGGCGATGACCGGTTCGGCGAGGCGCTCGAACTCCTCCCGGCTCACCGGGACGCTCTCGTCCAGGAAGGGCAGGTGTACCAGGGTCTGCGACCGCCGGCTCAGCGACTCCTTGGCCAGCCGCACGTCCTCCCACAGCTGCCAGCGGGCGCGGCGGTCGGCGACGGTCGCGGGGCGGCGCAGGCGCTCCCAGGCAGCGGGGTCGCGGCGCGCGATGTGCTGGCCGAGGTGCTCGACGAGCGCGGCGTCGAGGTCGAGGCCGCCGAGCTCGGGCAGCCCCTCGCTGGCGAGCACGGTCAGCGCGCCGTCGGGGCCGCGGCGCACGACGCCCGCGTCGAACGTTCCGGCGCCGAGGTCGTACACGACGGCGCACCGGCCCGGCTCGACGGTTCCGGCTGCGCCGAGGAAGTACGCGGCGGCCGCGACCGGTTCGGAGACCAGCTTCGGCGCGGGCAGCCCGGCCCTGCGCACCGCGTCGGTGAGCCGGCCCAGCCGCGACGTGCCCCAGATCTCCGGGTGCGTGACGACGACGCGGTCGGGCACCTGCCCGGTGACCTGGCGCGCCTCGGCCGCGACCCGGCCGAGGACGGCGGCGACGAGGTCGACCACGTCGGTCTCGTGGCCGCCGAGCAGCACGATGCCGTCGGCCATGTGCCGCTTGGGGTTCGGCTCGAAGCGGTCGGGGTGCAGCCGCGCGGACCGGACGGCGTCGGCACCGGACAGGACGTCGCCGGGACCCTCGAGGAGCACGGCCGAGGGCAGGAGCGGCGAGCCGTCGAACAGGAGGGGACGGGGCTCACCGTCGCCGCGCCGGACCATGGCGACGGTGTTGTACGTGCCGAAGTCGATCCCGAGCAGGACACCGATCGCCATCGTTGCAGGGTACGCGTTCTACGGTCGTCCGTAGCGCGCCAGGAAGGTGTCGACGGCGGCGCGTGCTGTCGCATCGAGGACGTCGGCCGCCGGCGGGGTGTCGTCGCCGCGCAGCGTGCGGTCGTTCAGCGGTGCGGCCACGGCCAGCCACGTGAACTGCTGCGCGGCGGTCGACGGGTCGTCGGCGCGGATGCGGCCGCGGCGCGTCAGCTCGGCGAGCGCGTCGCCGAGGGTGGCGATGTTGCGGTCCCAGCTGTCGGCGACGTAACCCGCCGCGACGTCGGGGAACCGGGCCGCCTCGCTGGCGACCAGCCGCCGCATCCGCAGGACGTCGGCGCCGAGGATGCCGGCCTGCAGCGTGCGGGCGAGCGTCAGCAGCGCGGTCGGCACGTCGTCGGTCGCCAGGAAGAGGTCGAGATGGGGACGCATCGCGTCGCGGCCGCGGGCGGCCCAGTCGCGCACGACGGCGGCGAAGAGCGCGTCCTTCGAGGGATGCTCCTGGTACAGCGACGTCTTGGAGATCCTCGCCCGGGCCGCGACCGCGTCCATGGTGGTGCGGGCGAAGCCCTGTTCGAGGAAGACCGCGCGGGCGACCGCCAGCAGTTCGGGGCCCTGGCTGCCGCTGGGACGTCCACGCCGGCGGGTCGTGATCGCGCACCTCCACTTTAGTACGTGCCGGTATCTTAGCGGTCCCTTTATCCGGCCGGCGATAGACAGCACGGATGGCATCACGGCTCGTCTGCGACTACGGCCCGAGCGAACCGCACGGCTGGCCCGCGGCCGGCGGCGTGACCGTCGGCGGACACACGCCCGTCCACCGTGGACGGTCGTGCCGGGTCGAGCTGTGCCCGCCGGAGTACGCGGCGGCGCCGACCGTGGAGTTCGTGCGCACCGTCGAGGCGGCGTTCGGCACCCGTTACTCGTTCCGGTACGCCGGCGGGCTTCCCGCGGGCGGCGGGTTCCGGGTGCGCTCGTACGCCGTGACCGGCTCACGCGTGGACCTGTACGTCGTCTACGACGGCGACCCCGACCCGGCCGTGGCACTGCGCTGGATCCGGGTGTCCGACGGCGCGGTCGACAACGGCGGGCGGGCGAACCCGTTCCTGCCGACGGGCGGCCCGACGTCGGTCGACGGTCGCCGGCTGGTGAACCTGTACTCGACCGCCGACGCCACGACGACCGCGACCGCCGAGGTGTTCCTCGCGCACGACACCGGCGTACGCGACCACTCGGGATCGGCCACCGTCGTCATCATGGGCGGGCTGCGGTACGGCTGGCGGGTGGTCGACGGGTGACCCGGCTCCCGACCCGACCGGCGGCCGACCACCGCCGGCTCGTCGCCGACCACCGGCCCAGCATGCCGACCGGGTGGCCGGGCGCGGCGGCGCGGACGCTGGGCGGGCACGTCACCGCGGTCGAGTTCGTCCACGATGGACGGCCGTACCGGGTCGGCCTGCTCCCGTGCGACCGGCCGGGTGACCCGTTCGCGCCCCGGTACGGGGACCGGCCCGCCGACCCGGACGTCGACTTCGCCGCGGTGCTCGACCGGGAATGCGGCGGGCACTACGCGTTCCGGTACCAGGGCGGCTTTCCCGGCGGCGCGGCGCTGCGGATCCGGTCGCACAGCGTGTTCGTCGCCCAGGAGACCGGTGCGACCGGCGTCGGCGCCGACCTGCACCTGGTGTACGAGCCGGACGTCCGGCACGGTGACCCGCCCGCCGACGACGCGGTGCACTGGATCCAGGTGACCCGGTACGACGGCGTCGCCGCGGTCGACCGGGGCGGCCGGGCGAACCCGTTCCACCCGTACGGCGGCCACACGTCGGTCGACGGGGTGCCGGTGGTGAACCTGCAGGCGTCGGCCCGGGCCGGGGTCGGGTCCGCGCACCGGTTCACGGCGGAGGCGTTCCTCGTCCGCGACACCGGCCGCCGCGACGCCACGGGCCGCGGGATCGTCGAGGTCTTCGGCGGCGTCCGCTGGGGCTGGCGGGCCGGGCCGTGCGTCACACCTTCGCGATGATGTTCTCGGCGTACCACCGCAGGTGTTTGACCTTCGCCTCCAGCGGTTCGGTGTCGGCGCCGTCGATGTAGGGGTCGCGGAACCCGACGATGCAGTCGGTGACACCCTTGTCCGCGAGGCGCCGCACGCCCTCGACGGTGTACGCGTCGAACGAGATGACGTGCACCTCGAAGTCGTCGCGGGTGTCGCCCTCGGCGCGCCGGATCTCGGCGAGCCGGTCGAGCAGCCGGTCGAGCTCCGCGGCGTCGCCGCCGGCGTGCATCCACCCGTCGCCCTTGACGACGGCGCGGCGCAGCGCCGCGTCGGAGTGCCCGCCCACGAGGAGCGGGATCCGCTGAGTGGGCGCGGGGCACTGCTGCAGCGGCTGGAACGAGTAGAACTCCCCGTCGTAGCCGAAGAACCCGCCGCCGGTGAGTCCGCGCAGGATGTCGATGCACTCGTCCATGCGCCGGCCGCGCGCCTCCCACGGCACGCCGAGCGCCGCGAAGTCCTCCGGCCACGGCGACAGCCCCACGCCGAGCCCGAGCCGGTTGCCCGACAGGAACGCCAGCGACGACGCCTGTTTGGCCACGAGCACGGGCGGGCGCACCGGAAGCTTGAGCACGAACGGCGTCAGCCGCAGCGTCGAGGTGACCGCGAACAGCTGCGCGCACAGGACGAACGTCTCGATGAACTCCTTGCCCCGCAGGAACTCCCGGTCGCCGCTGGCGGTGTACGGGTACCTGCTGTCGGACTCCTCCGGGTAGATCAGGCTGTCGGCCACCGTCATGCTCGTGTAGCCGGCCGCCTCGGCGGCCTGCGCCAGCGGCACGTAGTGGGACGCCAGCGTCATCGCCTCGGCATAGGTGAACCGCATGGGACCAGACTAGAACACGTTCTAGTTCCGGGCCAGAGGCGCCGGCCGGACACATTGAGTGATTACGGTCGATTTAAGGCATCTTTGAGACCCGTTCCCCTCCGGCCGGCCGTACGCCTCTACGAAGCCACTCGCGAAGGAGGGCCAACCGGATGAGCCGGAAACTGATCGTGGCGGCCGCGACAGCGGTCGTCCTCGGAGCGGGTGCGGTGGCCGCCACGTACGCGTCGGCCGACGTGCCACCGGCGGCGGGCGAGCAGACCGTCACCGCGACCATCGAGGTCACCGGCGTCTTCGACGGTGGCAACCGGCGCTTCGTCGGTGCCGGCGACCTCGGCGGCGACGGCCAGGCCGAGGGCCAGGACCCGTTGTTCTCGCTGGCACCGGGCGCCACGCTGACGAACGTCATCATCGGGTCGCCGGCCGCGGACGGGGTGCACTGCGCCGGCAGCTGCACGCTGCGCGACGTCTTCTGGGAGGACGTCGGCGAGGACGCCGCCACGTTCCGCGGCACCGACGCCACGGTGGTCGTCGACGGCGGCAGCGCCGCCCGGGCCGACGACAAGGTGTTCCAGGACAACCGCGGCGCCGGCGGCTCGGTGACGATCCGCAACTTCGAGGTGAGCGACTTCGGCAAGCTCTACCGGTCGTGCGGCAACTGCTCCACCCAGGCCGCCCGCACGGTGACGCTGTCGGGAATCGCGGCCACCGCACCCGGCGGCGTGCTCGTCGGCATCAACGTCAACCTCGGCGACACCGCGCTGCTGTCGAACATCACCATCGTCGGCGACGACGACCTGGGCCTGTGCGACCTGTTCGAGGGCAACGACACCGGCGAGGAACCGGAGAAGATCGGCGCGGGACCCGACGGCACGAGCTGTACGGCCACCGGCGTGGTCCGGCGGTAGGTCCGGCGGTAGCGCTGGCCGAACGCCCGATACTTCGCGGCACCATCATCCACAATGATCGATGCACGAAGCGAGGGGGTCGTGGTGTCGCGGTACCGGTTGCACGTCAACGGCAGGCGTCAGGTGGTCGACGTCCCGGGTGACACGCCCCTCCTGTGGGCGCTGCGGGACGAGCTCGGCCTCACGGGTCCGAGGTACGGGTGCGGCATCGGCGCCTGCGGCGCGTGCGTCTCGCTGGTCGACGGCGCGGCGACGCGGCCGTGCGTGCGCACGGTCGCGGAGTCCGAGGGCGACCGGATCACCACGATCGAGGGGCTGTCGGCGCGCGGCGACCATCCCGTGCAGCGCGCCTGGCTCGAGCTCGACGTGGCCCAGTGCGGCTACTGCCAACCGGGCCAAATCATGGCGACCGTGGCTCTGCTCGCCCGCGTGCCCGACCCGACCGACGCGCAGATCGACGAGGCGTTGCGCGACAACGTCTGCCGGTGCGGCACGTACCCGCGCATCCGGGCCGCGGTCCGGCGCGCTGCCGAGCTCGCCAGGGGTGCGCGGTGATCGCGCGTCGGACGCTGCTGAGGTCGGGCGCGCTCGTCGTGGCGGTCCCGGTGGTCCTCCCGCTGGGCGCGGAGGCACCGGCGCTGGCGCCCACGGTGTTCGTGCGGGTGGACGCCCAGGGGCGCGTGGTCGCCACCGTCCCGAAGCCCGACACCGGCCAGGGCGTGCGGACCATGGCCGCGGTCCTCGTCGCCGAGGAGCTGGCCGTCGAGGTCGCCGACGTGACGCTCGAACAGGCGCCCGGCGACACCGCCCGGTACGGCTCGCAGTCCGTGGGCAACTCGATGTCCAGCAGGCACATCACCGGGCCGCTGCGCGCCGCGTCGGCCACGGCGCGGTGCCTGCTCGTGGCCGCGGCGGCGGCCCGCTGGCAGGTGCCGGTCGCGGAGTGCGTCGCGCGCGGCGGCCGGGTCGAGCATCCGCGCCGGCGGGCGCTGCCCTACCGCGCGCTGGTGGCCGACGCCGCCGCGCTCGACCCGGCGACGGTGCCGGTCACGCTGACGCCGCCGGAGCGGTGGCGGCTCATCGGGCGCACCCCGGCAGGGCGGTCCGACGCGCGCGCGGTCGTCACCGGGCGCGCGGCGTACGGGGTGGAGTCGGCGCCGGCGGGCCGCCTCGTCGCGGTCGTCGCGCGTCCACAGTGGATCGGCGCGGTCGTCGACACGGTCGACGACGCCGCCGCGCGGGCGGTGGCCGGGGTGGTCGCGGTCGTCCGGCTGGTTCCGCCCGGGGCGGGGCAGGGCGGGGTCGCGGTGGTCGCCACGTCGACGGCGGCAGCGCTGCGCGGGCGCGACGCGCTGCGGGTCACCTGGACCGGCGGGACCCCGACGGCCGACAGCCGCGCGTGGCTGGCCGACCTGGAGGCGGCGCTGCCGCCGCTCACCGGAACCTTCGACGCGCAACGGGTCTACCGCCTGCCGCTGCTGGCGCACGCGCCGATGGAGCCGATGAACGCCACCGCCGACGTCACCGCCGACGCGGTGCGGGTGTGGGCGCCGGTGCAGAACCCGGGCGGGCTGCGCACCACGCTGGCCGCCCAGCTCGGCCGGCCCGACACCCAGGTCCACGTGACGCCGACGCTCGCCGGTGGCGCGTTCGGCCGGCGCATCGAGATCGACCCGGTGCAGGAGGCGGTCGCGTGTTCGCAGGCCGTCGGGAGACCGGTCACCGTGCGCTGGACCCGCGACGACGACACCCGCCACGACTCGTACCGTCCGATGTCGGCGCACCGGCTCGCCGCGACGCTCGGCCCCGACGGCGTACCGACCACCCGCGTCCACCAGGTGGCGACGTGGCCGCTGACCGTCTCGCCGCCGTTCGCCAACCCGGCCGTGGTGCGGGCGAGCGGCGACCACTTCCCCTACGCGGTGCCCGGCGAGGTGTCGGTGACGCTGCGCCCCGCTCCCCTGCGCACCGGCTTCTGGCGCTCGGTCTACGCGGGCCAGTTCGCCTACGCCGAGGAGTGCTTCCTCGGTGAGCTCGCGCGGCGCGGCGGCCACGACCCGATCGCGGTGCGGCGGCGGCTGCTACCGGAGGGTTCGCGGCTGCGTGCGGTGCTCGACGCCGCCGCGCTCGAGGCCGGCACGCCGGTCGGGTCGAGCCGTTCTCAGCACAGCCGGGCCGCGGCCTGCCACCTCGAGTACGACTCCGCGATCGCGGTGGTCGTCGACGCCGACCCGACCGCCCGGAGGGTGCGCCGGGTGACGGTGGCCGTCGACGTCGGCGTGCCGATCCACCCGTCGGGGGTGGTGGCGCAGGTCGAGGGAGCCGTGCTCGACGCACTGTCCACTGTGCTCGGTGCGCAGATCACCGTGCGGAACGGTGCCGTCGTGCAGTCGTCGTTCCGCGACTACGCGTGGGCCCGCATCACCGACTGCCCGGACATCGACGTCGTGCTGGTGCGCTCGGACGCGCCGATCGGCGGCCTCGGCGAGCTGGCCTACCCGCCGGCCGCCGCCGCGATCGCCACGGCGCTGGCCGGGGGCGGCGGTCCCGTCACCGGAATGCCCTACGGGGTGGAGGTCGGCTGACACGCGGCCGCCCGGCCTTCGAGGTAGCGCTGCTCGGCGACGCTCGCCGTCGCCCTGGCCGCGCGGCGGTAGTGCTCGTACGCCGCGCGGGTGTCGCCGGCCTTCTCCAGCAGATGAGCCCGCACCGACAGCAGCCGGTGGTGTCCGGCGAGCCGCTCGTCGTCGTCCAGTGTGGACAGCAGGGCGAGCCCGGCGACCGGCCCCTCGACCTCGGCGAGCGCGACCGCCCGGTTGAGGATGACCATCGGGTTCGGCGCGATCCGTTGCAGGATCAGGTACAGCGCGTGCACCTGCCGCCAGTCCGTCCCGTCGGCCGACGCGGCGTCGGCGTGCGTGGCGGCGATCGCCGCCTGGAGCTGGTAGGGGCCGAGCGTGGGCCCGCCCAGCGCCGCCCCGGCCAGCGTCGTGCCCTCCTCGATCAGCGCGCGGTTCCAGGTCGAGCGGTCCTGCTCGCGCAGCGGCACCAGGTCGCCGGTGGCGGTCGTGCGCGCGTCGCGCCGGGCGTCGGTGAGCAGCATCAGCGCGAGCAGGCCGGTGACCTCGCTGTCGTCGGGCAGCCGCGCGTGGACCATGCGGGTCAGCCGGATCGCCTCGCGGGCGAGGTCGGCGCGGTGCAGTTCGGCGCCGGACGAGGCGGTGTAGCCCTCGTTGAAGATGAGGTACAGCACGTGCAGCACGGCGCCGAGCCGGTTCTCCCCGGCCGGCACCGGGAACGAGCTTCCGGCCGCCCGGATCCGCTGCTTGGCGCGGCTGATCCGGGCCGCCATCGTGGCCTCCGGCACCAGGAACGCACGGGCGATCTCGGCGGTGGTGAGGCCGCCGACGGCCCGCAGCGTCAGCGCCGTCTGCGAGGCCGGTGTCAGCGCGGGGTGGCAGCACAGGAACAGCAGGTCGAGCGTGTCGTCGGTGTCGGGCACCTCGTCGGGCGGCGGCTCGACCGCGATGGCCGTCTCCCGCTCGCGACGCGCGTGCTCGCTGCGCCACTCGTCGATGAGCCGCCGCGACGCGACGGTCACCAGCCAGCCGCGCGGGTTGACCGGCACCCCGCCGGCCGGCCACTGCGTGGCGGCGGCGAGCACGGCCTCCTGCACCGCGTCCTCGCACGCCTCGAACTGGCGGTACCGGCGCACCAGGACGCCGAGGACCTGCGGCGTGTACTCACGCAGCAGGTCCTCGATCGCGGGTGTCGTCACGGCTCCAGGGAACCGTCGAAGAACATCACCTGGCGCACCTCGATGCCCAGCCCCGGGATCGCGGCGTCGGGGATCTGCGCCGCCAGCTCCAGCGCCCGCTCCTTGGTCTCCACGTCGACGAGGTAGAAGCCGCCGACGTGCTCCTTGGCCTCGAGGAACGGCCCGTCGGTGACCGCCGGCTGGCCGTTGCGCACCGACACCACGGCCGCCTGCGACGGGTCGACGAGCGCCTGCGTGAGGATGAACTCCCCGGACTCCTTCAGCGAGTCCATGAACCGCCCGTGGCCCTCGCCGATCGCCTGCCGCTCCTCCTCCGTCAACGCGTCGAGCACGGCCGGGTTGATGTACATGCTGATGACGAACTTCATCTCGCGCTCCCTCTCGTGGGTCACTGTCACCGGCCGGTCGGAGCCGCCCACGCGTTCTTGACATCCCGCCGGCAACTTTCCCACGGACGCGTGTCAAGCCACGCCGGATCGCTCCGACCGCCGGGTGACGATCACGGAAGGAGCTGAGCGCCGACCTGGGCGCCGGCCCGGTCGAACAGCTGTGGATCAGCGACGCCTACGGCTTCATGGTCGCCGGACTCGTCATCACGATGGGCACGCTCGGTGACCGCATCGGCCGTCGCAGGCTGCTCCTCGCCCGCGGGGCGGCGTTCGGGGTGCTGTCGGTGGCGGGCGCGTTCGCGTCCGGCCCGCTGATGCTCATCGTGGTGCGGGCGCTGATCGGCGTCGCCGGTGCCACGCTCATGCCGTCGACCCTCGCTCTGATCACGAACATGTTCCGCGACGACCCCGACCGCGGACTGGGGTGACGCTCGTGAGCGTGGCTCTGGTGCCGGCGGTGGCTCTGGTGCCGGCGGTGGCTGGTGTCCTGTTCGTGCGGCGGCAGTTGCGGCTGGACCGGCCGTTGCTCGACGTGCGCCTGTTCCGGAGCCGCCCGTTCCGGGCCGTCGTCGTCGCGCTGGTGTTCGCCGGTGTGGCGATGGCGGGCACGGGCCTGTCGGTGACCCAGTACCTGCAGGGTGTGCCCGGCCACCCGCCGTTCGTGGCGGCGGTGCTGTTCGCGCCGATGGGCCTGGGCGTGGCGGTCGGCACGATGACCGCGCCGCTGCTGGCCCGGCGGGTGCCGCCGCCGGTCGCGATCGCCGGTGGGCTGGTCGTGTCGGCGCTCGGCGGCCTGCTGCTGGTCGGGACCGGCCTGCCTCTGGTGGTCGTCGGCGTCACCGTGCTGGCGCTGGGCGCCGCCGTCTACCGCGACCGGATGCACGGTACGTCGGACTCCTTCGCCGGGGCGCTCTCCGCGGCCGCCCGCCTGCCCGCCGCCGACGCCGCTGACCTGCTGCACCGGGCCCGGGAGGCGTTCACCGACGGCCTCCAGCTCACCGGCGTGGTCGCCGCCGTCATCTTCGCCGGCCTGGCCGCGCTGGTCGCGTCGAGCCGGACGCCGTCGCCCCGGGCCCTGCCCCCTCCGGCTCAACCGATGGTGACGACGCGGGCCCACGACGGCGGTGGGTCGTCGTAGTGGTCCTCGTTCTGGACCTTGCGGCGGGGGAACAGTCCGACGACGGTGCGGCACGGTGGCTGCGTGCTCGGCCACGGGGTTTCGCCGTCGGTCAGGACGACGACCACGTCGGGGCGCGGGCGGCGGGACAGCACCGTCGTGAAACCCTCCCGCATGTCGGTGCCCCCTCCCCCGATCAGCGGGATGCCCTCGGCGCGGCACAGCGGGTGGGCGACGCCGGCGGCGGCGTCGCAGGAGAGCACGCTCACCTGGTCCCGCCGACCGCCGACGGCCCGGCCGATCGCCGCGACCTCGAGCAGCGCGCTGCCGAGCTCGGCGTCGCTCACCGAGCCGGAGGTGTCGATGATGACCGACACCCGCGGCGTCCGGTGGCGCAGGGCCGGCAGCACCACCCCGGGCACGGCGGCCGCCCGCCGCGCCGGCCGGCCGTACGCGTAGTCCTGGCCCGCACCGGCGCCCGCCGCGGCCGCCCGCACCGCGGCGATCAGCAGGTCGCGCCACGGCTGCGGCGGGTGGAAGGCCTGCTCCGCCCAGCGCTGCCAGCCCGCCGGGACGCTGCCCCGGTGCCCGTTGATGCCCTCCGCCACCCGGAACCGCACGGCGTCGGCCTCGTGCGGGGCGAGCCCGTGCGCGCCGGCCGGGCCGAGGTCCCACGCCCGGTGGCCGCCGTCGGCGCCGCTGCCGCAGTCGAGCCAGAGCAGGCCGTCGGGCGCCGAGCTCAGCCGGATATTGCGCAGGTAGTCCTCCATCAGCCACTCGTCGGGCAGCCCGAGGAGGTCCGGCGTGACGCAGTCGGCCGGCTTCGTCAGGCCGTCGCCGTACACGTCGTCGTTGATCTCGAAGTCGGCGGCGATGTTCATCCGCAGCCGCTCGCCCGGCCCGCTGGTGCCGTTGCGCTTGGCGTACCGGTCGCTGCGGGCGGGATGGTCGCGCAGCAGGTGCGAGACCTCGTGCACCCAGACCCCGGCCAGCTCCTCGACCGGGGTCCGCGCCACGAAGTGCGGCGAGACGTAGCACCGCCAGTGCCGGTCGACGGCCATCGTCGGCACGCGCGTGGACTCGACCGGGTTCAGCGCGAACAGCGCCGCCGCGAGGTAGGGCCGTGCGCGGGTGGCGAGCAGCCGTGCGGCGAACAGCTTGTCGCGGTCCAGGTTCATGCGGCGACCGTCTCCGGAACGGCCCGCTGCGACATGGTGACGACGCCGGCGAGCCGTTCGATCGTCGGCGGCACCGGCCAGCCGTCCTGGCGCAGGCTCGCGAGCGTCGTCGCGGGCACCACCACGAGGTCCGGCGCGCCGGTCTCCAGGGCGCGTACCAGCAGGTCCCACGCGGCGTCCCACCGCTCGCGGTCGAGGCGGTTGCGCACCGCGGCGACGACGCCGTCGAGCGCCGCCTGGCGCAGGTCGCCGCGATCGGGCAGCACGGCCGTCGCGGGGTCCGCGAGCAGGCTCTCCGGATCGGGCAGCTCCATGCGGTCCATCGCCGCCAGAAGCTCCAGGCCCGGACCGTCACCGACCACCCCGCGCACGAGCAGCGACAGCACGTCGCGCGACGCGCCCGCGGCGGTGCCGAACGCGATCAGGCGCAGGGCCATGTCCCACGTGCGCGGCGAGGCCCACGCGCCGCCCCGCCGTGTCTCGGACTTCGGCAGCTGGTGGACCAGCGTCGGCCGGACCGCGAGCAGCCCGCACACCGCGCGCCGGGCGTAGGCGACCGCGTCCTTCAGCCCGGCCGGGTCGAGCCGCGGCAGCGCCGCCCGCGGCCACGTGCCACCGAGACCGCGGACCACGACGTCGTGCTCGTGTGTCCACTGTAGATGGACGAACCGGTTCGCCAACGGCGCGCTGAGGTCCCACCCGTCGGCGGCCGACGCACGCGGGTTCGCGGCGGCCACGATCCGGATGCCGGGCGGCAGCCGCAACGCACCGACCCGCCGTTCCAGCACCAGCCGCAGCAGTGCGGCCTGCACGGCCGGCGGCGCGGTGGACAGCTCGTCGAGGAACAGCAGCCCCCGGCCCTCGCGGACCAGGCGCACCGCCCAGTCCGGTGGGGCCATCGGCACGCCGTGCACGGCCGGGTCGGCGCCGATGACGGGCAGGCCGGAGAAGTCGGTCGGCTCGTGGACGCTGGCGATCACCGTGGTGAGCGGGAGGCCCAGCGACTCGGCCAGCTGGTGCAGGGCGGCGGTCTTGCCGATGCCCGGCTCGCCCCACAGCAGCACGGGCAGGTCGGCCGCGACCGCGAGGGTGAGCGCCTCGAGCTGGTCGTTCGGACGCGGTTCGGTGTCGGTGTCGGAGAGCAGGCCGAGCAGCTCGGCCGCGATGTCCAGAGTCATATGTGGATTCACCTTGTCGTCTGTCGGTATCTGGTCTGGCGGCCGTTCGGCAGGTACTTCAGCGGTCCGCGGCCGACGAGCCCGGCGCGGTACATGCCGTGCGTGACCCGGCGGGCGGCCGCCTTCTCCAGTTCGTCGCGCAGGGCGCCCGCGCGCAGCAGGGCCGCCGGACCGATCAGGTCCTCGACGACGGCCAGCGCGCCGGCCGTGTCGCCGTGGTCGAGCCGGGAGCGGATGTCGTCGAGGTTCTCCGGTGCGCTGTGGACCCGCGCGACCGCCTGCAGGCACGGCATCGGCGTTCCGCCGAGGGCCGCCAGCAGCTCTTCGCGCCGCACCTCGTCGGGCGGGTGGTCGAACGGCACGAGCACGCCGCCGACCAGCCCGATCCGGTGCCGTGCGCCGTCGCACTCGACCAGCCGCCAGGAACCCGCACGCGGGTCACCCGCCCGCGCCTGCCCCGGCGGACGCCCGCACAACGCGGCCGCGACCAACGGATGCAGCCGGTCGGCGTCAACCAGCCCGGCCCGCAGCAGCTCCAGATCGGGCAGCAGCCAGGTGGCGGCGTACGGCAGCACCGGGAGGGCCGCCGCCGACCGTCGCGCGGGCCGCGGCACCGCCTCGTCACCGTGCAGCGCCAGGCGGCGCCGGCCGATGCGCACCGTCACGGGGACGCCCGGAGCACCGTCGGCCACCCGAAGCAGCGCCGCCTCCGCGGGCCACCGGTGCACGGCGCAGCCGTCCGGCAGCGACGGGTCCGCGCTGTCCGCCGGCCACCGCTCGACACCGGCGCGTTCGCGCAGGTCGCCGGCGTAGCGGGCGTCCCACAGGTGCCGGTGCAGGTCGAGGCGGTACCGCCGGTCGGGGTTCGGTCGGGGATGCGGCAGCCGGCCGACGCGGGAGCCGTCCCACAGCGCGACGCTGATCCGTTGACCGGCGTCGGCCCAGGCCGGCGGGGTCCGCGCGACCAGGTGCACGCCGCCGTACCGGGCCAGCGACATCGTGAGGGCCGGCCGCAGCAGGCCGTCGGGAGCGACCCGGGGCAGGTGCCAGCGCAGCAGGTCGGGAGCGAGTTGACGGAGGTCGGCCCGAACCTCGGCCGCGAGTTCCCGGCCGTGCAGCCGGGCCACCTCACGCAGGTCGACGTCGGCGTCCACGCGCGCGGCCGCGCACGCACCGGCCCAGTCGCCGACAGCGCGACGGGCGGTAGCTGACTCGATCATCGACGGGGGCACGGCGAACTCGCGCACGTGCCGCCACACAGAAAGACGGAGGTCTCGATCCACGATGGTTGAGCGCATCAGCACTCACCGAACGTGGAAACGGCCCCCTCTCGGAACGAGAAGGTCTTCATCGCGAGGAAGCGTACACCGTCGCCGCACGCGCGCAAGCCCACCGGCAGGCCCACCGACAGGGCTGCGTGCGGTGCGCCCGACGTACCCGCGGAGGGACTCGAACCCCCAGCCCGCTGCTTGTAGGGCAGCCGCTCTTCCGTTGAGCTACACGGGCGTGCATTTCTCGATGACACGCGGAGGAGGTGGGATTCGAACCCACGACAGGTGTGAGCCTGTACGCCGATTCCAGCGGCGTGTCCGTAGCCGTGCCGGCTCCTCCATGGAACGTGCCCTCGGCGCGATTCGAACGCGCACGAACCAGCATCTCGGACTGGTGCCTCTGCCGTTGGGCTACGAGGGCGTGCGTGCCTACCCCGGGAGTCGAACCCGGATCCTCCGGAGCTTCACACCGGCGCTCGTCCACGGGAGCTTGGCAGGCTGGATCTGTTTGTCCACAACGAAAACCGCCCGGTCCCGTGGTCCTTTCGACCGATCGACGTGTGGTGTGTTCACGTTCCACGGTAGGCAACCGACCACCCCCGGACAACCCGATTACGTGCCACCGGATCCAGCGTGTATGAGGCCGCGGTCATTGCGACCCGTGGTTACCGGCTGTTAGGGTCTCCGGCAATCATTCGCGCCGAGGACGGCGCGCTGCAGGGCGAGAGGCGCTGCGACGGAACGATTTCCGCCACGCTCGCCCCTGCATGGCTTCATCAAGGGCGCCTCCCCCGAACCTGGAGGGGGCCGGCTCCGGCACGCCCCCTTCGACCTCGCGAAGGGAGAGATCACACGTGATCGAGAGCTTCATCCGCGACCTGCCCAAGGTCGAACTGCACGTGCACCACATCGGCGCGGCGAGCCCCGCCACCGTCGCGCGGCTGGCCGCGCGGCACGCCGGAAGCACCACCGTTCCGGCCGACGTCGAGCAGCTCGCCGCGTACTTCACGTTCCGCGACTTCGCGCACTTCATCGAGGTGTACCTGTCGGTCGTCGACCTCGTGCGCGACCCCGAGGACGTGGTGACGCTCACCTACGACATCGCGTCGGACCTTGCCGCGCAACAGGTCCGGTACGCCGAGGTGACCCTCACCCCGTACTCGTCGATCGTGCGCGGGATGGCCGCCGAGGCCTACTGCGAGGCGGTCGAGGAGGCGCGGGCGCGGGCCGCCCGCGACCACGGCATCGAACTGCGGTGGTGCTTCGACATACCCGGCGAGGCCGGGGTGCCGTCGGCCGACGTGACGCTCGACGTGGCGCTGCGGCTGCGCCCCGACGGGCTGGTGAGCTTCGGGCTCGGCGGTCCCGAGATCGGCGTGCCGCGGGCGCAGTTCGCCGACCACTTCGCGAAGGCGCGGGCGGCGGGGCTGCGCAGCGTGCCGCACGCCGGCGAGTCCACCGGTCCGCAGACGGTGTGGGACGCGCTGGAGCACCTGGGCGCCGAGCGCATCGGCCACGGGATCGCCTCCGCGCGGGACGGGCGGCTCATGGAACACCTGCGGGACAACGACATCCCGCTGGAGGTCTGCCCGACGTCGAACGTGTGCACCCGGTCGGTGCCGTCGCTGGAGCAGCACCCGTTGCCGACGCTGGTCGGTGCCGGCGTGCCGGTGGTCATCAACTCGGACGACCCGCCGATGTTCTCCACGACGCTCACCAACGAGTACGTGGTCGCCGCCGGGCTGCTCGGGCTCGACACCGCGGGGGTCGCGGAGCTGGCGCGGCAGGGCGTGCGCTACTCGTTCCTCGACGACGCCGGCAAGGCCGGGATCCTGGCCGAGATCGACGCGTACGCCGCCAGGGCGTAGAGCCGGTTCGCGGGGAACTCAAGGAACGGGGGACTCAGGGAACCAGGTGGATGCGCACGCGGCGGGCGGCCACCGCCGCGTCGCGCAGGACCTCCAGGCGGGGCTCCGGGGTATCGAGCAGGTGCGGATGGCGCAGCGCCACCAGCGGCTCCAGCCGCCGGTCGACGAGCACCGCGTCGACCATCGACCGGTCGCCGCCGCACACCAGGGCGGCGAGGTCCGGCAGGGCCGGCAGCAGCACGCGGGCCACCAGGTCGGCGGCCTTCTGCGCCGCGGCGGAGGCCTGGTTGTCGCGCCGCCGGGCGTAGCGCTGCTGCGACCAGCCACCCGCCGCGGTGCGGCCCTGCACGTAGAACCGCTCCACTTTGGACGTGCTCACGTGGGTCCCGTCGACGACACCCACGGCGAGCGCGCCCTTGCGCGCGAGCAGTAGCCCGACGCGCGGTGGCCTCGACACGCCGGCGAGCAGCGAGTCGACGTCGGCGACCGCGTCGAGGCCCGGCGGCGGATGGAGGGTGGCGGTGTCGCCGTTGCTCGCGCCGGTGAGCGTGAGGCCGTTCTCGGTGGCGCCGTCGTGACGGCCGTAGAAGCCGTCGAGCCAGCCCTTGAGGCGCTCGGGCGAGATCTCCACCCAGCGCCCGCCCCCGGCGGCCGGCCGGGCGTTCACCACCATTGACGCAGTGTAGTCGGCCTGGCCGCAGGGTGCCGCCGTGCCGGATGCTCGCGAGTTCACGCCGCCGAGGTCAGGGGCGTTCAGGGGTTCCGATAAGGGGACTTGTGGGACTCCCACAAAGCTCAGCCGGCATTATCGTCATGGTGCAAGCCGGCGCTCGTCACCCGGATGGGCGACGATCGAGTGCGTTCCAGGTGTCGATCGGCGGGAAGGGCTCATCCGGATGTTCAGTCGGGTCGCCATCATCAACCGTGGTGAGGCCGCGATGCGGCTCATCAACGCGGTACGCGAGCTCACCGCGGAGACCGGGGCACGGATCGAGACCGTCGCCCTACACACCGACGTCGACCGGAACGCGATGTTCGTTCGCGAAGCCGACATCTCCTACGATCTCGGCCCGGCGTCGGCGCGCCCCTACCTCGATCTCAAGACGCTGGAACGGGCGCTGGTCGACACCGGCGCCGACGCGGCCTGGGTCGGCTGGGGCTTCGTCGCCGAGGACCCGGCGTTCGCCGAGCTGTGCGAGCGGCTCGGCGTCACGTTCGTGGGCCCCAGCCCCGACGCCATGCGCAAGCTCGGCGACAAGATCGGCGCGAAGCTGATCGCCGAGGAGGTCGGCGTGCCGGTCGCGCCGTGGAGCCGCGGCCCGGTCGAGACGCTCGACGCCGCTCTCGAAGCGGCGACCCGGATCGGCTACCCGCTGATGCTCAAGGCGACCGCCGGTGGCGGCGGGCGCGGCATCCGCGTGGTCCACGACGCGAACGAGCTGGAAGACGCCTACGAGCGCACCAGCCAGGAGGCCGCCCGCGCGTTCGGCAGCGGCGTCGTGTTCCTGGAGCGGCTGGTCACCGGCGCCCGCCACGTCGAGGTCCAGGTGATCGCCGACGGGCAGGGCACGGCCTGGGCGCTGGGCGTGCGCGACTGTTCGGTGCAGCGGCGCAACCAGAAGATCATCGAGGAGTCGGCGTCTCCGGTTCTGAGCGCGACGCAGGCCGCCGAGCTCAAGGCTTCGGCGGAGCAGCTCACGATCGCTGTCGGCTACCGGGGTGCGGCCACCGTCGAGTTCCTCTACCACCCGGGCGAGAAGCTGTTCGCGTTCCTCGAGGTCAACACGCGGCTGCAGGTCGAGCACCCGATCACCGAGATCACCAACGGGTTCGACCTGGTCAAGGCGCAGCTGCACGTCGCGAACGGCGGTCGCCTCGAAGGCCCGAAGCCGGTCGAGCGCGGCCACGCCATCGAGGCCCGGCTCAACGCCGAGGACCCCGACCGCGACTTCGCCCCCTCCCCCGGCCGCATCGCGCGGTTCAACGCGCCGACCGGGTCGGGCATCCGCGTCGACACCGGCGTCAGCGAGGGCGACACGATCCCCGCCGACTTCGACTCGATGATCGCGAAGATCATCGCCTACGGCCGCGACCGCGACGAGGCGCTGGGCCGGCTGCGCCGGGCGATGGCGCAGACCACGGTCGTCATCGAGGGCGGCGTCACCAACCGCAGCTTCGTGCTCGACCTGCTCGACCAGCCCGAGGTCATCGACGCCAGCGCCGACACCGGCTGGATCGACCGCGTCCGCGGCGAGGGCCGCCTGGTCTCGCACCGGCACTCCGCGGTCGCGCTCGCCGCCGCCGCGATCGAGGAGTACGAGGAGACCGAGCGCGCCGAGCGGCAGCGACTGCTGGCCACCGCGCACGGCGGCCGGCCACAGGCGCGGCACGAGAGCGGGCAGCCGCTCGACCTGAAGCTGCGCGGGGTCGGCTACCGCGTCCGGGTCGCGCGGGTCGGTCCGCACCGGTTCCGCGTCAGCGTCGAAGCGCAAGGGGACGCGCGGAGCGCCGACATCGTGCTCGACCGCTTCGACCGGCACACCGGGCAGATCCTCGTCAACGGGGTCCGCTTCCGCCTGCTCACCGACACGCACGGGTCGGTGCACCTGGTCGAGGTCGACGGCGTCACCCACCGGGTGCTCCGCGACGAGGGCGGCGTGCTCCGGTCGCCGGCACCGGCGCTGGTGGTCGCCACGCCGGTGGCGGTCGGCGCCGAGGTCGAGGCCGACGCGCCGGTGCTGGTCCTCGAGAGCATGAAGATGGAGACCGTGCTGCGCGCGCCGTTCAAGGCGCGGCTCACCGAGTGCGTGGTGCACGTCGGCAGCCAGGTGGAGACCGGCGCTCCGCTGCTGCGGCTGGAGCCTGTCGGCGACTCCGACGACGTGGTTCCGGTGGCCGCGGGGCCGGCCGTCGAGCTGGACCTTCCCGAGGCGCCGGCCGAGGCGCCGGTACGGGACCGGCTGCGCCGCGGCCAGGAGGACCTGCGCAGTCTCCTGCTGGGCTTCGACGTCGACCCGCACGACGACCGCCGCACGCTCGCAGACTACCTCGCCGCCCGGACCTCGGCCTCCGACCACCGGCCGCTGGGCGAGGAGCTCGAGCTGGTCGAGGTGTTCGCCGACCTCGCGGAGCTGAGCCGCAACCGGCCCACCGGCTCCGACGGCGACGACCAGATCCGCAGCTCGCGCGAGTTCTTCCACGTGTACCTGCAGAGCCTCGACGTCGACCGGGCCGGGCTGCCGACCGCGTTCCAGGGCCGGCTCTCGCGGGCGTTGCGCCACTACGGCGTCACCGAACTGGAGCGCACGCCCGAGCTCGAAGCCGCCGTGTTCCGGATCTTCCTGGCGCTGCAGCGGGCGGTGGCCGACGCCACCGTGGTCACCGCGCTCCTGCGCGCGTGGCTGCAGGAGCCGCCGCCGGACGAGACGCTGCGCGAGCCGGTCGGTCTCGCGCTGGAACGGCTGGTGGCCGCCACGCAGGTCCGCCTGCCGGCCGTCGCCGACCTGGCCCGCGGGGTGGTGTTCGGCTGGTTCGCCCAGCCGCTGCTGCGGCGCACCCGCGCCGAGGTCTACGCCCAGGTCCGCGGCCACCTGCGGCACCTCGACGCCCACCCCGACTCGCCTGACCGGGCCGAGCGCGTCGCCGCGATGGTGCGGGCCACCGAGCCGCTGGTGCGGCTGCTCGGCCAGCGCCTCAACCGGGCCGACCGCGACAACACCGTGCTGCTGGAGGTCCTCACCCGGCGGTACTACGGCAACAAGGGCCTCACCGGCGTGCGCACCGAGGTCGCCGACGGCTGCACGTTCGTGGTCGCCGAGCAGCGCGGCGCGCGGATCGTCTCGGCCGCGGTGGACTTCACCGCGCTCGGTGACGCGCTGCGCGGGCTCGCCGGGCTCGCGACCGGCGACGACGTCATCGACGCCGACATCTACCTCGCCTGGGAGAACCAGCCCGCCGACTCCGACGCGTTGGCCGGCGCGCTGCACGAGGTGATCAGCGCGCACCCGCTGCCGCACCAGGTCCGCCGCCTGACCACCACGGTCGCCGGCCGCGCCGGCGCGGTGATGCACCACCACGTGACGTTCCGCCCGTCGACGCTCGGCATGACCGAGGAGCGGCTGATCCGCGGCCTGCACCCGTTCATCGCGCAGCGGATGCAGCTGGAGCGGCTGAGCCGGTTCGACCTGACCCGCCTGCCCTCGCTGGACGAGGAGGTCTACCTGTTCCGCTGCGTGGCGCGGGAGAACCCGTCCGACGACCGGCTCGTCGCGTTCGCGCAGGTCCGCGACCTCACCGAGCTGCGCGAGCAGGACGGTCGCCTGGTCGCCCTGCCGACCGCCGAGACCACGATCGCCACCTGTGCCGACTCGATCCGCCGCGCGCTGCGGCCGAACCAGCGCTTCAGCACCAACCGGATCATCCTGTACATCTGGCCGCCGAGCGACATCACCCGCGCGGAACTGGAGGCGATGGCCCGCCGGGTGCTGCCCACCACGGCCGGCGCCGGGCTGGAGGAGATCCAGCTGATCGGACGGCTGCGCGACCGCTCCACCGGCGAGCTGGTGAAGACCACGGTGCGCATCTCCTTCGACGCCACCGGCACCCAGATGACGATCGGCGCGCCGGCCGACGAGCCGGTCGAGCCGCTCGACGACTACCGGCTGAAGGTGCTGCGCGCCAGCAGCCGCAACACGGTCTACCCGTACGAGCTCACCGACCGGCTGGGCACGTTCGTCGAGCACGACCTCGACGACTCCTTCGCGCTCGTGCCGGTCGACCGGCCGAAGGGGCGCAACAAGGCGGCGATGGTCGCCGGTGTGGTCACCACGCCGACGCAGCGGCACCCGGACGGCGTCACCCGGGTCGTCCTGCTGGGCGACCCGACGAAGTCGCTCGGCGCGTTGTCGGAGCCGGAGTGCCGGCGGGTCATCGCCGCGCTCGACCTGGCCGAGCGGATGCGGGTGCCGGTCGAGTGGTACGCGTTGTCCTCGGGCGCGCGGATCTCGATGACCTCCGGCACCGAGAACATGGACTGGGTCGCCGCCGCGCTCAAGCGGATCGTCGAGTTCACCCAGGACGGCGGCGAAATCAACATCGTCGTGTCGGGGATCAACGTCGGCGCCCAGCCGTACTGGAACGCCGAGGCGACGATGCTCATGCACACGCGCGGCATCCTCGTGATGACGCCCGACTCGACGATGGTGCTCACCGGCAAGCAGGCG
>NZ_BOPH01000087.1 GCF_016863655.1 Virgisporangium ochraceum
CCGACTCGACGATGGTGCTCACCGGCAAGCAGGCGCTGGACTTCTCCGGTGGGGTGTCGGCCGAGGACAACTTCGGCATCGGCGGCTACGACCGGGTGATGGGCCCGAACGGGCAGGCCCAGTACTGGGCGCCCGACCTGGCCGGTGCCCGCGACATCCTCATGTCCTACTACGACCACACCTACGTCGCGCCGGGCGAGGCGGCGCCGCGCCGCACCACGACCACCGACCCGGTCGACCGCGACGTGCGCTCGTTCCCGCACACCGTCGAGGGCAGCGAGTTCACCACGGTCGGGCAGATCTTCTCCGCCGACACCAACCCCGACCGGAAGAAGGCGTTCGACATCCGCACGGTGATGCGGGCGCTGTCGGACCAGGACCACCCGGTGCTGGAGCGCTGGGCCGGCATGGCCGACGCGGAGACCGCGGTGGTGCAGGACGTGCACCTCGGCGGCATCCCGGTGTGCCTGCTCGGCATCGAGTCGCGGTCGGTGCCGCGGCGGGGGTTCCCGCCCGCCGACGGTCCCGACACGTACACCGCCGGCACGCTGTTCCCGCAGTCGTCGAAGAAGGCCGCCCGCGCGATCAACGCGGCCAGCGGCAACCGTCCGCTGGTGGTGCTGGCCAACCTGTCCGGCTTCGACGGCTCGCCGGAGTCGATGCGCAAGCTGCAGCTGGAGTACGGCGCCGAGATCGGGCGGGCGATCGTGAACTTCCGCGGTCCGATCGTGTTCTGCGTGATCTCCCGCTACCACGGCGGCGCGTTCGTGGTCTTCTCGAAGGCGCTCAACCCGAGCATGACCGTGCTGGCCCTGGACGGCTCGTTCGCCTCGGTGCTCGGCGGCGCCCCCGCCGCGGCCGTCGTCTTCGCCGGCGACGTCAACGCCCGCACCATCGCCGACCCGCGGATGCGCGAGCTGGAGGCCCGCGTCGCGGCCGCCTCCGGGGTCGACCGGGCGGCGCTTGCCGCCGAGCTCGACGAGCTACGCTCCTCGGTCCACGCCGAGAAGCTGGGCGAGGTAGCCGCCGAGTTCGACCGCGTGCACAACATCCGACGCGCCGTCGAGGTCGGTTCGGTAGACGCGGTCATCGACGCGGCGGACCTCCGCCCGAAGATCATCGAAGCCATCGAGTCCCGTCTCTGACCCCACGCCGCTGACCCCACGCCGCTGACCCCATGCCGCTGACCCCACGCCGCTGACCCCACGCCGCTGCGGCGCGCTCCCACGCGGCGCTTGGCGCACCCGGCGCCCCGCGCGCCGCGGCACCCCGCGCTACCTGGCTCGCCTTGTGCTCCCGCGTGCCTTGCGCCCCGCGCCGCCCTGCTCGCACCGCGCGCCGGGTACCCCCGCATGCGTCGTGCCCCGCGCCACCCCGCCCTGCCCCGCCCTGCCCTGCCCCGCCCTGCCCCGCCCTGCCCCGCGCACCTGGTGCCCCCGCGTGCCCTTCGCCCCGCGCCGCTCGCGCACCCCTCGCGCGCCTCGCACCCCTCGCGCGCCTCGCGCCCCTTTGCGCGCCGATCTTGCAGTTGTGGCCTCACTTATTTCGCGTTATGTCCGGCTATAGCGGGGGCCACAAGTGCAAGATCGGCGCGGCGGAGGGCAGCGCGGCGGAGGGCAGCGCGACGGTGGGCGCACGACCGGGGTGCGCGGCGCGGCGGGATGCGCGGGAACGGCGCGGTGGAGAGCACGGGCGTGGGCGTGCGCGGCGCGGGACCGGCGGTGCGCGGCGCGACCGGCGCAGGCACGGCGTCACGCGGGACCGGTGCGCGGGTCAGCTGGTGGCCCGCACGCGGTGGACCGGCACGCCGGTCAGGTCGTGGCGCGTACCCGTTGGACCGCCGCCGTGATCAGACCGCGGACCGTGGTCTCCTCGCCGTTCATGGTTTCCCAGCCGAGGTCGGCCACCAGTACGAGGTCGTCTCCCACGCGGGCTACCGCCACCGGCCAGGTCCACGGGGCCAGGGTGGCCTGGTCGTCAGCGCGGACCTGGGTGCTGGTGCGGAACAGCACCGCCTCGTCGCCGGCGTCGAGGGGGCCCAGGCTCTGCCACTCGCGGGTGTCGGTGCCAGCCGTGCCGGGGCAGCGGGCGATCGCGGCCGTCAGCTCGTCGAAGGCCTGCGCACCGGAGCCCGGCCGGTAGCGGACGATCGTCTCCAGGATCACGCTCGGCGCGGTCGACTCGCCACCGCCGGCCGACGGGTGTACGGCGGTCGCCGCCGTCGACGCCACACGGGCGGGATCGCTCGGATGGGCGTCGCCGCACGGGCGGGGTGGGCGCAGGGCCTTCCCCGCGTCGCCGTCGACCGGCTTCATCTCGGCGCCGTTCAGGTCGGCGGGTTGGAGCAGGGCGGCCGTCGGGATGGTCCCCGCGACAGCGGAACCGGAACCGGAAGCGGAGATCGAGGTCGACGGGGCGGCCGCGGCGCCGCCCTCGCTGGTCACCTTGCACGCCGACACGACGACGAGCGCGAGCGTCGCCGTGACCAATCCGAGAGAGCGCCTCATCCCAGCCGGGCTACCCGGGGCGTGGAAGGACAAAACGCTCTGCCTCAAGAGCTAGGGCACCTGCAAACCGGGCTTCCCGTCGAGGATCACGAACGACTTCAGGGTCTTCGCCGCCGCCCCGCGCTTCGTCACCGAGTCGAGGCCGCGGAAGTCGGCCGTGAGCTTCGTGCGGGTGATCCGCGTGCGGACGTAGCCGCGCCGGTCGCTGTAGAAGCGCAGGTGCGGGTTGGTCGCGGCGTTCGGGACCGTCGTCGTCGCGGTGCCGTCTCCCCGCGAGGTGACCGAGGTGCAGACCAGCTCGGTGCCGATCGTCTTCGACCGCCCGTCGGCGTAGTCGGCCTTCAGGTCGTTGGCCCAGGCGGTGTGCACGTCACCGGTGAGCACCACGGGGTTGCGCACGCGCCGGTCGACCCAGCCCTGCTGGATGCGGGCGCGGGAGGCGCGGTAGCCGTCCCAGGTGTCCATGTTGGACGCGCCGCGGGCATTCTGCTGCCGGGCGAAGAACACCTGCTGGCCGATGACGTCCCAGGTGCCGTACCGCTTGCCGAGGCCGTCGAGCAGCCACGCCTCCTGCGCCGCGCCGGTCATGGTGCGGGCCGCCGCGTCGGCGTCACCGCAGACCTTCCAGCCGTTGCCGCACGCCTGCCTGTCGCGGAACTGGCGGGTGTCGAGCATGTGGAACGTGGCCAGCGTCCCCCACCGGACGCGCCGGTACAGCGGCGCCGCCGACCGCAGCGGCATGTTCTCGTAGTAGGCGCGGTAGGCGGCGGTGCGCCGGGCCGCCCAGGCGGCGGCGGTCAGCGCCGGGTCGGTGTCGAAGCGGGACGCGCCGGCGACGTCGTCCTCGACCTCGTGGTCGTCGGGCACCACCAGCCACGGCGCGACGAGGTGCGCGGCCCGCAGGTCGGGGTCGCTCCGGTACTGGGCGTACCGGAGGCGGTAGTCGGCCAGCGTCACCGTCTCGGCGCCGAGGTGCGTGCGGACCCGGCCGGGCTTGCCGGGGCCCTCGTAGATGTAGTCGCCCAGGTGCAGGATCAGGTCGGGACGGTCCTCGGCCATCCGCCGGTACGCGGTGAACCAGCCGTGCTCCAGGTTCGAGCACGAGGCGAACGCCATCACGAGGTCGCGTCCGGCCGTGCCCGGCGCCGGCGCGGTCCGGGTGCGGCCCGCCTCCGAGATGTGGCCCTGCGCGCGGAACCGGTAGAAGTAGTCGGCGTCGGGTTTCAGCCCACCGGCGACCACGTGCACCGAGTGGCCGTCGGCGTGGCGCGCGGTCACCGTGCCCTGCGCGACCAGCGTGGCGAACGTGTCCGATGTGGACACCTGCCAGTCGACGCCGACGTCGGCGGTCGGCATGCCGCCACGCCCGTCGGGTGCGAGCGGCTCCGGGGCGAGCCGGGTCCACAGGACCACGCTGTCGTGCGCCGGGTCGCCCGAGGCGATGCCGAGAGTGAACGGGCACGGCACGGCGGCCCGGGCCACCGGTGGCATCAGCGCGGTTCCGGCCGTCGCGAGTCCACTGAGGACGAACGTGCGGCGGCTGAATGTGCTCATGGGACCGGTATAGCCCCGCCCACCCGCCTCCGTCCCGGTTTCGGGCCCGCTGCACCCGACCCGTCAGGTGACGATCCACTCCGTGAGCAGCCGCTCCCCGCCCACCGCGCACTCGATGCGCACCGGCACCCGGTGCGGCAGCTCGAAGTGGAAGCAGCCGACCTCGTCGGCCGTGGTCTCGACCGACGTGCCGGAGGCGGTCTGCAGCCGCACGGTGCCCGGCTGCGGCGGGACGAGCTGCCCCTCGATCCCCCCGTCGTCGATCTCGAGCTCGACGTGCCGGCCGCCGTGGCCGAACACCAGCGTGCGCGGCGGCTCCCCGCCGTCGCGGACGAGGACGCGCCGGTCGAGCGTGGAATCGTACAGCAGCACGGCCAGCTCGAGGTCCGGATCGGACGTCCGCCACCGGCGCACCGTCTCGGCGGCGTCGATGACCATCTGCTCCAACGGGTCCGGCCGACCCGGCGGCCCGGCCCGCAGAGCGGCGCCGAGGTCACGGATCAGCTCGTTGTCATCGTTCCAGTTCGGCGGCGGCATCCCGAACACCTCCCGTCCGCGCGGGCTCGGAGTGCGCCCGCAGGTAGGCCCGGACCACGGTCGTCTCGCGCAGCTTCTCCAGCGCGCGGCGGCGGGTCGGGCCGATACTGCCGACCGGAATATCGAGGATCCGGCTGACCTCTGTGTACGGGTACGGCGGGTCGACGAGGAGCAGGGCGAGCAGCTGCTGGTGGCGGGGCGGCAGCTCCGCCATCGCCGTCAGCAGGACCTCGTGGCGTTCGGCCGCCAGCAGCGTGCCGTCGAGCTCGGTCTGATCCTCACTGCGGAACGTCGCGAGCGTCAACGGATCGATGGCGATGCTTCGATCTTTTCGTCGCACGTGCCGTTGACACTCGTGCCGCGTGGTGGTCAGGATCCAGCCCGGCAACCCGTCGGGGTCGCGGATGCTGCGGAGGTTCTCGAAGAGCCGCAGCCAGACGAGCTGGCTGACGTCCTGCGCGTCGGCCGCGCTGAGGCGGTACTGCCGGACGACCATCGCGATCAGCCGCGCGTGGCGTCGCACCAGCTCGTGCCAGGCGTCGTCGTCACCGTCGATGCCCGCCCGCACCAGCGCCGACAGGTCGTAATCCGACACTTTCTCAGCTTCTGTTCCCACGACATCCCTCCTTCCGGAGGACTGAAACAGCACTGCGTCCCACTGGAAGGACCCGCCCGCGGCCGGGGAAAATACGTCCGACAGCGTCCCCATGGAAGTTGACCCGGTGACTCAACGAGAAGACCTCGCGCTGCACGCCAGGCGCGTGTACGAGGACGTGATCGCGGATCCGGTCCGGTCGGCGCGGGCAGCCGACGACCTGGTGCGGCGGGCCCGCGGTTCCGCCCACCCGGAGGCGCTGGTGCTCGCGCTGCGCGCCGCCGCCTGGGCACGGCGGGCCCGCCTCCTCGACGGTGAGGCCAAGGACCTGCTCGACGAGGCCGCCCGGATCGCCCGCCGGCACCGGCTCGACCACGCGCTCGCCGACGTGCTGATGACCCGCGCGGCGGTCAACCAGGAGCTCGGACGCATCCCGGCGGCACGGCGCGACCTCGACCACGCCGTGCCGCTCGTGGCGCCGGACCGCACCTCCGACCTCGCGTTCCAGCGCGCGATCCTGCACCACAACGTCGGCCGCCTGACGGACGCGGCGCGGACCTACCGGTCGCTGCTCGCCGACGCCCGCACACCCGACCGGATCCGGGTGATCGCGTCGAACAACCTCGCGATGATCGACGGCCAGCGCGGCCGCCACCGCGACGCCCAACGGCTGCTCGACCGGATCGCGCCGGTCGCGGCCGGCATCGGACCCGCGCTGGTGGCGATGATCGTGGAGACCCGGGCCTGGGTGACCGTGCAGTCCGGGCAGCTCTCCGAGGGCCTGCGGCTGTTCGAGGAGTCGGCGCGGGCGCACGAGCGGGCCGGCCTACCGCTGGGCGAGCACTACGTCGAGTACGCCGACGCGCTCATGGACCTGCGGCTGCTGCCCGAGGCGAGCACGGCCGCGCGGATGGCCGTCGAGGTGTTCCGGAGCAACGGCGTTCCGCTCATGGGCGCCGAGGCCGAACTGCGGGTCGCCCAGCTCGCCCTGCTGCTCGACGACACCGACGGGGCGCAGCAGGCCTCGGCCCGCGCCGCCGCCGAGTTCGACCGGCAGCGCCGTCCCGTCTGGCGCGCCCGCGCCGCGCTCGTGCAGATCGAGGCCCGGCTCCGTGCCGGTCGGGTCACCGAGGCCGATCTCCGCGCGTCCCAACGGATCTGCCGCACGCTGACCGACGCCGGCACCTGGCACGCGGCCGTGCGCGCCCACCTGACCGCGGGCCGCGCCGCCGCCGACCTCCGGCGCGACCGGACGGCGGTGCGCGCCCTGCGCCGGGCCGCGGAGCTGGCCCGGTCGCAGCCGGTGCTCGTGCGGCTGGCCGGTCATGTCGCGTCGGCGCTCGCGGCGCGGCTGCGGCGGCACGGCGGCGACGCGCTCGCCCACTGCCGGCGCGGCCTGGCCGACCTCGCCCGGCACCGCACCGCGCTGCCGTCGGCGGAGCTGCGGGCGCTGGCCTCCGGGCACGGCGTGGAGCTGGGCCAGATCGGGCTCGAGGTGGTGGTCCGCGAACGCGCGCCGCGCTCCGTGCTCGACTGGATGGAGCGCACCCGGGCGGCGGCACTCCTGACCGTCGAGCCGCCCGCCGACGGTGAGCTGGAAGAGGAGCTGGCCGAGCTGCGGGCCGCGTACGACGGCGCCGACACGCCCGTCACCTCGACGAACCGCGCCGCCGCGGGCACGCCGGTGACCCGCCGGGCCGCGCTCGAGTCACGGATCCGGCGCCGGACGTGGCAGGGCCGGGGCGGCGCCGAGCGGCCGGCCGCGAAGATCGGTATGGGACCCCTGCGTGAGCTGCTCGGCGACCGCGTGCTCGTCGAGTACGGCCGGCTCGGCGGGCAGCTCATGGCCGTGGTCGTCGAGCCGCGGCGCAGCCGCGTGGTGCCGCTCGGCGACACCGAAGCGGTCACCACGCACGTGCGCGCGTTGCGGTTCGCCCTGCGCCGGCTGACCCAGGACCGGCCGGCCGAGGCCCTGGCCGCGGCCCGGCTGAGCGCCGACCACCGGATCACGCGGCTGCGCGAGCTGACGCTGGCGCCGGTACGGGTCCCCCGCGACGCCGAACTGGTGATCGTGCCGCCCGCCACCCTGCAGAGCATCCCGTGGTCGGCGCTGCACGACGGTCCCGTGTCGCTCGCGCCGTCGGCGCTGTTCTGGGCCCGCACCGCAACCGCAACCGCCGCCGGCCGGGCCGGGCCGGTGGTCCTGGTCGAGGGACCGGCGCTGACCGGCGCCCCCGACGAGATCCACCGGCTGCGCGGCCTGTACCCGGACGCCACGACGGTGACGCCACCGGAGAGCACCGCCGTCGAGGTCATGCGCCTGCTCGACGGCGCCGGCCTGGTGCACCTCGCCTGCCACGGCTGGCTGCGGTCGGACAACCCGCTGTTCTCGTCGCTGATCCTCAGCGGCGGCCCGCTGACCGCGCAGGAGCTGGTCAGCCACGGCACCGCGCCGCACCGGATGGTGTTCGCGTCGTGCCAGTCCGGCGCCGACGTGGCCTACGCCGGCGACGAGGTGCTCGGCTTCGTCAGCGCCCTGCTCGCCCGCGGCACCGCCGGCGTCGTGGCCAGCGCCGCACCGGTGCCCGACGTGGCGGCGGTCGAGCTCATGCACGCCCTGCACAGGTGCCTGATCGCGGGACGCACGATGGCGCACGCCCTGTTCGAGGCGCGGGCCGGTCTCGACCGCGCCGATCCGGCGTCGTTCGTGAACTGGTGCACGTTCAGCGCCCACGGCGCCGCCTGATGTATCACCGGGCCGACAGCGGGCCTCCTCTGTCTCCGTCATCGAGAACGGAGGAACGCCATGAACCTCGACGCCATCCAACCCTTCGCGAGCGACTACCCCACCGTGCCGTCGACCCCGGCCATCCGGGAGGCGGTGGCCCACCAGGTCGAGCAGCTGAGTCGGGTGGGCAACGTGCTGGTCCGGCAGGCGGCCGTCGACCGGTTCATCGAGGACCGGTCCACGCTTCCGGCGGTCGACAACATCGAGGCGTTCAGGTCCGTCCTCCACGTCGCCGGCGAGGTCCTCGTAGACCGGGCGGCGCTGCGGGACAAGGCCGTCACGGACGCGCTCGCGAACAACGGCCTGGCCGAACGGCCGATCGACGGTCCGCTGGGCAACCGGGTCGCGCGGTTCCGCAACATCGACCGCAAGGCGAAGGACCTGCGCGACATGGTGACCGACCTGCGGAGCCGGAAGCTGACGGTCGCGCTGAACTACGTGGTGTCCAACGCCGCCGTCGGCAAGAGTGGCGACACCCCGGAGCTGGCCTTCGGCCCCGGCCGCTACGAGGACTACACGGTTCCCGCGCTCACCGGTGGCGAAACGGTCGGGATCATCGACACCGGCGTCAGCGGGGAGATCCGCACGGACGGCTGGCTGGCCGGGGTCAAGGATCCCCCGTCGGAGATCGACCCGCTCGACGTCCTGCCGAAGGACGGGTACCTCGACCGTGCCGCCGGGCACGGCACCCACGTCGCCGGCATCGTGCAGCAGGTCGCCCCCGGTACCGGGATCCGGGTGTTCACGGGGTTGAAGTCCGACGGGCTCGGCTCCGACGTCGAGGTGGCCGAGGCCATGCTGCGTGCGGTGGACGCCGGGTGCCGGATCCTGAACCTGTCCCTCGGCTGCACGCTCGACGCCGGCGACCCGCCGCCGCTCGCGACGAAGGCCGCGCTCGACGACATCATCCAGCGGTACCCCGACGTGCTGATCGTCGCCGCCGCGGGCAACGACGGCAACCAGACGCCGGTGTACCCGGCCGCCTGGGCCGCCGACCACCCGCACAACGTCGTGTCGGTCGCCGGCCTCACCCGCGACCTGCAACCGGCCACCTGGTCCAGCAACGGTCCGTGGGTCACGGCGTCGGCCATCGCCGAGGGGATCCGCTCGACCTTCGTCGAGGGCAAGGAGTCCCCGGCCTTCGACCAGGTGCCGGAGGTCTTCTCGAAGTCGGCCTGGGCCGTCTGGGGCGGAACCTCGTTCGCCGCGCCGCAGATCGCCGGTGCGGTCGCGCGCATCTGCCAGCAGCTCACCCTGACGCCGAAGCAGGCGTGGGCGACGCTGCGCGCCGCCGGCACCGCGATCCCGGGCTACGGGCAGGCGTTCAAGATCCTGCCCGCCGTCTCCTGACCACCCGGAAGGAGGCTGACGTGTTCGTCCCGCTGGCACAGCCGGTGCCGGAGCCTTCCGGTGCGGGGCCGGCTCCGTCGGAGCAGCCCTCGCCCTCCGCCACGCCGTCGACGGACCCCTCCGCCGGCGGCGGGCTCGGCGGCCTCGACCCCGAGGGCGCCGCGTGGTTCGTCGGGGTCGTGCTGCTGGTGCTGATCGCGTTGCTGGTCTTCGCCGTCCTCTACGACATCCGCACGGCCAGGCACGTGCACGACAAGCGTCACGCGCTGCTGGAGAACCTGGTGGCTCGACCGGACGTCAACAACGAGCGGGTGGCCCAGCTCGCGGGAAACCTGACCCAGCCGACCACGGGCATCGAAGGGCTCACCCGGACGCTCGTCGCGCTGACGATCCTCGTCGCCGTGGTGCTGTCGCTGCTGACCACCGTGGTCTCGACCTCGCCGGGCTCGGCCGAGCTGCGCATCACGCTCACCGCCGGGGTCTCCAGCGTCTTCGCGACGATCGTGGGCTTCTACTTCGGGTCCCGGACGGCGCAGACGTCGGCCGATGCCGAGAACCGCAGGCGGTCGGATCCCACCGACACGTCGAAGGTCGCGGCGGCGGTGCCGCCGACCAGCGTCGCCGCCGGTGGGCCCGGGCGGTTCCTCCCATGGGGCGCGGAGCCGTCGCCGAACCTCGCGGTGCTGTCGGCCTCGAAACTCCCGGCCGACCCGCTGACCAGATGGCCGACGGGCTCGTACGTCGACCTCAAGGACGGCAGCCAGGCGCACTGGGACGGCAACTCCTGGACGGCCGGCCGGGCGCCCTGAGCGACCCGGGTGGACCGGCCCCGCCCGCTCAGTGGGGCGGGACCGGTCCAACCTGGTACGTCAGATGCGCTGCACCGCCGTGGCCGGGTTGCCGTCGACGGCCAGCTTCAGCTGGGGTACCAGCTTGTCCAGCAGCTGCGGCAGGCTCAGCACCGAGATGAACGAGATCGAGGCGCCGACCAGGTCCTCGCTGACGACGAAGATCTCGCGCTCGTCGGTGGACACCTTGAGCTTGTTGTAGAGCGGGTCGCCCTTGACCTTCGCCTTGCCCTCGTCGTAGGTGTCGAGCAGCCAGACGATCGCCTTCACGTCGAGCAGGTCGACGCGCTCCTTGCTCAGGTTGGCGCCGAACTCGGTACCGGTGACCGCGTCGAGGCCGGCCGGCATCGTGAAGCCCATGTCCTGCAGCAGGCGGCCGCGGGGGTCCTGCGCGCCATAGACCCAGTAGCCCTCGTACGTGGTGGCCATCACGCTGGTCGCGTTCGCGAACTCCGGGTTGTCCTTGCGGATCTGCGCGAAGCGGGCGTCGAGGTCGGCGACGAGCTTCTCCGCCTGCGCCTTCTTCCCGACGGCGAGGCCCACGGTCTTCGTGGCCTCCTGCCAGGAGACGCCGTAGTCGACCTGACCCTTCGGCTGCGCCACGGTGGGCGCCATCTTCGACAGGGTCGCGTAGTCCTCGGCGGTGACGCCGGAGTACAGCGCGAGGATCAGGTCGGGCTTCAGCGCCGCGATCTTCTCGAACTGGATGCCGTCGGTGAACGTGAGCACCTCGGGTTTCGCCGCGCTGCCCAGCTCGTCCTCGGCCCACGGCCAGATCGCGCCCGGCTTCCCGCCGAACCACTCGGTGGTGCCCACCGGCACGATGCCGAGCGCCAGCAGCGCGTCCTGCTCCACCAGGCCGACGGTGACGATGCGCTTCGGCTCGGAGTTGATCGTCGTCGTGCCGAACTTGTTCTCGATCGACACGGGGAAACCGGACGCACCCGACGAGTCGGACCCGCCGCCGTCGTTGTCGTTGTTCGGGCCGCACGCGGCGAGGAGGACGAGGAACCCGGCTGCCGCGGCCACCGCGGCGCGCCGGATCGGGAAGAGCCGCACGGCTGATCCTTCCGGAGAGGTGAACTTGCTGGCAGTGTAGGTTAGCCTCACCTAATTGCAACGCCAGCCGACGGCGGCACAGTGGGACGGAGCGCACATTGACCCAGGTCACCGGCGCGCCAGCGGTGTCGCTGGAGAAGCCGCGGGTCTCCCGGTCGAGACGCCGCTGGACCGGCCTGTGGGTCGGCGTGGGCCTGCTGCTGGTCGCCGTCGCCCTCAGCATCGCGGTCGGCAGCCGTAGCACCGACCCGGCCGAGGTCTGGCGGGTGCTGTGGGACAAGGACGACTCGTCCACCTCGATCATCGTCCACTCGCTGCGGCTGCCCCGGACGCTGCTCGCGATCGGCGTCGGCGCCTCGCTGGGGCTCGCCGGCACCGTGATGCAGGCGCTCACCCGCAACCCGCTGGCCGAGCCCGGGCTGCTCGGCGTCAACCTCGGCGCGTCCACCGGCGTCGTGCTCGCGATCGCCTACCTCGGCGTCACCACGCCGGTCGGCTACGTCTGGTTCGCGTTCGTGGGCGCGGCGGTCACGTCGGCCGCGGTGTTCGCGCTCGGCGGCGCCGGCCGCGCGCTCACCATCGAGAAGCAGATCCTGTCGGGGGTCGCGCTCACGTCGGTGCTGGGCGCCGTCGTGTGGGCCATACTGGTGACCCAGCGGGAGGCGTTCGACCGCTACCGGCACTGGGACGTCGGCTCGCTCTCCGACCGCGACACCTCGGCGATGCTGCCGGTGGCGCTGCTCATGGTCGTCGGGGTCGTGCTGGCGCTGGCGATCGGCGGACAGCTGAACGCGTTGAGCATGGGCGACGAGTCGGCGACCGCGCTCGGCGCGCACCCGGCGCTCATCCGCGGGCTGGGCTTCCTCGCGGTCACCGTGCTGTGCGGCGCGGCGACGTCCGCGTCGGGGCCGATCTGGTTCGTGGGGCTGGCCGTGCCCTACGCGGCCCGGCTGGTGACCGGGTCGGACAACCGGTGGATCCTGGCCTACTCGCTCGTGCTCGGACCGATCCTGATGCTCGGGTCCGACATCCTCGCCCGGGTCCTCGTGGCGCCGGCCGAGCTGCCCGTCGGCGTGGTGACCGCGTTCCTCGGCGCGCCGCTGTTCATCGCCCTGTGCCGCCGTCGCAAGCTGAGGGTGCTGTGACCGCCACCGTCGAGAGGAAGCGGTCGCCCGGGCGGGTGCCCGTCCGCGCCGGCGGGGTGTCGCTGCGGCTGCACCCGCGCTCGTTCGTCGTCGGGCTGGTGCTCCTGCTGATCGCGTTGACGATCGCGTTGGTGAACCTGTCGTCGGGCGACCTTCCGGTGCCCGTCGCCGACGTGCTGCGCAGCCTCGCCGGGCAGGGCGACACCGGCACCGACTTCATCGTCTACGAGCTGCGGCTGCCGCGGGTGCTCGTCACGCTGTTCGTCGGCGCCGGCCTCGGCGCCAGCGGCACGGTCTTCCAGAGCCTCACCCGCAACCCGCTCGGCAGCCCCGACTTCGTCGGGCTCACCATCGGCGCCGCGACCGGCGCGCTGCTGGTGATGCTGGTGCTCGGCGGCGGCGGGGTGCAGGTCATCGTCGGCGCGATCCTCGGCTGCCTCGCGACCGCCGTCGGCATCTACCTGCTCGCGTTCCGCCGCGGCATCCAGCCGTTCCGGCTGGTGCTCATGGGCGTCGGGGTCTCCGCGCTGCTGGAGGCGCTGAACTCCTACCTCATCTACAAGGCCCGGCTGGAGGAGGCGCTCGCCGCGCAGGTGTGGATGATCGGCAGCGTCAACGGGCGCACCTGGACGCACGTGTGGATCGTCGTGGGCGCCGTCGTCGTGCTGCTGCCGGTCGTCGTCTACTACGGGCGTCACCTCTCGATGCTGGCGCTCGGCGACGAGATCGCCGTGCTGCACGGGGTTCCGGTCGAGCGCAGCCGGGCCGTCCTCGCCCTCGGCGCCGTCGGACTGTCGGCGGGAGCGACCGCTGCCGCCGGTCCCATCGCCTTTGTCGCACTGGCCGCGGGACCGCTCTCCGCGCGACTGACGCGATCACCGCACGCCGGCATCCTGCCCGCGGCCATGATGGGCGCGGCGCTGCTGGCCGCGAGCGACTGGGTCGCGCAACGCGCACTGTCTACACAGGACATTCCGGTCGGCATCGTGACCGCCGCGTTGGGCGGCGCGTACCTGTGCTGGCTGCTGTTCCGCGAACACAGAGCGAGGAGCGTCTGAATGGACCGGCTGAGGGCGCAGGAGCTGACGCTCGCGTACGACCGGCGGGTCGTGGCCGAGCACCTCGACGTGCGGATCACCGACGGCTCGTTCACCGTGATCGTCGGGCCGAACGCGTGCGGCAAGTCGACGCTGCTGAAGGCGCTCGCGCGGGTGCTCAAGCCGCGGGCCGGCGCGGTGTACCTCGACGGGCAGGCGATCGCGTCGTACCCGTCGAAGCACGTGGCGAAGCAGCTCGGCATGCTGCCGCAGTCGCCGATCGTGCCCGGCGGCATCGTCGTGGAGGAGCTCGTCGCGCGCGGCCGGTTCGCGCACCAGAAGCTGCTGCGGCAGTGGTCGCCCGACGACGAGGCCGCCGTGGCCGAGGCCATGCGCCTCACCGAGGTCGCCGACCTCGCCGACCGGTTCGTCGACGAGCTCTCCGGCGGGCAGCGGCAACGGGTGTGGCTCGCGATGGCGCTGGCGCAGCAGACCCCGATCCTCCTGCTCGACGAGCCGACGACGTTCCTCGACCTGTCGCACCAGTTCGAGGTGCTCGACCTGTGCGCCGAGCTGCACGAGGAGGGCCGCACGATCGTCGCCGTGCTGCACGACCTCAACCACGCGTGCCGCTACGCCACCGAACTCATCGTCATGCGGGCGGGAAAGGTTCTCGCGCAGGGCCCACCGTCGACGGTGATGACGGCCGAACTGGTCGGCGACGTGTTCTCCATGCCGTGCCGGGTCATCGACGACCCCGAGACCGGCACGCCGATGGTGGTACCGACCGACCGCAGCCGCCGTCGGCCCCGCTCGCTGGTCAAGCAGGCCTGACCGCGGCTGCCGCGCGCCGGCAACTGGCTCGACCGCACCTGAAGTAGCCTGCGGACATGCCCACGCACCTGACCGTCGAACGGCACGTCGACGCCATCGCCGACCGCGGCGCCACTCTCGCCACCGCGGCGCGCGCCGCCGGCCTCGACGCGCCGGTGCCCACCTGTCCGCGCTGGGACGTCCGGGCCCTCCTCGCGCACCAGGGCGGCGTGCACCGCTGGGCGGCGGCGAACCTGCGCGGCGAGAAGGACCCGGCCAAGCCGGAGGCGCCCGACGACGTGCTCCCCTGGTACGACGAGGGGCTCGACGCGCTCGTCCGCACGGTGCGGTCGACCGCCGACGACGTGAAGGCGATGGTGTTCCTCAAGGACGCGCCGCCGCCGCGGGCGTTCTGGGCCCGCCGGCAGGCGCACGAGACCACCATCCACAGCGTCGACGCGATGGCCGCCGCGCACGGGGCGGTGCCGCCGGTCGCCGACCTCGGCATCGCACCGGACCTCGCCGCCGACGGCATCGACGAGCTGCTCACCGGGTTCATCACGCGCGGCAAGGGCCAGCTGCACGCGTCACCCGGGTACGTGCTGCTCGTGCGCGCCGACGACACCGGTCACGCCTGGACCCTGCGCGTCGGCGACGGCCCGGTCACCACGACGGTGGGCAACGGCCCCGCCGACGTGGAGTTCGCCGGCACCGCGGCCCAGGTCTACGTGAGCCTGTGGAACCGCGCCGACGAGCTGACCGTGAAGGGCCCCGCGGAGACGCTCGCGGAGTGGCGCAAGGCCATCCGCATCCGCTGGCGCTGAGCGACCGGGCGGTCGACCAGCTCGGTGTGGTTGGCCACCGTGCCGACCTTCTCGTTGGTGTCGCCGAGTTCGCCCATCACGACCAGGCCGTCGGCGAGGCTCAGGAGCGCCACGAACAGCACCACCGACATGATCTTCGCCTTGACGGAAAGGTCGGCGGACCAGCGCGTCCGGGCTCCGCCCGGCTGTTCGTGTGGCCACGGTCTGCGCCCCATCTGCTCCCGAACTGCGGCACCTACGCACCCGGTATCGGCGGCCCCGGCCGCGTCCTGAGCCGAACAGGCGCCGGCGCGCCGCGGCGCGGGAGTTCCTCTCAGGTCGCGGGCCCACCGGCCGACAGGATCCCTGGGGACGGAGAGGTGGTGCCATGCGCGCTGGCCAGGTGACTCCGAGCGGAGTCGAGCGGATGTTCGGGACCGACGAGCTGATCGTCAGCAAGACCGACACCAAGGGTGTCATCACGTACGCCAACGACGTGTTCCTGCGGCTGTCGGCCTTCCCGGAGGACGAGGTGATCGGCAGGCCGCACAACCTGATCCGCCATCCCGACATGCCGCGGTGCGTGTTCAAGCTGTTGTGGGACACGCTCAAGGACCGGCAGGAGATCTTCGCCTACATCGTCAACCTCGCCGGCGACGGCGCGCACTACTGGGTGCTGGCGCACGTCACCCCGTCGTTCGACGCGAGCGGCCAGGTGGTCGGCTACCACTCCAACCGACGACTCCCCGACCGCGACGCGGTGGCCGCGACCACCGCGCTCTACGCCGACCTGCGCGCCGCCGAACGCCAGCACAGCCGCCCGGCCGACGCCATCGAGGCGTCGACGGCGCTGCTCAACCAGAAGCTCGCCGACCGCGGGCAGACCTTCGACCAGTTCATCTGGTCACTGACGAGTGAAGGTGCGGCCGCGTGAGGCGCAAGGAGACCGTGGCCAAGGGCGAGTCCACGGCCGGCACCGAGGCGCTGCGGCTGTTCGCCGACGTCTGCGAGAAGGCCGCCGCCGGTGACCTCGAGGCCCGCATCCACCACACGAGCGACGACGACGCCGTCGTGGCCGCGCGCAACGCGCTGAACCGGCTGCTCGACACCGTCGACGGCTTCGTGCGCGAGTCGGCGGCGGCGTTGACGTCGGCCAACGAGGGCCGCTACCACCGGCGGTTCCTCGAGCGCGGCATGAAGGGCGCGTACCGCGCCGGTGCCCGTCAGATCAACAGCGCGCGCGAGGCGATGCGTCAGACCGCCGAGCGGGTCGAGGCCGCCTCGCAGGCCCGCTTCAGCCTGGCCGACGAGATGGAACGGGCCATCCTGACCGTGTCGGAACAGGTCGCCACCGCCGCGACCGAGATGGGCGCCTCCGCGGCGAGCCTGGCGTCGTTCGCCCGCACCGCCGTCGACGAGTCCGGCAACGCGTTGAACACCGTCTCGGTGCTGCGCAACGCGTCGGAGGAGATCCGGCAGGCGGTGCGTCTGGTCACCCAGGTCGCGTCGCAGACCCGGCTGCTCGCGCTGAACGCCACCATCGAGGCCGCGCGCGCGGGCGACGCCGGTCGCGGGTTCAGCGTGGTCGCGAACGAGGTCAAGACCCTGGCGGACGAGGCTGGGCGCTCGACCGACGCGATCAGCGAACAGGTGACGATGGTCCAGCGGGCCGCCGGCGACGCCAGCACCGCCCTGGAGGGCATCACCGGCAGCATCCGCCAGATGGACGAGATGATCGCGGGCATCGCCGCGGCCATCGAGAGCGGCCAGGGCGACCCGCAGGACACGTCGGGGCTCTCGCAGCTGGCGGAGGTGCTGAGGTCGGAGGTGTCCCGCTTCGTCGCGGTCGTCCGCGACAGCTGACCTCCGCTTCCCGCACCGATGCAACGCTGATCGCGTCCGGGGTGTTCATCGACGATAATCACCGCATGCTGATCCACGTCGTGGTCACGGCCGCCGTACTGGCCGCGCTCGTCCCGGTCCCGGTGAATGTCGCGAGTGGACGGACGGCAGCGACCGACGCGGAGACCTGGACACCGCCGCTGAGCACCCGGGGCCGCTACATCGTCGACGCGAACGGCAACCGGTTCAAGCTGCGGTCGGGCAACTGGCACGGCGCCAGCGGCACGTGGACCGGCACCGGCGACGCGGCCGACGGCGCCAACCCGCACCTGAACGGCCGCACGCCTCTGCAGGTCTACGACGCGGTGGTCGAGGCGCTCACCGCGGCCGGGCTCGCGGTGATCCTCAACAACCACACCAACACCACGAGGTGGTGCTGCGGGGTCGACGGCAACGAGCGGTGGAACGCCAGCCAGAGCGCGGCGACGTGGGAGGACGACTGGCTGTTCATGGTGCGCCGCTACCGGTCCAACCCGCGCGTGGTCGGTGCCGACCTGTACAACGAGGTGCGCCGGTCCATCATGGACGATCCGAACTGGGGCGGCGGCGGCGACCACGACTGGTTCGCGGCGTCGCAGCGCCTCGGTGACCGCATCCTGGCCGAGGCCAACCCCGACCTGCTCATCATCGTCGAGGGCATCAACTGGACCGGGCTGCCGGTCGACGGTCTCCCGCACGGCCGGCCGACGCTGGAGCCGGTGCGCACGTTGTCGCACACGCTGGTGCGGTCCGGGAAGCTGGTGTACTCGGCCCACTTCTACGACTACACCGGCCCGCGGCACAGTGGCGCCACCGGCATCGGCGAGACCAGCGACCCGCGCTACCGCGACCTCGACCGCGACCAGCTCCACGCGGTGGTGACCCGGCAGGCGCTGTTCGTCGCCGGCGAGCCGGGGCAGCACTTCACCGCGCCGGTGTGGGTCAGCGAGTTCGGCGTCGGCGGGCGCGACGAGACCGGCGCGAGGCAGCGCGCCTGGTTCCAGAACATCGTCGACCTCCTCGTCGCCGCCGACGCCGACTTCGCGTACTGGCCGGTGGTGGGTTGGGGTGAGCGGAACTCGTGGGCGCTGCTGCACTGGGACGCCGCCGGCCGGCGCACGGGCCCGTACGACGGCGACGACTGGCGCGGACCGGCGTGGTCCCGGTTGACCGGCTCGCCGGGCGTCGAAGGAGCGGTTGCACCGGTGACGGACCGCTCGATGCTCAGCCCCGACCGCGGCGACTTCGTGCAGTCGCTGCGCCTGCGGGCCGGCGGCGACTGGCATCCCGGCGCCCGCAAGGCCGCCTGCCCCGACGGTCAGCGCCTCGCCGGTCACAGCCACACCGGCAACCGCGGCCTGTGCGTCGACGCGGCGCAGCCGGGCCGGTTCGAGCTCGTGGTCGACGAGCGTTACGTGTCCCCCGACTGGGCGTCGGGGTACACCAAGCTCCAGTGCCCGCCCGGTCTCGCGATGGTGGGCTACAGCGTGCGCGGCGCCGTCGTGGCCGGGGCCATGTGCGCGGCGCTCCCGGTCGCGGCGGGGTCGACGGGACGCACGGTGTGGTTCGACCGTGGCGACAACCGTCCCGCGGGGGCGGCGGGTGGGGACTTCGCCAGCGGCCACTACAAGGGACAGTGCGCCGACACGGAGTACGTGGCGGGTGTCGCGTTCACACGCCGGATCGGGTCGTCCGGGTCGCCGGCCGCGATCCTGTGCCGGCCGGTCACCTAGCGAGGCTTCACGTTTCGACGGACGCCGCCGCTGGGCACCACACCCGACGTGGGTGTCGACGACTATCTGATCGCCATCGGTTTCGGCGCGATCCTCGGGATCGCGGCGCGGATCATCATTCCCGGCAAGCAGCGGATCGGTCTCCTCCTCACCGTGCTCATCGGCATGGGCGCGGCCGTCGCCGGGACCTGGATCAGCGACCAGTTCGACCTGGGCAGCGACGCCACCTTCGAGGTGCTCGGCCGCACCCTCGACTGGCTCGTGATCGGCATCCAGGTCGGCATCGCGGTGGTGGGGGTCGCGCTTGCGGCGGTGCTGGCACCGACCTTCGACACGGACCGCCGCACCCGGAGCTGACCGCACCGCCCGGCCTCCGTCCATGTCGGCCCGATTGCGCGACGGCTCCGGCGGGTACCGGGCCGGTATGAACGATCCGGCGTCCGACCGCGTCCATGACAGGGCCGCACACCTTCTCCCGGAGGAGCGTGCGGCCGGCAGCGACGATCCCGCGGCCCAGGCCGAGCAGATCCTGAACGACTCCGACGCCCGCGAGGCGTACGACGAGTCCGCGCCGGACCTGCGCATCGACCACCGCCGGTCGACCGACACCGTCGAGCCGGAGGCCTGAGGCCGCCGGTCCCCCGGTCCCCTCAACCCTGTGCGGCCCGGCCTCCCCCTGGTCTCCTCAACCCCGCGCGGCCCGGCCTGAGATCGTTTCCGCCTCAGCCCGGTGCGACCCGGAAGACGGGCCAGCCGATCTCCGTGCGCCATGCCGCCGGGTCCGGGGTGTCGCGGGGGCCGACCAGGTAGCGCTCCCGGACCGGACCGGCCACCGCGAGCGCGTTGGCCACCACCCAGGCGCCGAGTTCGCCGTAGGTGACGTCGACGTCGTCGTGCTCCCCGACGTGGGTGGTGGTGGCGAGCTCCACGGCCGGCAGGCTCACCGGGTGCACCCGGCCCCGGCGCGGCGGGTCCGGTGTCGGCCGGTAGACGAGCACGTGCCCGCGGCCGTCCTCGAAGAGCGAGTTGTCGTACAGCCCTCCCGGGACGCCGTTCTGCCCGCCTGCCGATCCACCTCCCGGTACGCCGGTCTGCTCACCCAGAGCGGCGTCCAGTTCTGCCATCGCGCCGGCGTACCAGGCGATGACATGGTCGGACTCGACGTCGTCCTCGATGGCGGCCACCGTGGTCGCCGGGACCGCGCGCAGCTGGACGTCGAGCGGGGTCGGCTCGGGGCGCAGGAGCCGGCGCAGCGACGCCACCGCCGCGCGCGTCCGGTCCAGCTGCGTCTCCAGCCGTCGCAGATGGTCGGTGACGAGCGTGGCGCGCGCGTCGGGGTCGGGAGAGCGCAGGATCCGCTGGACCTCGGGCAGCGGAACGTCGAGCTCGCGCAGGCGGTGGATGATCTGGGCGGTCGGGATCTGATGGGCGCTGTAGTACCGGTAGCCCGTCGCGTCGTCGACCGTCGCGGGCTCGAGCAGTCCCGCCTCGTGGTAGCGGCGCAGGGTGCGCACGCTGAGGTGGGTCAGCCGCGAGAACTCGCCGATCGCGATCATGGCTGGATTGTGCACCCTCTCCCCGCGGGAGAGTCCAGTACTTGACCATCGCGCCGGGAGACGCCCCACCGTCGAGCCATGACGAAACCGACCGACATCCAGCCCGCGGAGCTCCCCACCACGATCACCGCGTACCTCAAAGCCCACGCCGCCCGCGACACGGAGGCCGCCCTCAGCGCGTTCTCCCCCGACGCCGTGGTCACCGACGAGGGCAGAACCTTCCATGGGACCGAGGAAGTCGCCGACTTCCTGCGCAAGGCCGGAGCCGAGTACACCTACACGACCACCCTGGTCGGCGCCCAGCGCGTGGACGCCACACGCTGGGTGGCGGTCAACCACCTGGAGGGCAACTTCCCCGGCGGCGTCGTCGACCTGAAGTACCACTTCACCCTGTCCGACAACCTGATCACCAACCTGGACATAACCCCCTGACCGACGGTGACCACGGACATCCGGCCTGGTCAGGGCCCATCCGACCGGCTCGCGGGCGAGGTGGTGAGGAAGTCGCGCGCGGGCCGGTTGGGGCATGCGCTACTCTGTAGCGGCTGCACGGGACGTGGCGCAGTTTGGTAGCGCACTTGACTGGGGGTCAAGGGGTCGTCGGTTCGAATCCGGCCGTCCCGACACAGGTCAGAGGGCATTTCCGATCGATGGAGATGCCCTCTTCTGCTGTCTGGGTGGCTAACTGGGTGTCTACCCGCCGTCGGCGGTGCCGAAGATCCGGTCCATGGCGATCGCGCCGTCCTGGATCACGGGCCGGAGCTGGTGGCGGTACACCGTCTCGGTGATGTTCGTGCTGGAGTGACCGCACAGGTCGGCGATCGCCTCGATGGGCAGACCGTTGTCGGACAGAAGCGACACGAAGCTGTGACGCAACTCCCGAGGGGTCCATTGCGCGGGCTCCAGGCCGGCTCTCTTGGCCACGAGGCGGAAGGCGCGGAGCACGTTGTGCCGGTCGAGTTCAGTGCCCGCGCTACTGGCGAATACCAGCCGCCCGTCCAGATCACCCTTCACGCCGGCGCGGTGTTGACGGAGTACGAAGACGCACCGGGCTGGCAGGGCAAGGGTGCGACGAGACTTGCGAGTCTTGGTGTCGCCATCGGCACGGACGGAGCGCCAGACCTGGATCGACGGCGGTATCGCCGGATCAGCGTCGGGGACGCCGTCCAGGTCGACGAGGTCCCAGGTAAGTGGTCGAAGCTCCTCGGTGCGTGCTCCGGTCAGCAATGAGACCACGATGTAGGCGTGCAGGGTGGAACCCTCGGCAGCGACGAGCAACTGCTTGGCCTGATCGAGGGTGAGCGACTTCGACGGTCGGCCTCCTTGTCCGGTCGGGATGCCGCAGAGTTCGACGACGTTGCGTTTGACCTTGTCGCGCGCCATTGCGCGGTGAATCGATCGCCGCAGGATCGAGTAGACAAGCCGGACCGTGCGGGTGCTCAGCACCTTGGCGCGGGCCAATAGCCATCGGTCTACGTCAGTTGCGGTGAGTTCCCGAAGCTTCCGCTTTCCCAGATGCGGGACGATGTGGCTGCGGGCGAGGATGCCGTAGTTGGCGACGGTGGACGGACCGGTACCTGTCAGGCCGTAGGTGAGCCAGTCGGTGACAGCGTCGGCGACCGTCGCCGAGTTCGTTGCGATGAGGACGCCGTCGTCATGCTCACGGATCTTCTCCTTGAGTTTGGTCCGTGCCTTGGCCTTGTCCTTGTCGCTGACCTTGCGAACGATGCGCTTGCCATTAGGGGCATAGCCGACGGTAACCGTCCCGATCCATCGCTGCCGGGCGGCGTCCCAGTGAAGCGAGCCTTCTCCCCGACCGCGTCGCTTACCGGCCTTGTCGTCCTTGGCCGACATCAGGCGGCGTCCGACATGCTCTCGCGCTCCAGCAGCGCGAGGTAATCGGCAATGGCCGTGGCGGGAACCAGTCGGGTACGGCCCTCCTTGACCGTATGAAGACGACCGGCGCGGATCAGTTCGTAGATGACAGACCGGCTGAGGCTCAGCCGAGTCATGACGTCGGGGATGCGGTAGAGGTCCTTGTGGTCGGTCGTGGTCATGGTTCCTTCCGGGAGGTCGAGCGGTTCGCGTTCGGGGCTTCGGTGTCAAGGCGGGGTTGACACCGGATCGGTCAGGCGGCGACGGCTGATGGGATGGCCTGCCGCGTGTTGTTGATCTCGTCTGTGAGGACGTCGTGGGCGGCTTGTTGTCGGGCGCGGGCCATGGCGGCGGAGGTGTTGGCGAGGAGTGCGTCGCCGTGGGTGCGCCAGCCGGCGCCGGCGTAGGCGAGTTCGGTTTCCACGACGGTGGTTTCGGCAGTGTGCTGCACGTCGAGAGCCGCGGTTTCGGTGCGGGCGTGGATGACGCGCCGCTGGCGCAAGATGCGGAAGGTCACGCTGTAGCGGCGGCTCTTGGTGAAGCAGTGGCCGCCGAAGCCGAGCATGTGTGCCCATCGGCGGAGGCCGCGCCAAGCCCGTGGTTGGCCGAGTGTCCAGCACGCCTCGACGAGTCGCTCGGTGTGTGAGCCGTCGGGATCGGCGTACACGTCGATGGTCTCATCGGTGAGCCGGCGGGACGTGTGTCCCGTGGCTTCGGTGGATTTGGTGGCGTACTTGGCGAGGTAGCCGGCCACCTGCTCGTCGGTGATGGCGTCGTCGGCAGCCAGCCGCAGCGGCCGAATGTCGATGCCCTTGTCACGGTCGCCCCACCGGATGGGCCAGCCCCGGGGTCGGGCCGGGTGGGTGTCGGTGGTGAACCGGACGGTGGTGGCGTGTTCGACGGCGTCGACCAGGTCCAGGACGCCGATGCCGATCGGGGGTCGGACGATGGCGTCGGCGTTGTCGGGATCGTGGCCGTCGAGGCGGATGATGGCGTGGTAGTGCACGACGCCCCGGCGTTGCATCTCGGCGGCCTTGCCGAACTCCAGCCGGACGAGCTTGCTCGGGATGCGCAGCTGCCGGCAGCGGCGACTGATGGCGCGTCGGATGGCGATCGTGGTGCGTCGCCACAGTTCCGGTGCCTGGTTGTTCCAGATGACCTGGGCGCCGTGGTCGTAGCAGTCCAGGCACAACGGTTGGCCGAGGATCTTCTCCCCGTCGGCGTGGATGCGGTGACAGCGCACGTCGACTCCGTGGGGGCACGGGTCGGGCTGTCGACGTGGCCGGCACGGCAGCTGCTGGCCGGCCTTGCCTCGCCGCTGGGTGTGCACAACGCCGAACGACGGTGCGGTGTAGGTGACGAACAGGGCCGGGTGCTTGGCCACGGCGGGGGTGACGCCTTTGCCGCCGGTGAGGCCGGCGAGGACGAGGTGGTAGGCGTCGCGGCGGTAGGTGTCGGCGCAGGAGGGGCAGACAGAAGCGCGGCGGTTGCCGCACGGCTTGTAGATGACGCCGTCGGGCATGGTGGCGGTGTCGACGGTGGACATGACGCGGCCGCCGCCGGGGTCGGTGGTGGTGCTGGTGATGGTGCCGGCCAGCCGGACGGGGTGGGAGCAGCCGGCGGCCGGGCGGATGTGGCCGAGCCAGGCGCCGTAGTCGCCGGTGTTGGCGCGGGTGATGGCCTGTCCGGCGACGGTGTAGGAGTGGGCCGGGATGTAGCGGGGTGGGGTGGCCGGGTCGGCGTTCGAGCCCACACCCCGGGCCGGGGCCGCAGCCGAAGCTGTAGCCGGGGTCCGGGGTGTGAGGTCCAGCGTCGATCGGGTCACGCGGCGTCCCGCTCGGGACGGGTGCGTCGGCTGCTGCGGTGGCAGCCGAGGTGTCGGCCGCGAGCGGCCAGGACGGCGGCGAGCGGTTCGCCGCACACGGGGCACGGATCGGGTGCCAGCCCGGACGTGGCCACCGTCTCGGTGGCCGGTGTCGGCCGTGTGATGCCGAGGAGGTAGCTGGTGGTGATGGTGCCGGTCGTGATGACCGTGCGGCAGTTGTCGCACTGCCGTTCGTGGGGTTCGTGCCGGCCGCAGGCGACCGTCGAGGTCGTGCCGGTGTCGTGGCCGATGGTGACCGGGGTCAGGCATGGTCCGGTGTCGGTGACATGCACGATGGTGCGCCGGATATCGATGACGTGCGGCTGCTCGTCGATCGGGCAGCGGTGGAGCACGTGGTGTTCGTCGATGCGGTAGATGTTCATCGGGTGCCGCCGATCGGGGTGCCGTTGACCCGTACCGGCTGCTCGTGCTGCTCGGTGTGGCCGGTGACGGCGTGCAGGAGTTGCCCGGCGGTGTCCAGGCCGATGCTCATCCGGGTAGCCAGCTCCGGCGCGGTGATGGGTCGTCCGGTGGTCTGCTGGTGGTTGACGATGGAGAACCTGGCCGTTGGCAGCAGGTGTGCCGGAAGGTCGACGACCGCCGGCGGTGAGGTGTCGGCAGCAGCCGGCACGAGGGGAGCGCTGGCGTCCTGCTCGGTGGCGGTCGCGTCGGTGATGTGCTCGCCGACGAGCTCGTCGGCCTGGGCGTGCTGCTCACCGTCCAGTTCGTCGAGCTGCTCGCCCCGCAGGTCGTGGGGCCGCCGGTTGTCGGCGGTGTGCACCAGATCCGTGGTTACGGGCCGGTCCGGCATGAGCGACGATGTCGTGGTGTCGGCCGTCGCCGGCTCGCTCGTTGTCGCCGTTATGGTGACGGCCGCGGTCCGGGAGAGGACGACTTTGGCCAGCACGAGGAAGCCGATGGCCGGCAGTGCGGCGGCGAGCCAGCCAATGACCGACCGTTCTGCCTCGACGACCTGCGCGGCGAGGGAGACCGCGACGAAGAACAGCAGCGCCGTACCGACGAAGGCGGTTGGTCGGTGGGTACGTGCCCGGCGGCGTAGTTCCAAACCGAGGGCGATGGACATGAGTTCAACGACGACGGCGTTGGCCCAGCCGATCCAGTTCGGCTGTCCGTGGGCGACGGTGACGTCGTGGACGTGGGTGAAGGACGCGGCGCCGGCCATGGCGCCGATGGCCAGCATGATGATGACCTGGACCAGGCCTTCGGCTCGCTCGGTGGTCACGAGTATCACCGCCCGGCCACGATGGGGATGCCGAACGGGTCGTGGTCGAGGCGCCGGTAGCGCCGCGCGGTGTGGTACAGCACCTTCCAGTTCGGGCGAGCCACGACGAGTGCGTCAGCGAGCTGGTTGCCGAACTGGGTCAGGGTCTTGAGCCGGATGTGCCAGTAGACGCGCTCGTCCGCACCGGTCTCGGTGAAGATGTGGTAGGCCTTGCAGCCCATGTAGTAGCTGGCCGCGACGTCGCGGAGCAGCTCGTGGACGGCGTCGAGCTTGACGCCGTCGGTGATTCGCGTTGTCATAGCGGATCTCCGATCACGTCGTGGGGATATGGGCAGGAGGACGGCCTGCAGAGGCCGTCGGCGTGCCGGGCGAGGAGTCGAAGCTGCGGAGGGAGCTGCCACAGCAGCCACCGGCGATAGAGCGCGAAAGCAATCGCAGCCACCGTTGGGGCCGCTAGAACGGCCAGGATGCTGAGGCAGATCACCAGGAGCGCGGTCATAGGGTCGTCTCCTCGATGCGTTGGACGGTGAGGATGCCGACGCAGGTGTGGCAGAACGTGGCGGTGTAGCCGAGCGTGGCTAGGGCGTCGGTGAGGCAGTGTTGGCACGTGCTGTCGGCCGGAAAAATGCCGATCCCGCCGCAGCAGGGGCAGGTGTCGGTGCAGTGCCGGCAGGCGACGTATACGAGGCCGAGGACGTGGTGGGTACCAGCAGGTGCGAAGCCACTGAGGCACCATTCGCAGCCCAATTCGGCCGGGTCGACCTGGATCATGTCGTCGTAGTCGTCGGGTTCAAAGGGCGGTGTGGTCATGTCTGGCGTCCCTTCGGGGTTGCCGGGGTTATCGGGCTGGCTGGGCGCAGTCGAGGCATTCGCCGTATCGGCGGGGGATGTAGTAGCCCTTGACCTGGGTGCAGGTGCGGCAGGTCCGCCGGGCGAGAAGGGCCTTGTCGATGGCGGCCCGCTGCGCCGGTGTGGCGGTGCGCTTGGCTTTGGCGACTGCGATTTCGTAGAGGTAGGCGACGCGTTTCTTTCCTTTGTGTCGCCACAGGATCTGTGCGGCGATGTCCTGACCGCCGGGGCGTAGGTTCGCCGCGCGGAGTTGGCGGCGGGTGGCGTACTCGGTGGGGGCGTTGCGGTAGGGGTAGGTCGGCATGCCGAATCGGTGGCCGTATGGGTCGTAGAACTCGATGAACCGGCCGAGTGCGACGAGGGTGTCGAGGTAGGGGATCGTGATGGTCATCGGTCGGCCTCCGCCCGCTCGTCGTCGGCGCGTTGTGCGGCGTGGTGGTCGTCGAGGAGCACCTGGATTTCGGTCACTGCCTCCTCGGAGGTGACGTGTCCGTCTTTGGCGAAGCCGATCCAGGCGGTGATGGAGCCGAGGAGGAATGCGGTCCGTTGGGCGTATCGGAATGCCCGGTCGGGCTGGTCCTGGCAGAGGTTGTCCATCAGTGCTCACCACCCCATCGCTGTTGGGCTGCTTGTCGGGAGATGCCGATGCGGGAGCCGATCTCGGCCCAGGAGTAGCCGTGCCGGCGTAGACCGGCGATGGCGTCATCGGTGGCCGCTTCGATGTCGGCGCCGAGCCGGATGAGGTCGGCGAGGGCTTCGACGTCGCCAGCGGCGACGCGTCGGCCGTGCGCGGCGACGATGCGGCGGGCGAACGCGGCGAAGTCGTCGTTTTCGACAACGTCGCGTCGACGGCGGCGCTTGGGTGACCCGTGTTTGCCGGAGCGGGGGTCGGGTTGGTTGAAGTAGCTCATCGCCGGTACCGCCGGCCCTGGGTGCGACCGTCGTTGTCGTACTGGTCGGCGGTGATGAGCAGGTGGATGATGACCTGGTCTGCGGTCTGGTTGGTGTCGTCGTTCCAGGCGGAGACGGCGTGGCCGGCGTAGTCGAGCCAGCCGAGCAGGGTCAGGTCGTCGCGGAGGTCGTCCTCGGGGTAGGTGAAGGTGTCGGCCAGGGTGGCGAGCGCGATGTCGACGTGCCAGCCGAGTCGGCCGTCGAGGACCGGGTCAGTGGTGGGGTGGCCGTAGATGACGGCGCGGGTGGCGCCGGTGACGTCGGCGGCCGGGTAGGGCACGGTCAGGTCGGCGTAGAGGCCGCCCTGGTGCCAGCCGTAGGTGGCCAGATAGCCGGCGGCGGCGCGGAGGGTGTCGGCGGGGCTGCCGATGATGTCCCCTGCCTCGTCTCGTGCAACGACGGTCAGCGGGGTGTAGGTGAAGATGTTGGGTGTCAAGGCGTTGTTGACGGTGTTCGGGCTCATGCCGCACCGCCGGTGGGGTTGCGACGGTCGTAGTCGTCGGCGGCGTCACGGCAGGTCTGGACGACCTGCTCGACGGTGCGGCCGGGTTCGTCGTTCCAGTAGCCGACGCTGCCGCAGCCGAAGTCGTCTCGGTCGTTGAGGTAGTCGATGAGGATCCGCGTTGCCGCGTAGAAGGCGTCGCTCCCGGCGCGGACGTAGGACTCGGGGTCGTCGACCGGTCGGCCGTAGACGCAGATGCCGATGCCGCCGAGCAGGCATGCCGAGGGTGCGTGGTCGGGTCCCGGGCCGTAGTAGGTGTGCTGGGTCCAGCCGTGCTGCTCCAGGTAGTGCGCGACCGAACGCAGGGTTTCCGCCGGTGACCGGTCGGATCCGTCGGTGACGGTGGTAGTCACCGGTTTTTGGGTAGGGTGCATGGAGTCCACGTCCTTCCGTAGGAACGGGAGAGGGATTTGGGCTGTGACCGGGGTCGGCTTGAGCCGGCAAGCACAGGGCCGGCCCCGGGTTCGTTCGTGATTGGCTGTCAGGCCGCGGGGAGTAGTGCGGCGAGCCGTTTGTTCATGTCCGCGGTGTGGATGCCGTTGCGGCGGCGGACATCGGTGGCGTAGTCGGTGATGCGGTAGATCTGCGCATCGGACAGGTAGGCCGCTTTGATGCGGCGGGGGGTGCCACCTTCGGCGATGAGGTAGCCCTCACCGGGGTTGGTGGGGCTGATGTCGTTGGCGTTGTAGCCGGCTTCTGCCTGGCCTTGGCCGAGGATGACGGCGGAGGAGCCGATGGTGGTGCAGCGGAACGCGGCGCGGTAGCCGAACAGGTCCCGCAGGCTGGTGGGGATGATGTCGAATGACGGCCGCTGGGTGGCGGCGACAACTGGCATGCCGCAGGCGCGGCCGAGGGAGACCAGGCCTCGGAGGAGTTCGACGAACCGTTCCTGCTGTTGCTTGGTGCCCAGGACGGTGGAGTACATGGCGAGTTCGTCGATGAGGGTGACGATGATGGTCATGTTGTCGTCGGGTTCGATCTTGCGTCCTCGGTGGACCAGCAGCCAGTAGTAGCGGTTGCGGGCCACGATCAGGAGTCGTTCGAGGACATCGATGGCGTGGTCGAGGTCGAGCCCGACGAATTCGTCGGCGACGCCCATGTAGGGGCCGAGTTCGACGAGTTTGGCGTCGAAGAGTACGAGCCGGACCCTGCCGAGCAGGGATGCGAGCGTGGCATGGCTTGCGACGTTGTTGAGGAGGCCGGATTTGCCGCTGCCGGGTTCGCCTGCGACGAGGAGGTTGCGGTAGATGAACGGGCAATGGACGTGGTGGCCGTACTCGTCGATACCGAGGTAGACCGGGTCGAACATCGACACTGTGGGGGCCACCGGTTGCCCTGCCCGTTGCAGGGTGGTGGTCACTGAGGGCTCCTTCCGGGGAGCGGTCGGGGGTGTGGCGCCGGATGCCACGGGGATGGCAGTGCCGGCGCGCACACGTGGGGTTGTCAGTCGGATAGACCGGACCGGTGGGAAGCGCGAGAGCGGTGGAGCCCTTCCTGGATCAGGAAGTTGACCAGCCCTTCGGTCCAGTTGGGTTGAACGGTGTACATCTTCTTCAGGACTGCGCCTGCTGCGTCTGCGTCGCGGTTGCGCAAGGCGTTGGTGAGTTCGACGAGGAGAAGTTGGTACAGCAGAACGTCGGACGGCATGAGCGTCTCCCTTGCAAGCCGGGGGTTGCGACGGGGTTAGTGGAAGTGCTGGACGATGGTCACGCAGCCGCAGCTGCCACCGACACCGAGCAGGAACAGCAGGACGAGAAGCCCGACGCCGATGTCACCGACGGGCAGGCCGGTAACGAGCTGGTAGACGAGCCAGCAGCCGTAAAACGCGGCGAGAAGAACGACCGCGAGAACGACAGCGCCGATCCGGATGAGGGTGCGGCGGGTACGGCGGTCCTGTTCCTGGATGGCGAGTTGACGGGTTCGCCATTGCATGTAGCGCAGCACCCGTTCTTCGCGCTGGGCGATGAGTTGCTGCGGGGTGTACACGACCGGCGCGGTCGTGACCGGTTGCGGGTAGTACACGACGCGGACGGCAGGTGCCGTTGTCGTGGGAAGGTTCTTGCCCATTGTGGTCACCTCCGGTCAGATCCAGTCGGCAACGTCGTCGACCCCGTTGGCCGAACTGATCGCCGAGCCGTTGGTGGTGGCGTCGCCACCGTTGGTCGAGGTGCTTCGCCGACCGTTGCCGTTGGGCTTGTGGCCGTTGGCCTTGCCGTTGTCGACCGGCGTGGCCGGCTTGATGACGTCAGGCAGATCCAGTGCCGTCGGCACTGCCACCAATGTGCGGAGCCCGTCGGTGCCCTTCTCGGCGTTGTCGCCGGTGGGGTCGGGGACGAGGTCGACGAGTGGGCTCGCCACGTCGCCGGTGAGGACCTGGCGGCGCTTGATGTCCAGCCGCACCCGGGCGGCGTTGGTCTCCGATGCCTTTTCCACGGTGACCGTGGCGGCGGAGCAGCCGACGGCGAGCTTGTCCAGCCGGGATTCCAGATCCTTGATGGACAGACCGGGCCGTAGCCAGATGGTGACCCGTTCCCCGATCGGGGTCGGGTAGGCGATGCCGATCAACGGCAGCGAACCGGACCGGTTCGCGGTGATGAACTGCGCGAAGCAGGTCCGCAGCCGGTGCCGCACGATCAGGCACCACGCCAGGGCGGTGATGCGCTGGCGGACGGGTCGCACCGCGGCGGGAACGCCGAGGACGACCGCGAGGACGGCGACCATGACCGCCGGTGAGGTGGCCATCGCGAGGATGGTCCAGCCGTAGATGGCGCCGGTGGACAGCACGATTTCCGGCAGCCACCACCAGATCAGGCGCAGGATCGGCCAGATCCGCACGACGGTCCACACGACCGCCCCGACGGGGATGCCGACGAGTGCGCCGACGAACAGGGCCGCGATCGGGTGCATCCGATCCGTCGCGACAGCGGCGACGAGCAGGCCGACGATGATGCCGGTCAGGTAGAACGCCACCTTGGCGTTACGGGCCGACGAACGGTGGAAACGGCCATCGATCACCGTGATCGTGCCGTGGGTCTTCCCACCGAACAGCCCTTTGCCGCTAGACTTGGACAACATGAGTCCTCCCTTTCGAGGGTGGATTTCGGTGGGCGCGAGGTCCGACTCGGGACGTCAATTCCAGACGGGCCTTGCGCTCACAACTTCTTGAGGGGCCGAACGTCTGGCAGGCAGGGCCGCCGACGAGAGAAGGTCGAACGGCCCTGCGCCTCGATGCTGATGCGACCCATCCGGGGGTCGCGAGCCCAGGCACAGCCTGGGCGGTTGCCGGTTACCCGGTCTCTTTCAGACAGCAGACGGAACGGTCTGCTGGAAGATCAGCCACGGACACCGGTGGCCGAGCGCAGCGCGACGAACCGACGAGAGTTACTTGCTCGATGCCGGACCAGAGACCGGCTTCAGCGAGACGGCACGGAACGCAACGCCGTTACGCCCGTTGGTCGCCCACGGAATGGCCTCCAGCTGCTCGATCGTGACGAGCTGCCCCGCCGTGACGTTCGGCTTCTCACCTGCCGTCGTCACCGCGATGACCTCGCCACCGGTCTCGTCGAGCACGAAGACCTGAGTCGACCACATGAGCCGGCCCGTCCCCTTCTCCGACCGCTGGTTACCGTTCTGGTCGTTCTTCGGCTCCGACTCCCGCGTCGCCTGAACCTGCTTGCCCTTCGTGTCCACGTACAACTTCACGACGTGTCCTCCTGTCTCTGAGCCAGTCCCCTTGTGGGACTTGCGCTCCGGTGAGAACCACTGTCGTGAATTTGTAGCGACATCATTACCACACCTCTGGAAATCTAGGGACGTCTCTTCTATCGTCAAGACGTCCCATCGTGTCCCTCAGATGTCCCCCTACAGAAGAGACGTCCCATGCCGAACGAGCGACTACGCGATGCGCTCTTGCGGGCAGGCTTGACGCCGGCCGAGCTTGCGGACCGGGTCGGCGTGAACCCGAAGACTGCCGAACGATGGATTACTCAGGAGCGGCCGCCGTACCTACGGCACCGCCGCGCTGTTGCGACCCTGGTACAGGAACGCGAGTCGTATCTGTGGCCGGACGCGTTGCCACCAAACCGGCTCGAGCGCATCAACCAGTCCGAGGTCGTTCGCATCTACTCCCGGCGCTCCGCCGTACCGACGGATCTTTGGCATCGGCTGATGGAGCAGGCAACGGCGACCATTAGCATCCTTGTCTACTCGGGCTTGTTCCTGCCCGAGCTGTTCCCGCGTCTCGCCAAGACACTGGCGCAGAAGGCGCGGGATGGAGCTGATGTACTCGTGCTGCTCGGTGATCCGGATTCCCCGAACGTCCGCGAACGAGGACACGACGAAGGGATCGGCGAGGTCATGGCGGGCAAGGTCCGCAGCGTACAGCGCTCCTACGAGCCACTGCGCGGAGTCAAGGGCGCGCGAGTGGGTCTTCACCGGACCACGTTGTACAACTCCATCTATCGGTTCGACGACGAGATGCTCGTCAACACGCATGCCTTCGGGTTCCCCGCCGCCCACGCACCCGTTCTCCACCTCCGCAGACTCGGAAGCGGCGACATGTTCGACTTCTACGCCGACAGCGTCGATCGCACCATGTCCACATCTCTGCGCTTGTGGCCTGACGAGGAGGCCGCCGCAACATGAGCCGCATCGAGCACTTCAACGACCCCAACGCGCCGAAGGCGAACAGTATCGTCGTGGCAACTACGGCGTTCGTCCTCGATCCGGACAACCGCGTCCTGCTGATTCGCCGCACGGACAACGGTCTGTGGGCGCTGCCCGGCGGAGCGCAGGACTTGGGCGAGTTCGTCGCCGAAGCTGCTGTCCGTGAGACGAAGGAGGAGGCCGGTATCGACGTTGAGGTCACCGGACTCGTCGGCATCTACACCAACCCGAACCACGTGGTCGAGTACAGCAATGGAGAGGTACGCCAACAGTTCTCGATCTGCTTCCGCGCAAAGCCGGTCGGCGGCGAACTCCGTGTCAGTGATGAGTCATCCGAGGTCCGCTGGACTCGGAGAACCGATCTCGACACTCTCGGGATCCATCCGTCCATGCGACTTCGGATCGACCACGGGTACGAGAACCGGTCACAGCCCTACATCGGCTGATGAGCGAGGCGATCCTCCGTACGCGTAACTGCGTCGACGAGCACTGGCTCCGCCTTGGCCCAGAACCGGGTCACCAGATGATTGGGGCCGTACCTTGCCCGAACTTCGGCGAGCCGCGCTCGGACGCTCAGATCCTGCCCGTCAGGGCCAGTCGTCATGTCGACATACCAGAGCGCGTCGGCCGTCGGCGACTGCTCCTGCGGGAACTCGGCGGCTAGGACATCGGCCAGGCCCCGTTCCTTCGCCTCGAACATCGCGCAGGAGTGATGAGCGACCAGTCCGGCGATGCGCTCGCTGAACCCGTTGTCCCGTAGCCAGCGGCCACCGTCGAGCGCGTGCAGGCCGGTGTCGACGAGGTCGGGCGCGTACCCGATGTCATGCAGCCAGGCAGCCGCGACCAGGTCACGCCGGTCGGCAGGATCAGGCAGGACGTGGGCCAGCCACTCGGCCTTGGTGCCCACCGCGCACACGTGCCCCCAGCGACGCGGGTTCACCGCCGCAAGATGTCCCTCCGCGATCCTCGCCGCTTCATCCGCCCTCACGGGCCGAGCGTCCCATGCCGCCCGAGGTTCCGCCAAGTAACGCGCTCGGCACCGGCCGGCCGGCCGCCGACAAGTCCGGTGAGAACTTTCTGTACGTCTTCAAGGCGGCCCTCGACGGGCCGCTCGCGCCGCCGACCGGGCACGAGCCGCGCGGCCTCGCTCGGGCGCTCGGCCGCAGGCTCTCCTGCCGGGCCCGTCGGCTGGCGCGGAACGCAGAAGGCCCCGGACCGCCGAGGACGACAGATCCGGAGCTCGTGGGCTGACGGGTGCGCCGCCGGCCGGAGCGCGCCGGCGAGTCGAGGCGCGCGGTTCGACGGCGACGACCTGGCCGTCGCGGGTCGCGGTCAGAGCGCCTCCGGCGGGGGCCTCAGACTCCGGGATGCCGGGACCGTCGGCCGGTCGCGCTGATCGGTGGTCGGGCTCAGATCCCGTCTGCCGTCGCCGCCGAGCAAGCCGAGCAGACCACCGCCCGGGACCGCCAGCCGCCTCCCGACCGTCAAGACCGCCTTGACATGGCGGCCCGGGCGCCGGCCCGCTCCACGAATGTGCGGGACGACGGCAGACGGGAAGCCTTAGCCGACCTTATGGAGACGGGTTAGCAGTATCTGGAACATACATTGCATGTACGTAAATACCCCGGCACTCCTTCAGAAGCGTTCGAGCAGCCACGGCGTCCATATCTCCGGACCGAACTGACTCGCGAAGTCGAAACAGATCTCGCGTATCAATAACGCAACCGTTGTCAAGAGCGAATTCCTGAACGTCAGACTCTGCTCCTGCCAGAACTGGACGCCGCTCGCTGGGAGGCTGAGACAAGTTGTGGTTTACGATATACCAACGGGCGTCAGCGTCTCGACCATTTCGCCGCTCAAATCCACGCGCAGCACGAGCCAGTCGCTGGAAGTCAGACGTCTTTGCACCTTTGCCGTAACCACGAACCTCCGCAATCGCCACCCATGACGTCCCATCATGTACTTCAAGATCTTCTAGCAAGCTGCTATTTTCGGCGATTCTCGCTTCGTCGGAATCCACAATACGGAACCCGAGCTCCGCCAAGGCCCTAGCTGTCTCATTCTTCAGGTCGTCTCCTTGGCTAGACAAGAGACGTCGATCTAGGTTATTGGTGGCCATTCGCAGGTCGTCCAATTTGACCCGCAGCTCGGAAACTCGCTCTTTGAGCTGACGCGTTGTACTGTCCAGCTCTTGTTCCGCTTGTTCGAGCTGGGTCAAGGCATCAATTTCAGATTTCGTCATCCATTGAGGGTCAGTCTCCCAGTCGGCTCGTGTGGGAAAAGCGACAGGATCAAGTTCGCGCCATACCGAGAAGATCGCCGCTATCCACGACCCACTGTCCGGTGTTTTTTCTGGCAACCACCAATGCTGCGGCAGTCCGCCCTGCGAAGACACGTCACGTGACCAGTATCCCGCACACGGTCGTCCCCCAAACTCTGACACGAGCGGCTGAATTACAGACAATTTGTCACGCCTTACGGCCGCCAATGTCGACGTATTGGCAGTCCCGGTGCGTCGCGTCACGTGATACTTAAGGATGGCTCTCGGCGAATTTTCGAGTAGCCATGGTCCTAGTGATTCACGCGCCAATTTGGCGACCTGCTCTGGCAATCCGCTTGCGACTTCCAACTTTCCAGCCAGTCCTTCAGCGGCATTCTCGATAAAGAAAAAAACTGCCGTTCCGCTGTCTACATACTTAAATTCATCGCGAAGTGTTGTGCCGCCAAACTGGATGACGTTTAAGCCACGGTCTAAGACGCCGATATCTCCTACTACGACTATAGCGTCATAATCTGATTGGCGGACCTCTGCACTAGGTTCATGAGTACTTAGGACGGTTATTACGGAGGCGTATCGTTGAATAGTCGCCACGAGTGGCGAGTCACGTTCAGCCCCCGCCACAAGAACCCACGGCCGACCTGCTTCACCAAATACGGTCATTCCGTTCGACATCCCTTCCGTTGCCGGGATGAGCATACGCAGGCAAACAGCAGCAGGAGCCGCCGGAGCCCGGCAAGCTGCTTTGCCAGTGTTGACACTACGGTTTGGAACATCTTCTACGGGGTGTTAGGTGGAGCCTTCCTGGCCCCGACCCTACGCGACACGTCCTCTTTCATGATCAGGCCGTGTCCAGGCCGGCAAACGTGAAAAGGGGCAACCAACGCCGACCACGAACGACCAGCGTTCGCGCAGGTCAGTGCCAGTTTCGCCCATATTCGCCATTCTTCCGAGGCGAGGGTCAGCCATCGATGCAGCTGCGATGGGCGGCCACATTCCGATATGACATGTGTCGTTTCGATAGGTGTCTTTCTGACATGTGTACATCCGCCAGGTGGCGGATGTCTCCGCACGCGCATGGCCGACACTCGATTTATGCCCGTCAAGCCCGAGGCGGTAGAACGCGCTGGCAGATCTAACTGACCGGCGACGAAGCCCAGAAATGGGGCGACCCCACGTTCGCCAACTGGGGTCGCTGCCAGCGGACATGCAAATTTCCAGGCCAGCGGACAGGGTGTTCCGGTTGGGCGGACACGTCGACTCCGGGTGGACGGTCATGGACTCTTACCTACCGTGTTCACTGCTGCTCGGCCGGCGGTGTCGAGTGCGGACGCGGTCGATGCCTGCTGCCGCGCCGCTTCCGCTCCTCGGCGCGCTGGGCGCGCCTGCGGTGCAGGTCGGCTTGCCTCCGCGTGTGTCTGGTCGCGGTCATGGTGTCGAACGCCCAGTGGTCATCGGTTCGATCGACCAGCCGAGCCGTCTCGGTCAGGCCACCACGTGCTGTCACTGCAAGTAGTGCAAGAACTTGCAGCTTTCTGTCCGCGGAGCCGGAATCCTCGGTGTCCGCCAACAGTCGCAGGCGCCAGTGGAGCGGCCCTCGGCCCGATGATTGCCCGGATGAGGGCCGTTCCACTGTGGGGTCCCGGCGTCAGCGTAAGGATCTGAACCATTG
>NZ_BOPH01000088.1 GCF_016863655.1 Virgisporangium ochraceum
CCCGCCATCGGCCAGCAACTGCGCCACCTCCGGCGCATCGGACGCCAACGCCACGGTCGGCTCACCCACGAGCCCGACCCGCTGCAACGGCTTACGCGCCCCCACCCGGCTGAGCGCCTTCACGATCGTCGGATGCTCTGTCGTTCCGCCACTCATCAGACACCTCACCGGTGAGCTGTGCGCGGGATGCGCGTGGACGGTGCCACCGTCCACGCGGGAGGGCGCGCCAACCAGGTCCGTCCGGCCCGTCCGGACGGGACCAACGGGCATGGCCGGCGCCGTCCGTTCCGATCATCCTGCCGACGACGGACCGACCCGCCGACGAGAGGCCTGAGACGATGCCGTTCCCCCGTGCTCTGGTGCCCGTGCACACCTTCCTCATCAACCGGGTCGCGACGCTGTTCGTCGGGTTCACCGGCGTCGCCGACGTCGAGCACGTCGGGCGGCGCAGCGGACGCGCCCACCACACGCCCGTGCGCGCCTACCGCCGCGGCGACACGGTGGTGGTCGCGGTGAACTTCGGCCGCCGGTCCGACTGGGTCCGCAACATCGAAGCGGGTGGTGGGTGCCGCATGCGGCTGGGCAGCCGGCTGCTCCGGTTGTCGGCGCCGCGGCTCGTCCCGATCGGGGAGGGCGTCGCGCACCTGCCCCCCGTGGTGGGCTTCGTGCTTCGTCGGCTGGTCCGCACCCGCGAGTGCCTGTGCCTGTCGGTCGTCGGCGCGACCGTGGTCGGGCGGTTCGCGTCCCGGTCGACCGCGTTCGCCGACCCACCGGGCGCGCGGTCCTAGCGGCCCCTCCGGGAGGGCCGAAGGGCCCGGCCGTCACGGGTACTCGGAACCTGCCATTGATCAGCCCGGATTCATACGCTCCGCGACAACCACCCACCGGCAGGACGGACCGCCATGAAGATTGTTGTCCTGGTCAAGCACGTGCCGGAGCCCACCGCCGAATGGCGGCTCGCCGACGACGGCACCCTCGACCGCGGCGCGGTCGACGGACGGCTGTCCGAGCTCGACGAGTACGCCGTGGAACAGGCGCTGCGGCTCGTCGAGGCGGGCGCCGCCACCGATGTCACCCACCTCACGATGGGACCGGCACGCGCCGTCGACGCGCTGCGCAAGGCGCTCGCCATGGGCGGTGACCGCGGCGTGCACGTGCTCGACGACGCGATCCACGGCTCCGACGCCGTGGCGACCTCGCTGGTCCTCGCGACCGCCGTCCGGAAGGCCGGTTGCGACCTGGTCCTGTGCGGCATGGCCGCCACCGACGGGGAGATGTCGGTGGTGCCGGTGATGGTCGCCGACCGGCTCGGCGTGCCGGTGGTGACCCACGCCGTCGCGCTGCGGGCCGACGGAGCCGACCTCGCCGTGCGGCGGGAGACCGACGAGGTCACCGAGGAGGTCGCGGTCGCGGTGCCGGCGGTCGTGTCGGTCACCGACCGCTCCGGCGAGGCCCGCTACCCGTCGTTCCGCAACATCGTCATGGCGAAGAAGAAGCCGGTGACGACGTGGTCGCTGGCCGACCTCGGCCTGCCGCCCGAGCGGGTGGGCGCGGCCGCGTCGGCCACGGCGGTCCGCGCGGCGCGTCCCCGGCCGCCGCGTGAGGCCGGCACGGTCATCACCGACGAGGGCGACGCCGCGGTACGGCTGGCCGAGTTCCTGATCGCCCAGAAGCTGATCTGAGGGAGTCCGTCGTGAGCACAGTCCTGGTCCTCGCCGGACGCGGTGACGCACCGGTGCGCAGGCCCGTCCTCCAGTTGCTGACGCTGGCGCGCCGGCTCGGTGAACCTGCCGCCGTCGTGTTCGGCGAGCCGCGGCCGGACCTCCTCGTCGCCCTCGGCGGCCACGGCGCGGGCACGGTGCACGCGGTCGCGGTCCCGGAGGGGCATCCGCCGGCCGCCGCGACGCCGGCCCTCGTCGACCTGATCCGCCGAACCGCCCCGGTGGCGGTGCTGGCCGGCGCCGACCCCACCGACCGGGAGCTCGCCGCCCGGCTCGCTGTGCGGCTCGACAGCGGTGTGATCACCGACGCCGTCGACGTGCGCGCCGGTACCGACGGGCCGGTGGCCACCCGGTCGGTGTTCGCGGGTGCGATGCTCGTCGACGGCGTCGTGCGGCGCGGCACCCCGATCGTCACCGTGCGGCCGAACGCGGTCACCGCCGAACCGGCACCGACCACACCCGTGGTCGAGCGGGTCGAGCCGGCGACCGCCGACCCGGTGCCGGTCGCCCGCGTCGTGTCGCGCACCGCGCGGCAGGTCGGTGACCGGCCGGACCTGACCGAGGCCGCGGTCGTCGTCGCCGGCGGTCGCGGCGTCGGCTCGGCTGAGGGGTTCGCGCTGATCGAGCGGGTGGCGGCCGTGTTCGGCGCGGCCGTCGGGGCGTCGCGGGCCGCGACCGACCTGAACTGGTGGCCGCACGAGCTCCAGATCGGCCAGACCGGCAAGACCGTGGCACCGCAGCTGTATCTGGCCGCCGGCATTTCCGGCGCGATCCAGCACCGGGCCGGCATGCAGGGGTCGCGCGTCGTCGTCGCGATCAACAAGGACCCGAAGGCGCCGATCTTCCGGACCGCCGACTTCGGCGTGGTGGGCGACCTGCACACGGTGCTGCCGGCGCTGGCGTCCGAGATCGAGCGGCTGACGGGCTGACGGCCGTGGTGGTGCGGCTCATTCTCGGAACCCTCCTGAGCATCGTCGCGTTCACGGTGGCCGGTCGCCGCGTGGCCCGCCTGGTCCGGCTCGGACGCGCCGGCCAGCCGGTCGAGCCCGGACGTGCCCGGATCACCGCCGCCACGCTGCGGGCCGAACTGGTCGAGGTCCTCGGCCAACGGCGGCTGCTGCGGTGGACGGTGCCGGGGGTCGCGCACGCCCTGGTGTTCTGGGGCTTCCTGGTTCTCGGCCTGACCCTTGTGGAGGGCTACGGCGCTCTGGTGCGGCGCGACTTCCACCTGCCGCTGATCGGCACCCGGCCGTGGCTGGGGTTCGCCGAGGACCTGTTCACGGTCGCGACGCTCGCCGCGGTGGTGGTGTTCGCGGTGATCCGGGTGCGGCACGCGCCCGCCCGGGAGGGCCGCCGGTCGCGGTTCTTCGGCTCGCACCCGGCCGCCGGCTGGATCGTCCTACTCATGATCTTCAATGTCGTGTGGAGCCTGCTGCTGTACCGGGGCGCGCAGGTCAACACCGGCAACTTCCCGTACGCGAGCGGCGCGTTCGCCTCCGAGGCGGTGGCCCGGGCGCTGCACCCGCTCGGACGCACCGCCAACGACGTCGTCGAGACGGCCGGGCTGCTGCTCGCCCTCGGCATCGTGCTCGCGTTCCTGGTGCTGGTCGTGTACTCCAAGCACCTGCACATCCTCACCGCGGTGCCGAACATCGCGTTCGCCCGGCGCCCGCGGGCGCTCGGCGCGCTGCTGCCGGTGTACTCCGGCGGACAGCAGGTCGACTTCGACGACCCCGGCGAGGACGACCGGATCGGCCGCGGCGCGATCGAGGACTTCACGTGGAAGGGGTTCCTCGACTTCGCCACGTGCACCGAATGCGGCCGGTGCCAGTCGCAGTGCCCGGCCTGGAACACCGGCAAGCCGCTGTCGCCGAAGCTGCTCGTCATGGGCCTGCGCGACCACGCGTTGGCGCGGGCGCCGTACCTGCTCGACGGGGTCGGCGACAGCGTGCCGCTGGTCGCCACCGGGGGCGCCGTCGAACCCGACGCGTTGTGGGCGTGCACCACCTGCGGTGCGTGCGTCGAGCAGTGCCCGGTCGACATCGAACACGTCGACCACATCGTCGACATGCGCCGCTACCAGGTGCTGATGGAGGCGGAGTTCCCGCCGGCGGCCGGCACCCTGCTGCGCAACCTGGAGCACGCCGGGGACCCGTGGGGCCGCGGCGCGTCGGCCCGCCTGGAGTGGACCCGCGACCTCGGCTTCGACGTCCCGGTCGTCGACGGCGGGCCGCTGCCCGACGACGTCGAGTACCTGTTCTGGGTCGGCTGCGCGGGCGCGCTCGACGACCGCGCGCAGCGCACCACCCGCGCGGTCGCCGAACTGCTGCACACCGCCGGCGTCCGCTACGCCGTGCTCGCCGCCGAGACCTGCACCGGCGACCCGGCCCGGCGCATCGGCAACGAGATGCTGTTCCAGCAGTTCGCCGCGCAGAACGTGGCGACCCTCGACGCCGCGGGCGCCCGGCGGATCGTCACCACCTGCGCGCACTGCCTCAACACGCTGGCCAACGAGTACCCCGACCTCGGCGGCCGGTACGAGGTCGTCCACCACACCCAGCTTCTGGCCACCCTGGTCGCCGGGGGCCGGCTCACCCCGGTGACGCCGGTCGGCGCCACCGTCACCTACCACGACCCCTGCTACCTCGGCCGCCACAACCGCGTGTTCACCCCGCCGCGCGAGATCCTCGGCAGCCTGCCCGGCACCCGCCTGGTCGAACCGGCCCGCACCCGGGAGCGGTCGTTCTGCTGCGGCGCCGGCGGTGCCCGCATGTGGCTGGAGGAGACCATCGGCACACGGATCAACGAAACCCGCACCGACGAGCTGCTCGGCACCGCGCCCGACGTCGTCGCGGCGGCGTGCCCCTACTGCGTCGACATGCTCGCCGACGGCGTCGCGACCCGTCAGCAGCAGGGTGTGGCCGGTGCCGACGTCGAGGTGGCCGACGTGGCGGAGGTCCTGCTGCGGTCGGTGCGCCCCGCATCCACGCCCGTCCCGACGAATGACCCCGAGAGGGCCGAGACATGACACCGACCACCGGCCTCGACCACGACACCCTCGAGATGATGCTGTCCTCGCTGGAGGAGTTCGGCGCGGCCGCGCTGCCCGAGGCCCGGCTGCTCGACCTCGACCGCGACGATGAGTGCCCCGAGGACACCGTGCGGGCGATGTGCAGCGAGGACCTCGGTGTGCACCTGGTGTTCATCCCGGAGGACTGCGGTGGGCTCGGCGGCGGCGCCGTGGACGCCTACCGCGTCTGCGAACGGCTGGCCCGCCTCGACATCGGCGTCGCGACAGCGGTGTTCGCCACGTTCCTCGGCAGCGATCCAATCCTCGTGGGCGCCACCCCGGAACAGCGCAAGGAGTGGCTGGGCCGCATCGCCGAGCACGGCCTGGTGTTCGCCTACGGCGCCACCGAACCGGAGGCCGGCAGCGACCTCGGCGCGCTCACCACGACCGCGACGCCGGTCGAGACCGACGGACGGGTCACCGCCTACCGGCTGACCGGGCGCAAACAGTGGATCAGCAACGGTTCCATCGCAGACGTGTGCACGATCCTGGCCGTCGCACCGGGCGGGCCGTCGTGGTTCGTCGTCGAGCGCGGCACACCGGGCTTCACCGCCGCACCGCCGGAGGACAAGCACGGCATCCGGCTGTCGAACACCGCCGCGCTGTTCCTCGACGACGTGACCGTGCCGGTCGAAAACCTCGTCGGGCGCGTCGAGGGGCGTGGGCTGACGCAGGCGCAGGAGGTGTTCGGCTACACCCGCGTGATGGTCGCCGCGTTCGGCCTCGGCGGCGGCTGGGCGGCGCTGGACCGGGCGATCGGCTACTCGACGACGCGGGTGCAGGGCGGAGCGCCGCTGTCCGGTAAGCAGGGCTACACCCACAAGCTGATCGTGCCGCACGCGGTGCGGCTGGAGGCGGCCCGCGCGTTCGTCGAGCAGACCGCGGCCGGCATCGACGCGGGTGAGCCCGGGCTCAACACCGCCGGCGCGATCGCCAAGTACCTGGCCACCGAGGCGGGCAACGCCGCCGCCGAGGCGGCCATCCAGGCGCACGGCGGCTACGGCTACACCCGGCCGTACCTGGTCGAGAAGATCAAACGGGACGTGCGGATCACGCTGATCTACGAGGGCACGTCGGAGATCCTGGAGATGACGATCGCCCGGGACCGCTGGCAGCAGCACCTCAAGACGGCGGGCCGGTTCCACCGCGATCTCGCCGACGAGGCGGCACGGTTGCCGCTGGAGTGCGGCGGCCCCGTCGCGGCGCTGGCGCTGCGCTCGCTCGCCGCGGTGCTCGACGCCTGCCGCGCCGACCGGTTGACCCGCAGCCAGCACGTGCTGCTGCGGCTCGGCGAGCTCGTCGCGCACGCCGAGAGCGCGGCCGCGCTGGCCCACCGGGCCGCTGCCGCCGCCGCCGGGACGCTGCCGGAGAAGGCCGACCGCCGATTCGGCGCGACCACGCTGGCCGCGATGAGTCGCGTCTTCGCCCGGGAGGCGGCCCTGAAGGTCGGCGCGGAGGGCCTGCGCTGGGTCGTCGGCGCCCGGCCCGCCGGCGCACCGGACGGTGCCGCCGGGCTGGACCTGGCCCAGGTGCAGGCCGCACAGGCGGGCCTGCTCGCCGACCTCGACGCGATCGCCGCCGAGCTGTACCACCGACCGTCCACTGTGGAGGGAAAGTCATGACACCCGTCGCTGTCGTCGGTGTCGCCGCCATCATGCCCGACGCGCCCGACGTGGCCGCGTTCTGGGCCAACCTGAGGAACGGCCGGTACTCCATCGGCGACGTCCCGCCCGGGCGGTGGGACCCCGCGCTGTACTACGACCCCGACCCGGCGGCGCCGGACCGGACCTACTCGCGCATCGGTGGCTGGGTCCGCGAGTTCCGGTGGGACCCGCTGGCCTGGCACCTGCCGGTGCCGCCGAAGGTCTCCGAGCAGATGGAGGACGGCCAGAAGTGGTCGGTCGCCACCGCCCGTGCCGCGCTGCTCGACGCGGGCTGGCCGGACTGGCACGTCGACCCGGAGCGGGTGGCGGTCATCATCGGCAACGCCATCGGTGGCGAGAAGCACTACCGGAGCAACCTGCGGGTGGAGTCGACCGAGGTGTTCGCCGCGCTGCGCGCCGCGCCGTCGTTCGCCGCCCTGCCGGCGGCCGTGCGCGAGGCGGTGTACGCCGAGACGCGCGCGTCGTTCCTGTCCGGGTTCCTGGACATCACCGAGGACACCATGCCCGGCGAGCTGTCCAACGTCATCGCCGGGCGGGTGGCGGCCCTGCTGGACTTCCGCGGTCCCACCTTCACCACCGACGCGGCGTGCGCGTCCGGACTGGCCGCGATGACCGCCGCGGTCCGGGGCCTGCAGGCCGGCGACTTCGACGTCGCCGTCTCCGGCGGCGTCGACCGGAACATGAACGCCGCCGCGTTCGTGAAGTTCTGCAAGATCGGTGCGCTGTCGGCCACCGGCACCCGCCCGTTCGACGCCGGCGCCGACGGGTTCGTGATGGGCGAGGGCGCGGCACTGTTCGTCCTCAAGCGCCTCGCCGACGCCGAACGCGACGGCGACCGCGTGTACGCGGTGCTGCTGGGGCTGGGCGGCTCCAGCGACGGCCGCGGCAAGGGCATCACCGCGCCGAACCCGGTCGGTCAGCGGCTGGCGGTCGAGCGCGCCTGGGCTTCCGCGGGCGCCGATCCGGCCTCGGCCGGGTACGTCGAGGCGCACGGCACGTCGACGCGGGTCGGCGACGCCACCGAACTGGCGAGCCTGTCCGAGGTGTTCGCCAAGGCCGGTACCGCCCGAGGCGCGATAGCGCTCGGGTCGGTGAAGTCGAACATCGGCCACCTCAAGGCCGCCGCCGGTGCCGCCGGCCTGCTGAAGACGGTGCTGGCCCTGCACGAGAAGGTCCTGCCGCCGAGCCTGCACTTCGACGTGCCGAACCCGAACGTCGACTGGGACGAGATCCCGTTCCGGATGAACACCGGGCTGACCGAGTGGCGCACACCGGCCGACGGGGTGCGCCGCGCGGGGGTGAGCGCGTTCGGCTTCGGCGGCACCAACTTCCACGCCGTCGTCGAGGAGTACGTGCCGGGCCGGTACCGCGACCCGCGGACACCGCGCTCGTACGCTGGTGCCGACGTTCCACGCCGGTCGTCCACTGTGGACACCCGACCGCTGCGCGGAGCCGCCGTCGTCGGCGGTCCCGACGACGCGACCGTCGCGGGTCACCTCGACCGGCTGCGGACGGAGGCCGAAGCCGGCCGTACCCCCGGCCGCGAGGCCCCCGACCCGGCACTCGCCGACGCGGCCGTGCGGGTCGCGATCGACTTCGCCGACGCGGCCGACCTCGCGGCCAAGGCGGCGAAGGCGGCGGCGGCGCTGCGCGGCGGCAACCCCGCGGCGTGGCGGATGCTGCGCGCCCAGGGTGTGTTCCTCGGCCGCGGCCGGCCCGGACCCGTCGCGTTCCTCTACACCGGACAGGGCTCGCAGTACGTGAACATGCTGCGTGACCTGCGGACCCGCGAACCGGTCGTGGCCGACACGTTCGACGAGGCCGACCGCGTGATGACCCCGCTGCTCGGCGGGCCGTTGACCGGCTACATCTTCGCCGACGACAGCGACCCCGCCACCGCCGAACGGCTGTCACGCCAGCTCATGCAGACCGAGATCACCCAACCCGCGGTGCTGGCCACCGACCTCGCCCTCACCCGGCTGCTCGACGCGCACGGCGTGCGGCCGGACCTGGTGATGGGCCACAGCCTCGGCGAGTACGGCGCGCTCGTCGCCGCGGGCGCGTTGACGTTCGGCGCCGCGCTGGAGGCGGTCAGCGCCCGCGGGCGGGAGATGGCCGGGCTGGACCTCGCCGACAATGGCGCGATGGCCGCGGCGTTCGGACCGCTGGCCGAGATCGAACGGATCGTGGCCAGCACCGACGGCTACGTCGTGGTCGCGAACATCAACAGCACCCGGCAGGCGGTGATCGGCGGCGCCACCGACGCCGTCGAACGGGCGGTGGCGGCGGTGCAGGCGGCCGGCTTGACCGCCACCCGGATCCCGGTCAGCCACGCCTTCCACACCTCGATCGTCGCGCCGGCCGCCGCGCCGCTGCGCACGGTGCTGAGCCGGTTGAACCTCCGCCGGCCGACGCTGCCGGTCGTGGCGAACGTGACCGGCGAGTTCTACCCGACGGACGCCGACACCGACGCGATGCTGGAGATGCTCGGCCGCCAGGTGGCCTCGCCGGTGCAGTTCGTCAAGGGTCTGCGCACGCTGTACGAGGCCGGCGCGCGCATCTTCGTCGAGGTCGGCCCGAAGAAGGCGCTGCACGGCTTCACCGAGGACGTGCTCGGCGATGACGTCCTCGCGCTCTACACCAACCATCCGAAGACCGGCGACGTCGCCTCGTTCAACCAGGCGCTGTGCGGGCTGTACGCCGCCGGGCTGGGGTTCGCGACGACGGCGGACGCGCCGGCAGCCGTGGCGCCCGCGCCCGCCCGTACGCCCGTGGAAAGGACCGACATGAGCACCGACCGGTACCTGGAACTGGGGCACCTGTTCGCCGACGCCATCGAGAAGGGCCTGCGCCTGTACGGTGGCGCCGCCGCGGCGCCCGCACCGTCGGTCGCGCCGGTGCCGGCCGCGCCGGTCGGTACGGAACCGGTCGTGGTGACCGGCGCGGCGCTGGGCCTGCCCGGGGTGGAGCGGGTCTTCGACGACGGGAACATCGCCCGCATCCTGGCGGGGGAGCAGTTCATCGACACCATTCCGCACCGGCTGCGCCGCGCCATGGTCGACCGGCGCATCACCCGGTTGGTGAAGCGGGTCTCGGGTGATCCGACGTTCGAGACGATCGACAGCGAGGCCGACGTCGTCAAGCTCGCCGGCCGGTCGGCCCCGCTCGACGTGGTGGCCGAGTTCGGCGTCGACACCGCCCGCGACGAGGCGCTCGACCGGGCGACCCGCCTGGCCATCGGCGCCGGGTTCGACGCGTTGCGTGACGCCGGCATCCCGCTGGTGATGCACTACCGCACCACCACGCTCGGCACCAGCCTCCCGGAGCGGTGGGGCCTGCCCGCCGCGCTGCGCGACGACACGGGGGTCATCTTCGCCTCGGCGTTCCCCGGCTACGACAACTTCGCCCGGGACCTCGACCGCTACGCCACCGACCGGGGGCGGCGCGAGCACCTGCTCGCACTGGAGACGGTTCGCGCCCGCCTGCGCGGCGACGAGCCCGTCGTGGCGGAGGTCGACCGGCGCATCGACGAACTGCGGCACGTGCTGGAGACCGAGCCGTACACGTTCGACCGGCGGTTCCTGTTCCGCTGCCTGTCGATGGGCCACTCGCAGTTCGCCGAGATCATCGGCGCCCGTGGCCCGAACACCCAGATCAACGCCGCCTGCGCCAGCACCACCCAGGCGACGGCGCTGGCCGAGGACTGGATCCGGGCCGGCCGGTGCCGCCGGGTTGTGGTGATCTCCGCCGACGACGCCAGCTCCGACACCCTGCTGCCGTGGCTCGCCTCCGGGTTCCTGGCCTCCGGCGCCGCCGCCACCGACGATGTGGTGGAGGAGGCCGCGACCCCGTTCGACCGGCGCCGGCACGGAATGATCGTGGGGATGGGCGCGGCCGCGTTCGTGGTCGAGGCGGCCGAGGCGGCCCGCGAGCGCGGGTTGCGGCCGATCTGCGAGGTGCTCGGTTCGGTGACCGCGAACAGCGCGTTCCACGGCACCCGGCTCGACGTCGAGCACATCGGGCAGGTGATGGAGCGACTCGTCGCGCAGGCACAGGCGTACGGCGTCGACCGGCACGCGATCGCGCCGGAGACGGTCTTCGTCTCCCACGAGACCTACACCCCGGCCCGGGGCGGCAGCGCCGCCGCCGAGATCAACGCGTTGCGCCACGTGTTCGGCGCCGACGCCGAGTCGGTGGTCGTCACCAACACCAAGGGGTTCACCGGTCACGCGATGGGCGCCGGGATCGAGGATGTCGTGGCGATCAAGGCCCTGGAGACGGGCCTGGTGCCGCCGGTGCCGAACTTCAAGGAACCCGACCCCGCCCTGGGCCGGTTGAACCTGTCCACCGGCGGCGCCTACCCGGTGCGGTACGCACTGCGCCTGGCGGCCGGCTTCGGCTCGCAGATCGCGATGTCGCTGCTGCGATGGACCCCGATGCCCGACGGCCGCCACCGCTCGCCCCACGAACTGGGTTATGCCTACCGCATCGTCGACCCGGTCGCCTGGCAGCGCTGGCTGACCGTCCTGTGCGGTGACCGGCACGCGCGGCTGGAGGTCGTCCAGCGGCGGCTACGCATCGCGGACAGTGCGAAGGCGCCAGCACCGGAACGGGAACCGGCGACTGAACCGGCGAGCGAGCCGGTGGTGGAACCGGCGAGCGAGCCGGTGGTGGTGGCCGGTCCGGCGCCGGTCGTCGCGCCGGAGCCCGAGCCGCGACCGCTGTCGCAGCCGCTGCCCGCGCCGGCCGACGGGGTCGCCGGTGCGGTGGTCGGGATCGTGTCGGAGTTGACGGGTTATCCGCCGGATCTGTTGGACGTGGATCTGGATCTGGAGGCGGATCTGGGTGTGGACACGGTGAAGCAGGCGGAGGTGTTCGCGGCGGTGCGGGAGCGGTTCGGGGTGGCGCGGCAGGATGATCTGCGGTTGCGTGACTTCCCGACGCTGAGCCACGTGATCGGCTGGGTCCGCGAGCGTACCGCCGCACCGTCCATAGTGGAGGCTGAACCGCCCACTGTGGAAGCGGAACCGTCCACGCGGGAGAACGGATCCACCGCGGTGGAGACGGTCGTCCGGCGGGTTCCCGTCCCGTCGCTGCGTCCCGACCTCGCCGCGTGCGTCCCGACGGGTGTCACCCTCGACGGTGCCCGCGTCGCGGTGATGCCGGACGTGGGCGGCGTCGCCGACGCCCTGGCCGCCCGGCTCGGCAAGCGCGGGGCGACGGTGGTGGTGCTCGACCCGGCCGACCCCGACGCCGGTGTGGCCGCGTTCGCCGCCGACGGCCCGGTGCACGGCCTGTACTGGCTGCCCGCCCTCGACGACGAGGGCCCGGTCGACGCCCTGGAACCGGCCGACTGGACAGCGGCCCTGGACCTGCGGGTGCGGGGACTGTACGCCGTGACCCGCCGTCTCTACGGGCAGAGCCCGTTCCTGGTCACCGCCACCCGGCTCGGCGGTTACCACGGCTACGACCCGGCCGGGGCGACGTGCCCGCTGGGCGGCGCGGTCACCGGATTCGCCAAGGCCTACCGCCGTGAGCGGCCCGGCGCGCTGGTCAAGGCCGTCGACTTCGGCACCGGCCGGAAGACCGCCCTGGCCGACCGGCTCATCGCCGAGACCCTGCGCGACCCGGGCTGCGTCGAGGTCGGGTACGCCGGTGGCCGCCGCTGGGGCGTCGGGCTGGCCGAGCGCCCGTTCGCCGCCGCCGACCGCACCCTGGGGCCTGACCGGGTGTTCGTCGTCACCGGAGCGGCCGGCAGCATCGTCTCGGCGATCACCGCCGACCTGGCCGCCGCCTCCGGGGGCACCTTCCACCTGCTCGACATCTCACCGGCACCGGACCCGGCCGACCCCGACGTGCTCCGGTTCGGAACCGACCGCGACGGTCTGCGGGCCGATCTGGCCACGCGCCTGCGAGACCGGGGCGAGCGGCCCACTCCCGTCGCCATCGAACGCGAGCTGGCCCGCCTGGAACGTCTGCACGCCGCGCTGGCCGCGATCCGGGCGGTCGAGCGGGCCGGCGGTGCCGTGCACTACCACCGGGTCGACCTGACCGACCCGGACGGCGTGGCGAAGACCATGGCCGAGGTGTGCGCGATCAGCGGCCGCGTCGACGTCCTGGTGCACGCCGCCGGTGTGGAGATCAGCCACACCCTGCCGGACAAGGAACCGGCCGAGTTCGACCTCGTCCTCGGCGTCAAGGCCGACGGGCTGCACCACGTGCTGCGCGCGGTCGGCGACCTGCCCGTCGGCACCGTCGTCGCGTTCAGCTCGGTGGCCGGCCGGTTCGGCAACGTCGGGCAGACCGACTACAGCGCCGCCAACGACCTGCAGTGCAAGGTGCTGAGTGCGCTGCGGCGCAGCCGCCCGGACGTCCGCACGCTCGCCCTGGACTGGACGGCGTGGGGCGGCATCGGCATGGCCACCCGCGGCTCGATCCCGAAGATGATGGAGCAGGCCGGTGTCGACCTGCTGCCGCCGGACGTCGGCATCGCGTGGGTGCGGCGCGAGCTGACCACCGGTACCGCCAGCGGTGAGGTCGTCGTCGCGGGGGCGCTGGGCGCGCTGGCGGGGGAGTTCCACGACACGGGTGGGGTCGACCCGGCCGCGCTCGGCGACGGTGGGCCCGTCGCCGGCCCGTCGCGGCGGCTGAGTGTCCACGATGGACTCGTCGTGCGGACCACCCTCGACCCGGCCGGCACGCCGTTCCTCGACGACCACCGCATCGACGGCACCCCGGTGCTGCCCGGGGTGATGGGCATCGAGGCTTTCGCCGAGGCCGCCCGGATGCTCGCACCGGACCTCACGGTCATCGGGGTCGAGGACGTCGAGTTCCGCGCTCCGGTGAAGTTCTACCGGGACGAGCCGCGCACGGTGACCGTGACCGCCCTGGCCCGACCGGACGGGGCGGACCTGCTCGTCGAGTGCCGGCTGACCGCCGAACGGGCCCTGGCCGGTGGCGAGGTGCAGCGGACGGTGCACTTCACCGGTTCGGTGCGGCTGGCCGCGGTCCCACAGTCCATTGAGGACAGTAGTCCGGCGGCCGACACCGACGGGCGGCCGGAACTGACCGCGGACGAGATCTACCGCCTGTACTTCCACGGGCCGGCGTACCGGGTGGTCGCCTCCGCACGGCGGGCCGGCGACGGCGCCGCGGCGCGGTTCGCCGAGGGGCTGCCCGACCACGTCGACCGGCCTACCCTGACCGGACCGCGCCTGGTCGAGCTGTGCTTCCAGGCGGCCGGACTGGTCGAGGCCGCCCGCGAGGGGCGGCTCGCACTGCCCCGGCGGTTGGACGCGCTACGCCTCACGACGGAGGTGGCCGAGCGCGACGGCCTCGTGGCGACCGTCGCGCCGGACGGGCGCGGCGGCTACGACTGCATGGTGCGTGCCGGCGACACGGTGGTGCTGCGGGTCGACGGGTACGCCACCTCCGCGTTGCCCGACCCGCTCCCCGCCGACGTGTCCGCCCCGGTCCGGTCGGTGCTGAACCCCTGAGGAGACGGCCATGGTGCGGCGGATGGAACGGCTGGCGATCGTCAGCCGCGGCGGCGCGGCGACGCGCGCGCTGACCGCGGTGCGCGAACTGAACGCGTCCGGCGACGGGCCACCGGTGACCACCGTGGTCCCGTACACGGACGCGGATGCCGACGCCTGGTTCGTGCGGGAGGCCGACGAGGCGGTGCCGCTGGGACCGGCGACGTCGGTCGCCCTCGCGGACGAGGTGGCGGTGACCGACGCCCTCGTCGCCGCCGGCGTGGACGCGGTCTGGGCCGGCTGGGGCGCCCTCGCCGTGCGGGACACGTTCGTCGAACGGTGCGAGCGCGCCGGGATCCTGTTCGTCGGCCCGGGAAGCGCGACGGTCCGGCTGCTCGCCGACGAGGCCGTGGCGGCGGCGCGGTGGGCCGGCGTGCCGGTGGAGCCGTGGAGCGACGGCCCGGCCCCGCACCACGCCGAGATCCAGGTGGTCGCCGACGAGGGCGGGACCGTCTGGGCACTGGGCCCGCGCGGCAGCACCGTCCGGCGTCACCACCGCACGGTCGTCGTGGAGTCCGGGTCCACCGCGGTCGACGCCGGGACCGCGCGGGCGCTGCGGGACGCGGCGGTGCGGCTGGCGCGGGAGGTCGACTACCGCGGCGTCGCCACTGTGGAGTTCCTCGTCGGGCCCGGCACCGGCCGGTTCAGGTTCCTGCGGATGCGCGGACACCTCCCGGCGGAGCACCCGGTGACCGAGCTGACAACCGGCCTGGACCTGGTGAAGCTCCAGTTCCACCTGGCCCGCGGCGGCCGGCTTGCCGACCGGCCACCGCCGGTCACCGGGTACGCCGTCATGGCCCGGCTGTGCGCCGAGGACCCGGAGAACGGGTTCGTCGCGACCCCGGGCCGGCTGACGCGCCTGACCCTGCCCACCGGTATCGGCGTCCGGGTCGACCAGGGGGTGCGCGAGGGCGAGGTCGTCCGGCCCGACGCCGACCCGACGATCGCCACGATCGCGGCCTGGGGCGGCGACCGGCCCGAGGCGCTGGCGCGACTGCGACGGGCGCTCGGCCAGACCACGGTGGTGGTGCAGGACGGCTGGTCCAACCGGACCTTCCTGCTGTCGGCGCTCGGCCGGCCGGAGGTCGTCGACGGCACCGGTGACGTCCACTGGCTGACCGACAGCGGGGCGCACCTGCCCGGACCGGACCCGATGGCCGTGCTGGCGGCCGCCGTCTCGTCGTACGAGCAGGACCGCGCGGCCGAGCAGGCCGCCTTCCACGCGCTCGCGGGCCGCGGCGTTCCCCCGTCGGGGGGCGGGACGGGGCACCGGTGCCTGCTGCGGTACCGCGGCGAGCGGTACGACCTGCACGTCTACCGCACCGGTGCGCACGGGTACCGGGTCACCCGCGGCGGCCGGGTGGCCGACGTGACGGTCGCGCGGCGGGGAGACCGGGAGAGCCGGTTCACCGTCGGGCAGCGGTCGGCCGAGGTGGTGACGATCGTCGACGGAGCCACCATCCGCGTCGAGGTCGACGACGCGGGACACACCGTCCGGCGCGTCGACGGTGGCGTGGTCCGCAGCACCGGACCGGCATTCGTCGCGTCGCTGCTGGTCGGGCCCGGCGACCCGGTCACCGCCGGGCAGCCGCTCGCGGTGCTGGAGAGCATGAAGATGGAGTCGACGGTCACCGCGCCGTTCGCCGGCACCGTCGTGAGCGTCGAGACAGCCGCCCACTCCCAGGTGGAGGCCGGTGCGCCGCTCGTGCGGATCCGGGCCCAGGCGGTGGCCGACGGGCCCGGCGGTGCCGCCCCGGCCTTTCCCGACCTGCCCGCGGCACCCGAGCCGGGAACACCGCCGTGCGAACGGGTCTACCGGACGCTGCGCGGCTACCTGCTCGGCTACGACCTGGACCCGGCCGCGCTGCGCGCGACGCTGACCCGCCAGCGGCGGCTCGGCGAGGCCGCGCCGCCCGCCGACCCCGGTCTGCTGCACTGCGAGGACGGCCTGCTCGACCTCTTCACCGACGTCGGCGCGCTGTACCGGGCCCGCGGGGCCACCGGACCGCAGACCGCGTCGACAGCCCAGGCTTACCTGCTGTCGTACCTGCAGTGGCTCGACGCGGACCGGGCGGGCCTGCCGGCGGAGTACCGCCACCGGCTGGAGCGGGCGTTGCTGCGCTACGGGGTCACCGGCCTCGGCCGTACCCCCGAGCTGGAGGAGGCCGTCGTCTGGATGTTCCGGTCGTTCCGGCGGGCGGCAGAACTCGCTCCGGTCGTCGCCGGCATCCTGGAGCGACGGTTGCGGCACCGTGCCGCTCTCGCCGCCGCCGCCGACGACGCGAACCGGGCCCGGCTCGACCGGTTGGCCACGATCGCGCACGGCCGGTACGGCACCGTCGCCGACCTCGCCCGGGACGTACGGTTCCACTACTTCGACGAGCCGCTGCTCGCCGCCGTGGTGGCCGACGAGTACACACGTGTCGGCGAGGCCCTCGACGCCCTGTCCGCGCACCCTGACCGGGCCGACGGGCCGCTGATGGACCGGCTCGTCGGCAGCCCGCAGCCGCTGCGTGAGGTACTGCTGCGCCGGTGGCGGACGGCGACCGAGCCGGCGGTGCGGGCGCTGCTGCTGGAGGTCTACACCAGGCGCTTCTACCGGGTGACCGACCTGTCCGGGCCGCGCGTCACGGTCGTCGACGGATGGCCGGTCTGCCAGGCCAGCTACGACCTCGACGACGAACACGTCCACCTGGTGGCGGCCTACGCGCCGCTGGACGACCTGCCGCGGCTGTACCGGGCGGTCGCCGCCCACCTGGCCGGGTCCGCGTCGGGCGGCCCCGCGGTCATCGACGTGCAGACCTGGCGGCACGGTGACGCCGACGCCGACACCGTGGTCGCCGAGGTCGAGAAGGCCGTCCGCGACTGCGACCCGGCGACGCCGGTCAGCCGCCTCGACGTCACGGTGACGAACACCGACGGGTCGGCGCCGGAGGCCCACCGCACCTACCACCTCAGCTACCGCCGGCACGACGGCGGTTTCGTCGAGGACCCGTTGTACCGCAACCTGCATCCCATGCTGGCCCGGCGGCTCGACCTGGGGCGAATGGCCGGCTTCCGGCTGCGGCGGCTGCGGTCGGCCGAGGACGTCTACCTCTTCGACGGCGCCGGCCACGACGACCCGCTCGACCACCGGCTGTTCGCGCTCGCCGAGGTCCGCGACGTGACCCCGACCGACGACGCCGGCAGCGATCCGCGGTATCCCCGCGTGGAGCTCATGGGTCTGCTGGCACTGTCGGCCATGCGGGAGGCGCTGGCCGGGTACGCCGACGCGGACCGGCCGGTCGCCAACCGGCTCGAGCTGTTCGTCCGCCCGCCGTGGGACCCGACCCCGGCCGTGCTCACCGGGCTCGCGCGCTCGCTGGCGCCGCTGGCCTCCGGTGCCCACCTGGCCGAGGTCGTGCTGCACACGCGCAGACCGGACGGCACCGCGACCGCGTGGCACGTCGAGGGGTCGGGGACCGGTGTCACGGTCCAGGAGCGGCCACCGGACCGCGACCCGGTCAGGCCGCTGTCGCGGTACGACCGGAAGCTGCTCAAGGCACGCCGTGTCGGAGCGCCCTACCCGTACGAGATCGTGCGGATGCTGACGCCGCCGGCCGGTGCGGTCACCCGGTTCCCGCCCGGCCGCTTCACCGAGTACGACCTGGACGCGCACGACGACCTGGTTCCCGTGTCGCGCCCGCCCGGCCTCAACACCGCCAACGTGGTGGTGGGGGTACTGAGCAACGACACCGACAAGGTCCCGGAGGGAATGGCCCGCGTGTGCCTGCTGGGCGACCCGACCCGGGGCCTGGGCAACCTGGCCGAACCGGAGTGCCGGCGGATCATCGCGGCGCTCGACCTGGCCGGACGGATGCGGGTGCCGCTGGAGTGGTTCGCGGTGTCGTCCGGCGCCCGGATCGCGATGGACAGCGGCACGGAGAACATGGACTGGATCGCAGCCGTGCTGCGTCGGCTGATCGAGTTCACCCAGGCCGGTGGCGAGGTCAACATCGTGGTGACCGGGGTGAACGTCGGCGCCCAGCCGTACTGGAACGCCGAGGCGACGATGCTCATGCACACCCGCGGCATCCTCGTCATGACGCCGGCCAGCGCGATGGTGCTCACCGGCAAGCAGGCCCTGGACTTCTCCGGTGGGGTGTCGGCCGAGGACAACTTCGGCATCGGCGGCTACGACCGCGTCATGGGTCCGAACGGGCAGGCCCAGTACTGGGCGGCGACACTCCCCGACGCCTGCGGGATCCTCCTGCGGCACTACGAGCACACGTACGTCGTGCCCGGTGAGGTCCGGCCGCGCCGCCGCCACACCGGCGACCCGGTCGACCGTGACGTGTGCGACGCACCGCACGCCGATGCCAGCCTGCGGCTCGTCGGCGATGTCTTTTCCGCCACCGTCAACCCCGACCGCAAGAGGCCCTTCGACATGCGCTCGGTGATGCGCGCGGTCACCGACTCCGACGCGGATCCGCTGGAACGCTGGACGCACTGGCGCGACGCCGAGGTCGCCATCGTGTGGGACGCGCACATCGGCGGCATCCCCGTCTGCCTGCTGGGCACGGAGTCGCGGACCACGTTCCGGCGGGGCTTCGTCCCCGCCGACGGGCCACCGTCCTGGACCGCCGGCACGCTCTTCCCGCAGGCGTCGCGGAAAATCGCCCGCGCGGTGAACGCTGCCAGCGGCAACCGTCCACTGGTGGTGCTGGCCAACCTCTCGGGCTTCGACGGCTCACCGGAGTCGATGGGCCGGTGGCAGCTCGAGTACGGCGCCGAGATCGGCCGGGCCGTCACCAACTTCCGCGGTCCCATCGTGTTCGTGGTCGTGTCGCGCTATCACGGCGGCGCGTTCGTGGTGTTCTCCAAGGCGCTCAACCCGCGGATGGAGGTCGCCGCGGTGGCCGGGTCGTTCGCGTCGGTCATCGGCGGCCCTCCGGCCGCCGCCACGGTGTTCGCCCGCGAGGTGCGCACCCGCACCGAGGCCGACCCGCGGGTGCGGGCGGCGGCCTCGGCGCTGGCCGACTCCCCGCCGGCCGCGGCCGGGTCCGCGCGGACGCACCTGGCCGGCGTCCGGGCGGCGGTGCGGGCGGCGAAGCTGGGGGAGGTGGCCGGCGAGTTCGACCGGATCCACACCGTGACCCGGGCGTTGGAGACCGGGTCGGTCGACCGCATCATCCCGGCCGGGCAGCTCCGTCCGTACATCGTCGACGCCCTCGAACGCGGCCTGGCAGCGGACGGGCCGGTCCCCGCCGACCGGAGCGGCTAGCGCGGGCGGGTCAGCCACGAGTGGCGCGGCGTCGCGGTGGCCAGCGGCCCCCGCCGGTCCAGCGGTTGTGGCGGCGGCTGCGACGCGGCCGTGACGACCGTCAGCAGGAACCGGCCCTCCCGGCGCCACCAGCCGGGAAGGACCGGTCCCGCGCCGGTGCGGACCCGCAGCGTGCCCCAGCCGGCCGGCCCGGGTGGGCCGGCCGACACTTCGACGTCGCGGGTGTCCCGACGCAGCCCGGTGCGCAGGACCTTCAGGCCGCTCTCCTTCGCCGACCACACCAGGTTCGCCGCGACATCCCGCTGCTCTCCCCCCGGCCGGCCGGTGACGAAGCGCCGCTCGGCGGCCGTGAGGAACGTGTCGACGAACCCGGCGCTGCGCGGCTCCACCAGCTCCAGGTCGCAGCCGACGCCGGTGCCGACGACGCAGACCGCCCAGCCGGCCCGGTCGGTGACCGACACGTCCCGGCCGAACGGCACCCCGTCGACCCGCACCTCGGGCGCCCCGTCGGGTGCGTTGGCGACCTCGACCGTCGACAGCGCCGACGGTTCCAGCGACCGACCGGTGATGATGGCGACCGCGTGTTTGGCGACCAGACGCCGCAGCAGGAACTCGCCCCGCCGCTTGGTGAAGGGCATCGCCCCGGCCCGCGCCCGCTCCGCGGGCGTGAGCCACCCCGTGCCGGGCGGGAGGGACACCTCACCACGCGCTACCCACCGGGCGGTCGGCCCGTCGGGCTTCGCGGTGCGGGACACGGTCCCAGCCGACACCACGCGGACGGCCGGCGGCACGGGCATCCTGCCCGGCCCGACGGGGCCGAACGGCACCTCCGTCAGGTCCGTTCGAGCCGCAGCTTCGCGATCTTGCCGGCGCCGGTCACCGGAAGCCCGTCGCGGATCTCGACCGTGCGGGGGTACTTGTAGGCGGCCATGCGGTCGCGGCAGTAGGCCACCAGGTCCTCGGCCGCCACCGACTCGCCGGGCTTGAGCGCCACGAACGCCTTGACCTCCTCACCGAGCCGTACGTGGGGAATGCCGACGACGGCGGCCTGCGCCACCGCCGGGTGGCTGTAGAGGACCTCCTCGACCTCGCGGGGATAGACGTTGTATCCGCCGCGGATGATGAGGTCGGTCTTCCGGTCGACGATGAAGAAGAAGCCGTCCTCGTCGACGTAGCCGAGGTCGCCGGTGTGGAACCAGCCGTCGGTGAACGCCTCGGCGGTCGCCTCGGGCTGGTTCAGGTAGCCCTTCATCACGTGGAAGCCGCGCGTCACCAGTTCGCCGACGTGGTCGCGGCCCGGTGGGAGCCGGTTGCCCCGGTCGTCCCGGATCTCGGTGTCGGTGCCCCAGATCGGCCGGCCGACGCTGTAGGCGCGGCGGTCGTCGACGCCGGTGTTGAACGTCGCCGTCGCCGCGGTTTCCGTGAGCCCGTAGCCCTCGAGGATGGCGACGCCGAAGCGGGCCTCGAACGCGTCGAGGACGTGCGCCGGGATCGCCGCTCCGCCCGAGACCGCGACGCGCAGCGACGACGTGTCGAAGCGGTCGAGGTCAGGGTGGTCCAGGAGCGCGATGAACATGGTCGGGACGCCGTCGAAGATCGTCACTCCGTCGCGTTGGATCGCCTCGAGCGCCACCCCGGCGTCGAACCGCGGCACGAGCGACATGGTGCATCCGAACCGGACGCACACGTCGAGCACGCTCGACAGCCCGAAGATGTGGAACAGGGGAAGCGCGGCCAGCACGACGTCGTCGGGGCGCACGTCGAACAGGCGGCCGGGGACGTCGGCGTTCATGTAGAGCTGGAAGTGCGTCAGCTCGGCACCCTTCGGGCGTCCCGTGGTGCCGGAGGTGAAGACGACGACGGCGGTGTCGACCGGCTCGCGGGCGGCGAGCGGGCGCGACGGGCCTGTCGGTGCGAGCAACTCGGCGAACGGGGTCATCACCGTGCCGTCCTCGGGTGTGCCGACCACGAAGACGTCGGGCACGCCCGCCTCCGCCGCCGCCTTGCCGGCCTCGTCGGCCATGCCACCCCACGTGATCAGCGCGCGTGAGCCCGAGGTCGCGAGGCAGTACGCCGCCTCCCGGGCCTTGAGCAACACGTTCATCGGAACGACGACCGCACCGGCCTTGAGGATGCCGAAGTACGCGACGAGGAACTGGGGGATGTTCGGCAGCTGCAGCGCCACCGTGTCGCCGGGCCGGATCCCGATCCCCACCAGGCCCTCGGCCAGCGCGTCGGAGAGCGCGTCCAGTTCGGCGTAGGTCATCCGCCCGGCACTGTGCACCGCGACGGGCTTGTCCGGCCACGCCTTCGCCGACTCCCGCAGAATGACCGCTACGTTGAACATCGTGTTCCTCCCCGGATGGGCTCGAACGGAGGGCTGTGCCACGACCGTCCCGCCCGTCGACCGGGTGACGTAGGGCCGAACGGCCTACCTCATGGCGGCCTCGGCGGCGGGCCGGCCGGTCGCGGCGAGCCATCCGAGAATGAGGTCGGCGGTCTCGGCGGGTGCCTCCAGTTGCGGCACGTGGCCCACGTCGGGTAGGACGACCAGCGGCCACGACGGGTGGGCGCGGGCGATCGCCCGCGACGCGGCGACGGGAACGAGCCGGTCACGTGCTCCGTGCAGGAGCAGGACCGGTACCCGGACCGTGCGGATCCCGCGGCGGTAGGAGCCGCCGTGGATGATTCCGGCGGTGGCGACGACCGACCGCGCGGCGTGCAGGAGGTCGCGTTCGACGCCGGCCACCCCGGCCCGGTGGCGGGCCAGCTCGACGTGTTCGGAGACGACGTCGGCCGGTACCCGGGACGGGTCCACGCAGCACAGGTCGAGGAGTGCGGAGACCTGTCGCTCCGGCGGCATGGCGTGGCGGCGGGCCATGATGATCCGGCCGATCCCCGGTGTCGCGTACGCGGCGAACATCGCGGCGACGAGCGGGTCCGGGAAAGCGGGGACGAACGGGAACGCGGCGCCGATCAGCACGAGCCCCGCGACGGCCTCCGGTGCCGCTTCGGCCTCCAGCAGGGAGACCATGCCGCCCATCGAGTTGCCCATCAGGATCACCGGGCGTCCCGGGACCGTCTCGACGAACCGGTGCAGCAGCAGCCGGTTGGCGTGGACCGTGGTCGACCGTCCGAGGGACTCGGTGCGGCCGTGACCGGCCAGGTCCGGTGCGAGCAGCCGGCACCGGCCGGTGAGCAGGGGCGCGATGGCCGACCAGTTCAGCGCCGACCCGGCCAGCCCGTGGACCCCGACGACCACGGGCCCGTCCGGCGGGCCGCCGAAGTCGAGATAGTGCACGGGTCCACCGATGTCGACCCATCGGGATCTGTGGTCGATTGTCATGTCAACGTCCGATCCGGGCGGGTGAGCGCCCCTCGCCTCACCCTCACGATCGTCGGGGGAGCGGTGGGCGCACAGGGCCGGTCAGGGCATCGGCGGTCAGGCCGAAGGGCCCGCCCGGGACCGACCAACGGACCTGGCCCCGCCGTACCGCGGAGGGGAGCCTGGAACCATGCGGCAGGCGACCCGTTCACGTTCAGCGCTGATGAGCTACCTGGCCTCGGCGACCGCGGCTCCGTCGGTGCACAACACCCAACCGTGGCTGTTCCATCCGCACCGGGAGGGCATCGACGTCTACGCCGACCGCGACCGCCAGCTGGCGGTGATCGACCCCGACGGCCGGGAGCTGACGCTCAGCGTCGGCGCGGCGGTGTTCAACCTGCGCCTGGCGATGATGCGTGACGGGCGCCTGCCGCAGTTGCGGGTGGCTCCGGATCCCGACGCCCCCGACCTGTTGGCCCGGGTCGTCCCGGGCGGCCCGGTGCGGCCGTCGGCGACCGTGCTGGCGTTGGCCGGCGCGGTCACCCGGCGGCGCAGCAACCGGGGACCGTTCGCCGACCTGGCCGTCCCGGTGCGGGTGCGGGAGGAACTGGTGGCCGCGGCCGCCGCGGAGGGTGCGGTCCTCGTGATGACCGGGCCCGGTGGTCGTCGCGTCGTCCTGGGCATGGTGACCGACGCCGACCGGTACTGGTGCGCCGACGCCGACTACCGGCGCGAGCTGGCCGAGTGGACCCGGCCGGCGCCGGGCCGACGCGACGGCATCGCCACGGCCGCGCTCGGCCCGCGGTCGGACACCCTTCCGCTGCGTGACCTCGGCCTGACCCGGCCCGACGCCGTCCGCCCGACGGCGACGTTCGAGGAGACCTCCACGATCGCGGTGCTGTACACGGCCGACACCCCGGCGGGCTGGCTGCGCGCCGGGCAGGCGCTGCAACGGGTCCTGCTGACGGCGACGGTCCGCGGCCTGTCCGCCACCCTGCTCACCCAGTCGTTGGAGCTCGACCGGCTCCGCGACCGGCTGTCGGATCCGGCCACCGGACGCGCCGCCCAGGCCATCGTCCGGTTCGGCTTCAGCCGCCAGACACCGGCCGCCTCCGCCCGGCGACCGCTGTCCGACGTGCTGACGACCGGTTGACACCGGCCGGGCGCCGCCGACGGTCAGGCGGACACGGTGACGGAGATGGTGTGCCATCCCGTCGCGCCGTCGGGGAACGTGCCGGCCCGGGCCTCGGGTTGGACGTCGCCGCGGCCGTCGGTGGCCCGGACGCGGATGGTGTGCAGCCCCGGCGTGGCGTCCCAGTCGTGGACCCACTGCCGCCAGGTGTCCGGCGACGGACCGTCGGCGAGCCGGGCCGGTTGCCACTGTCCACTGTCGACGGACACCTCGACCGCGCTGATACCCCGGCGCTGCGCCCACGCCACGCCGGCGATCCGGACCGTCCCGGGTGCGATCGTCGTCAGCGGGCGCGGGGTGTCGATGCGTGATGCGGTCTTCACCGGCGCCCGTTCGGCCCAGCCCCGCCGGACCCAGTAGGGGTCGAAGGCGTCGAACGTGGTCACCTCCAGCTCGGTGAGCCACTTGCAGGCGCCGACGTAGCCGTAGAGGCCGGGTACCAGCAGCCGCACCGGGAATCCGTGCTCGAGCGGCAGCGGTTCGCCGTTCATGCCGACGACCAGCATCGCGTCGCGTCCGTCGAACACCGCCTCCAGCGGTGTGCCGATGGTCATGCCGTCGGTCGAGCGGCTCACCAGCTGGTCGGCACCCGCGCGCACGCCGGCCTCGCGCAGCAGCGGCGCCAGCGGCACCCCGAGCCACCGAGCCGTACCGACGTACGGGCCGCCAACCTCGTTGGACACGCAGTTGAGCGTGATGTCCCGTTCGCGCAGGGGCCGACGCAGCAGGTCGTCGAACGTGACCGTCACGGGCCGGTCGACGGCGCCGCGAACGGTGAGCCGCCACGTGCGCGCGTCGATCTGCGGCACCGTCAGTGCGGTGTCGACCCGGTAGAAGTCCCGGTTGGCGGTGAAGAAGTCGGACAGTCCGGCGGGCAGTGCCGGGGCGGGGTCGGCCGGAGCCGGCAGCCGAACCGACGCACGCGAGCGGGAGCCGGCGGCGTTCGTGCGTCCGAGCACCACCCCACCGGCGCCGGACGCCGCCGCGACGGCGGTCGCCGCCCCGGTGGTCACCAGGAACTGCCGGCGGTTCAGCAATCGCGGCCGCGCGGCGTCCGTCGTGGTCGCGGTCCGTGACGACCGCACCTGGACCAGCAGAGCGCCGGCCGCCACCGCACCGCCGACAACGGCGGGCAGGACGTCGACCACGGTCGAGGCCGGCCGGCTGAGGACGGCCGCGCACCCGACGCCGACGAAGACCGCGAGGCCGGCGAACCCGGCGGCGCGTCGCCGCACGGTCAGCGCGCCGAGGCCGACCGCGAACACCGCGAGGACGAGGTAGACGCCGCAGAGCAGCACGAGCTTGTCGTTCGTGCCGAACTGGCGGATGGCGAAGTCCTTGAGCGGCCGGGGCGTCGCGTCGATGACCGCCGCCCCGACGGCGAGCACCGGAGCCGACCGCGGACGGCTCGACGCCACCGCGACGATCTGCGCGACGCCGAGCGCGACACCGGCGGTGGGGAGGCCGATCGCGGCGCCCGTCGCGAGCCGGGTGGGGCGCCCCGGCCGGCGTGCGGCCGGCCGGGGCTGGCTGACCGTCATGAGGACGGCATCAGCACGGTGTCGATGATGTACACCGTCGCGTTGGCGGTGGAGACGTTGCCGCACACCACCGTGGCGTTGCCGACCATGAAGTCGGTGCCGCCGCCGGTGACCGTGACGGTGCCGCCCTGCAGCGTCTTGTGCGTACCGGCGAGCTGCTCCGGGGAGAGCTGGCCGGGCACCACGTGGTACGTGAGGATCTTCGTGAGGGTGGCGTTGTCGGCGAGCACCTTGTCGAGGTCGGCCTTCGGGATCTTGGCGAACGCGTCGTTGGCCGGCGCGAACACCGTGATGCCCTGTGCGCTGTTGAGCGAGTCGACCAGGTTGGCCTTCTTCACGGCGGTGACCAGCGTGCTCAGCACCGGGTTCCCCGACGCGGCGGTCGCGACCGGAACCTTCGCCATCGCGTCGAAGCTGCCCGGGTTCGACGGGTCGGTCGGCACCGCGGCGCAGCCGGCGCCGAACTGCCTGGCCATCATTCCGGCCGGCGGCGCCGCCGACGTCGACATCCCACCCGTGGGCGTGTCGGCGTTGCTGCCGCCGCCCGCTCCGTCATCGCTGTTACCGCAGGCCGACAGCGCGAGGGCGCCGACCGCGATGATCGCGGCGATCGTACGACGGGACATGTGTTGCTCCTCTGTTCTGTGGTGACCCGGTTCACGGTCACCGGTGTCGTCGCAGAGGGATTCGGAGCCCCGGTTGGTCCGGATTGGTCACTCTTTCGGGTCATTCATGCAATCCGATGTCCGGGGCGCCGTCGGCCTACTTGGTGAAGAACACGAGCCGGTTGCCGTCGGGGTCGAGGAGGAGGAACTCCCGGCGTCCCGAGCGGTCCTTGCGGGGCTCGGTCGACGGCGTGAGGCCGTGGGCGAGGACCGCGCCGTAGTAGTCGTCGATGTCGTCGACCTTCAGGTAGAGCGACGGGCCGCCCTCCGCCGGGACGTGGTCGTGGTCGGTGGTCAGGGTCAGCCAGAACCAGTTGACGTAGACGGTGACCTGGTGGTCGTCGCGCTTGCCGAGGCGGAAGCCGAGCGTCTGGTAGAACTCGATCGCCTTGTCGAGCTCGCGGACCGGGTACACGACGCCGGAGATGCTGCTGATCTTCATGACTCTTCCACCATTCGGCCGTTGGTAGCGGTGGCGTCCTTCGTGAGCGACATGGCCAGCGGGGCCTCCGGGAACGTGTGGATCGCCGCGAACGCGGCGGCCATCTGCGCGCCGGTCTCCCAGTGCCAGATGTCGCAGTAGGTGTCGTCGTCGAGCGCGAGCAGCTGGGTCCGGGCCAGCCCGGGGTGCGTCTCACGCACGGTGCCGATCAGCGAGGCCCGGCGGGCGAGGAACTCTTCGAGGTCGACCGGGTCGACCGTGTACCGGTGGGTTCGAACGACTGTCATGGCACAAGCCTGGGCCCCCCGGTTGATAGGTTCGCGATGCGTCGACGATGCGGAGGCGATCCATGGCGGTGCGGTTCTCGTTGCTGGGCCCGGTGCGGGTGACCGTCGAGGGCGTTGCCCTCGCCGGAATCGCGCCCCGGCACCGCGCGGTGCTCGCGCACCTGCTGCTCAACGCCGGCCGGGTGATCAGCATGGAGAAGCTGATCGACGCCGTCTGGGGCGTCGACCGGCCCGAGACGGCGCGGTCACAGGTCCACGCCGCGATCACCGCGCTGCGCCGGGCGTTGCGCGCCGCCGGCGTCGAGGGTGTCGTCGAGACCCGGCCCGGTGGCTACGTCGCGGTGCCCGGGCCGGGCCGCCTGGACGTGCAGGAGTTCACCGACCTGGTGACCGCGGGCAGGTTCCGCGACGCGCTGGACCTGTGGCACGGCGACGCCCTGGCCGACGTCACCGCGCACTACGCGCCGGCCGCGCGTGCCCTGCTGGAGGACCGGCGGCTCGCCGCGGTCGAGCGCCTGATGCAGGCCGAGGTCGACGCCGGCCGCCACGCCGCCGTGCTCGACGAGCTGGCCGGTCACGTGGCGGCCCACCCGCTGCGGGAGCGGCTCGTCGGCCTGCTCATGGTCGCGCTGCACCGCGGTGGGCGGCAGGCCGACGCGCTCGCCGCCGCGCGGTCGTACCGCACGACCCTGGCCGAGGAGCAGGGCCTCGACCCCGGTCAGGCGTTCCTGGACCTGGAACGCACGGTCCTCACCGAAGCCGCCGGGCCCGAACCCGCGGCCGCGTCGAGCTTCCTGCCGTACGACCTGCCCGACTTCACCGGGCGCGCCACCGAGCTCGACCGGCTCCTCACCGGTCACCCGATCGTCACCATCGACGGCATGGCCGGCATCGGCAAGACGACACTCGCCGTGCACGCCGCCCACCGGCTGGCCGACCGCTTCCCCGACGGTCGGCTCTTCGTCGACCTGCGGGCGAACACCCCGGGACTGGACCCGCTGCCGGCCGCCGCCGCGCTGGAGACGCTGCTGCGGCAGCTCGGCGTCACCGACATCCCGACCACCGAGGCGGAGCGCAGCGCCCGCTGGCGTACCGAGCTGGCCCGTCGCCGCGTGGTCGCCGTGCTCGACAACGCGGCCGACGGCGCTCACGTGCGTCCCCTCATCTCCGCCGACGGAGCCGGCAGCCTTCTCCTCGTCACCAGCCGACGACGGCTGGTGGACCTCGACGGAGCCCACGCGCTGTCCGTCGACGTGCTGCCCCACGACGACGCCGCCGCGCTCTTCGACGGCATCGTCGGCGCGCGCGCCGCCGACGACCCCGCCGCCGTCCGCGACGTGCTGGAGCGGTGCGGGTACCTGCCGCTGGCGATCCGCATCTGCGCGGCGCGGCTGCAGCACCGGCCCCGGTGGTCGGTGGCCGACCTCGCCGGCCGCCTGCGGCTCGCCCAGCTCGCCACGTCGGAGCGCAGCGTCGCGGCGGCGTTCACGGTCTCCTACGAGCAGCTGACGGCCGACGAGCAGCGGATGTTCCGGCTGCTGGGCCTCGCGCCCGGCCGCGACATCGAGCCCGACGCCGCCGCGGCGCTGGCCGGGGTGTCGCCGCTGGAGGCCGAGGACCTGCTGGAGAGCCTCCTCGACGCGCACATGGTGGTGCAGCACGAGCCGCGGCGCTACGCCCTGCACGACCTGCTGCGCGAGCACGCCCGAACGCTCGCCACCGACGACGACGCGCCCATGCGCCTGCTGGTGCACTACCTGCACCGGTCGCGGTCGGCGGTCAACGTGCTGTTCCCGCACAGCGTCCCGCAGCCGGAACTGCCCGCGCCGGACCCGCCGGTCCGCGCGATCACCGACCCGGTCGAGGCCGTCGGCTGGCTCGACGCCGAGCGTGGCAACATCATCGAGACCGTGACGCACGGTCCGCGGATCTGCGTCGGCCTGCTCGCCACCGCGCTGCGCCCCTACCTGGACCGGCAGGCGCACCACGACGACGCGCTGACCCTGCACACCACCGCCCTGCACCGCAGCCGCGCCCTGGGCGACCCGGTCGTCGAGGGACGCGCGCTCGCCGACCTCGCCTGGACCCACTGGCGACGCGGCGACTACCGGCAGGCGGAGGAGTTCGCCCGGGAGGCCCTGGCGATCCTGGAGGACGGGCACGCCCGGTCGCTCGCGCTCAACGCGTTGGGCAACGTGGCCTGGCGCCGCCGCGACAGCGCGGCCGCCGAACGCTGCCTCAAGGAGGCCCTCGACCTGACCCGCATCGCCGGCGACCGGTCCCGGGAGGGCTTCGTCCTCGGCGACCTCGGCATGATCCTCGACCAGCTCGACCGCCACGACGAGGCGCGCCGCCACCTCGACCTGGCGCTGGCGCTGCACCGCAGGGAGGGCAACCCGCTCGGGGAGGCGCGGGTGCAGAACCAGCTCGGTTCGGTGCTGCGGCACCAGGGCCGGGCGGAGGAGGCCGTCGACCGCCACCGCCGGGCGGCCGGGCTGTACCGGTCCATGGGCAACAGCAGCGACGAGTCGTCGGCCCTCAACGGTCTCGGCGAGGCGCTGCTGGCACTCGGCGACGCCGACGGGGCGGTGCGACGGTTCGCCGAGGCGCTCGACCTCGCGGAGACCGCCGGCAACCGGCCCGAGCGGGCCCGCGCCCACGACGGGCTCGCCCGCGCGTCGCACGACGACCGGCACGCCGACGCGGCCGCGCGGCTCTACGCCGACCTCGGGGTGCCGTCCCTCCTGGAGAACAGCACGACCGCCAGCGCGAGCGTCGCCGCGGCACAGGCGCACAGCACGGCGAACCCGGCCCACGGCGGCAGCGGGTAGTACCCGTACGCCGGCGTATAGACGCCGTCGACGTGCGGGTAGCGGGTCAGGGTCTGCTGCACGGCGAGCGCGGCCGTCGGTGTCACGCGGGTCGTCCACTGCGCCACCGCCGGCGGCGTGAACGGGGTCAGCGCGAGCAGGTACGGCAGCACCAGGGTCCCGACGACGACCGTCACCGCGACGGCGCCGCGCCGCACGACGGCGGCCACGCCCACCGCGAAGACCGCCATGACCGCGAGCACGGCCGCCGTGCCGACCCCGGCCCGCAGCAGCACGCCCGGCGGGGTCGGGAAGACGTAGGCGCCGAGCCCGCGCACCACCCGCAGCCACACCGGCAACGCGACGGCGACGGCACCCAGGTTGGTGACGAACGTGACCGCGCCGGCCACGAGAGCCCTGGCCACGAGCACCCGGCCCCGGCGCGGGCCGGCGGCCAGGGTGGTCCGGATCAGCCCGTACCGGTACTCGCCGGTGACCATGAGGGTGGCGACGACCACGACCACGATCGACGCGGGGAACGTCCCGAGGAGCAGGTCGCTCGCGGCGATGCCGAGCGGCAGGTCGGCGCGGGTGGCCGGGGCGAGGTCGCCGGCGCCGGTCACGGTGAACCCGGTCTCCGTGGGGGTGGCCCCGCCCGTCGCTCCCCGCGGGTAGCCGGAGAACGTGGCGGTGTCCGCGCCGACCTGGTCGTCCGCCCAGGGTCCGTCCGGCCAGCCGCCGTCGAGGTCCGGACCGTCGAAGGTCGCGGTCGCCGCGTCCGGGGCGGTGCCGAGGCCGCGCGTGCGCTGGGGGCAGGCCACGAACAGGCCGGCCTCGACGGTGCGGGGGAGGCCGGGGAGGGTGACCGTGCCGATCCGGGTCCAGGCGGTCGCGTCGGTGGACGCCTCGCCGGTGACGGTGTCGCCGGACCGGGTCAGCCGCAGCCACCGCGCCCGTGCGGGGGAGCCGGCCCGGTCGTGGACGTGGTCGTGCTGCATGCGGACCCCGTGCGCGGCGGTCACCATGACGGCGGCGTACCGGGAGCCCGGCTGCGTCCCCGCCCGGACGATCAGGCCGGCCCTGGCCCACGGCACGTCGCCGGCCGAGACGAGCGACGTGACCGCGACGGTGATCCGGCCGTCTCCGGCGAGCGGCCGGTGCACGAACCGGAACGCGTCGACGACCGGCCCCCCGTCGGGCCCTGCCGGCACCGGCTTGCGGTCGGGTGCCGGCCCGCCGCCCAGGCCGGTGACCGGGAACACCGCGACGAGCAACGCCGCGACGGCGGTGCCCCGGACCCAGCCGGGCACGGTGCGGAACCTGGTCCATTCCGCGTGCAGGAGCCTCATGCCGTGCGGTTCTACTCCGGCGCCGGTGACAGCGGGGTGTCGGCGGCGACCGGTTCACCGGCGACGAGGCTTGTCAACGCCGGTAAATTCGACCCCGTGGCGGATCTTGACCTGCGGCTGGTGCAGTACTTCATCGTCGTCGCCGGACATGAGCACATCAGCCGGGCGGCCGCGGAGCTGCGGATCGCGCAGCCGTCGTTGAGTCGTCAGATTCAGCGTCTCGAGGAGCAGCTCGGAGTCCGGCTGTTCGACCGCGGCGCCCGCGGCAGCCAGCTCACCCCGGCCGGCCGGGTCTTCCTGGCACAGGCCAACGACCTGGTGGCGGCCGCCGGCCGTGCCGTGACGAATGCGCGGGCCGCCGCGATCTCCGGGATGATCACCATCGGCCACCCGCCCGGCCTCGTGATCACCCCCGCCGTCGGTGACCTTCGCGGGCGCTACCCCAACGCGGAGATCCACACCCGCCATCTGACGTGGGAGGACAGCCGGTCCCTGGCCGAGTACCGGGTGGACGTGGTGGTCGCGTGGCAGCCGTTCGCGGCTCCGATCGAGAGCTACCGCGTCACGGTGCTGTACGAGGATCCGCGGGTCCTCGTGGTTCCCGCCTTCCATCGACTGGCCGGGCGTGGTTCGGTGACGGTGGCCGACTTCGCCGACGAACCGATGGCCGACTTCGCCACTCCCGGGGCTTCCGCGGAATGGCTGACCTTCTGGTGGCCGGAGCGCCCGGGAGGCGACCGGATCCTCGCCGGCCCGACGGTGCACACCGTCCACGACAAGTTCGAGTTGATCGCGAGCGGTGGAGCCGTCGCCATGCATCCGCGTGGCGACCAGAGCGTTCTCGCGCGCACGGACCTCCGGACAATCCCGATCGAGGGCATCCCGCCCTGTCAGGTCGTGATGCTGACCCGGCTGAGCGAGGACAGCGCCCTGGTGGACGAGTTCCGGAAGTCGGCTGTGGCCTGTCTGTCCGGCCTGTCTGTCCGGCCCGGCGTCGACCCGTTAGCCGATCGTTCCTCGTCACACGGTTCCACATGCAGTTGACGCATGACCGGGATGCAGAAGAGGTCTTGGACGGCCGTGCCCGGGCCTTCGTAGCGTCTACCCCATGTCTTCCCAGTTCAGGACCGGCCCGCACCACGAGTTCTTCGAGCACCTGGACTGGTACCGCGAGGAGGACTGCGCGCGCCTGCCGCAGGAACTCGCCTGGTCCCGCCGGGAGTGCCCCGTGGTCCACTCCGGCTACGACGGCGGTCAGTACGTCGTCACCCGCTACGACGACCTGCGGACGGTCGGCGAGCATCCGGACATCTTCAGTTCCTCGACCCCGGGCGTCCGCCACGTCCCTGTCCTGTTGCCGCCGCTGGATCTCGATCCGCCGTTGCATCGCGACTTCCGGCAGTTCCTCAACCCGTACTTCTCCCGGTCGTTCCTCCAGCGGTACGTGCCGGAGATGCGGCGCCTGGCCGATGAACTGATCGACGACGTGGTCGACGAGCGTCGGATCGAGTTCGTCAGCCAGTTCGCGATCCCGTTCACGGCCGGGTCACTGGCTCGTGTCGTGATCGACGACGACAACGAGTCACGGATGCGGCGCGCGATCGAGGCGGTCACCGCGGTGGCCACCGGCGACCAGGGCGCGTACGAGCGGGTGGCGGGCATCGCCGCGGAGATTCTGGCGGAGCGGGCGGCGGGTACGTCCGACCGGGCAGGCGTTCTGCAGTCGCTGGTCACCGCGCGGGTCGACGGTGGCCGCCTCCTCTCCAGCGCCGAACAGCTCGGCGTCGTCACCGTCCTTCTCCTCGGCGGCCTGGACACGACCCGCGGCACGATCGCCCACATCGGGCGGTATCTCGCGGAGCATCCCGGCCTCGAGCAGCGACTGCGCCGGCCCGAGTGGGTCAAGCGTGACCTGGAGGAGCTGTTGCGGCACACCTCGACGGTCTCGGTCATGGGTCGCACCGTCACCAGAGACAACGAGCTGCTGGGCCACCCGCTCAAGGCCGGCGACCGGCTGGCGGTGCATTGGCAGTCGGGCAACCGCGACGAGCTGAAGTTCGAGCATGCCGACGAGCTCCGGTTCGACCGGCGGAAGAACCCTCACATCGCTTTCGGAGTGGGGATCCACCGCTGCATCGGCCAGCATTTCGCCCGGCTCCAGATCGAGGTTGCCGTCGACCGCCTGCTACGCCGACTGACGAACTTCTCGATCGCTCCCGGCACGACGGTCAGGGAGACGGCCGGCGTTGTGCTCCTGGCGCCAGCGGAGCTGTTCCTGTCGTTCGAACCGGTACCGGAGCGATCGACCTGAAGGAAGGAGCCGACGGGGTGTCACGGTTGAAGAGCTTCGACGCGGGTGTGCCGCGACCGTCGGCGGGCATCGCGTCGGATCTGATCCCGAAGCTGAGGCTGCTGGTCGCGATGAGCGAGCGCGGCCACCTCAGCGCCGCGGCGGAGGCGGCCGGCGTACCGCAACCGACCGCCACCCGCTGGCTCGCCGCACTCAGCCGCACCGTCGGCGTGCCTCTCACCCGCCGGGCCGGTCAGCGGGTCGAGCTGACCCGGGCCGGCGGGGTGCTGGCCGAGAGCGTCCGGGCGGCGCACTCGGCACTCGCCGTCGGGGTCGCGCGGGCCTACGAGGCAAGCGATCCGGGGCAGGGGCAGGTGGTGTTCGGGTTCCTACGCACCCTCGGCGTCAGCCGCGCGCCGCAGATCCTCCGCACCTTCCGGGCCACCCACCCACGTGTGCGACTGACCCTGATCCAGGCCCCCCACGAACAGCTCGTCGCACACCTGCATGACGGCACCGTCGACATCGCACTCACCGTCATACGAACCACCGACCACGACCTCCATGCGACTGAAATGTTCAAGGAACCCTTCGTCGTGGTCCTTCCCGCCGAACACCGCCTCGCTCGACACGACCATCTACGTCTCCACCAGATCCGCGATGAACCCTTCGTCGGTCTCACTCCGGGCATCGCCCTGCGCACGCGCATCGACGAGATCTGCGCGAGCGCCCGCGTCCGACCCCGCTACATCCTCGAAACCGACGAGGTCGACACCGTCCGGGGGCTCGCCACCGCGGGCGTCGGCATCGCCATCCTCCCCGCCAGACAGGGCGGCCCGCTCACCGGCTCCATCGAGATTCCCGTCGTCCCCCGCACCTACCGCCACATCGGGCTGCTCGTCTCCGTCCGTCACACCCTCGAACCCGCCGCACGACGCTTCCACCAATGGACGACCCGACACGCCGCCAACGGCACGGGGTGACCCGACCCGCGGATCACCGCCCGGCTACCGCTGCAGGGCGGCTCGGAGCGTCATGGTCGCCTGGGTGATGGCGGCCTGCGCGGCATGGGTGTTCCGGAGGGCGTCGAGCATGACGAAGTCGTGGATGATGCCGTTGTAGCGGACGGCCGTGACGGGGACGCCCGCGGTGCGCAGCCTGGCGGCGTAGGCCTCGCCCTCGTCGCGCAGGACGTCGGCTTCGGCGGTGATGACGAGGGCCGGTGGCAGGCCGGCGAGGTCGTGCGTCGTGGCGCGCAGCGGCGACGCGGTGATCTGCGCGCATTCGTTCTCGTCGGTCGTGTACTGGTCCCAGAACCAGCGCATCGCGTCCTGGCGAAGGAAGTAGCCGGTGGCGAACCGCTGGTACGAGCCGGTGTCGAAGCTGGCGTCGGTGACGGGATAGAACAGGACCTGGTGCCGGAAGGTGACGTCGCCGCGCTGCTTGGCCAGCAGCGTGAGCGCGATGCTCATGTTGCCGCCGACCGAGTCACCGGCGACGGCCATGCGGGAGCCGTCGATGCCGTGTCGCGCACCGCCGCCCCGGGCGATCCACTGTGCCGCGGCGTAGCACTGCTCGATCGCGACCGGGTAGCGGGCCTCGGGCGAGCGGGCGTACTCGGGGAAGACGACGGCCGCGTCGGCGCCCACGGCGAGCTCGCGGACGAGCCGGTCGTGGGTGTGCGCGTCGCCGAACACCCAACCGGCGCCGTGGATGTAGAGCACGACCGGCAGATCGGCGGTGGCGCCGGCCGGGCGGACCACGCGGACCATCACGCCGCCGGTCGGGCCGCCCTCGACGGTGACCCACTCCTCGTCGATGTCGGGTTTGACGATGTCGCCGGACTGGACCTCGTCGACGACCGTGCGACCCCGCTCGGGGCCCAGGTCGAACAGGAACGGCGGGTTGGCGGTGGCGGCGGCGAACGCGGCGGCCGCGGGCTCGAGCACGATCTCACTGGTCATCGCTGACTCCTCGAAGCTGACTCCTCGAATGGCGCCGTCGGTGGGCGTGCCGGAACTGTGCGACCCCACCGGGTGAGCTGTCATCACCACGCTCCGGCCGGTCGGCCACCGACGACCCGCGAGGCGCTCGCTGAGCTGCGGGTATGCGATTGTGGGCGGGTCGTGGTCAGTAGTGGCGCGCCACTACTGGTGGCGGTGGGCGCACTATCGCATAGCTGCAGCTCAGAGCCCATCCCGCGGGCCTGCCGGTGTCCTGTCGAGCGAGGTGCGGTGATGACAACTCCCGCGGTCGGTCGCACAGTTCCGGAAAACGCCGACAACCGCTGGGAACTGGTCGTTGAACTTGAAGGAGTGCGCTCATGTCCGGTCACATGCAAGCCGCTGTCATCACCAAGCCGAACGCGGCCTGGGAACTGCAGACCCGTGCCGTTCCGGAGCCCGGCGCCGGCCAGGTGCTGGTGCGGGTACGCGCGTGCGGGATCTGCGGTACCGACCTCTGGATGGCCCAGGACAAGCTGTCGTACCGCCAGTTCCCGCTCGTTCTCGGCCACGAGGGTGTGGGCGAGGTGGCCGCGGTGGGGGCCGGCGTGACCACCCGCGCGGTGGGTGACCGGGTGGGTATGCCCATGGTGCAGAAGGGCTGTGGCCGCTGCGACTTCTGCCGCGAGGAGCACCCGAAGAGCTTCGTGACCGCCGCCAACTGCGCCAGCCCGACCCTGACCGGGGTCACGGTCGACGGGGCGCACGCCGACTACATCGTCGTCGACGCCGCGGGCACGGTCCGGTTGCCCGACGGGATCTCGTACGAGGACGCGGCTCCGACGCTCTGCGCGGGCTTCACGGTGTGGGCGGCCCTGCGCCGGGCCGACCTGAAGCCGAACGCCCGGGTGACGGTCGTCGGCATCGGCGGGCTCGGCCACCTGGCGATCCAGTACGCCAAGGCGGCCGGCTGTCAGGTCACCGCGATCACCCACTCGCCCGACAAGGGGAAGCTCGCGTTCGAGCTCGGCGCGGACGAGGTCGTGCCGAACGGTGCCGCGCTGCGGGAGGCCGGGGGAGCCGATCTCATCATGCACACGGCCAGCCACCACGGTGTCGTCAACGACGCCATGGCCGGTCTCCGGCCGTGGGGCAGGGTCGTCATGATGGGCATCGCGTTCGACGACATGTACGTGCCGGCGCTCTCGCTGGTCTCGAACAGCCACCAGATCATCGGGTCGGCGCACAACGGCTACGAGTACCTCGAGGAGGCGCTCGGGTACGTGGCGCGCGGCGAGGTGAAGCCGCGGATCGAGGTTTTCACCAAGGAGAGCGTGGCCGAGGCGTACGACCGGGTCGTGTCCGGCGACGTCCGCTTCAAGGCCGTCGTCACCTACTGACGGTTCTGTCGCGGGCCTACATGAGCTGGCGGACGGCCTCGTGCAGGGCGGCGACGAACGCGGCCGTGGCGGGTGGGTCCGGTGGCTCGCCGTAGGTGGCCAGGTAGACGCGCCGGCGGAAGTCGGGCAGCGGGGTGGCTTCGATTCCCGGTGCGCGGTGGGTGCGCAGCGACAGGCCGGGCTCCGTGGTGACGCCCATGCCGGCAGCGACGAGGGCCTGTTCGACGATCACGTCGTCGGTGGTGTAGACGATGCGGGGCGTGAAGCCGGCGCGCTCGCACGCCTCGACGAACTCGCGGCGGCAGTTCTCGCAGCCGGCGATCCACGGCGAGTCGCGGTGGTCCGGCAGGGTCTGGCCGGGCTCCAGGCTGAGCAGGTGCATCGGGTCGTCGAACAGGTGCGTCGTGCGGAGGTCGTCGGGGACGGCGTCGTCGTACCGGAAGACGAGGGCGGCGTCGACCCGGCCGTCGCGCAGGAGGCCGAGGGCGACCTGCGGGTGCGCGTCCACCAGATGCAGTTCGATGCCGGGATGGTCGCGGCGCAGGGTGGTCGCGGCATACGGGACCAGCGCAGCGAGCGCCGACTGGAAACCGGCGACCCGCACCCGGCCGGTACGCAGGCCCACCATCGCGGACAGTTCCGCGGCGGCGGTGTCGACCCGTCCGACGATCTCCGCCGCCCGCCGGGCGAGGTGCTCACCCTCCGGCGTGAGCCGGATGCCGCGGCCGACGCGCTGGACGAGCCGGGCGCCGGTCTCCGCCTCGAGCCGCGCCAGGTGGTGGCTGACCGCGGGCTGGGAGTACCTCAGGTGCCGCGCCGCGCCGGTGACCGAGCCGTGCGCGGCGACGGCCGCGAGGATGCGCAGCCGCACGATGTCCAACATTCATCCATGGTAGTTATGGGTTACCGCAAAAGCTGTCATTGGACGAATGGGTCGTGCCCGGTGGAGGCTGACCGCGACGGAAGGAGCACCACCGTGACGATCAAACGGATGGACAATGTCCTCATCGTCGTCGAGGACCTCGACGGGAGCATCGCGTTCTTCGTCGAGCTGGGCATGGAGCTGGAGGGCCGCACGACGGTCGAGGGGGAGTCGGTCGACCGGCTCATCGCGCTCGAGGGCGTCCGCGCCGACATCGCCGTCCTGCGGACCCCGGACGGTCACGGCCGCGTCGAGCTGACGACGTTCCACTCGCCGAAGGCGATCAGCCGGGAGCCGAGGTACGCGCCGACGAACGCGTTGGGCATCGGCCGGATCATGTTCGCCGTCGACGGTCTCGACGACGTGCTCGCGCGGCTGCGCGCCCGCGGCGCCGAGCTCGTCGGGGAGGTGGCCCGGTACGGGGACACCTACCGGCTCTGCTACGTCCGCGGACCGGAGGGGATCATCGTCGGCCTGGCCGAGGACGTCAGCTGACTTGCATCGAGACGGTTGAATGGGCGGATGGACGTACACCCGCCCGCCCGCGTCGCCAGACTCGCCGCTACCCACGGTCTCGGTCGCCACGAGCTGACCCGGGCCAACGCCGACCCGTTCGACAAGGTGGTCCTGGCCCAGGTGATCGCGTCGGGCACGGCGCTCACCGCCGCCGTCTACACCTGGCCCAGCGTGCCCGACGGCCTGCGGTTCCCGTTCTTCCTCTCGACGTTCGTCGCGCTGGTGCTCGTCGCGATCGCCTTCGTCTGGCTGTCCCCGGGTCTGCGCGTCGCCTACGTCTTCCGCGACGGGCTCGTGTGGACGCGCAACGGGCGTCCCGAGGCGGCCACCTGGCCGCAGCTCCGCGGGGTGGCCCTGGCCGACGGGTGCGCCACGGTCACCACCCACGACGGCCGGCGGGTGCCGATCCGGCTGGCACGTGTCGACGGCGCCGACGCCGTCCACGACCGTCTCGCCCGGGTTCTCGCGGCCCGCTGACCACGACGACCGTGCCGGGGGCGCTCACGACCCGGTGACCACCACGACCTTGCCGAGGGCGCGGCCCTCGCCGACGTGGGAGAGGGCCTCGGGGACCCGGTCGAGCGGGAACGTCCGGTCGATGTGGACGGTGAGGTCGCCCGCGACGCAGAGGTCGGCCACCGGCTGGAAGTGGGCCGGTCCCTCCTTGACCGCCAGCACGCCGAGCCGGCGGCCCGTGAGCAGACCGGCCAGCGAGCCGACCGTGAGGACGCGCAGCAGCGTCCCCACGGAACCGCCGACGCACCGGTACCGCCCGCCGCGTGCGAGGGCCCGGCGGTAGGCGAACACCGACCGGTGCGCCACGAGGTCGAGGACGAGGTCGTACGGGCCGCCGCGGGTGAAGTCCCGGCTCCGGTAGTCGATGACCGCGTCGGCACCGACCGCACGCATGAAGTCGAGCTTGCCGGCGTTGTCGACGCCGGTCACCTCGGCGCCGAGCCGCTTGGCGAGCTGGATGGCGAACGCTCCGGACCCACCGCCGGCACCGTTGATCAGCACCCGGTGCCCGGCCGCCGCTCCGGCCGTCCCCTGAAAGGCGATCACGCCCGCCTGCGGAACGGTCGACGCCTCGGCGAAGGTCAGCGCCGCCGGCTTGAGGGCCAGGACGGACTCGGGCGCGACCGCGTACTCCGCGAAGCCGCCCTTGAGCGCGAGGTTGTCGCCGTAGACCTCGTCGCCGGGCCGGAACCGGGTGACGTCCGGGCCGACCTCCTCGACCCAGCCGGCGATGTCCGAGCCGAGGGTCGGACGGGCCGGCGTGCGGAGCCCGCCGATCCGCGAGTACAGGGGAGACCCGCGCAGCGTCTCCCAGTCGCTGAGGTTCACCGACGTCGCGGCGACCTTGACGAGCACCTGCGCACCGGTCGGCGACGGCCGGGGGACCTCCTCGACCCGCAGCACCTCGGGAGGGCCGTACCGGTCGTAGGTGACAGCCTTCATCGGTCGGCTCCTCGCTCACATCCAGTGGGGCCGGGCAAGGATATCCGTGGCGACGTCGACCGGAGGTCGGTCGTTGGTCACGGTGAAGTCCTCGACCCCCGTGGACGCGGGCCCGTCCAACGCCCTCAGGTGTCGTTCGAGCTTCGCCCCGGTGTCCCGGCGGCGCAGGCGCTCCCGGACGGTGTCGACGTCGGCGGTCAACCTGACCATGCGCACGTCACATCCGGCGAGACTCCCGGTGTACCGACGCCGTCCGTACCCGGAGATGGCCGCACCGCTGGTGGCGACGAACGCCAACGCACCCGGGCTCCGCAGGAGGTCCCGGCCACCGGCGACCGCGGCCCCGAATGTCAGGACGGCGCGGTCGAAGAGGCGTACGTCGGCCGCCCGGACCCGGTTGATGGCCATCATCCGCCGGTCGGGCGGAAGCCGGGGGTCACGGTGATCCCCTCGGCGAGTGTCACCAGTTCTGTGTCCGGCAGCGGCGCCCGGACCCGTAGCAGGGTGCCGTCGCCCACGGGGACCCGCAGCACCGGTCCGGTCCCGGTCCGGTCGAGCCAGCCGGTCCGTCGACCGACAGGCAGGCGCGTGCCGGGCTGAGTCGGCTCGCCGTCGGCGCGGGGGGCGGCGGGGGCGCTGACGTCGCCCCATACGACCGTCCAGGCGTCGGGCGTGCGTTGCCATGCGATGCCGCGCCAGTCACCCATGCTGGCCTTGATCACGGTCGCCGGTTGTCCGTGGACCGTGGTGTCGCCGACGGCTTCCGTGCCTTTCTCCGTGCGCGGGTCGGCCGCCTGCACGTTGACCCAGATCATCGGAACGGTGCCGGGGCCGTGGCCGGATGCGTGGTAACGCAGGCCGGAGCCGCCCGGCCAGGTCCGGACCAGTGGCTGTACGCCGGACACCTGCGGCGGAAGGTGGGTGACCCGGACCGGAACCGTCGGCGGCGGTGCTGTGTACGGTTCCAGGGCCGGCGCGCCGGCCGACCGGTCGACCGTGTCCTCCGGCATTGGGCGCAGGGCCACCGGCGTCGTGATCGCGAGAGCGAGCGCCACGCCGGTAGCCGGGAGTCCACGGCGGCGCCGGCCGATGCGCCGCGACCGGGCGTAGACGCGGGTGTCGAGTCCCACGACCCCGGGGCGCGGTGGGCGTTGTCGGTCGGGCTGCGCCGCAGCTCGTCGGTCAGGTCGGTCATCGCGATCCTCCGTTGTCCAGGGCGGGGCTGCCGGCGTGCAGTTCCCGCAGGCGGCTCAGACCACGGGACGCGTGTGCGCGCACCGTGGCCGGCGCACATCCGATCACCGCGGCGATCGCCGCGTCGTCGAGGTCTTCGTAGTAGCGCAGAACCAGTGCGGCACGCTGCTGCGGCGGCAGCGTGCCGAGCAACTGCCAGACCTCGTCCCGCGCGGCGTGATGGTCGGCCGGGTCGGCCGCTGGTGCGGTCGTGGGGTCCGGCTGCGCAGCCATGACGCGTTCGCGCCAGGACCGCCTGCGCCGCCGCGACAGGAACTGGTTCAGCACGATCCGCCGCACGTACGCGTCCGGTGAGTCGGTCCGCTGGATCCGCGACCACCGCCGATGGGCGCGGGCGAGCGCCTCCTGAACCACGTCCTCGGCCAGGTGCCGGTCACCGGTCAGCAGATATGCGAACCGGAGCAACGCCGGTCCCCGACCGGTCATGAACGTCTGCCCCGCGACGCGTTCAGCCGGCCGCTGATCTGGCCGAGGAGCGCCGACGTTCGCTCGCGCCCGCTGGGTCGCGCGCACCGCGCGTTCAGTCGATGTCGATGTCGGCGTCGATGTCGGTGTCGGTGCCGATCGAGGCAGATGTCCTGGACGGGCGTGGGGCGCCCGGCGCCGACCCGTACTCCCACCACCGGACCCCAGGGGCGGCTCCGGGCGGGCGGCGGTGCCCGGTACGGACCCACCGCACCCAGTCGCGCAGGGTCCGGGCCGCCGCGATCACCAGCGCTCCCGCCACCGCGGTCCAGCCGATGGCCCGGGTCACGACCGGTGGCCACGATTCGAACAGCGCCGGCCCGAGCACCGCCACGCCGACCAGCACCACGCAGCCGGCGTACCCGACGGCCATGGCCACCTGCGCCCCGTCGTCGTCGAGGTACTGGTAGGTGACGCCCAGCAGGACGCCGGCCCAGAAGCCGGCCAGCGCCGGCAGGGGAAGCAGCCCGATCAGCCCCGGCTCCACCCGGAGCATGGCCGCGCCGAGCGTGAACAGGCCGGCGCTGACCACCAGCCCCGACAGAACCGCGACGAGGTGGCCCAGCGCGTACCGGAACGGCGCCGTCACACCACCATCTTCGCGGATGCGGGCAAGCGCCGCCCCGCCGCCCGCGTCGGGACGGGAGTCACCGCCAGGGTGCGGCTCGGAGTGGCCGGCCGATCCCACTCCGGCGGTGGACATCCCGAGTGCCATCCGCCCGCCGGCCCGGCCGGTACGTCACGCTCCGAGGAACTCCATGTCCCGACCCCGAAGGCGGGTCGGACGACGCAGAAACCGGCGCGGATGTGTCGAAACGCGGTGCCGGGACGGCGGTCACGTCGGCGACGACGGTGAGGAGATGGCTCACCTTGACCGCCGGTGGTGCGTCGCGGTGGCTGTTCCGAGGGAGGAGGGCGTCGGCCGCGACGGGGCCTTCGCGAAGGACCCCAGCGGGGAGAAGCATCTGCTGATTCCCGTCCGGGGCCCAACCCGGCGACCCCACCGGACTGCTCGCCATCCGCATCTGTGTCGCCCTCGTCGGTTTCACCGAAGAGGTTGTGCGGCGTGACCTCGCCATCGAACCTCGGACGACACGTTGTCGCCGCCGCGAAGCTGCGTCCGCGTCGCGCCGCGGTCCCGGCCGTAGCCGACGCTGGGGCAGAAGCTGATCGTGACGCATCCGATCATGTCGATGAGCGGATGCCGTTGTAGCCATTCAGGGAATGGATCCCTGGGCCGGCATGACCAACAATCGATTTAACCCGTTACGGGCGTGGATCTACGGTCGAGGATAGGTACACGTTGGTTACCGTTCCATCCCGCGCGATCTTGTGGCGGTTGTCGATGTGAATCGCCGCCTGCCGGCGGTCGATGCGCGGGCCGCAAAGGGAGTCCAGATCGGGGACGGGGGTATTCAGAACAACTTCTTCGATGTCTGGCCTCCGATCGGACGGACTCTTGCCGGGGGCCTCGCCGCTGTGCTGGTTCTCGCTCTGGCGAGCGACTCGCGTCGCGGGGCACCTGAACCCCCGATGCCGTGCCCGAGTTCGACGGTCGGCCGTGTTTACCCGGAGCGTTCGGCTTGGCAGACCGATGCCGTCCTGGTAGGACACACTGCGACGGTCAAGACCGTCGTATTCAGTCCTGACGGCAAGCTGCTCTCCAGCGGTGGCGACGACTTCGTCGTCCGGCTATGGAATCCGGCAACTGGCAAGCCTGTCGGTGGACCGCTGACAGGCCATACCAACGAAGTTGAATCTCTCGCGTTCAGTCCGGACGGGACGTTGCTTGCCAGCGCCGGCAGCGACGGAACCTTCCGACTCTGGGACCCCACTGCAGGTCACGCCGTTGATCGACCGATCTCCGGTGGCATCGGACGGATCCGCAGCGTCGCGTTCAGCCCAGACGGCGCCGTTCTTGCCGCTGGCGGCGCTGACGGCGTGATACGGCTCTGGAACGTTGCGAGACGACATTTTCTCGAGCCACCGCTCCAGGGTCATGGGGCGGGTATCAAGAGCGTGGCGTTCAGTCCGGACGGGCGTACCCTCGCCAGCGCGAGCGACGACTCCACCGTACGGCTTTGGAAATGGGCGGACGGCAGCCCTGTAGGTCATCCATTGATCGGTCACACCGATCAGGTGGAGAGTGTAGCGTTCAGTCCGACCGGAAAGGTTCTCGCCAGCGCAAGCGATGATCTCACCGTGCGATTATGGGATCCGCTGAGCGGCCAGCCCATCAGTGACGCGTTTCCTGGCCACACCCAGTGGGTGCGGAGCGTTGCCTTCAGTCGGGACGGCAGACTAATGGCCAGCGGCAGCGGCGATTGCACAATTCGGATGTGGGATCCGACAACCGGCAAGCCCCTCGGCCTACCGCTCACCGGCCACACCGACCGAATTCGCAGCGTGGCTTTCAGCCCTGACGGCGGGCGCCTTGCCAGCGGTAGCCACGACATGACAGTACGGCTGTGGCGCCGTCAATGAGCAGTACGCCGCCCCGGCCGACCCGCCGGCTGCGCGGTCGTGGCAGCCGGCGGCCCTGTGATTCTGTGGTGGGAGCGCCGTCTACAGTCGCCGCAACACGAATCCGTCGGTTGACCCGCCGGACAGGAATACGTCGAGTCTGCCGTCCACGATGTAGGTCCCGTACGGCGTCACGGTGGCTGTTGTCGGCGCGGGGTCCGGCCAGGGCGTCGTCCGCAGTGGTACCGCGACCTTGCCGACCAGCGCCAGCTCGTGCACGGCGGGAGCGGAGCCCGGTAGGCCCGCGAGCCGGTTGGTGACGACGACCAGCGTGCCGTCGGGTCGTAGCGCCATGCCGTCCGCGCCGACCAACGGTCTCAGCAGCCGTACCTCGGTCAACCTGTCGTGGTGGACGCGGTACAGGTGACCGGTCGTGTAGTTGGCGACGATGAGGTAGCCACCGGGATGCCAGACGAGCCCGTTGGCGCCGATCGACGGCCCGAGCCGCGCGTCGCTCACCACGGTCGAGACACGCCCGGCGACGTCCACCCGGTACACCGAGCCGGAGCCCGCGTCGGTCACGTAGGCGTTGCCCGCGGGGTCGAGCACGACATCGTTGGCCGAGTTGGTGCCGCGCGCGAGGTCGACGATCCGCTCGCGGACGCCGGTCACTAGGTTGTACACGGCGAGGCCGGTCACGCCGGGTGCGTTCGGGTTGCCGTACACGGCCACGATCCGCTGACGCTTGGCGTCGACCTTCAGGCCGATGAATCCGGGCAGGTCCGGATCGGACACCACGATCCGGTTGACGCCGTCCCGGCCCACCGCGGTGATCATCGACGGCGTGGTGAACGACCCGACCAGCAGTGACTGCCGTGACGGGTCCCACGCCACTCCCTCCGGGAACTGGTTGTCCGCCGGGGGTGACAGCACCGGCGGCAGCCCTTTCGTTTGGGCCTGAGCGGCCGGTGCGGCGCCGACGAGGCCCACGACCAGCGCGACGGTGATGAGAACCGATCTCATCGTCCTCCCTTTCCGAGCAGGTACGGATCCGATGCTGTGCCCGGCGCGGACGCTTATCCAGAGGTCGCCGCGACCATGGGTCTGGTAGACCCAGGCTTACGGGCAGGCCGGCAGGAATACTCGACGGCATGGATCGCAGGGCTGAGTTGGGCGAGTTTCTCCGGTCACGGCGTGCCCGTAGGCAGCCGGAGGATCTGGGGCTGACCCCGGTTGGCGGCCGCAGGCGCGTACCGGGCCTGCGGCGTGAGGAGTTGGCGCAGGCCGCCGCGTTGTCCGTGGACTACTACGTGCGGCTCGAGCAGGGCCGGTTGCGCAACCCGTCGGCCGAGATCGTGGACGCTGTCGCCGCCGCCCTGGCGCTCGACCCGACCGAACGCCGGCATCTGCACAACCTCGCCCGGCCCGGCCGCCCGAGCGGGCAGGTACGCACGCTGCTGCCAGCGGCCTTTCAGACCGTGCTGGACAACGTCCACGTGCCGGCCGCGATCTACAGCCGCCACGGCGACATCCTTGCGTGGAACCCCCTCGCCGCCGCGCTGCTGATCGACTTCGCCGCCCTGCCGCCGCAGGAGCGCAACATGCCCCGGCTCGTGTTCCTCAACGACGAGGTCGCGTCGCGGTTCGTCTTCTGGAAGCGCAAGGCCCGGGATCTGGTCTCACAGTTACGGATGGAGTCCGGTCGGACCCCGGGAGACGAGAAGCTCGCCGCGCTGGTCGGCGAGCTGAGCATGCGCAGTGCCGAGTTCGCCCGGATGTGGGCCACCCACCACGTGCGGGAGAAGACCCGCGGCGGACACCACTACCGGCACCCCGTCGTCGGCGAGTTCTACCTGCGGTACGAGACGTTCCGGCCGCCGGACGATCCGGACATCGCGCTCGTCTGCCAGGTTGCCGACCCGGGCACACCGGACGACGAGGCCCTACGCCTGCTCGCGTCCTGGAGCACCCAGGCACCCGAGGGGATGACGCGCGCCATCGCCCGGTCCGGGCGTTCCGCGGCCGACGTCTGCGCCGGTCCGGAGCAGCCCGGGCATTGACCATGACGGCAGTGGCTAACCCCAGGGTGGGCGATGGCGTCGCGTCGACCCTGTCAGCGCCGCCGACTCCGAATGGCCTTGATCGCGACCCAACCCATCGCCACGGCGGACACCGAGAACAGGACTTTCCAGAAGAGCCCGTCGAACCGGGGCGAGTGGTCGCCGAAGATCGTCCACATCGCCATCCCGACGGCCACCAGCATGCACACAATGACACCGACGATATTTCCGACGGTGTACCGCGGCGTTGTCTTCGGCACAGCCACACTCCCCGTTCGCCATTGATGATCGTGACAGGAGAGTTGCCTGCAGACGGCGGTTTGAAACACCCGGGACCGGACCGGCAACTTCCGCTTTCCGGTCCGTCGGTCGACGTACCGGCTGGCGGGAGCACGCTTATGATCGCCTCGGCGGCCGAACGCAGGCGTAGCCACGGGGCTCGTTCGTGGCCGGAACGCGGAGGTCGGTGTGATCCAGCCCTTTCTGGACGCCGTGCTCGATGTCATCCTCGATCGGCAGGACGATCTGGACGCCGACTCGTGGAACGGCTTCATCGACCGACTGCTCGCGACCGGCGTCGGGATGTTCGCGGTCGACGACTACTTCGGCGCCGAGCCCAGACAACTCCAGCCGCTGGGCTGACGGTGCCGATCAGCGTCTGGATCGAGGATGAACGTCACCAACGGCTGGCGAGCCTTCGCGACGTCCTGCATCTCGTGCCCCCTCCGGTGCCGCCCGGGTGGTACGACCCCCTCGTCGGACGCAGATGTCGGCGGTACTCCAGGAGCTGGCGACCATTCAGCCCGAACTCGACGGTGTGGCGCTCGGTACCGCCCGCGCGTTGCGGGTCCTGATAGCGACCTACGGCGATCGACCCCATCGTTACCTCTGGTTCATCGGCGACTGAGGAGTGACGATGTGCGCACGCCGAAGAGCTCTAGCGATCAGGCCCCGGTCTCCTGGAGGATGCGCCTGTAGTCGAGGATCTCGTCGTCCAGGAACGGCTCCCGGAGCCCGCGGGCCGCGACCGGCCGCCCGAGGTCGGCGACCTCCACTCCCTGCGTGAAGTCCCAGGTCACCTGACCCTCTTCCCCGTACGAGGGCTCGATCGAGTACTGCGAGACGATCGCCGGCTTCCCGTCGACCTCGCCGGCGAGGAAGCGGTACATGTAGCTGCGGTACGTCAGTGTGCCGGTGCCCCCGGTGTAGCCCGCGAACAGCGACCCCCACTCGGGGACGGCGTACTCCGCGACCAGGAACAGTGCCGGCCGTCGCATGGTCGGCAGCCTCGCCTCCCACTGACCGATCTCCTCCGGCGTCAGGCCGGGCGGACGCGGGCTCCAGGTGTCGATCCAGGCGCCACGCAGCGGGTCCAGGAACGTGTGCGCCCGGGCCCGGCGTTCCGCGAGGACGTCGTCCGGTTCCGTCCGGACCGCCACCTCGTACCGGTACAGGGCGTCCAGGTACGCGGCGTAGAACTCGACCGCCTCGTCAAGCTCCACTGGAGGTCCCCCTACGTCGCCGGTCATCGACGATCCGGGCGAGGGCGGGTGAGCGTCGTGGCGGTTGCGGGCCGACGCGATCTCCGCGCCGTGGGCGACGGCCCAGTCGGCGAGCGTGGACAACGGGTGTAGGAGCGTGCGGCCGAGCGGCGTCAGGTCGTACTCGACGCTCGGTGGAGCGGTCGCATGCACGGTGCGGGCAATCAGCCCGTCGCGCTCCAGTATGCGCACCGTGCGGGTGAGCATCCGCTGGCTGATGCCTTCCACGGTCCGGTGCAGTTCGTTGAAGCGGTGCGGCCGCTGTCCGAGCAGCACCACTATCAGCAACGTCCATTTGTCGCCGAACCGGCGGAACAGCTCGGTGACCGGGCAGGCGTCGTACTCCGCGGACGGCACGGGGACGGGCAGCGGCCCGACCACGACCGAGGGCACACGAGTGTGCGTACCGGGCATCAAACTGCCTCCTTTCGCGCCGCCACCAGGCTACTCATGATTGGTTGGTGACCACGCGACCGCCCACGGAGCGCACGACCGCCCGCCAGCCGAAGACGGTCGTCATTAGCGGCGGAACGGACGGGATGGGACGTGCCACGGCACTGGACCGCCTGCGGCGCGGTGACACGGTGGTTGCCCTGGGCAGCAACGAGGTGAAGGGCCGGGCACTGGTCGAAGACGCGGATCGGCTTGCCGCGGCGGGCCGGCTGCGGTTCCTGCAAGCCGATCTGAGTTCCATGGCCGAGGTGGAACGGGTCGTCGCCGACATCGCGCACCGACACAAGGTGGTCGACGCGCTCGTACTGTGCGCGAACCGGCCGAGCCCGCGGCGACGCGAGACGGTCGATGGGCTGGAGTACACGTTCGCCCTGTACTACCTGAGCCGCTACCTGCTCGGTGACCGGCTGCGTCCGCTGCTGAACGCCAGCGCGGCTCCGGTCATCATCAACGTGGCCGGCGTCGGCAACACAGCGGGCGAGATCCGCTGGGACGACCTGCAACTCCGACGGCGGTACAGCATGGTCCGCGCTCAGCTTCAAGCCGGCCGGGCGAACGACCTGCTCGGCGTGGCGTTCGCCGAACGAGCGGCGGGGAACGTCAGCTATGTCATGTACCACCCCGGGTTCACCCGCAGCGGCGACGTCTCCCATCTCAACCCGGCGCTTCGCACCACGATCAGGCTGCTCGCCCGAGTGGCCGCGCGGCCCGTGGAGACCTCGATCCGACCCATCGTCGAGCTCATCGACAGCCCGCCGCGAGCAGCGTTGACCGCGATCGACCGGGGTAGGCCTGTGCACCCCTCGCTGAAGACGCTGGACGCCGGTGACGCCAGTCGGCTCGCAAGGCTCACCGAGGAGCTGATAGCCAGGCATGCCCCGGAGACGCCGCCGCATGGTCAGTAGGCGACCGGGCCGGTGCGCCAACGGGCTCCTCGTCCGTGCGAAGTGGCCAGCTAGGACAGGAGCGATCGCGGGTTGAAGGTGGTCGCCCGCCGTCCGCTGCGGGCGGTGTCGGGCGCGCCGCGGCGGGCGAGGCGGCCGCCGAGGCGGAACCATTGGACCGTCCCGTCCGGTCCGCGGACGAAGTTGGCGCGCACGCCCTCCTCGGTGCCGCCGTTCAGGGGCAGGTCGACGACGTGGTCCTTGCGGTAGAACGCGAAGCCGTCGACCGCCTGACCGCCGAACATCAGCACCAGCCGGCCACTGTCGGCGACGAGCTCGAACTCCTGTGTGTAAACGGTGCCGTCGAGGTCTATCTGCTGGCCGGAGTAGGTGCCCAGATACGGCGCCAGTTCGGCCTTGGTGAGCGTGAGCGGGGGAGCGGGGAGGTTGCTGACCCGGGCGAACCGGCGTAGCGCCCAGTCGTCGATGAACAGGTCGTCGAGCAACGCGGTTCCGGCGTCGGAGTTGGTGAGCACTGTGAGGGCGAAGTCGCGGGCGGGCACCATCAGCAGACCGCTGTGCTGCCCGGCCCAGTCGCCCCCGTGCTGCACGACCGTGGGTCCCTCGGCGGTCGGCCGCAGCATCCAGGTGACGCCGGCTCCGTCCAGCTCGACGAACAGGGTGCCGCCGGGGCCGGGACGGGAGCGCATCGCGCGAATCGAGCGGCCGCTGAGCGCACGGCCGCCGTTGCCCAGGTGGAATCGGGCCCACCGGATCTGGTCGCGTGCGCTCGAGATGAGCCCGCCGGCCGGGTACAGCGAACGCGGAATCCGCCAGGCCTGCGGCGCGACGACGATGCCGCCGGTGGTCGGGTCGTAGACGTGCGGCTGCGCGACCCGGGCGCCGGGGATCTCGTCCAGGAAGAACCCCGATCGGGTCAGGTGCAGCGGATCAAGCAGTCTCCGCCTGACCTCGTCCTCGTACGGGCGGCGCGTCACCACCTCGATCAATCGCCCGGCCAGGGACAGCGCGGCGTTGTTGTAGCCGAACACCGTCCCGGGCGGGGTGAGCTGCGGGAGACGGTCCATCGCGGCGACGTAGCGGGCGAGCGCCCCGGAGTCGTCGCCGGTGTCGAGGAAGAAGTCGCCGAGCCAGCCGGCCGTGTGGTTGAGCGCCTGCCGGACGGTGACCCGCGACGAGGCTGCGGCGTCGGCGGTGCGGAAGCCGGGAAGGTAGCTCCGAACCGTACGATCGAGATCGATCCTGCCCTGCTCCACGAGCCGCATGACTGCCGCGCCGGTAAAGGTCTTCGTCGTCGAGGCGACGCGGAAGACCGTATCGCCGTCGACGTCCTCGGGAGCGTCGGTGCGGGTGACGCCGAAGCCGCGGACATGTTCCTTTCCGCCGTACCACAGGCCCAGGCCGACGCCGGCGATGCCGTACTTCTCCATGCCGGCCTGGATCTTCTCCTCGAGCTCCCGGACGGTGGACGGGACCCGGCCGGGTCGTTGCGGCTGGGGGACGGCGGTGACGAATCCACCGGCCGCGGTGGCGCCCAGGAGAGTGCGACGGGACAACTGCTGTTCTGGCAAGGGAACCTCCGGGCAGGTCGGCCGGTGACGGGGACGCGTGTCCATCGTCAAGGTTGAATGTGCCGGGCGAGTCGTCCGCGCGCAGGAATCCGCGCTCCTTCCCCGGAACGACGCCGTCATCGATGGGCGTGGAAAGCTCCACCGCGTGGCATGACATCCGGCACCCGCACGGCATGACATCCGTCACGGCCTATGCACATTGCCTCCCGCCGAGGGCGAGTGAGCGGGTCGGGGTTCACCTGCGTCGGCAGGCTGCGATGAGGTGGTCCGCGGTCGGCCGGCCGACCTCGTCGGTGAACTGGGCGAGGAATGCCGCGTACCGTTCGGGCGCCGCGGGCTCGTTCATGAAGTGTGGCTGGAAGTGCGTGCGGGCCCAGTCGAAGTAGCGGTTGCTGCGGGCGTCGTCGCGAACCAACGCGCCCAGGGTGGTCCGTCCAAGGTGGACGACGTACCCATCTCGGGTGAACGGCAGCCAGCGCCGCCAGCAGCTGCGCCGATCCGTCGGTCGAGGCGTTGTCGACCATGACCAGCCGCACCCGCGGAGTCCGGATGGTACGCAGCAGCGCGTACACCGCCTGCGCCGTCACCGCGATGGTGTTGGAGCTGACCATCACGACGCCGACGCGCTCCGTGGGGCCATCTGCCCGTCGCCCGGCCACTCATGCGAGCGCCTGACGTCCATTCGTCGATAGCACAGTGTCCGCGCCCTACCTGACAAGTGCCGGAGTCGCCGCGATCCTTGCAGCGGTGGCGCCGTCTGGGCTTCCGTGGCGGTATCCACGTCATGTGCCGCTTCGCCGCGGCGCGGACCTCGTCGCTCACCTGGGCCCGTCTGCCCTGTGGACGCCCGGCCGGCGTCGAACCACATGACGGTCCGGATTCTAGGCGAGAGCCAGCGCGGCGTTCGCGACCTCTTTCACGTTCTTCTTCGCCGCTGCCAGTTCTTCTCCATGGCGTGAGTAGCTGATGCGGACGTGGACGGGTCCGCGTCGCGCCACGATCCATACGTCGACCCGGTTTCCGGGACCTTCGACCGTGTAGCCGCACGCCTGCTCGCCGACATCCGTCAACTCGTCGGCGGACAGCCACACGGCGAATTCGGTGGCCTCTATCTTCTCCGAGGCGCATTCGGTGTCGGTGTAGTTCGGCTCGTCGTGCAGGGTGATGTCCAGGAGCGCACCACCCGGCCCGGTGTCCATCCTGGTGCAGGCCCGGTCCATGCCGGACCACGTCGCTGTGTCGAAGTTCGGGGCGAGCTTGCGCAGCAGGTCGTTGCCGAGACGTACGCACAGCCCGGACGGGGGCGTCGTGTCGGCGGCGTCGGTCGTGGACCGGTCGGCCCGGTCGCCGGACGTGCAGCCCGAGACGAACAGAAGAGCCGCAGCGAGCGGCCCCAGCAACCGCGGGGACCGCGGGGACCGCGAACGAGGCGACATGGTCGCAGAAGTTAGCACGGCTCGGCTGTTCCCCATCGCCGGTGCGGCCGGGATCCGCCGCGGTGGGCGCTGTGCCGCGTCTGCAAGATCCGTTGATCCTGTTGCGGGCGGTGGTGAGACTGCGGTGTCCGGGGTGGGGGAGAGGTGCTGGTGGTCGTGACGTCGTTGCCCGGTCGTCGTCGGCTGTGCGGCCTTGCGGTCAACCCGGCCCTGCCGGTCGACCTCGTGGATCGGTTGATCGCCACCGGTGACACCGAGGTGTGCCTCTATCTGGCGGACCGCGATGATCTGTCCGCGTCGCGGCTTCGACTGCTTGCCGCACGGGGTGGCACGGACACCGCGGTCGCGTTGGTGCGCAGGGGACTGGCCACCGCTGCCGACGTGGACCCGGCGGATGCGCGGGTGGCACTGGCGTTGCTGGAGGTGGGCGGCGCGCCCGGGTCATGGGCGCTTGCCCTGGCCGGGCATCCCGATCCGTCGGTGCGGGCGGGTGTGGCCGCTGCCGGTCACGTGCCCGTCGATGTGCTGCGGGACCTGGTGGACGACCCCGATGTGGTGGTCGTCGCCGAGGCCGCCCGGTCGCCGACGATGCCCGCCGATCTGGTGATGCGGCTCGCCGGGCATCCACACGTGGGGGTCCGGCGTGGCGTCGCCGGCAACGAGGCGACCCCCGCCTCGCTGTTGGCGGCGCTGGGCACTGACGGGGCGTTGCCGCCGGCGCGGTGGTGCTACGGCTGCGACGGGCGCGCGGACCCGCCGCCCGGTATGTGCTGCCGCGGCGGGCACGAGGGCGCGTGGGTCGACCTGCGGTATGCCCTTGCGGTGAACCCGGCGACGCCACCGCAGACCGTCGCCGGGTGGGTCGACCATCCGGCGATGTGGGTGCGGTGGGCGGTGGCCGAACGGCAGGACCTGCCACCGGAGGTTCACCGGCGGTTGGCCGGTGACCCGGTACCGGGCGTCCGGGGCGAGGTGGCCGCCAACCCGACGAGCGGGGAGAGCCTGATCCGGACGATGGCCGGCGACGACACCTACGACGTGCGGCGACGCCTGGCGCACAACCCGCGCGTCCCGCTCGACGTGCTGGCCGCGATCGCGCCCGTCACGAGGATCGGCCCGACGCTGCTGCCACGCATCGCCGCCGCGGACACGGCGGAGGTGGCGCAGCTGGCCCGCTCACCGGTCGCCGCGGTCCGGATGCTGCTGGCCGCACGGCCCGACCTGCCCCCGGATGTGGTGAACCTGCTCGCCGACGACCCGGACGCGAAGGTGCTCAAGTCGCTGGCCCCGAACCCGACGCTGACCGAAGCGCAGCTACGCACGATGGTGGCCCGCCACGGCAGCCGCGTCGTCGTCCGGCCCTGCCAGCGGGGACGATCATCGAGCTGCTCGACGATCCCGACGAGCGGGTGGCCGAAGCGGCGGCGGCGAACCCTTCCCTGCCACGCCCCGCGATGCGGACCCTCCTCGCGTAGCGGCGGGTGAACCGGAGACGTTACGGATCGGGCTCGCCGATCGGCGGCGCAGACGGCCCGCCGGTCGCGCCGGTCGGCCGCCTGGAATCAGCCGTCACCACGGAACGCCTCCTCCTCCCGCGCCGACGACCGCACCACCGCGAGTCCGGCCGACAGCGTCGCCGCCACCACGGCGACCCCCAGGGTGACGCCGATCGCCGCCGCCGGCACACCGAACCGGAGCACCGGCACCTGCTCCGGCACCGGGTCGAGCAGCCGCGCCGCCAGGGGACCCAGCACGGCCAGCCCGCCGACCGTGCACAGCAGCGCCACCAGCACCAGCGCGACGAGCTCCGCGGCCCGCGCACCGACGATCCTCACCCGGCCGACCCCGATCCGGGCGAGCATGAGGTCACCGGGCCGCGCCGCCACCGCCGTCCGGTCGGCGTGCAGCGCCAGCGCGACGATCGCCAGCAGGGCGAGGTACGCGGCCACCCCGAGGTCGTAGCCGCGGGACTGGCGGGCGGCCACGAAGTCGGCGTCGTCGCGGTACTGCTCGCTCGTCGAGACCAGGGTGGCCGCGACCGACCGCGGCGCCATCACCTCGTCGATGCCGCGCTGCCCCCGCGAGCTCCACAGCTCGGTGCGGACGAAGGGCGGCGGGCCGCCGGGCGGCCGCAGCCGCGGATCGTCGCGACCCATGAGCGGGAACACGACCGCGCCCGGCACGATGTACATCGTCCGGTCGCCGGACCCCGGGAACGCCGGCAGCCGCGCGATCACCTGCAGCGACCCGCCCCACCGGGGCAGGCTCACCGGCACGTCGTCGACCCCCGTGAGTGACGGGTCGCCGACCACGATCACCGGGACCTTCCAGGACGACGGTTCGGCGCCGGCCAGCCGCCGTACGGCGTCGCGGGCGGCGGCGAGGTCCGGCCCGCGGCCCCAGTCGGCGACCCGCAGGAACGACTCCGGGTCGATCACGACGAGGTCGCGGATCCCCTCGTCGTAGGGCGTGTAGGCGTCGATCCGCCAGACGAGCGTGAGGTGCGGCGGGAGCGGCGGCGTGCGCACGCCGGGCACCAGCCCCTGCGGCTGTGGCCGCCCCTCCTGCGGGTCGGGCTCCGGCGGTTGCCGCACCGGCTGGTCGTCGAGCACGTGGGAACCGGGGATCCTGGCGATCGCCGTGGCACCGGCCGACGCTGCCACGCGGTCGTCGATGTTCACCCCGATGGTGTCGACGGCGGACATCGTGAACACGAGCATGCCGAGGCCGGTGGCCAGCAGCACCACCGTCAACACCCGTTCGCCGCCGGCCGCGAGCCGGCGGCGCAGCAGCCAGCCGACGACCGCCGGCCTGCGGTCCGCCGTGGTCGTTCTTCTCCTCAGGGACGCGAGCCGCACGACCAACGTGCCGCCCAGCACCCCGGCCGCGGCAAACACCAGCAGCGGGACGAGGAGGTCGATGCCCCGGGCCTGTGTGGTGCCCCACATCCCGACCGCGGCGACGGCCGCCGCCACGACGACGAGCAGCCCCCACGGCCGCGACCGGCGGGGTGCGACCGGCACGGCCGGCCGGACCCGGCGCGCCGCCGACACCGCGGCCACGCACGCGACCGTCACCGGGCCGGCGAGCGCGGCGATCCCGGCCGCGACCAGGGCGGGCCCCAGCGACGCGACCGTGACCGCACCGGGTGGGCCGAACCGCTCCACCAGCGTCCGGGCCAGCGCCCAGCCCGCGAACGCCGCCGGCACCGCGGGGACAAGGTGTTCGACGAACCACAGCGCGCCGACGGTGGTCGGCGACAGCCCGGATCCGACGCTGTGTCGCAGCTCGACCCGCCGGCGCCGCACGGCGAGCAGGCCGATCGCGAGCACCGAGGCGAGCGCGACGGCCAGCGCCGCCCACCCCGTCACCCGGGAGCGACGCTGCACCGCCTCGGCCGTGCGGGACGCGTCGGTGGCCACCTGCGCGATCCCGCTGGCCACCCGCGGCGTGACCGGGCTGACGTCGACCATGCGGCCCAGGTAGCGGCGCCGGACCTCCTCGACCTCGCGGGCGGCCGTGCGCGCCTCGGCCAGTGTCGCGCCGGGATCGAGCTGCGCGTCGGCCCACCACAGGATGCGGTCGCCGCTGGCCTTGGACAGCCGTTCGATCGTGTCGATGTCGCCGATGAGCAGATGTGCCTTGAGCGTGGTCGCCTGCGGGTCGTCGGGGAGGTCGCGCTGATCGCGGACCCACGGTCGGACACCGCCGGGCGGGTCGGCCGGCAGCCGGCCGCCGGTCACGGCATAGACGCCCGCGACGCGGACGGCGACCCCGTCGGGGTTGGCGCCGACCGTGTCGACGCGGTAGGTGACGCTGTCGCCGGCGTGCACGCCCAGGTCGGTGGCGACCGGCTCCGGCAGCCACACCCCTTGATTCCGCACGGCGCCCAGCGGCACCAGGCGGGCGGCGGGGGCGGTCGTGGCGAGCAGGCGCGCGGCCGCCGTCCGCCCGCCGGCCGACACCGTGGACTCCCACCGCTTCGGCCGCACCGACTCCATCCCGACCGAAGCGCCGCCGAGCGTCGGCTCCGACAGGTGCCGCACCCCGCGCAGGTCCCGCACCGCCACCTGCTGGTCGGCGCTGTTCGGCGACTCCGAGGCGCTGAGGCGCACCGCCACGTCCTCGCCCCGGTCCGCCCCCGGTGCGATCGCCGCCCGCCGGTCGGCGAACACCGCGTTGTCCGACGCCTCGTCGTACATCGGTGCCGAAGCCGCCGACAGCGCCGCGACGGTGAACACCGCCAGAACCAGGAGTGCCCACGGACCCTGCCGCAGCCAGCCACTGACCGCGGCCGCCACCAACGGCCAACGCACGCGTACAGACCTCCCCCGTCCACGGCCCGGAGGTTCATCCTGCCCGGCGGCGGGGGCGCGGTCCACTGAACGGCGGTCAATCATTCGTGACCGGCGGGTCGAGCGTTCCGGGTGGCGACCGGACGCCGGCGACCGGGCTCGTGGGCCGGTTCGTCCAGGCCAGGGTCGAGTGCGGTGGCCGTGGCCGCCGCCCCGAAGCTTGGCGTCTCGCCCGCCGAGCCGGGCTTGAGCGGTGACCCGGAGCCGAGTTAGTCCGCCACGTAGGCGGCCACATCGGAGAGGAGCGTCCGCCAAGCCGGCTCAGCGACATCGGCCTCGCCGCCCAACTCGCTGGAGACGACCGCGAGCAGAGCGTCGACGGTCGGCTTTCTCTCTGCCTTCTCGCGCAGGGCTTCGCTCACGGCTCCGAGCGCGCGTACGAACATTCTCAGGCTGGGTGCGAACGGTCGCGCTCTGAAGCTGGTGTGTACCTGCCGGATCTCACCGGTTGCACCTTCCAACGCGAAGAACGCCTGGCCCGCGTAACCGAGGAAAAGCAGATCACCGGTGCCGGGCGGCGCGGTGGACCCGTCCTCGTCGTAAATCTCGTCAAGCGTTCGGATGCCAGAGGCGAGGTGCCGGTCGAACTCAACGACCTCCAGGAAAGTCTCGGGCACACCCGTGTGGATGAGCATCGCGAGGGTGCCCTGGTGGGACACCAACTCACGAAGCGACTCGGTCGAAGCGAGGAGGATCTCGTCGTGCGGGAACCATCGCTGGAGCTGCTCACGGTCGATCGCGTCGGACCCTTCCTCATGGCGGAGCATGCCCCCGGGCATCGGGTGACCATCCCGCTGCGCCCGGTCCGGGTTGCCGACAGTTACGTGGTCGATATGCGCACGGGTGCCCGGCATGGCCAAGACCGTAACGGACCGGTGGCGTTGGTTGCTGTGCAACCAACAGGGGTATCGCGATGGCTTCCAGCTCTGGCCAGTTCGTCTGACGGATTCGGCGGGGTCGCGTCCGCGGGCGAGGTGGCGACGACGACCCCGCCGCTCGGCCGATCGCTCCGCACCTATGCGGAGTACGTCCGGGACACGGCGGCCCGGTGGAGCGGTTCGTCGACCGGCGGGACGGCGTACCCGTAGCGGCGGCGGATCCCTGTCGCCTCGGCGGCGTGGGCCACGGCCTGATCGGGGGCCGAGTCGAGCGTCGCGACGGCGAGCCGGTCGAGGAGCCTGGCCCGTTCGAATGGCTCGGGCCCGAACGCGAGCCCACGGGCGTAACACGCGGCGGCGGTCGCCATGTCACCGCGGGCCCGCGCGAGGTCGCCGGACGCCTGGCACGCCATCGCCCGGATCGGGGCGTTGTCGGCACCGGTCGCGAGCCGCGTCGCCTCCTCGGCGCACCGGGCCGCCGCCGCCTCGTGGTCGCTCGCGAGTTCGGCCCCGGCCAGGAGTGCGAGCGTGAACGCTACGGCGTGCGGCTCGCCGAGCCGGCGGAACCGGGTCAGCGCCTGCGTGAGCAGGCCGAGCGCGGCGGCCGGCTGGGCCCGGTCCAGATCGAGCCCGCCGAGGTTGACCAGGGCGGTGGCGATGCCCCGCTCGTCGCCCAGTCCGGTCTTGATGTCGAGGCTGCGCTGGTAGTAGTCGCGGGCCAGGTCGAGGTCACCGCGCTCGTGCGCGACCGTGCCGAGATTGTTCAGCGCGACGGTGACGTAGCGGTTTTCGCCGACGGCCTCGGCGTCGGCGAGACACGCCAGATACGCCTCGTGCGCGAGGTCGAGGTCGCCCAGTGACTTGTGCGCGGCGCCCACGAGGTTGCGGGCGGCGATCGCCAGATCGCCATCCGCGCCGCCGCTGCGCGCCGCGGCGTGGCCGCAGGCGAGCGCGCCCCGGTGGTCGCCGTGATGGTTCGCGGCGATACCGGCCCGGAGCCAGGCCGACCCCGCGACGCCAGGATCGGCCGTGGCCGTCGCCACCGCCCGCAGCAGGCGGTGCGCCTCGGCGAACCGTCCCCGGGCGGTGAGGTGCTCGGCCAGCGCGCTCACGACACCACCGTCGAGTAGCTCCGGGGCGCCGGCGCAGGCGAACTCCACTGCGGCCCGGACGTCGTCGAACTGCCGGGCGACGGCGTCGGTGCCGCCCGAGCGCAGCACGGTGAGCATGTAGGTCGCGTGCGCGTGCCCGCAGGCATCGGCGAGGCCAGCTTCCCGGAGGCGGTCGTGGGCGACCTCGCGGATCGTGTCGAGGACGTCCACGGCGGTGGATCCATCGTCGCCGACGAGCCGGACGAGGCTCGCGGCGGCCAGCCGGGTCAGGCTCGCGGCGGCCAGCCGGGCTGGCGGTCCGGCGACGGGCCCGACCGGTGTCGCCGCGCGCAGTACGGCCGCGAGCGCGTCGACCGTCACGCGTCCACGGAAGGCGCCGAGCACCCGGAACACCAGCCGGTCGACGTCGTCGAGGAGCGCGATGCTCCAGTCGACCGTGTCGGTCAGCGAATGGTGGCGGGGCGGCACGTCCACCAGATCGGTCCGCAGTGTCCGCACGGTCAGTTCGGCCGCCACGCGCAGGATGTCGTGCTCCCCGAGCATGCCCGCCGCCAGCTCGATGGCGAGCGGCAGGCCGTCCAGGCGGCGGCAGACCGAGACCACTTCCTCCACTGTGGACCGGTCGACGCGGAAGTCCGGCCGGCGGGCCCGGGCCCGTTCGACCAGCAGCTCGACGGCCGGGCTGGCCAGCGCGGCCGCCGGGTCGGTGGTCGCCGGACCGGGCACCGCCAACGGGTCCAGGGTCCACACCGTGCCGGCCGGAGACGGCGGCCTGCGACCGGTGAGCAGCAGATGCAGGCGGGGGCAGCGGTCGACCAGTGCCGCGAGGTCCGGACCGAGATCGGACACGTGCTCGACGCCGTCGAGGACCAGCAGCCGCTTCTGGTCACCGATCCGACGGGCGATCGCGGAGGGCGAGGCGACGGTTCCCGGCCCCGCGGCGGCGGCGAGCGCGCCGCGCACCTCGTCCCGGTCGCGCAGCGGTCCCAGATCGACGACGTCCATGTGGTCGAAGGTGCCGACGAGGTGCCACGCCACCTCCAGGGCGAGCCGGCTCTTGCCGACGCCGCCCGGCCCGACCACGGTCACCAGGCGGGTGCCACGGACGAGGCGGACGAGGATCGCGAGTTCGGACCGACGCCCCACCAACCCGTTGGCCGGTGCGGGGACGGTGCCGAGGTCGCCGGCGCGACGGCCGCCCGGATCGGTGGTGCCGAGTGCGGTCTTCAGCCGGCGCCGTTCCTCGTCGGTCAGGCGCAGCCCGTCGGCGAGCGCCGCGACCGTGGCGGGGTGGGGCCGCGTCACGCCCCGCTCCAGATTGCGGACGGTACGCACGCTGACCCCGCTCGCGTGGGACAGCTCCTCCTGGGACAGTCCGCGGTCCTGACGCAGCCGGGTCAGAAGGGCGGCCAGTTCCACAACGACGTCCTCTCCTCGATGCCGACCGGCACCGGCTGTCGGCAGACGACTTCCCGTACGGATCTGGGCACGGTGAACTCGATCTGAGGACCGCTGACGCTGATCAGCGCGGTCGCCGCGAGCAGTGTGACCGTCGCGTCGAGATGATCGGTGGTGTAACGCCTCGCAGCGAGGGCCCGGCGAAGCTCGTGCGGAGTCGCGCGCCCCAGCGACGCCAGCACTGTCAGGCACTCCGCGTCGGGTCCCGGCAGCCGGCCGACGGCCGAGCGCACGACGCGGTGCAGCACCTCGTCACGGGCGCCAGCCAGTTCGACCGCGAGGGCGGCGTCCACGTCGGACAGACGCCAGGTGCGCAGCCGGGCCGCGGTGAGCTCGATGGCCATCGGGTTGCCGCCCAGCCGCCGGACGACCGAGGCCGCGGCGACGGCGTCCTCATCGGCGACGATGCCGGGCCGGACGGCGCGCGCCCGCCGGGCCAGCAGGCCCACGGCGGCGGGCTGGTCCAGCGGACCGATCGGCCAACGGTGCTCGGCCCGCACCCGGACCGGCGTGCGTGCGGTCACCAGCAGGCGCAGGCCGGCGTCCCTGGCCAGCAGCGCGGCCAGGTCCTGGCCCGGTATCAGGTCGGCGTCGTCGACCAGCACGAGCCGCCGGCCGTCGACCGCCGCGGCACCGGCGATGGCCTCGACCGGGTCGGCACCGTCCATGAGGGAGTCGAGCCGCACCACACCGACGGACGTGCCGGACCGGACCCGGGCGAGCGCGGCGGCCGCCAGGGCGGACTTGCCGATCCCGGCCGGACCGAGAACGCTCGCCATCCGGACGCCGCCGTCGTCCAGGAGATCCACGAGCCCGGCCAGTTCGCGGGCCCGCCCCACGAGTCCGCCGTCACCGGCGGCGGGTCCCGATCGGCCGGCTGCCGGGCGGGCCGCGCGCGCCAGACGGTCGCGCTCGCCGGCGTCGAGGCGAAGACCGTCGGCCAGTGCCACGACGGTCTGGCGTTGCGGTCGCCTCGTCGCTCCCCGTTCCAGGTCTCCGATGGCGCGAGCGCTCACGCCGGTGAGTTCGGCGAGCCGCTCCTGCGACAGTCCGCGGGCGCAGCGCAGGGCCGCGAGCAGTTCACCGAATGCGCCGCCGACCGGTTGGCGGTCCGGTTCACCCAACGTCATGCCCTATCCCGCACGGTGGAGAGCTCTTGACGACGGCCGAACGCCGGGGCGACATTGCCGGACGTTCTGCCGGATCCTTCCTGGTTGCGCTCGGTCGGCCGCTTATAGCGTCCGTCCATGACGCACCCCGACCCCGCGCTTGCACCTGGGAGCGCTCCCAGGTTAACAGTCCGCCGCCGGCTCCGATGGGCAGCAATCGGCATGATCGCCGCTGTCGCGTCGACCCTGCTGTTCGCCACGCCGCCGGCGTCCGCCGCGCTCCCATCCGGCTTCCCCTCGTCGTTGTTCTATGCCAGCGAGCAGACCAAGGCATGGGCGTACAGCGAGGCCAACCCGCCCCAGATCAAGGTCCACCGCGAGGCCGTGAAGAGCATGATCGCGAGCCAGCCGACCGGTATCTGGTACTCGAACTGGGCCTCCGAGGGCCCGGACGACATCGCGTACCTGGTGGAACGCGAGGTGACCCGCGCCGTGGAACAGCGCAAGACACCGGTCTTCGTGCCTTACATGATCCCCAACCGCGACTGCGCGAACCTCAGCGCCGGCGGCGCGCCGGACTCCGCCCAGTGGCGGTACTGGATCCAGCAGTTCGCCGCCGGCCTCCAGATGGCCTTCTGGGCGCACTCGACGTCCACCGTCCGGGTCCAGATCATGCTCGAACCCGATGCGGTCGCGTTGCAGTCCGGCGACGAGGGCTGCAAGGACGCGGACGGTAAGCCGGTGACCTTCGATGTCGCCCAGCGCAACAGCGACCTGAAGTTCGCCGTCCAGACCCTGACCAACGCCGTCTGCCTGGACTCACAGGCGACAAGTTGTCCCTGGTGGCAGAGCCACGTCAACGTCTATCTCGACGCCGGTCACTCGGCCTGGTACGGCTGGGGTGATCCAGGCGTCACCACGATCGCCAACCGGCTCCGCGCCGCCGGCGTGGACTCCGCGACCGGGTTCTACACCAACGCCTCGAACTACGTGCCGACCGCGAACGAAGCGGAGTACGGCAAGAAGATCCGCCTCAAGTTGCAGAACCCGCACGCCCCCTACCAGATGGTGCACGTCGTCGACACGTCGCGTAACGGGGCGGCCATCCCGAGGGGGCGCCAGTCCGACACCGGTTGGCCCGACTGGTGCGACCCGACCGGTGCCCGCCTCGGTATGCCGCCGACCATTGCCACCGGTGTCCCGCTGATGCAGACGATGTGGATCAAACCGCCGGGCGAGACCGACGGATGCTACGGCGGCAGTTCGACGGTCGGAACACCCGGACGCGACGGGCGCGGGGTGCCCGCGGACGGTCTTCCCGCCGGCAGTTTCTCGGGCCAGCTGGCCTGCCGGCTCATCACGGGGTCGATCACGTGCCCGGACGTGGACTACGGCGCCGCACCGCCGCCACCGATGGACCTGCGGATCGCCAGTGCCACCGCCGACCAGATCGCGCTCCAGTGGTATCCGTCCTACGGCGCATGCGCCTATCAGATCGGCTACCGGATCAACGGCCGGGGATCATTCCGGGCCATCGTGGCCTTCGGCAGCGGCAGCGGCATCAACCCGTGGCCCCAGTCCACGTACTACCTCACCGGCAGCGACATCAAGCGGGGCACCAAGGTGGAATACGCCGTGCGCGCCCGCAACTGCGGTGTGACGGCCCGCTACTCGGGCTACTACGCCATCGTCGCGACATACGACTACCCGTGATCCGCACTCCGCGTGGCGGGCGCCGGCCCGCCACGCGGAGTTCACGCTCTGGGTGTCCATGATGGACGCTGGGGGCGCCTGGATGGCGGCCAGGGCAATGATGCTTCGCGGCCGGACGCGTGGGCTGCCTGCCGCGCCCCCTCACCGTCAGCAAGGCGCTGATAGATAGGTGAGACCTGCCGATGCGGTTCGGGTGCACTCGACGCATATGATGATCATCATGGACAATACGCATGCCGATCTCGGAGAGTACCTGCGCGAATACTATGTGCTCAAATCGGCCGGTGACCTCGACGGTGTGACCGGACTGTTCCGCTCGGACGCCGTCTACGCCGACGCGACCCTGGGCTGGCGCATCGACGGGCTCGACGCGCTCTCCGCCGGCTGGGCTGAGTACATGCCCGGTTGGGTCCAGCGCGGTGCTGTGTCGTATCCGACCCGGGTGCTTGGCGACGCCACGGGCGGCGTGGCGTTCGTGACCGCGAGCCCAGAACTGTTCGGTGGTGAGCTTCGTGCGCTCGCTGGAGTGAGCATCGTCGACGGCCTCATCGTTCGATTCATCGACTACTGGGACGGTCGGCAGCTGGATCTCTCGAGCATGCGTGTCCCGGACGACCAGTTCCCGCTCAGCTTCGGTGAGGACCTGCCGGCGGCCCGGGAACACGGCCTTCTGGATGAAGCGGTCGACCGCCTCGTATCGGGTGAGTATCCGCTGGCAACCGATGTCACACTCGAGGATCTGACGCTGCGGGTGCGTGTTCACGGAAAGAATGCGACGGCCACACTGTGGGAACAACTCCCGTATGGCGGCGGCGTCAAGGTGTGCCGCGTCATGGGCGGGCCACGCGGCGGCGGATTCGAATGGATCTCGCCCGACGGACCGGTCAACCGCGGGATCACGGCCGTAGCTCTCGACTCGGACGGGCGCATTGCCGAGCTGTGCTCGACCTGGGACGGCGCACGGGTTTCCGACGCACTCCTGCGCGAGTGGCACGGGTCGGCACTCGGGTAGACGAAGACGTTCGCAACTTCCGAGCAGGCCTTGCGGCAGGGTCGCGAGCCCGACACCACTGATTGGTCACACATCCGGAGCCGCGGGGTGGGCCGCCGTTGTGACGGTGGACTCGGTCTGGCCGGGCGGGCGTGGCCGGGCGGTGGTCGCCGGGATGATGTCACCGTGTCGGCACCGCTGGTTGGTCGGGAGTCCGAGTTGCGCGTCCTCGGCGGGCTGCTCGGGCGGATCCACGACGGGGGTGGCGCGGTCCTCGTGCGGGGCGAGGTCGGCATCGGCAAGTCCGCCCTGCTGCAGGAGGCGGCCCGCGTCGCCCGGGCGGCGCGGGTGCGGGTGCTGACCACCACCGGCGTGCCGAGCGAGGCGCAGATCCCGTTCGCGGGGCTGTACCAGCTCCTCCGGCCGATCCTCGGCCAGGCCGACCGGCTGCCGACGCCGCAGCGGGGCGCCGTGCTGGCGGCGTTCGGCCGCACCGACACCGCGGTCCCGGACCTCTATCTGGTGGCGCTGGCCACGTTGGGCCTGATCGGCGAGGCGACCACGCGGGAACCGGTCCTGCTGGTCGTCGAGGACGCGCACTGGCTCGATCCCGCCAGCGCCGACGTGCTGGTCTTCGTCGCTCGGCGGCTGGAGTTCGAACCGGTGATCCTACTGGCGGCGATGCGTGACGGCTTCGGCGGACCGTTCGCCGACAGCGGTCTTCCGGCGCTCGCACCGGGCCGGCTGGGCCCGGAGGACGCGGAGACCCTGGTCGACGCGCACGCCCCCGGTCTACGCGACGAGGTCCGCAAGCGGGTGCTGACCGAGGCCGCCGGCAACCCGCTCGCCCTGGTCGAGCTACCGGCCGTCCTCGACGCCGACGACCAGCTCACCGGGCCGCTGCCGCTGACCGACCGGCTGGAGCAGGCCTTCGCGGCCCGCGTGGAAGGCCTGCCCGTGCCGGCCCGGGCGCTGCTGTTGGCGGTCGCACTCAATGACAGCGACTCCCTGGCCGAGGCCGTCGCCGCGGCCACGCTGGTCGCGGGCGCGCCGTGCACCGTCGACGACCTGCTGCCGGCCATCGGCGCCCGGCTCGTCGGGACCGACGGTGAACGGGTCCGTTTCCTGCACCCGCTGATGCGGTCGGCCATTCACCGCCGGTCCACCATCGGGCAGCGACACCGTACCCACGCCGCGCTCGCGGACGGCCTTGCCCACGACGCCGACCGCCGCGTCTGGCACCGGGCGGCCTCCCTGGCCGGCCCCGACGACGGCATCGCGGCCGACCTGGACGAGGCGGCGGTCCGCGCCCAGCGCCGCGGCGGCATCGCCGCCGGCGCGGTGGCGCTGGAACGCGCGGCCCGGCTGACCCGCGACCCGGCGCTGCGCGGCGAGCGGCTGCTGCGGGCGGCGGAGCTGGCGTTCGAGCTCGGACAGCGCGACGCCGTGGTCCGGGTGCTCGCCGAGGCCGACCGGATGGACCTGTCCGAACGGCAACGCTGGCGCACGGCCTGGATCCGCGACAGTTTCGACGACGGCGTACTCGGCCGGGCACAGGCCGCCTGGTCGCTGGCACAGGTCGCGGAGCGGGCCGCGGCCGAAGCCCCGGCCCTGGCGCTGAACCTCCTGTACGGCGCCGCGTTGCGCTGCTGGTGGACCGAGCCGGGCGTCGAGGCCCGGGCGAGTGTGGTCGCGGCCGCCGGGCAGGTGCCGGTCGACAAGAACGACCCGCGGCTGCTGGTCGTCCTCGCGTACACCGCGCCGGTCGAGTGCGGCGAGGTCGTCCTGGACGGCGTGCGTCACCAGCCGCTCGACGACGATCCGCGCGCGGGCCGGATGCTGGGCAACGCCGCGATGGCGGTCGGCGCATTCGACCTCGCCGCCGGCTTCTTCGCCGGATGCCTGTCCGAACTGCGGACGCAGGGCCGGTTGAGCCTGCTGGCCCGGGCGCTCGCCCTGCAGGCGTGGAGCTGCGCCCAGCTGGCCGAGCTGAGCGTCGCCGTGCCGGCCGCCGACGAGGCGTACCGGTTGGCCCACGACACATCGCAGCCGCTGGTCGCCGCGACCGCGCGGGTCACCCAGGCTCTGCTCGCCGCCCTGCGCGGAGACGAGGACGGTACCGAGACCTTCGCCGCGGAAGCCGAGCGGACCAGCCTGCCCGGCGCCGCCCACGCGGTGCTGGCGGCCGCCCAACTCGCCCGCGGCCTCGCGGCACTCGGCGCCGGCCGCGACGCGGACGCTCGTGCCCACCTGGCGCGCATCTACGACCCGGCCGATCCCGCCTACCACGGCGCGACCCGCTGCTGGGCGGTCGGAGATCTGGCCGAGGCGGCCGTGCGCAGCGGCCAACCCGGGGCGGTCCGCGGTCTGGTCGCGGAGATGACGGCGGTGGGGCGGCGCACGCCGTCGCCGGCGCTGCACAGCGGCCTGCGTCACGCCCGGGCCGTTCTCGCCGGCGACGACGCGGCCGAGGCCATGTACGAGGAGGCCTTGCGTCAGGTGACCCTTCCGTTTCCCCGCGCCCGGGCCCAGTTGCGCTACGGCGAATGGCTGCGGCGGCAACGCCGGGTCGCCGAGGCGCGGGTGCACTTGCGCTCGGCCCGCGAGACGTTCGACGCGCTGGGCACGATCCCGTGGGGGGAGCGCGCCCGCGCCGAGCTACGCGCGTCGGGCGAGACCAGCCGCCGCCGCATGCCCGACGCCCGCGACCAGCTGACCCCGCAGGAACTGCAGATCGCCCAGCTGGCCGCCAGCGGCCTGACCAACCGCGAGATCGGCCAGCGGCTGTACCTGTCCCACCGGACGGTCAGCTCGCACCTGCACCGGATCTTCCCGAAGCTCGGGGTCACCTCCCGGTCGGCGCTGCACGCCGCGCTGCGGCCGGAAGACCGTCATCTGACGTAAGCGACACGGGCCGACAACCGAATACGGTCCCCGCATGAGCACCCCCGTTCTGTTGATCCACGGGCTGTGGCTGCACGCCACATCCTGGGCACCCTGGCTCACCCTGCTCCGGGAGTCCGGCTACGACGCCGAAGCCCCCGGCTGGCCCGGCATCCCCGACAGCGTCGAGGAGGCCCGCGCCCATCCGGAGGCCATCGCCGACCACGGCATCGACGACGTCGTCGCCCACTACGCGAAGATCATCGAGGGCCTGGGCCGCAAGCCGATCCTCATCGGCCACTCCTTCGGTGGCATGATCGCCCAGAAGCTCCTCGGTCAGGACCTCGCCGCGGCCGCTGTCGCGATCGACGCCGCCCAGATCAAGGGGGTACTCCCGCTGCCGTTGTCGTCGCTGCGGGTCACCTTCCCGGTCTTCAAGAACCCGGCCAACCGGCACAGGGCCGTCTCGCTGACCGCGGAGCAGTTCCGGTACGCGTTCGGCAACGCGATCTCCCCGGAGGAGTCGGACCGGCTGTTCGAGCGGTGGGCCATCCCGGCGCCCGGCAAGCCCCTGTTCGAGGCGGCCGCGTCGAACTTCGACCCGCACTCCCCGGCCAAGGTCGACACGGCCAACGAGCACCGCGGGCCGCTGCTGCTGATCACGGGTGGCCGTGACCACACGGTGCCGGAATCCGTCACCCGGGCCACGCTCAAGCAGTACCGGCATTCCGAGGCGGTCACCGACCTCCTCGAGTTCAAGGACAAGGCCCACTCGCTGACCATCGACAGCGGCTGGCGCGAGGTCGCCGACGCGTCGCTGGGCTGGCTGCGGAAGCAGTCGCTCTGATGGACCTGCACCTGACCGGGAAGAAGGCGGTTGTCACCGGCGCGAGCAAGGGCATCGGGTTGGCGATCACCCGCGCGCTGGCCGGCGCCGGTGTCGACGTCGTGGCCGGGGCACGCACCGTCACCACGGAACTGTCCGACCTCGCCGAGCGGGCCACGGTCCGCCCGGTGGCGGTCGACCTGGCCGACCCGGACGGCCCGTCGCGGCTCGTCCAGGCCGCCGTCGACGCCTACGGCGGCCTGGACATCCTGGTCAACAATGTGGGCGCCGTGCTCCCGCGCACGGGCGGGTTCCTGTCCGTCACCGACGACGACTGGCTCACGACGCTGACGATCAACTTCCTCGCCGCCGTGCGCACCACCCGCGCCGCACTGCCGCACCTCCTCGACCGCGGCACCGGGGTCGTCGTCACCGTCAACTCGGTCAACGCGCGGCTGCCGGATCCACTCGTCATCGATTACAGCGCCGCCAAGGCGGCCCTGGCCAACTTCTCGAAGTCACTGTCGAAGGAGGTCGGGCCGCGCGGGGTCCGCGTCGTCACGGTGAGCCCGGGGCCGGTGAGCACCGGGCTGTGGCTCGGCACCGGCGGGGTGGCCGCCACCGTCGCACAGGCCGCGGGGGCAACGCCCGAGGCGATCGCCCAGGGCGCGGCCCGAGAGTCCGTCACCGGCCGCTTCACCCAGCCGGAGGAGGTCGCCGACCTGGTCCTCCTGCTGTCCAGCGACCGCGCCGGCAACATCACCGGCGCTGACGTGGTCATCGACGGCGGACTCATCGCCACCCTGTAGAGGGTCTGTTCCGGAGTCGACCGCTCGGGCGCGGGACCGACGCCGACGAAGTGTCCACGGCCCGGGATGTCACCGGTGCGTGCAGGTCCACGTGAACGGCGAGAACGCGCCGGGGGTGACCACCGCCGCGCCAACGACGGCACGGCCGTCGTCGGAGATCCACCGGCCCAGGACGGCGCCCAGGGTGCCCTTGGGCGCGGGCAGCGCGTACCTGGTGCCCTCAGGGCTCACGGCGGCGATGCGCCCCTCGAACGAGTCGAGGGTGCCGGCCAGGATCCACCCGGTGCTGGCGGCCGTGATCAGGGCACCGGTGACCGGGTACACCGTGCTGCGGCCGTCCCGCAGGTTCCAGCGCACCGGTGACCTCGGGTCGACGAAATCGGGATTGGTTCCCTGCGTCGGCGTCTGCTTCTCCGAAGGCAACACCAGGTCGTCGTGCGACCGCGGACTTACCGGGCCGTCCTTCGCCGCGGTGCCGTAGACGGTGTCGCCCCGGACGACCGTGGCCGAGGCCTTGATGAAGCCCGCCGGGATGGGCAGATCCCGACGGGCGCCGTCGGGTCCCCAGACCGCGACGGTCTCCTGCCGGCCGGCAAAGCCCAGCACGGTGCCGACCACCGACCCGTCGGCGGTGATGCCGACCGGCACCGCGGCCACGTCGGGCTCGATCAGGCGGGGGGAACCGGGCGAGCCGGCCGGCCAGACGACGAGCACGCTCTGCGTCGCCAGGGATTCGGGCATCATCGCGCCCACGACGTCACCCGCCTCGTTGATTGCCATCGGCGTGGCGGTGCGGGCGCCGGCCGGTAGGGCCAGCGGCGTGAGCGCGCCGTCCCGGAGGATCCAGCCGGTCGGTCGTGGCTGTTCGACCGCCACGTAGGTGCCGACCGCCACCCCGGCCGAGTTCACCGCGGCGGGCATCAGCACTCCGCCGATGTCGCTGGTGGCGATGACCTCGGACACCCCGTCGCGCCACCGGACGAGGCTGCTGCCGTTGATCCCGAGCACGATCCTGCCGGTCGGATCCACCGCCTGCAGTTCCCCGCCCGGTCCCGAGCGGTTGAGCGCGGACACCGTGCAGTCGGCCGGCTTCGTCGCGCTCACGACCGGCTGCTGCGCGGGTCCACTCTCCGGGTGACCGCCACGGACGGCCGCGACCGCCACCGGCACCCCGACCGCGACGGCCAGTGCGGCACCGCCTACCGCCGTCGCGATCCGCGCGCGGCGCTCGGCCCGCCGGCCGGCGTGCACGATCCGCTCGACCTCGACGCCGCTCGCGGGCGGCTCGATGTGCAGCAGACCGGTGCGCAGCGTGCGGCCGGCCCGTTCCTCGTCGAATGACATGAAGCCTCCTCAGCGGGCGGTGTGGTCGACGTCGAGCACGCGACGCAGCGCGGCGAGCCCTCGTGACGTGTGGTTCTTGATGTTGCTGTCGGAGCACCTCAGGGTCGCCGCCGTCTCGGCGACCGACAGGTCGCAGAAGAAGCGCAGCACCAGAACGGTGCGCTGGGAGCGCGGCAGGCGGGCGAGCGCGGCCCGCAGCGAGTCCCGCTCCTCGACGTCTCCCGAGGGCGGCGCGGGCCGCTCCGGCGGGGCAGGCGTCAGCCACGTCCGCAGACGGCTTCTCCGTACCTCGTCGAGGTACTTGTGCACGAGAATCCGGCGCACGTAGGCGTCGAGGTTGTCGGCGGCGCGGGCCCGCCGCCAGTGGCGGTAGAGCACGGTCGCCGCCGACTGCACGATGTCGTCGGCGAGGTGACCGTCACCGCACAGCAGGTACGCCTCCCGGTGCCAGGCGGTCCGACGCGCCGAGACGTACTCGACGAACGCCCGCTCCTGCTCCCCGTGCATGCCGCTCCCTCCGTTGGGTCTACCTCTAAGACAGCGACGGCCGCCCGACGGGTCCCATTCGGGACGAAACGAACTTAAGCGGCCGACAGTCCGAGACGCGGTCGGTGCCCGGGCCGACGGTGATCTGCGTGGTGCCCGCACCGGCGGGCTCGACAGTGAAGACATGGCCGAACGCGGCGTCGTCGATCGAGGAGTATGGGATCCGCCTGCGGACCGGAACGGCGCGGTGGATGTCCGCGCCCACCCGCGGGGCGGCCACCAGCGTGGCGCCCTCATGCCGAGCCGCTTCGGGCGTCGATCAGTTCGTGCGTGGCTGGAGTTGCGGCGTTGGGACACCGGGCCGGCGGATCTGCGTTTCGCATGTCGCCCCTGCCACGACCGCGATCGCGGACGGGCGATCCGGTTCCCGGTCCGCCACGCCGGCACGACGCAGATCAGCGTAACGACGCCGAGGACGGTGTCGACCGCGCGACGCTTGATCGCACTCCGCTGTTCAGTACGTGCCTGTCGGCCCCGCATGACGTGACACGACCGGCGCGGCCCGGATAGGCCCCGCCGGTCGCATCCCCCCGTGGACAGCTGTCAGGTCCGGCGGTCGACACTCACACAGATGTCCTCGGCCCCGCCGATGATTCCGTAGTTGCGCCCGACGAAGATCATGTACCGGCCCCAGGCGTACTCGGTCCCGGGACTGGAGTCCCACTGGAGGCCGGGGTCGGACCAGGTGCCGTCGGCGTTGACCGTCACCGTCACCTGCCGGACGACCTCCGCGTTCAGCGGGGGGTTCAGGATGTGCCGGGTGGACCCCGCAGCGCCGAAGGGCTTGGAGAAGCCGGTCCCGCTGTAGTACGTGACAACCACCGTCGGGTCGAGGGCCGGGTTGAGGCCCGAGCCGGATGCGGAGATGCTGCTGCTGCCGTCACCCTCGCAGTCGAAACGGGCGACCGTACGCGTGTCGTACCGGCAGCTCGCGTACGTCTCCCATCCCCCCGTGTTGTCCGGGTTGGCCACCCGGATGCGCCACATCTCCGTGTAGTTGGCGACCGTGTCGGTGCTGACGAACGGGATGGAGAACACCGCCCCGTTGAAGCCGCCCGTCGCGTCGGTGGTGACGGTCGTCGTCACCGTTGGGCGGTACCCGATCGTGCCGCGGCGGGGCTGGATCGAGGAATCGGCGAGGTCCCACGCGCCCGACGTGAATATGGCCTGCACTATCAGCTGGGTGTTCGCCGGGTGGTTGGACGTTCCCTCTACCGACGCCGTCACCGTGCGGGTGGCGCCGTCACAGGTGAGGGTGGGGGTCTGCTCCGTCACGTACGCCGCCTGCGCGGGAAGGGCCGGCACCAGCACTCCCGCTGCTACCGCGCCGGCTACCAGCAACGGACCGAACATCTTGATCCTCATTACTCTCCGTTCATCCTCCTGGGCCGGGCGGCCCGTCGATGCCCGGAACCATGACTTCGGTGACTGCCGATACACTTCCGTGGCGCTGCCATGGCGTCACTGGAGGGGAAGCGCCTACGGAAGCGCTTCGGGAAGTCGTTGGGAAGTCCCTGCGTATGTTGCGTTTCGGGTTGCTGGACGAGGTGCGCGTCTGGCGCGACGGCGAACCGCTCGACATCGGTCCGCCGAAGCAGCGGGCGGTGCTCGCGGTCCTGCTGCTCGAACCCCGACGCCCCGTTTCCGTCGCCCGGATCGTCGATGCGGTATGGGCCGACGCACCACCCGCCAACAGCGTGAACGCGGTGCAGAAGCAGATCGTCGCGCTGCGTCGGGCCCTCGGCCCGGCGATGGTGACACTGAGCGACGGCGGTTACCGGCTCGACGTGCCCGCCGACAGCCTTGACACCGAGGAGCTGACCGCGCTGATCCGGGCCGGCGTCGACGCCCGGTCGGGCGGAAGCCCCGAGGAGGCCGAGCGGCTGCTGTCGAAGGCGCTAGCGCACAGCCGCTCCGAACCTCTCGCCGGCCTCGTCGGCCCGGTCTTCGAGTCGGCCCGCCGCCGCCTCGCCGAACAACGGGCGTACGCCGCCGAGCTCTGGGCGGCCACCGCCCTCGACCTCCGCCACCACGAGGACCTGACCGCCCGGCTCCCCGAACTGATCGTCCAATACCCGGCCCGAGAGCGCCTGCGTGCGATTTACATGCTGGCGCTGCACCGCAGCGGTCGTCAGGCCGAGGCGCTTACCGCATACCAGGACGCCCGCCGCCACCTGGTCGACGAATACGGTGTCGAACCCGGCGAGGAACTTCAGCGGGCGCAGTGGGAGATTCTACGGGCCGAACCGGTCGTGCCGGTTCCGGCGCACAATCCTCCACTCGTCCCGGTTGCGGCGCACAATCCTCCACCGATGTACGACCTGCGCCAGCCGCCGTATCCGCCGGCGGCGAAACGCTCTCGGAAGCAGATCGTGCTGGGGATCCTGTCGGTCGCCGTCTGCCTCTTCAGCCTCGGCCTGCTGACCTGGGGCGTCGTTGCTGTCCTGGCCGCGATCCGGGGCAGCCGCGCGCTCGCTGGCATGGCCGCGGTCTACGCCGTGCTGCTCGTTGTCTGGCTGGTCGCGATGCCCGTCGAGGACGGCGGCGCGTTCTACGAACTGCGGTTGTCGGTCGGTTTCATCGCAATGCTCGCCACCATTCTCGGTGGCGCCGTTCACGTAGGCCTGATCACGCTGGTCTCGCCGTGGCACGAGGCCGCCGACTTCCGACGCAGGGTGTGAGGTGGGGCGGCTTCCACGCCGGTTGGTCGGGCCTCCGTAGCTGGGGTGATCATTTGGGTGTACCGCGGCGAGAGGGCGGGTCATGCACGGTGAAGATGGGTTCGGCTGGGTGCCTGCGGTGTTGCGCGACGCAGGTGAAGCGGACGACGAGGTGTACGTCGTTGGCGTCCGTGAGAGCACCGATCCACAGGCATGGTCGCTGCTGTTGATGGAGTGCAGCCCGGAGGACGAGGAAGACGAGCAGGAGGTCGGCCTCGGCATGGACACCTACTGCCTCGTCGTGGACCCTGGCCAGGCCACCTTCTACGGTGGGATCGTCGAATGCGAGATGACTGCGACCGCGCTGAGCTTCGTTCTCACCGAGGAGGCGGCCAGCACGCTCGGCATGCCACTGCACGTGCACTTCGTCCTCGATCTTCCGACCGGTCAGCGCGAGCTGCTCGGTCGAGGTCTACGGCGGGTGCTCACCTCCGGACGTGCGGACGCCGTCCCTCAACTGCGACTCGCATGACCGCCGAGCCCGCGTCTCCACCGCGGCGATCGGAAGCGCCGGTCCGGGACAAGCGGTATGGGTCCGGCGGTCGCTGGCCGCCGAAGGGCACGTCCCGGATCAGGAAGTGGTGAGGCTGCGTAGGCCGTCGCCGGTCAGCAGGGGAGTTGCGGCTTCGGTGCGGCCGGTGAGGAGGAGCAGGATCGCCGAGATCGGGCCGGCGATTTCAGGTCCGGTGCCGATTGTCCAGTTCGCGTCTGCCGCCGTGAGTTTGAACCGGCCCAGACGGCGCTTGGCCCCGAACGAGAACGGCCAGCGGAGATCCCAGATGCGGGTCGCGGCGTCAGCGCCGGCGTCGGGCGGGCTGGGAAAATCGATTCCCAGTGGGATCGCGATGTCCTGAGCGTGCACCAGGATGTCCCACATCACATTGGCTGGACTGACGAGTCGGGGGACCGAGCGGGACTCTGCGGAGGTCCGAAAGTCCTGCACGATCTGGACGGGCGTTCGGGCTGCGCGGCGCTGGCTGGCGGTGGTGTTGAACCGGGCGTAGTTGCCGCGCGCCTTCGCGAAGTCGACCAGCAGACTGCTCGGTGAGGGCGGTATGGGGATCAGGGTCACGTGAGCGGCGACGTCGCGCACCCGCCAGCCGACACATAACGAGGGCTGCTCCCAAGCCGCCTCGGACAACCCGGCGAGCAGATCCGCAAGGGCCAGCCGCTGCTCCACCACGACCTGCCAGCGCTCTTCGGCGTCCATGATGCTCCCCTGGAGTCGACGTCAACCCGGCAATCGTCCTGATTCCTCACTATGGCCCCTTCAGGAAGGGTCCGGTGAGTTCGCGCAACATGGTGAGCGTCTCCGCAGTTGCGCCATTCGCCCGGGCTCGTGCGTTCCAGCTGCCGGTCCCGTTCGGGGTTGGCCCGCTCGTGCCGGGCCGGCAGCGCACCGGCCGGCGCGAGCTGAACCCCGGTGAGCGGGTACCGCGCGGTGTCGAACAGCGGCTTTCGGCCCGGCGACAACGGCATCGAGCCGACAGCGCCGAGCACCAGCAGTGCTGTGGGCGTCATCCTCGTCACCGACCGAGTCATGCCTCGATGCTCGCAACGCGGGCCCGGCGGCCACAAGCGTGCCAGCACTGTTGCGCGACGGGTGCCTGCCCCGTTACCCGCACACCCCTTTCGCGGCACGGTGTCGTCGGTCAGGTCCCCAATCAATGTGAGGAGTTCAGCATGGAGCTGGCTGGCCTGGCGGGCCCTTGACGTGGGGCAGAATTTCAGCCCATGAGCATGATCATGGAGTGCGTGAGGTTGCGACCGCACGAGGTCGCTGAGCTTCGCCGGCTGCTGGTCGAGGAGCCGGACAGCGCGTACGAGTACGCCGGTGATCTGCGGATGGGTGACGAGGACGAGGCAGTGTCCTCACGAGGGATGGATACCGATCAGGCGTGGGCCGGTCTGCAGTGGCTGCTGGCCAGGCTGAACCCGCCGGTCGACGTCTTCAGCGGTGGCCAGCCCATGACCGACGACGAGTGGGGCTATGACTCGCCCCGCCTGCTTGCCGTCGCCGACGTGGCCGAAGCGGCTCGATTCCTTGCGGCCACGCCGTTCGCCGCTCTTGCGGAGCACTATGCCGCGGCGGAGCTGATCGCGGCCGATGTCTATCCGGGCATCTGGAGTCAGGACTGGCCGCTGTCGTACCTGGAGGAGGCCTACGGGCGACTCGTGGCCCTGTTCCGCGCCGCGGCGGCCGACCACGAGCCGATCGCGGTGTGGATGGCGTGACCGTCCTAGCAATTGCCGCACGCGTGAAGGTCTGGCCGTCGCGAGATGGATCCGCACGCTGTTGAGCGCTCTGTCCCGCCGAGTCCGATCCACCCGCCAACCGGCCCACGACGGATACCCGCAGTGTCCTCATCTGCCGCGATCGCATGCTGACCGGGATCATCGTGCGTCGAGCCTGCCCGGGCGTACGGAGCTGGAGAGGACGAAGTTCAGCCGATGATGGCGGCGAGAGTTGGGTTCGCGGCTCGCGTCGTGGTCGACGGCTGCGGCGAGCAGTCTGGCGGCTGCTGAAAGCTGGGACTGCAGTTTCACCTGCCAGTTCGTCGAGAGCCGGGTCGCCGACCCCCACGCGCGGGCCCAGAACGGCGGGGTCGGGTCGGCTGATCAGCCGGTCCGTCGACGGCACCGGGGCTGGAGAACGACACCGAAGGCGCTGCAGGACGGGAAGACTTCGGCGGCGGCCATTGCGACGCCGCCATCTGGGCCCCGGAGACCGGCGGGGTGGGCGAGATCTGGTCGAGCAAACGCTGCGCCAGGGTGGCGTCGATCTCGAGGTCTGCGCTGATGCGAACGTCGGCCGCGGTCGCCAGGTCCACGACGTCGTCGCTGGTGAACGCATCACCTCCGAGAGTACTCAGCCGTCGCGCGAACTCCTGGACATTGATCATTTGCAGCCTATCGTCGGATTGTTAGTCATCCACCGTAACCCCGCTTGGGTCAGTGGATCCTGCGCCCACCGTGCGGCCATTGCGGCCGACTGTCGGTGGCGGCAACTGCGACCGCTGCGCGGCAGTCCGCAACTCGTCGGTGAGCGAATCGCGCTCAGGGCTTGCATCGCCGTCACGGTGTGTTACCCATGGTGCCCCGCGACGCGCGGAAATGCCGAAATGAGTGAGTCGATCAAGCCGGCAGCGGGCGCGCGGTTGGTGACCTAGGGCCGCTAGACCAGCTCTGTACGAGCAACTTGATATTCGACGGTCCTCGATCTGACACGTCAGACCAACTTCGGGGGGATTGTCTCGATGTCTGGTATTGCCGACGCTGGAGACGCACTCGCACCGATCTGCGCGTAGCCGATCGTCACCCATATCTCTGACCAATCGAGGCGGACGTGAGTCAGCGAACCTGGCGCTTCTGGCAATGGCCGACGTGGGAACTGGTTAGCATCTTCCTTGCCTTGATCGCATTAGTCGCGTCTTTCGTTTTCTGGCTCAGAGATGGTGAAAGCACCCAGGCATTTCCAGAGCAGGTGGTGTCCGAAGATCCTCCAGCGACCTTTGTGGGTCTGCCATGCCGCTGGGGAAGTGGTCGGAAGTCGCCTATTGCAGAACGTCCGTTTGTGCGATTGTCAACACAAAGACCACAAATGCGGCGATGCCGAAGACGGCCAGTCCGCTCATCCAGACCTCGAACCCTTTGAAACGCGTCAAGTAACCGCTGCCCGGTTCACGGTTGCGAACGTCCGCCCAAGTGCGACCGTGCCAAGACCGTCCGAACTTGGACTTCTCGTACTCTTCAAGCCAATGGGCGTCTGTATGCTCCGCTTGGCGGTGGCGCGACATTAGGTGCATCGAAAGTACGGTCATGACGATCGACAGGATGCATGCAATGACTCGCGCGGTCCGGCTGCTCTCATGCCCCAGCGCAATGGTAAAGAGAAAGGCTTGGGCAGTCAGGCTGAGCGTCGGTACCTGCCACAGCATGTTGTCCCACTGCTGCCGCCGAGCCGCGACCGCGGCGTACATCGCGACGTCATCGGATGGAGCTGCCCGCGGGGTGGGGGTCGAGGAGCTTTCTTCGGCGGTCATACTCTCATCCTGGTAGCCTGGCGCAACTGTGGACTTTGCAGGCAGTCAAGACATCAGGTTAGCGAGTGCCCGTTGGCAACAGCATTGCGGCCAACAAGACCCAAGGAGGAATTTCCTGCCGAGCGATTTCTGATGCGGTCGAACGACGGTAACCCGACCGTTTGCAACCCGGGAGCATCCCGCCAATGCCAACTTGCGAGATCGGCTCAGATCGCTGATCGCATCGACCGGGAACAACGCGCTTGATCACCTGAGCACATCTGCCGCTGATCGGGCGGCTGCCGAGTTCGCGCCAGGTGGATCGAGCTGGGGTCAGATGGGTAGCAGGCGCATCGCTGACGCCCACCACGCCCAGTCTTCGCCGCTGGCGAGGTGCCCTATTACTGCTTCGGCGGTTCGTAACTTCCGTGGCGTTCGAGTCGTTTGCGGTGGTGGGAGTCGCGGGCTCGGCGGCAGCAGAGTCGGCGGAAGTCCGACCAGGCCAGGATGTGGGCGGCTGTTCGTCGGACGGTCAGGATGAGGGTGGCGAACAGTCGTCTGATCTCGTTGGCGCTCAACGGGATCAGGCCGTCTGCATCACCCTTTCGGTGGTGCCCCTTTGTCACCTGTGTCGCGGCTTCCGCATTTTCGGTGGCGCGGATGATGGTCAGAAACGCGGCGGCGGCCATGGCCAGGGTGATGTGGGCGTACCAGGCGTCGTAGCGGCGGGCCTGATACTGGTCGAGGCCGACCTCGTTCTTCGCGGTCTGGAACGACTCCTCGACCGCCCACCGCGCCCCGGCGGTGCGCACGAGGGTGCGTAGCCGGGTGCCACGCGGGCCGAAGCACACGTAGTAGGCCAGTTCGCCGGTGGTGATGTTGCGCCGGGCCAGCACCCAGCCCCGCTGCCGGTGCGGGAATCGTGCCCGGATCGGGGTGGACACCCAGTCGTAGACGCGTGGGCCGTGCGCGCCGTCGCCGCAGGACATCCGCCGCCACGCCCCCGGCCGGATCGTGGCGATGAGCTGGTCGACACGCGTCGACGTGCGCAGCCGGAGGCCACCTCATGATCTTTGCGGGTGGCCATCACGTAGGCGATGTCCTGCTCCTCGCACCGCTCGACATCGCCGGTCCATGACTGCGGCATGTACAACTCACGGTCGATCAACGCCCGCCCGCCGACCGGTTGCCTTTCTTGGCGAACCCGGTCTCGTCACCGACCAGCATCCCGGCAGGTCCCCAATCGCTTCCACCACCGCATCGCGGACGTCATCGCGGACAGCGTCCCGGTCGAAACACGGACTTCACAACAGCGCCTGCATCGAGTCCGGTGTCTTGTCGCCGGTCTGCTCAGCCTGCGTCCACCCGTTACGCCGCTCCAACGGCGCCATCAACCCCCGCAGATACTTCCGCGCCTGCCACCGGGTCTCCACCCGCCGGAACCGATGCGAAAACCCGAGAAAACTCCCCGAACTGCTCATCCCACGACCGGACCTGCCCAACCGTCACCACGCCCGACCAACGACCCAACCACCACCGAAGTAGCAAACCGCCGTAGCAGTACTAGGCATCGAGTGCTCAACGAACCCCATTATTTGCGATTCATGACCACGGTCATGTTGGACGACTAGCATGCCCTATTAACGCCTTCGGGTAGTGTCACACTTACGGAGCGTTGACGGCTTTCGGCTCTGAACCTAATCTGCCTCTGTCGACGAAGCAACGATGCGAATCCCATTCCCATTACTCGCAACGACAAATTCCGACTCCGGCGAAAGGACTCGATGAATGAGTTCGCACCAGATCTGACCCCCGAGTTCGCCGAGCGGGCGAGGCGTGAGGGGCTGACCATCGTTGTCGGTGCCGGATCAACGGCGGCCGGGAACCTCGGCGGACTGGTATACGAACTGGATCCGGCGCATCGCGATCCGACCGTCGTGATTCTGACAACGGCGGCGCAGCGCTTTGTGACACCCGCACACGTGCGACATCTCGGCCGCTGCCCAGTATTGACCGACCAAACTACGACGGCATTCTCGCTTGAACCGTTGCACGTATGGCTCACCGATGTAGCTCGACGGATCTTGGTCTATCCCGCATCGGCCGGCTTCCTGGCACGAATTGCCGCGGGTAGCGCCACCGATCTCGCCTCCACCACGCTACTATGCGCGACCGGTATCCCAACCATCATTGTTCCGTCGATGCACCGTCGCATGTGGACGAACCGGTTGGTGCAACGGAACGTCGAGTGTCTGCGTGAGGCTGGGATGTTCATCCTGGCAGGACCGGACGGGATGGCCCCGAGTGTCGGCGACGTGGTACTGGCAATCGTCGCAAAGTCTCCGCAGCCATGACCCTGAGAGAGGACAAGTTAAATGATCACGACCGACTCCGCAACCGACCCCGAAACGAATAATGTGATTCATGTCGAAGTCCTCGTCCCGGTCGATGTGCCGGAAGCAGAACGTGCCAAGTTCGAACAGGCGATGGTCTCGTTCATGTTTGGCGCGGACCGTGTCCGGGAGGAACTGCGTGCGGACTTGGCGGCGGCCGGTGTCGATTTCAACCACCTCGCGACGCTGTCGCAGCATCCTCGGATAGGTGTTTGCCCGTCACCCGGCGCACTTGAGTTCCTCCCGAGCGATCACCTCGTCGATGTCTGCAAGCGCAACGGAATCGACCTTACGGCAGGCGGATCAGTGACGGTGTCGTTCGACTACACCGCATACGGGGACAACCACCGCGCAACCGATTCGCTCGAGGTGAACCTCGCACTGCCCGGGGCGGTCCACCGAAACGTCACGGAGCCGGACGATGCCACGGCTGACATTGTCCGCGCACTATTCGGTGACTGCCAGCTGGCCGCACCAGCCCAGGCATACCTGCGCGCACACGGCGTGAACCTGACCGACGTCGCAGCTCGCAACGTCGAACGACTCGGCGGCCCAGACGCGCCGTTCACGTCCCGGGTCAGTCCGCAGGTGCATCGGTTCCTCGCTGAGAAGGGCTTCAACCTGGAGCAGTTCGGCCAGTTCAGTGTGAACCGAACCGACGAACTCCTACTGACCGACCCCCCGACCGACCCCCCGGGCTGGTCGAAGACCACCTGCTGCTGACGGCGACCGCGATGAGATACCGGGTCGCGCCATTGCCCGACTGGGACGAACTGGACGGCGCCGATCGAATCCGGGTCGGCCGGCACTACCGGGTTCCCGTCGACGGTGACGACGTTCTCGTCATACCGCACGGGCGTCCGGGCTGGCTACGCCTGCCCCCTTCGGTCGTCGCGCTCCTCGCCGCCATCGACGGCTTGGACGTCGCCGGTGTGCGGGCCTCTCCCGACTTCGCCGACGTCTCCGGGACACTGCGCGCTCTGTATGACGGCGGCCTGCTCTACATCGGTGGCCGAACCGGATTGCGCGCCGAGCGCGCTCAGGCCGACCCGGCCACATCCGAACCGCCGACCGCTCTGCTGCTCAAACTGACCGGCGCGTGCGACATGGCGTGCAGCTACTGCTACGACTATGACGCCCAGCGATGGCCTGGCCGGATGGATCTCGACCTGGCTCGATGCCTCATCGTCGAGTGCCTGCGGCCGGGCCGGCAACTCACACTGATGTTCCACGGTGGCGAGCCGATGCTTCGGTTTACCCAGATGCGCGACCTGGTCGAGTTCGCCGACCGGACAGCCAGCACGGTCGGCGCCACCGTGCGGTACACCATCCAGACCAACGGATTGCATTTCACCGAATCCGCCGTCGAGTTCCTGCGCCGGCACCGATTCGCAGTCGGTGTGTCCCTGGATGGGCCGGCGCACGTGCATGACCGGAATCGCATCGATCACGGCGGCCGAGGTACCCACCAGCGGATCGCGGCAAACTTCGACCGCTTTCCCGAATTCATGCGTTCGGAGGTCGGTTACATCAGTGTTATCGGCGCCGGGACCGACGCCGAGGAGCTCGATGCGACCTGGCGCTTCTTCCGGGACTTGGGCGTCCTGACCTGGAAGCTCCTGCCCGCCGACGCCGAAGGTCGGGCCACCGGTCAGGCCGAAACGGCGTCGTTCCGCAAGACCTTTGTCGACTTCCTTTCCGCACGGCTCGAGGCAGTCCTGGACGGGGCGCTCGACCATCCCTACATCACCAATCTCGTCCAGCTGATCGAGCCGTTCCTGACGCTTGACCGTCCCAACATGTGCATGAAGATGCCGTGTGGGGCGTCAACGGACCTGTTGGTACTCGACGCCGTCGGCGCGGTGCGCGCGTGCGACTGCAGCTACCATCCGGTGTTCCAACTATTGCCGGCCGGTGCCCGGGCCTCCGAAGCCGCAAGCCAACCATCCGGAGGACTGGTGACGCGCGGCCGCTCGACCGCGTCCAGCATGACTCTACGGGCGCGCGAACGATGGTTGCTCGACGAGGCCCCGTGCGCCTCGTGTCCGTGGTTGCACCAGTGCGCGGGTACCTGCCCTGCGCGCGCTCTGATCAACAACGGGTCGCTCTTCTCGATCGACGATCTGGAGTGCGAGACTCGGCTCGCCCTCTTCCCACGCATCCTCGCCGACCTCTCACGACCCAACTCCGCGCTCCGCCGGTACCACGACTACGCGAAGCGGCGCGCCGGGCCGGCGCTCGCCGCGGCCGCTGCGCCACCCCGATGAGTATCCGCATACAGGGCGCCAACTGGGACGCGGCCATGTTCAGGGCGCTGGCAGAGCATCCGTCGACAACAGGCTCAGCTCCCGAGGACGGGCGCCATTTCCAGGCACTGCGACTGCTCGTCGACGTGATTGGAAACGACCTCCGAACCTACCTCATCCGGCATGGCGCGCCGTATCTGGCGCATTGGCGGCACCGGCACGACCCGGTCGCCGCCATGGCCAGTTGGCTCGCCGAGTACTACCTGCAGATGCACGATCTCATGCGGATCGGACCAGACGCTGTGGCGAACTGGCCCGAGCTCGTATGCCGGGCCCGCGCTGTCGGTCGCACGGTGCGGCTCGTCGTGACGATGCAGCTCGGATACCCGTTGCTGCTGCCGATCCTGTTGGAGCAGGCGACCGGCCGGGCAGCGTACCCGGTGGTGCACGACCAAAACCCGGCGGTCCTCTCGCTGTACGCCGAACACCTCAGATTCGGCCGCGCATTGATCCTGACCGAGCTCACCGCCGCCGATATCCGCGGTTGGCTCGGATCTGACGGCATCCTCCTTGCGAACATCGATACCAGCTACCCAGGAACCCAGCACGTGCGTGAGTTGCCCTTCCTGACCGGCCGGTTGACCGTCCCCGCCGGCTTGTTATCGCTGGCGGTGCGGCGCGGGGCCGAAGTCCGGGCGATGACCGTTCCAGGCTCCGTTGGACGATTGGCGTTGCGATCCAGCCAGCCGTTGCCGTCCGGCGACACCGTGGCAGCACTGCGGGAGTTCGGACGCTGCTTCGAACAGTGGGTGAGTGCAACTCCGGAGCAGTGGATGGCCTGGTCCAGTCTGAGGAACTCTCATTGATAGAGGCAGCCGGGGCCCGAGAGGAGATCGTCGGCGCCGGCTGTGAAGGCGTCGTCAGCGTCCGAACCACGCACAAGGCTGAGTCGGTCCGCGTCAAGCGGTACCACCGGCGCAGCGAGCTTGAGCGCGGCGTCGTCGGCGCGGCACTCATCGAAGCCGGTCTAATTGAACTGGGCTGGGCCGATCTGGTGTCTGTGCCCGTCGTGCTAGGTGTCGATCTACTCGACCTTGTGGTGGTGACCGCGCCCTTCGTCCGAGCGCCGACAGACCCGCTGCCAGCGCGGCTCGTCGATGCGCGGGTTCGAGCGAGGGCGGCAATCGTCTGTGCTGCTGGTGTCGCAGCCGGATATTCGACTCCGACCGTACGAAAGATCGTCGAAACGAGATGCGGGCCTGACGTCGCCGCCGCGCTGACGAGGTGCTGGTTCGAGGGGGTTGCTCTCAAGCCGGACAGTCTGCTCTGCGACGGAGAGCGTTGGGTTCTGGTCGACCTGTGAATGAGCGATCTCGTCGGTTGCGCCGCCGCCGAACGGGTCTTCCACACTGTAAGTAGTGTGCGTCGTCGGCGATTGCAGTCGGGACGCGGTGCCGACGTGTGGTTCTTCCTACCGGCCCGGTGTCGGCGGCGGCGGCCAGAGCGGTCGGCACCGTGCTGCTGATCGAGGCGGTGGACCTGCGCTCCTACGACCGGCTCTTCCCCCGATCAGGACGTCCTACCGGAGGGCGGGTTCGGGAACCTGATCGCCGCGCCGCTGCAGGGCCGCCGCCGCAACGACCACGGCCTACCACCTTCCTCGACCTCGCCGCCCCGGAGCCGTACGAGGACCAGTGGACGATCTACGCCGGGGACTGGTCGACGTTGGTATCGAAACAGCCAACCTGGCCATGAACAACAAGTTCCAGCTACCCGCCGGCCTGGCCGCCACCGGCCTGCTGAGCCAGCCACAGGTCGCCCTTGCTGGTGGTGTCGCACTCGGCGCGCTGAGCCTCAGACGCGCGGCGCGCGCCAAAGCACAGGCCGTCAGAACCGCCCCGGCCGCATACCGGCTCAGCGTCCAGGAAGCCCTCGAACCGCACACCTGGCTCACCCGCGTTATCGGCGCCGTACGACGAGCAACCGGCATCGACTGACCTCAAGATCGGGCCGGTACACCTGCCCATGATTCCGCGCTGTAGCTGCCCGGCCGAAGCTGTCGGAACCGGCGGTGAGGCGGCGACGAACCGGACGGACCCCGCTCCGGGCGCTACGCGGATCTGCCGCCGAGCGCGCGGCGGTACGGACCAGCGCGGTGGCGTACTGTCCAACGAGGGCACGGCTTCGCGAGAAGAGATGTGAGTGACGGACTTGTCCGCCGACGTGTTGCGGGCTGCGGAACTTTTCGACCTGACCTACCGCGACACGACCGTTCTCTCCTTGGGTGGTCCGCTGGAGGGCGAGGTGCGCCTGGGCTCCGCAGGGGTGTGGCGTACCTGCGATGGCCTGGAGGTCTTTCGTTGCGGTGACCACCCGACGCTGCAGGCCGCGGTCGTCGCCTCAGTGGACGGACGTATCGGATCGTCCTGGTCCGGGGAGTTCACCGCGCTGTTCAACTCGGTTGAGCTGTTCATCGCCAACGCCGCCGCTTGGGAGACGGTCCGGACCTGGCGGTACGTCGCGGTAGGTGACGTGCCGGTGGACGTTGCCCACGACCTGCTTGACGACCTGGTCGTCAACGCCGCAGCATCCGGGACGCTGACCACTTGATGGACGTCGCCGGATCTTGTGGTGACGGCGCAGCAGTGGGCCAACCCGGGACGCGGCCCACATCCTGACGTCTCGGTCCTGGCCAGAACTGGCAGCGCAGTCGAGGAGATGCGGCGGCGAATTGCCCGAGCGGGCACGGAGCCCTGCGTGTTCACAGCTGCCAACATCCGCAGCACGCCGGGCCGCGGAGGCTGATCAACATACCGAAATCGCTTCACGGATTTGCCGCTCCCGGCGTGGTGGCACTTGGTAGCGCTGCCGTATGTCCGCCCTCGGCGGTGGGATGGGTGGCGCCGTCCGTCGTCGGCCTACGTGCCGGCCCGCGAGGGAGAATGCCGGCGTGGACCAAGATCGATTCTGGGAGATTGTCGAGTCCGCGCGTGCGCGGGCGGAGGACGCCGATGGGCGCCTGCGGCACTCGTCGAGATGTTGCGGGGCTGGCCGCTGGCCGAGTTGGTCGCCTTCCACGAGGTGCAGGAGGAGTTGCTCGAGCGCGATGCCTACCGGTGGGATCTGTGGGCTGCCGCGTATGTCGTCAACGGTGGCGCGTCCGAGGACGGCTTGCGCCGCCCGCCACGCCGACCCCGCACGACGAGGCGCCACGACCGCGCGCGCAAGAAACTCGACCGCCACGCCAACTGCATCCGCGCCGCGTTCATGGCTTCAGGAATTGATCGACTTACGGCTCTGCCGATGAACGGTGCGGACCCTCGACGTCTGTTCGCCGTACCGTCCGGGCGGGATCGTCGGTACGGTATCGATCGTGTTCGAAGGCCGGTCACGGCGTTGCCGGAAGCGGGTTGTCATCGCGGGTCTCGGTGACAGCGGCGTCCTCACCGCGATCCACCTCGCGGGGCACGTCGATGTCGTCGGCATCTCGACCAAGCCCGCGTGGGTGAGCGGGAAGGAGCTGGGTACCCGGATCAGCCGGCCCGACGACTGGGCGCGTGACTACTGGGTGGCGTTCGACCGGTTCCGCCGGCTTGCCGGGATGCGGACGGTGCACGGTGTGCTGACCGGGGTCGACCTCGACCGTCGACGGGTCTTCGTGCGGGGCGCCGATGGCACGACCGGGACCGAGGACTACGACGCGCTCGTCATCGCGACGGGGGTCACGAGCGGGTTCTGGCGCCGGCCGACGGTGCAGTCCGCGGACGAGATCGGCGAGGAGCTGCGCCGGGTTCACGACCAGGTCGCCGCCGCTGGCTGCGTCGCCGTCATCGGCGGTGGGGTGACCGCCGTCAACGCCGCCGTGAACGTCGCCGTCACCTGGCCGGACAAACGCGTCGAGCTGTACTTTCCCGGCGAGCGTCCGCTGCTGACCCACCATGCGCGGGTCTGGAACCGGGTCCGGCGTCGGCTCGCCCGGCTCGGCGTCGAGCTGCACCCGCGACACCGGGCTGTCGTGCCCGAGGGGTTCCGATGTGACCGGATCACGGCCGGGCCGGTGCGGTGGCACACCGGCCAGCCCGACACCGAGGCCGACGCCGTGCTGTGGGCCATCGGGCGGGTCACGCCGAACACCGGCTGGCTGCCGCCGGAGCTGCTCGACGAGCGGGGGTTCGTCCGGGTGACGCCGCAGTTGCGGGTGCCCGGGCGTCCCGACATGTATGCGATCGGGGACGTGGCAGCCACCGATCCTCTGCGCAGCTCGGCCCGCAACCGCGCCGACCGGTTGCTGGCCGGCAACATCCGGGCCGGGTTCGCGGGCCGGCCACTGCGCCGGTTCCGGGCGCGGACGGTGCAGTGGGGTTCGGTGCTCGGCGTGCAGCCGGACGGGCTGGAGATCTACGCGCCCAACGGTCGGGCGTTCCGCTTCCCGGCCTGGTCGATCGAGCCGGTCCTGCAGCCGTGGATCGTGCGTCGCGGCATCTACCGCGGGATCCGTGACCCGGCACCGTGACCGGGCTGTCCTGCGGGTGCCGGCTCGGCGGGCGGGGGGAGTGTAGAAGCGGGTACGGTCGGCCGCCGCGGTCGGGACAGCATCATCGCCTGGACACGCGCGGACATCTCGGCGACCGGTCCGAGACCCTCTCTGCATGGTCGGCATCGCCGGGTAATCGGTGCACGATCATGCCGACGTGCGCATGTATGACCAGCAGTGTGACTTGCTGCAGGATGAGCCGGTGGACGACCGTGACCTTGTCAACAGGTTGATTCGTTGCATCGACGAAGACAATCACGCATATGCGTACGTCAGCTACCAGTTCGGCGGGGAGGCCCTGCTCGACAGTCACCTGCCGATGCTCGACCTGATTCAGTCCCTTGCACGAGAGTGGCAGGCCATGGAGCGTCCGACGACCGATACGCAGGCCTGATTCACGCGCTGCGCGTGATCGCCCAGTCCTACCAGGACCACACCACCGATCAGCCGTAGCGCGCATGGCAGCACAGTCGGCAGGTGCCGGCCGGGCTTCGGCATGCACGGACTTCCGCTGCGAGCGCGCGCTCGATCGCGTCCGTTCTCGACCCCGCCCTGCGACCGAAGATCCAGCTCAGCTGCCTATAGTTCGCAGAGGAGCCATCCGCCACGAACCCGCGAGGATGAAGCCCGTCAACCGCGCGCCGCCCGGGTCTGGCGCGGGTTGGGTACCGTCTTGCGACGTGGGATGGGACTGCACGTTGCACGTGGTCGACGAATCCTCCTTGGCACGGTTCTCGGCACGGTTCCTGCACGGCGACCAGGTGGGCGGCGGGTCCGACGGATGGGCGGGCGCCGACCTGGTCGGGGAGGCGATACGGCTCATCCACGACGACGCTGAGCGCGGCGCGCGTGCGGTCGGTGAACTCGCGTTGTCGTATGTGTCCACCGAGACTCCGCACGTGTACAGCCGCGGGTTCGCGTTGTCGCTGTGGAACGACGACGTCATGGGCGCTCCCCTGCCGACCGAGCTGCTCGGCAGCGTCGAGAGCGCGATTCCGGAGGTGGTGCGCGCCTACCCGGTGATCGCTGGTCGGATTCCGAGGATGTTCGACGGCAACTGGTGTGTCGGCCCGTACGTGGCGGCTCGTGACGTGCCGGCACTACTGGCGCACGTGGAGCACGTGATCGACGCGATGGTGCCCGGCGATCGCGGGCCGTACCTGCCGTTGCTCACGGTGCTGCGGGTGGCGGCCGCGGGCGGATACGCCTACTGGGAGGGCACCGATCTTCCGGTCGCACAGGCCAATGAGGACTGGCTGGTGGGCGGCCGGCCGTCACAGGTGCGCATCGAGGCCAACCCGTTGACCAGCCCGCTGGTGCGACCCCTCGCGATCCGTGGCACGACATACCTCCTGCACGAGCAGTGGACGCTGCACGAGGTCGACGTCGCCACGTCGCCTCCGACGGTGACCACCCACGACGCCGTGCAGGTGGTGGTCGCGGCGTTCACCCCCTGGAACACGCTCCTGGTCCGGATCGCCACCGATCGCAGCCAGCGCCCGTTTCAGTTCCGGTTGGCGGAACTGCCGGTGGAGTCCAGGGGGACGGTGCTGCCCTCGCGGTCCGGGTTGGGCGACGCCGCGACGCCACTCGCGGCAGACCTGCCATTCAAGGTCGACAAGGCGTACGCCACCGCTTCGGGAGTGCTCCTCCTGCCCGCGCGCTTTGGCCCGGTCGCGACGTACGTGCCACACGTGCTGCGCGCCGGAGGAGTCGTGGAACGCGTCGAGGCACCGGCACCGACGTGTGGGCCGGGCGATCTCACGTGTGACGCCGCGCCGTTCGGGGACGGCTCTCTGCTGGTGATCTGGGACCGCCGGGCGTACCGCTGGGACGGTGGTAGCACGCTGGTGCCGCTCGGCGACGAAGAGTTGGGCGGCCTGGACGACCAGCTCGCCACGGTGACGCTTCCCGACGGTTCGATCGTCGGTGGGTTCGGCCGCAGGCTGGTGCGCATCGATCGCGATGGCCGACGTTCCACCGTGCTGCCACTCACCAACGTCATGGCCGTTGGGCGGGGTCCCGACGACGTGCTCGTGATCAAGGAAGGCGACAACCCCGAGGCCGACGCTCTCAAGCTGTGGTGGCCGGCCTCGCGCGAGGTCACCCATGTCCAGCCGGAGGCACTCGGCATGGAGTCAGGCCCGACGATGTCCCACTACGATCCGGTGCGCGACCTGCTGATCGCCATGCGTCCGGGTGCGTGGCACGCGGTCGACTGGTCCACACTCGCCGCGCTGCCACGCGTCGACCTGGCCGGATTCGAGGAGGAGCACACCCGGCTCGCGGCCCTCATGCGGTCGAACTGACCCGTGCCGTCAAGATCGACGTGCGGGTGTTCGTGGGCACCGCACAGCCATCAGCGAACGATTCTGGCATCGGATCGGCGGCGGGTCGGTCCCATCGGGATCAGTGCATCCGATCAGTCGATGAGTGGTCGCCGCCGGACGTGCATATGCTGCTGCCTGTGGAGGAACTGGTGCGTTGATCCCGACTGATATGCCCGGCGACGGCGACCTGGATCGCGCGCAGGCAGCGTGGCGGGCCGCCGCGGATGGCGGCGACGGGGCGGCGATGAACGCCCTGGGCGCGCTGCTGGCGATGCGGGGCGATCTCGATGCCGCGGCGACGTGGTTGCGGCGTGCGTCGGAGTCCGGGGTCGATGGCGCCTTGTTCAATCTTGGCCGCGTCCTGGAGATGCGCGGTGACCATGAGGCGGCGGCTGCCGCGTACCGCCGCTGTGTCGACGGCGGTGACGCGAAGGCGATGAACGCGCTCGGGAATCTCCTGCACGATCAGGGTAGAGATCCTGACGCCGAGGCGTGGTGGCGGCGGGCTGCCGAGCACGGTGACCCGAACGCCATGAACTCCCTCGCCATCCTCCTCGATGCCCGGGGCGAGGCGGCTGCTGCCGAGGACCGGCGGCGGCAAGCGGCCGAAGCTGGACATCCCCATGCCATGTACCACCTGGGTTACGCCAGCCTTCAGCGCGGCGATTCCGCAACCGCCGAACGGTGGTGGCGGCAGGCGGCCGACGCCGGATTGCCGAGCGCGATGAACGCGCTGGGATCGCTGTATGAGGATCGCGGTGACCGTGCGCGCGCCGCCACGTTGTATCAGGCCGCCGCCGATTCCGGAAGTGACCTCGCGGTTGGCAACCTTGCGCGGCTACGCGAACGGCCCGCCATCTGACCGGTCGAGCTGATGACGCGGTCCAGGTGGCCGCCGCTGTCGAACACCCCGGTGCGCAGGCCGCGATCGTCCCGACCGACGAGGGGCGCCGGGCATTCCTCGGCGTCCATGACGTCGCGGTTCGTCTCGGCGACGCCGTGCGTTCCGCACGGCCGCGGTGATTGCCGCGGGCGGCGCGGTCTTGCTGATCTCCCCGTCGGGGCACGTTCGTCATGCGGCGTGGCAGGTCGGCGCCGGACAAGCATTCGAACATGCCGTCGTTGGCGCGCTGCCCTCAGGGTGTCGACACGTGATGGGAGTATCGACAGGTGGTCGCTGCCTCGGATGAGCCGGAGCTGAGCCTGGGTGCCAGGCTCCGTGAGGCGGGCCCGGCGTTCGGGTTCCCGCCGGTCGCCCGCGCCGACGAGACCGGGCTCCTGGCGGTCGGCGGGGATCTCGGCCCGGAGCGGCTGCTCGTGGCGTATGCGAACGGGATCTTCCCGTGGCCGTCGGCGCAGGGGGAGCCGATCCCGTGGTACTGCCCGAGCCCACGGGCGGTCCTGGTTCCTGGGCAGATCCGCGTCAACCGCAGCCTGCGCCGGGCGGTGCGTCGGACGTCGTTCACCACGTCGTTCGACCGGGCCTTCGTCGACGTCATCATCGCCTGCGCTGTCGTTCCGCGCCGGGACGGCGGTACGTGGATCACCCCGGACATCGTCCGGGCCTACATCCGCCTGCACGAGCTGGGTTTCGCACATTCAGTCGAGGTGTGGAACGGAACGCGGCTGGTCGGTGGGGTTTACGGGGTCTCCATCGGCGCCGCGTTCTTCGGCGAGTCGATGTTCACGCTCGAGTCCGACGCGTCGAAGATTGCGTTGTTGCACCTGCTGGAACGGCTCGGGGCCCGTAACTATCTCCTGCTGGACTGCCAGATGATGACGTCCGTCGTGGGCAGCCTCGGCGCGGTCGAGTGGAGCCTCGACCACATCCAGGCCCAGCTGGAGAAGGCCTTGGAGCGGAAGACCGAGCGGGGACCCTGGTAGGTCGACGTCGGCGCAGGGTTGTTCACGGGGCCTTCGCTCATAGCCGAGACAACAGGCGGAAGAACGCCTCGGCGGTGTCCTCTGGCGCCAGCCAGGAAGCGGTGAACTCCGGGCCGTCGATAGACACTTCGAGGCTCTCGTCGTCGACCGCCTCGTCCGGCGTGCGACCTACGCCGAGTGAGACGTGGCTGCCGCGTGATCGGAAGTACCAGAACCGCCCGTCGGCCAGGGTCCCGTCCATCTGCACCGGGGCACCGCGTCAGCTTGGACACCACCACGACCGCGTCACAACGATGGCGGCTTGCACCAACGGTCTCTCAGGCTCGTCATCACCTCGGGTTCGCTGAACCCTCCGTAGGTGGGCTCGGGGTCGATGCGCAGGGCCCGCCAGACGGCCCGTGCGGTGGCCTCGTGGACGTCACCGACCCCGGTTTCGCCGGTGGCGGTGCGGATGTCGGTTACGGCCAGCCGCAGCCCGTTGCCGCTGGCCGCGATCGCGCGTACCGCTGTCCAAGCGCCACAGGCCGCTTCCTGCCGTACGTCGTCGCTGTCGTCGGGAGGCGACTCCACCATGACCGTCAGATCGGTCGTGCCCGTCACCTCGACGGTGACCGCGGCGAAACGCGCCCACCGATCGGTGCGCTGGGCGATCTCCACCGTCGTAGCCACTCTGCGATTTTCGCGCCCGGGAGCTGATCCCGAACATCCGGTCACGCCGCGATGAAGCAAGGCCGTCCGGTCGCGTCCTGTCTGGTGGGCGGGAAGGTGCCGTGCCGGAAGTCAGGCTCCGGGGGTGCGTCGCCGGTTGCTCAATGAGCCTCTTGGTCGCGCAGGTCCGTGATCCGGGAGCGGGACACCACGAGGGTCGCCTCGATGCGGAAGATCTTGAGTTTTCCGACGGCGACCAGGTCGAACAGGGCGGCTCGTGGGGCGCCGAGCAGGGCCACGGCCTCCTCGACGCTGACCAGGTCGGGCGGTGGGGCCGAGCCGAACCGCTCCAGGTCAAGGTCGAAGAAGCTCAGGCGCTGCTTCCACAAGAAATACTCGTGGATCAGCCGGCTCCGGTCGCGGCCCTCCGGGAACTCGGCGAGAAACTCATCAAGCAGGTCGAACAGGCCATCCACCGCCTGCCGATCGTCGTCGGGCGCCGTCGGCCGCGGCACCGCCTGCGGCGCGGCCACAGCGATGGCCAGCCCGGGCCACTCGATTCGAGGTGTGCGCCATGAATCCGACTCGCGCGAAGTACGAACTCGACACCGCCGACGTCGCCGCGCTTCTCGGTCACCCGGTCATGCAGATCCTCGCGCACTACTGACGGCGCGATAGGCGCGCGGATATGCCGCGCTCCGCTTGGTTGTCGACGTGAGAGATATCCTGTTCATCGTCGCCAGGCATTGTTCGGTGATGCACGTTGATCGCATCAAGGGGAGAAGCCTGCACGGTGATGCACCTTGATCGCATCAATGGGCGTAGCGGTCACCGCTCGAAATCTGATCCGGCAGCTCGAACCCTGGAGGTCGAAGGTGCGTGTCGTCGAAGCAGCGTCGAGGTGGATGCCGCGTGAGCACCCAGCCGGGGGAGAAGTGCGCACGCCATTCTCGACACCTGAGGCTGTCGAGGCCGTGTCGAATGGATGAGGCGGAATTCTGGCTACTGGATGTCGTCGTTCTCGCCCGGGTCCGTCTGGACTGGCTGCTCTGTGAAGACCTGGAGGAGGCACTGAATCGTCCAGGGCACGGATTGGACCCGGACGCCCTGCTGGACCTGATGGATCGGCTCTTTCGCGGCGGGGTCATCTACGCCGCGGGTCCGGTGCGGAATGGCGACCGCGCGGAGTCGGACCGGCCCTTACCGCGATCCGAGATCGAGGCGGCGCTGGACGGCTCGGAGCCGACCGTCTCGTACGGGATGACCTCACGGGGCGGCGCACTCTGGGAGGCTGTGACCAGGCCGGACTGGAGCCGCTTCCTCGATGAGCTCGCGGGTACCGATCCCGACGAGGTCGAGGTATCCGGCTTCGATCGCGATCGCGTGGCCGCCCACCTCCGGCGGCACACTCTGTGGCCTATCGTGCCGGACAGCGAACGATGGGAAGCGTTGATTCCGTGGCAGGCCACGTACTGGAAGACCTTCCCGCGTGGATACCGCGTGACCGCAGGATGGAACACCGAAGAGCCGACCAAGACGCCCGACTGGGACGTCTACAACCAGTGGATCCGGTGGTACGACAACCCGTACGACGCTCGAGCCACGTAGCACAGGTAATCACCGGCCACGAGACGGTGGGCCGTTCTCAGCCGTCGAGTTCGAAGCGGCGCTGCCTGGCGAGCGCGACAATCCCTTGCGGCGGCTCGGCGTCGGTCGCTACCGCCCTCCCAGAAGTACCCATTGGGCTCGCGGCCGAGGGGCATTGTTCACCAGAGTTGCTGCTGTCCCGGTATGGCGTCGACAGGGTCGGGCACCTGCCAGAGCCGCACTGTGTCGTCGCGATGGCTGGAGGTGATCCAGCGGCCGTGGCCGTCGGTGGTGGCGACGGAGTTGTGCGTCATGGGCAGCCCGTAGTGGAGGTCGGTTGTGCGGGTGAGGGTGCGGGTGGACAGCAGCAGGTGTTCCTCGTGCTCGTCGCCGGTGTCGACAGCGAGGAGGACGTACCGGTCGCTGACCAGTGCGGCAGCCTCCATGACCGGTCGGTCGGCGGGGTGGTGGCCGGTCAGGTCGGCCGTGTGCCGGGTGATGGCGGCTTTCCCGGTGTGCAGATCGTGGATGGAGATCTGGCTGTCGTCGTGGGGCATGGCCAGGTAGCGGTCGCCGGTGGAGGTGAAGCCGGTGAGGAAGCCGCCGGGGAGGTTGCGTCCGGTGATCCGCCGGTCCTCCAGCCATGTCAGGTGGTTCAGTGGTGTGTCCTGCCCCATTGCCACGGACAGCCCGAGCCGGCGCTGGTCGGGATGGGGCCAGAAGTAGGCAGCCCCGACGGACGAGTCGAGCGTGACGCGATCGATCTCGTCCCCGCTTACAGCGTCGTAGGCGACCAGGTGGTCTCCGGTGGGCAGGTACACCCACAGCACACCCCGGGTATCGAGATGGCAGTTCGGTTCGCAGGGAAGGCCGGCTCGTTCGATGCTGAGTTCGCGCCGCCAGATCAGCCGGCCCTGCCGGTCACACACGACGAGCTCGTCGAGGCTGACCACGGCCAGATGCCGGGTGGAGACGCTGACCCGCAACCGCTGCGCTGCTGTCGGCACGTCGACGCGCACCACGCTGCCCAGAACCTCGTCCATGACGATCACCGTCGGCTCGTCACGGTGTGCGGCCACCCAGCCGACCCCATCGACGTGGCTGATCGGCGACTGCGTCGGTACAGCGGCCTCCGCGATCAGGACCGGTCGCACCGCGGCAGCATAAGACCTGCAAAGACCTAGTGACACCGAGCCATGACCACGTCGGCAAGGGGTGCCGCTGAGGGTCGGGTCGTCACTCCGACAGGTCGTCGAGCGGTGGCAGGTCAAGCGCGGCGATGAACCGTGCTGTCTTGACCTCGACGAAGACCTCGCCGTCATCGACGTTCGTGTCGTCGTCCGGGTCCAGTTCGGCGGGGTCACGATCAGCCGCCAGGAAGGCGACCAGTTCGGCGGCCTTCACGCCCTGCTCCGGGTCCGAGCCCCCGTGGTACCGGGCCCACCATTGGGCCAGCCCGTGAGCCTCGCGGGTCACATCGGTCGGCTCCGAGGCATCGGGGTCCTCGAAGTAGGTGCGTGGTGTGAAGCCAAGGAAGGCGACGCCGCTGCCAGACCCGGCCGGGCGGTAGATGACAGTTGCGATGTCACTGTCGTGGATGTCAACCAGCAGCCACGGTTCGTCATCGGCCGGAGTCTCGTCGTCAGCCTGGTGGGACGTCCAGTGGCGGCCGTCGAACAGGTAGGTGCCGAAGAAACCCACGATCGATCTCCTCCGTGACGGTGATGCCATCCGAGCAAGAAGAGATGGTCGCATGAGCCCGGCCGGCAAACCGCCAAGTTCGGCTGTCCACGCCGCGAACGGCGGGCGGCCGTGCGGATCCGCCGCGAGGAGCGCGGCTCGACCAGGAGTCACGGCACGAGGGTTCCTCGACTCGTCATCCCGCGTTCATGCGGGTGGTACGGTCGCCGCCGTGTGGTCGTCGCCGAAGATCCGCTGCCGTGTGGGCGGATGGCATGAGGCGAGTTCGGCGCGACTGACCGTGGTCACCGCCCGCACGTCGGAGGTGATCGCGCGGGCGGCCAGCCTCGATGCCGAGGCCCGCTATTGGCAAGGTACGCCGAATGACCTCGCTCTCCCGGACGTCGCGTCCGGCTCCGACCCCTACGTCGCCTCGCCAGGGTATGAGGCATTCGTGGGCCGCGAGCGGCGCACCAACCGGCTACTGGTCGACATCAGCCTCTCCTACCATGACGGCCGGTTCCAGGTCGGGGGCAACGTAGCGGCGGGCCACCGCCGCCAGGGATACGGACGCGAGGCACTGGGCATGGTCTGCGTCATCGCACACCGGCACCTGGGAATCGCGGAACTTTACGCCAGCTGCGAGGTTTCCAACGACGCGAGCCGGCGCTGGCTTGCCTCATGCGGGTTCGCCCCTACGCCGGGACCGCCACGGATCACGCTGTCCAACGGACGGGTGGTCGAGGCGTGCTGGTGGCGGCACGTCGACCGCGCGCCGCGGCTGCGCTGCCGCAACGACGTCTGGGCCGAACGCATCTGCCGCTGATCGTGCTCCCGCCGCCTTCACAACGCCCGCGAGCGGCTGCTCGACAGCCTGGGGACGTCGGCAGACCGCCTTCCGGGCACTAACAGGTGCCAACGCACAAGACGTCCTCATGGAGAAGCCGCGAGGCGCGGTGCTGATCTCCGCCACCAGGTCGGTGGTCGACGCGAACACGCCGGTGCAGCCGGGTATCAGCGCGCTGTCCGCGATCCGACCCGATCCGGACCGGTGCGTGGGCCGAACCGCCGGTGTGGGCCCTTTCGTGGGCCGGGCCGTCGAGCTCGACCGGCACCGGCACGACCTGGACCGGCTGCTCACCGGACGCGGCGGCGCGACCGCCTACGGCGGGGAGCCGGGTATCGGCAAGACGCGGCTGCTGGCCGTGCTCCGCGACGCCGCGCGGTGCAGCGGCATCACCGTGGTCACCGGACGGCCGCCCGACGACGCGCTCGCGGAGGCCCGGCGGTCGTCCAGAACCGCGGTGTTCATCGACGACCTGCACCTGGCGTCGGCGGACGCGGCCGGGTCGTTGAGCCGGCTCGTCGACCTGGCCGGAACCCGACCGGTGCTGCTGGTGGTGGCGTACCGGCCGCGGCAGGTCGATCCCGCGATCGGATCGGCGCTCAGCGCGGCCGAGGCGTCGACGGCCCTGCGGCACTTCGTGCTCGGTCCCCTCGCGTTCGTCGACACCCGCCGTCTGCTGCCCGGCCGGCACGACGCCGCGCGCGTGCACGCCGACGGCGGCGGCAACCCGCTCTACATGACGCTGCTCGCCGGTGTGGCGCCCGAGCCGTCGGGCGGCCTGCTCGGCCAACTCGCCGCGCTGGGCGGCCCGGAACTGCGCACCGCGCGCGCGGCGGCCGTGCTCGGCCGGCCGTTCACCGTCGACCTGCTCACCGAGATCTGCGGACCGGCGGCGGTGGAGGCGCTCGTCGACGCCGACGTGCTCCGGCCGGACGGGCCGCTGCTGGCGTTCCGGCACCCGGTGCTCGCCGACGTCGTCTACCGGCACACCCCGATCGGCGAGCGCTGGACGCTGCACCGTCGCGCCGAGGAGGCGCTGACCCGCCGCGGCGCCGCTGCGACCGACCGGGCCCGGCACATCGCCGCCGCCGGGCTGAGCACGTCGACGCACGTCGACGCGCTGCTGTCCGCCGCGACGCAGAACCTGGTGACCGACCCGGCGAGCGCACGGCGCTGGGCCGGTGCCGCCGGCGCGCTGATGCCCGACGGGGATCCCCGCCGGGCCGCCGCGCGGGCGCTGGCGGCCCGGTCGGGACTGCTCGTCGGGGAGGTGACCGGCAGCCGCGAGGCGCTGCTCGCCGGGTCCGGCGGCCCCACCGACGACACGGTGTTCGCCGGTCGCGCGCTGACGCTCCTCGGACAGTACGACGAGGCGAGCGCCCTGCTGCGGGCGAACCTTCCCGCCACGGCCGACAGCAGGGACACGCCGGCCGCCGCCTCGCTGCTGTCCGACCTCGCGAACGTGCTCAGCGACGACTCGGACTTCGAGACCGCGTCCCGTCTCGCGCAGGCCGCGGCCGGCATCGCCCGCCGTCACGGCGACCGACTGCGCGAGGCGGCCGCGCTCGCCGAGCAGGCCTGGGCCCGCGGCTGCGCCGACGACGTCGCGGCCGCGCGGACGGCGGCCGGTGCCGCGGCCGCGCTGGTCGACGCGATGGCCGACGCCACCCTCGCCGGCGACCTGCGCTGCCTGTACCAGCTGAGCCTCGCCGAGGTGGTGCTGGAGCAGCTCACCGACGCCCACCGCCACCTGACGCGCGGCGTGCGCCTGAGCCGGCGCACCGGCCAGCGGTACCTGCTGGCGGCGTTGCTCCAGGTGCTGGGCGAGGTGCGGCTGCGTCTCGGCCAGGTTGCCGCGGCGGTGGAGACCCTCGACGAGGCCGTCCACGAGGCCGGTCGCGACGACCTGGTCCCGCAGCTGTTCGTGGCGACCGGCGTCCGCGGGCTGGCCCGGTACTGGCGCGGCGACGACGACGCCCGGGTCCTGGCCGACGCCGAGACGATCGAGGAGCGGTGCGCCGGACGGCGATGGTCCTGGGCCGTGCTCAGCCGGTGCCTGGCCGCCGAACTGATGGCGTCGGCCGGACATCCCGACCGGGGCGGGCGGCTGCTGCTCCTGCTCGGCGGCGGTCCCGAGCTGCGCCGGTTGACGACCCGGCGCCGGGTGCGGGCGTGGGAGTCGCTCACCACGGCCGCGCTCGCGCTCGGTGACCACGACGCCGCCACCCGGTACGCCGGTCTCGCGGCGCGGCATCCGACTGTGGCGGTCTCGGCCGTGCGCCGCGGGATGGCCCGGCGGGCCGCGATCCGCGTCCGGGGCGGGGCGGCGGCCGACCTGGTCACCTCGGCCCGCGCCGCGATCGCCGACTTCGCCGACGCCGACCACTGGCTCGACGTGGGATGGACCCAGGCCACGGCCGCGCAGGCGGCCGTCGCCGCGGGCCGCCCGGAGCTCGCGGCGTCGTTCCTGGGCGACGCCGACGAGCGCGCGGCCGCCACCGGTTCCGGCCGTCTGGCCGGCCTGGTGGCGGCCGCGCGTCGACGCGCGGGCCGGCCGTTCTGGGCCAGCGGGCTCACCGCCCGGGAGTTCGACGTTGCCGACCTCGCCGTCGCCGGTCTGACCAGTGCGCAGATCGGTGAACGGCTGTTCCTGAGCGTGCGTACCGTCGACACCCACCTCGGCCGGGTGTACCGCAAGCTGGGCGTATCGAACCGCATGGCCCTGGCCCGTCTCGCGGTCGACCGGGGTCAGCCGTGCAACGGTCCGCCGAAGTAGAAGAATCCGGTGAACCCGCCGACGAGGTTGACCTGGATGCGGCTGTGCATCCGGTTCTCCAGGCTCCGCGTGATGAACTGGTCGACAACCGTGCGCCCGTTCAGCGAGCTACCGCCGCTCGCAGCCAGGTTGCTGGTCGCCCGGCCGCCGAGGTTGACGTAGCCGCCGAACCGGCCGTTGGGCGGACGCCGGTTGAGGAAGATCCGGTTGTTCGTGCCCCGGACGTGCAGGTGCAGCCCGCCGTCCGACGCGATCGACACGGCCGGATCGCCCAGGATCACGCCGCCCAGGTTCACCCAGCCCGGGGCGTCGAAGTTCCACGTGAAGACCGCGCCGTTGGTGCCGCGGACGAACACCTCGTTGCCCCGGTAGTTGAACGTGAACCCGTCGTTCGACAGCACCGGGTTGCCACCGACGGCCATCGTGCCCAGCGGTTCCCAGTTGGTCACCGGTCCGGTGGTGTTGTTGAAGATGCTGGAGTAGAGCCGGTTGTCGAAGCCGCGGACCACGAGCCGGAGATCGATGTCGAAGGGCGCCGGCGGCAGGACCGCAGCGGTGACCTCACTGGTGGTGTAGATCCCGAGCGGACCCCAGCCCTGCGGCACACCCTGGATCAGCAGGTTCGTGTAGAGCCCGCCGTCCTCCAGACTGCGGGCGAAGATCCGGGTCATCGGGGGCCGCGAGCCCCGCTGCGGGATCGCGACGGCGGTGACCTCGCTGGAAATCGTGAGACCGGGGATCTCCCGGAACGCCGTCGGGAAGCTGTACGACACCACCATGCTGGTGATCGCGGTGTTGGCCGTGGAACGGGCGAACACCTCAGCGCCCTCCGGACCGACGACAGCGGTGGGATCACCGATGATCTGTCCACCGATGGAGAAGAAGTCGGTGTAGCTGTTGGTCGAGGGAAGCCCCCGGCTGAACAGGATCGAGCCGTCGAGGCCGCGCGAGGTCATGAACAGGCCCGACGGGTCGATCACCGGGGTACTGGCGAACGTCACGTCGGTCGGCAGCGGCGCCGCCGCCGCCGCGGCCGGTGCGGCGGGTAGCGCCACCCCGACTCCCGCGGCCAGCGTCATGGCCGCCAGGGCCCGGACAAGCGAATGAAGCATGGGTTTCCTTCCCTACCGTCTGCGTGTGCCGTTCACACGCGAGCCCGGTAAAGCTAGAAATCCACGGCACCGCCCCACATCGGTAGATCTACGGCCGGCGCTACGTATCCGTCGACAGCAGCAGTCCGCCCGTCGGCACCCCACGCCGGCGGCGAATTGCGCCGTCGACCCGTCGACGTGCCCCCGATCAGCCGCACCCCTTCGGCGACGCCGTTCACGCCGCGCAGGTGCCCCGCGCCGATCTGCCCACCGTGCGTGTTGGTCGGCCACTCCGCTCATCGCGAGCTGTGCCCAAGCGGGGGTGTCAGGCCCTCGCGACGTAGTCGTCGTAGCTGGTGGGGGAGCGAGCGTCGTCAGGCGGCCTCGTCGTTGGCTGCGGTTACGGGTCTGTCCACGCCGGCGTGTGAGAGCCGGTGCGAGATCGAGCGAGTCGGTCCTGAGGAGTCGGCCGCCGAGGACGGCATTGATCACCGGGACCGTCGTTCCGCCGACGACGCGTCGGGCACATCTCGACCCGCGCGCGGCCGGCACCGCGCTAGGGACTCACGGATGCGAGCAGGGCGCCCCGGGCCGGACGATCCACGCTGAGGCCGGAGGAACGCGTTCTCGGCTTCGAATGCCCGACACCCACAACCCTTCGGAGGAACGCCCGTGACCATCACCATCGCCGGCAGAGTTGTTCTCGAGCCGGCGTCCCAGCGGTTCGTCGAGGCGACCGCCGGACCGCCCTTTCTGTACGAGCTCAGCCCTGACGAGGCCCGCAAGATCCTCGATGACGTCCAGGCCGCCCCGATCGCGCTGCTACCCGTGGACGAGGAGTGGATCACCGTCCCGGCGGACGTCGGGGACGTCCGGGTGCGCATCGTCCGGCCGAAGGCCGCCGCGTCGCCGCTACCTGTGATCTTGTACATGCACGGCGGCGGCTGGATCTTGGGCAACGCCGCAACTCACGACCGGCTCGTGCGTGAGCTTGCGGTCGGTGCCCGGGCGGCCGTCGTGTTCGTGGAGTACACACGGTCGCCCGAGGCTCACTACCCGGTCGCGATCGAGCAGGGCTATGCCGCCGCTCGCTGGGTCGTCAGCGAGGGCGCGTCGCACGGGCTCGACCCGCTCCGGATGGCGGTCGCCGGTGACTCGGTCGGGGGGAACATGACGGCCGCGCTGGCGCTGATGGCCCAGCGTCGCGGCGACGTGCGCTTCGTGCACCAGTCGATGTACTACCCGGTGACGGATGCCCGGATGGACACCGGCTCCTACAAGCAGTTCGCCACCGGCTACTTCCTGACCGCCAAGGCGATGCAGTGGTTCTGGGACGCCTACGTACCGGACGTCGAGCGCAGGCAGGAGATCCTCGCCTCCCCGCTGCGGGCGGAACCGGAGCAGTTGGCCGGGCTCCCTCCCGCCCTCGTGATCGTCGACGAGGCCGACGTGCTGCGCGACGAGGGGGAGGCGTACGCGGCGAAGCTGCGAGCGGCGGGCGTTGCGGTCACGGCGGTCCGGTACGACGGCATCACCCACGACTTCATGATGCTCAACCCGCTGAGCGGCACGCATGCCACCCGGGCTGCGATTGCCCAGGCAATCGGGGTGCTGCGGGACGCGCTCGGCACCACCAGCGACGAGTCCTGACATCCCTTCACCTCATCGAGGAGCCCGATCATGAAGAAGCCCACGATTGTTCTCGTCCATGGCGCGTTCGCCGAGTCGGCCAGCTGGAACGGGGTGATCGCCGACCTGCTGGGCGACGGCTTCCAGGTCATCGCGGTGGCGAACCCGCTGCGTGGTCTCGCCTCCGACTCGGATTACCTGCGCGCCGTGCTGGCCGGGATCGACGGTGACATCGTCTGCGTCGGTCACTCGTACGGCGGCTGCGTGATCTCCAACGGCGCCACCGGTAACGCCGCGGTGCGGGCGCTGGTCTTTGTCGGCGGGTTTGCCCCCGAGGCGGGTGAGAGCGCGGCGCAGCTCGCCGGCCGGTACGAAGGCGGCACTCTCGGCGAGACCCTCATGCCGGTCAAACTGCCCGACGGCAACACCGACCTCTACATCCGGCAGGACCTCTACCACGTTCAGTTCGCGGCCGACTCCCCGGCGGCCGAGGCGGCGATCATGGCGGTAGGGCAGCGCCCGATCGTCGAGTCCGCCCTCAACGAGGCGTCCGGCGATCCGGCCTGGAGGACGGTGCCCTCCTGGTTCCTCTTCGGCACCGAGGACAAGAACATTCCCGCCGAGGTCCATCGCTTCATGGCGCGGCGGGCCGGCTCTCGGCGAACCGTGGAGCTGGCCGGCGGCTCCCACAGCGTCGGAATTCCGGAGGCGTCCGCGGTGGCCGGCCTGATCCGTGAGGCGGCTTCCGCGATCGGCTAGGAGAACGGGTCACGACCGAGCTCACTGCCGCCGACACCCCCACGATTCGGCGTCTTTGCCTAGAGTTGCCTCGGGGCTCCGCCGGACGGGGGTGACGTGGCAGCGATCTCGGACGACGCGAGTTTCCCGGCCCGGCAGCGCGCACGTGCGCTGCTGGGGCGGGAAGCGGAGTGCGAGGCACTCGACCGGCTGCTGTCGGCGGTGCGCGGCGGACAGGGCCGCTCGCTCGTGATCCATGGCGAGCCCGGCATAGGCAAGTCCGTCCTGTTGGATTATCTGATCCGACAGGCAGGCGATTGCCGCGTGGTCTCCGCGGTCGGCATCCCGTCCGAGGCCGAGCTGGCGTACGCGGCACTGCATCACGTGTGCGCGCCGTTGCTGAGCCGGCTCGGCGAGCTGCCGGAACCGCAACGCGACGCTGTCGGCACGGCGTTCGGGTTGCGCGGCGGACCGCCACCCGATCGCTTCCTGGTGGGGCTCGGCGTGCTCGGCCTGTTCGCCCTGGCGGCCGAGAGCCGGCCGCTGCTCTGCGTGATCGACGACCTCCAGTGGCTCGACGAGGCATCGGCACAATCCCTGGCCTTCCTGGCTCGAAGGCTCGGCGCGGAGCCGGTGGCCTGCGTGTTCGCGGTCCGCGACGCGGAGGACAGCTCCGAAGGTGGACCACGTTCCGTCGACGACGCGAGCCTGCCGCGGATGCGGGTGCGCGGTCTGAGTGACGGCGATGCCCGGACACTGTTGGGCACGGCGCTTCTCGGCCCCATGGACGACCAGGTGCGGGATCGCATCGTCGCCGAGGCCCGCGGCAATCCCCTTGCCCTGATCGAGCTGCCGCGCGGACTGACGAATGTGGAACTGGCCGGCGGCTACGGCTTTCCGGTCGGTCAGGCGCTCACGCTGCGGATCGAGCAGAGCTTTCTCCGTCGCCTCGGCCAGATGCCACCGGACGCGCGGCGGCTGCTGTTGGTGGCGGCTGCCGAGCTGCACGGCGATCCGATCGTCGTCTGGCGTGCGGCCGCTCGGCTGAGTATCGATGTGGGCGCCGCAGCCGCCGCGGCCGCCTCCGGTCTGATCGAGTTCGGCACCCGCATCCGGTTCTGTCACCCCCTCGTGCGCTCGGCCGTGTACCGCTCGGCCCCGGCACGGACTCGTATGAGCGTGCACGCGGCGCTGGCCGAGTCGCTCGACGGGGACGTTCACACCGAGCGGCGGGCATGGCATCGCGCTCATGCGACGACGGCGCCCGACGAAGCCCTGGCCGAGGATCTGGAGCGGTCAGCGGCACGGGCCCAGGCACGGGGCGGCCTCGCCGCAGCGGCGGCCTTCCTGCACCGCGCCGTCATGTTCACCCCCGATCCCGAAGACCGCGCGCGACGCGCGCTGGACGCCGCCAGCGCACATCACGACGCCGGCTCGGCCGGCCCCGCTCAAGAACTGCTGGAGACAGCCCGGCGCGGGGCCCGGGACGCAAGCGTCCTCGCCCGGATCAGCCTGCTCCACGCCGAGATCGCCTTCACCACGAGCCGTGGCGTCCAGGCACCCCCGCTGTTGCTCGACGCCGCCCGGCAACTGGCCGCATTCGACGTCACTCTCGCCCGGCAGACCTACCTTCAGGCGGTGTCCGCCGCCATGTTCACCGGCCGGCTCGCCGCCGGCGACGGCGTCACGCAGATCGCCCGAGCGGCACGCGCCGCTCCACCCTCGCCAGCCGTCCCCGCGGCCACCGATCTACTGCTGGACGGGTTCACGCTGCTCCTGACCGAAAACGCGGACGTGGCGACGCCGTCGATGAGAACTGCGCTGCACCGGTTCCGGGAGGGCATGGTCTCGCCGGAGGACCAGCTCCGGTGGTCGTGGCTCGCGTTCGTCCTCGCCATGGCGTGTTGGGACGACGACACTTTACGCACGCTGGCCGAACGGCACGTGAACCTGGCTCGCCGAGCCGGCGCGCTCGCCGTGCTGCCACTGGCTCTCAGCTCCCGGATCCTTCTGCACCTCTTCGAAGGCGAACTCGACGCCGCCGCCGCCCTTGTCGACGAGGTCACCACGATCACCACGGCGACCGGGATGCGAATCACCGACTACGGCACCCTCGCTCTCGCCGCGTGGCAGGGTCGCGAGGAGGATGCGGAGCAGATCGGCGCGGCCGCGATTCTCGAGGCGACGGCACGTGGCGAAGGAGTCGGTCTCACCAACGTCCAATGGACCCGGGCCGTGCTCTACAACGGCCTCGGCCGGTACACGGACGCCCGGGATGCGGCCATTGCGGCGTGCTCCGACGGTCCGGTCCCGGGCGCGGCCGCTCAATGGGCTCCGGTCGAGCTGGTCGAGGCGGCCGTGCGTTGCGGAGACACCACCCTGGCCGCCCGCGCCCTGGAACAACTACTGCAGAGCACGCACGCGAGCCAGAGCGCCTGGGCACGGGGGATGGAAGCCCGTTCACGTGCGCTGCTGGCGTCGGGCGAGCAGGCCGATGACCTCTATCGGGAGGCAATCGAGCGGCTCCACGGCACGCGCCTGCGGTCAGAAGTGGCCCGCGCCCACCTCGTGTACGGCGAATGGTTACGTCGCGAGCGGCGTCGGCTGGAAGCGCGCCAGCACCTGAGTCGCGCTCACGACATGTTCGACGCGATAGGCATGGGTGCGTTCGCCAGCCGCGCGGCCGGCGAGTTGCGGGCCACGGGGAAGAACGCGCGGCGGCGAAGCGTCGAGACCACCGGCGACCTGACCCCGCGCGAGTTGCAGATCGCTCGGCTCGCCCGGGAAGGCCTGAGTAATCCGGAGATCGCAACCAGGTTGTTCATGAGCCCGCGTACCGTCGAATACCACCTCCACAAGGTCTTCGCCAAGCGCGGCATCACGTCACGCGTCGAACTCCGAGCTGCCCTCGCCGACGACATTCGAACGCCCGGCTTCGGCGGATGACGGACTCGAAGTCCACGACGAGGCGGCGCAGTCCGGCTCCTGTACCGCGCCCACGTCGTCGTCACCCAGGGCGACAGCTTCCGACTCGACCAGGCCGCCACCGGGGACGAAAGCTGGCCGCCAACGAACTGCGAGGCGGCCTCGCTCCTCGGCGCCTATGCGTATACGGTGCGGCGATGGCAACCATGGACGTCCGGAACCGCTCGTCCGGCTTGCTGGTCCTGTGGCTCGAACCATTGGGCGAGGACCGGTGGCTGCAGCCCGGCGAGCGGTTCCGGATCCGAACCGATTACCAGGGCGAGGAACTGGCCTTCTCGGTCGACATGTGGATCGACACCGACGATCGGGCGGTAGGCATCGAGAACATGGCGGTGTGGGTCGAGCACGGCGACTGCTACGCCGAGGTCACCGATCGGGCGGGCAACACCATCGAATGCGGCCATAACCGCCCGCCTGAGATCGACGAAAGATGGCGGCGGTCGCGTACAACGTCGGGTTAGCCCGATGCCCTCGCCATCGGGTGGTGCGATCATGCGGAGCACTGATCCGCGACTCGATCGGAGACAGGGGTGACCATGGGGTACGACACGGTGTTCGTCACGGCCGCACCGGTTCATGTCGGCATTCGAGGGATGCTCGATGATCTGCACCGTGAATGGCCGGACATGGTCGTCGCGATCGGGGAGAGCGGGACGTTCACACGATGGGCGATGGCACGCGGGGTCGTGCCGACCGGTGCGGGGGAGGTTCTCGTCGCTCGCGACGAGGGGATGGAGCAACGCTGGGACCGTGACGGGTGGATCCTCATGGAGCGCGATGAGGGCCCGTTCGCGGTGTTCTACCAACCGGCTCCCATCCCGTCGGTCGACATTCAGTTCAACGACGATCCCTACGGCCGCGGGTTCACTTTCGAGCCGTACGGCGCGACGATGCTCACGGCCGGCTTGTTCCTCGTCACGGTGGTCACGCCGGACAGGGACAGTCCGTTCACTCGCCAGGTCCTTCTCCGTCTCCAACGGGCCCTGACCAGCCAGGCGGACCCGGGCTGCCGATAGCGGCGCCGACGTCCGCGCCGGCGTCGGCTGGCCTGGGGAGTAGAGCGGAACTGCCGCGTCCGAAACCGACCATTCGGGGGCCGGCGACCGAAGAGACCGCGGACGGAAGGGCGCATGTGACGCTATTCGGCTGAGGCCCGGTCCGGCGGCTCGTACGTCGCGACCACCGCCGCCCAGCGGGTCGCCAGCGAGTGGGCCATTCGGGTCACCGGCGAGGCCGGGTCTCCGGCGCCATAGCGGGCGTGCAGCCCGTTTCGTAGGAGGGTGAGTGTCTCGTCGTCGGCGATCACAGGTCGCAGGGTGGTCGGCGGGTCGTCAAGGACCAGGGCGAAGGTCGTGAAGAGGACGCGCCGCAGCGCCGACCGGTCGATGTCGACCTCACCGCGTTCCACCCGCCAGGCCCAGTCCCATGATGCCTTGCGATCGTCTGACGGTCGGCCGTCGGCGGTGAAGTAGGAACCACATCGCCGGTAGTCCATGCGGTTGTCCACCGACTCCGTATCCGCAAAGACGAGCCGCATGACGCGACTCTCGTCCGGATCGCAGCCGACGTGGTTACTCATCACCTCCTGGAACATGTAGTCCACGCCGAGCAGGCCCGACAGGCCATGGAGCCACCGCTGCACGTCGCAGTGGCCGACCGGCGGTGGCATGGCGACACGGTCCACCGCACCCGGTCAGCCAGGTCCAATCACCACACCCATACGGTCTACCGGTACTCCGCGACCACGTCGATCGTGCCCACGATGTTGTCGTTGAGCCGTTCGAGATCCTCGGCGGGTATCCAGTACTCCAGGATCGTCCGACCGCCGACCTGGTGAACCTCGTAGCGGTCCAGGAAGTCTCTGGTCACCTCGAAACGGGTCACGTAGCCCACCCCGGAATGCTTCACATTCCAGTCACGGGCGATCATCGTCGCGTACTCCTCGTTCAGCACGGGGTAGAAGACAGGCTGCTCGGCAAGACGCGGCGGCCACCGCCGCCATCCGGAGGCCTCCACCAACGCCAGTTCCTCGGGCCCGATCGGTCGCCATAACGTCACCGTCTCCACCGCGACATGATCGCCCTTCTGCGCCAGTCCGGTGCCCCTGGCCGCCGGTCGAATGCGGGACCGCGGCGAGGTGGTCCTCGTGGGACAGTTCTGCGTCATCGACGTCCTTCTGCCGCACTCGCCCGCCGACCACCTACGCCGCCACACTCGCGCTCGCCCACTAACCTTCGAGGCGTGTGGATGCATCTGGAGGAGAGAATGTCCTATCCCGGTAGCCCCGCCGGTCCTCAGCAGCCTCCATATCCCCACGGTGCCGGTGACGTCACCAACCCGCTTCCTCCCGGTCGCAATGGGCCGCCGGTTCAGCCCGCCCCACCGGTCTCCGGCCAGCCCTATGCCTCGCCCTTGACATCACCGTCCGGACACGGCCCTTATCCGGCCCCGTACAGCGGCGGAGGTGCCTACGGGTACGACTTCACCACGCCGGCGCCGAGTGCCGCATCGCCGGTCAGCAGCATCAGCCCGACCGGCCAGGACGGGTCGGTCGGTGGCCGGCGACGCCGGACGGCGGTGCCGCTGCTCGCGTCGCTGCTCGGCGTGTTCGTGCTGGCGACGGCCGTCCTCGCCGTGTTGTACGCCGACAGGAACGGCGACTACAACGACCGGAGGAAGGTCGCCGAGCAGCGGCAGGAGCAGCTCGCCAGAACCTCCAGCGACCTCAAGAAGGCGCAGGAGGCCCTCGCCAGGGTTGAGAGCGATCTGGCAACAGCGAAGCGGGACCTCGCCACCTCGCAGGCACGCGCTGATGAACTCGGTCGTCAGAAGACGGTTCTGTGGAAATGCCTCCAGTTGCTGAACGAGTCTGCTCAAGCCGAACTCGCCGGCAATGCCGCACTGGCGCAGCAGAAGAGCGCCGAAGCCGTACCCATCTGCAGAGAGGCTCTCGCTATCCCCGGATAGGGCCTACCTGCCGTCAGGTAGAGGGGCTACCCGACGGGACCGGCGGCGCGTCGGTGGACGTCACCCGCTGCAATCGGCTGGAGTAGGAGTCTGCTGCGGTGATGATCAGGGTGTCGCCGCTGCAGACGTACTCAGTTGACACAGAGTCACCCTCGATCGTGACGACGTTGTAGAACTGGCCGTTGCGGTTGAGGGTGGAGGTTGCGTCGCTGCGGATGGTGTCGCTGAAGATCCGACCGTCCCGGATCTCGTAGTGGTCGGTCAGGGTTCCACGGAGGATGACGGTCCACTCGACGGATTTGTGCTTCGCCGTATTGGGCTTGGTGGCGCTGTAGTTGTACGTGACCGTCTTGTCGGCACGGAAATCGACAACGGTACCGCCTGGCCCGACAAACACGAGGACGTCCCCGTTCTCGACCTCTACCTGCTGTTCGGACGATACCGAGCGCCAGGGCCCCAGCAGACAGGGGTCGACGCCCGGTGGATAGCTCGCCGACGGGCTGACCATACCGGCGATCGATGTCGCCGTGTCGGAACCGCGTTCACCGTCTCGGTCGGCTTCCCGGGAGTTGAAGATCGCAAAGACCGTCGCGGAGGCCACGAACAGAATGAGGAGTGCGGCGGCGGCCAACCATCCGGTGCGGGCTCGCGCCGAGCGGCCGGTGGCGGCCGCCTGCGGAACCGCGATCGGCGTGGCGGGGCCCGGCCACGTCGGAACACCCGGCGGTTGTCCGGCCCCGGCCCCGACGAGAGTGCTTCCGAGGGTGGCCTGGTGCGGCGGCGCGCTGACCATGCTCGGCGGCTCGCGTCTGCTGTCGTACAGGGCGCCCTCGGCGACAACCAGTTCCGGCTGCGCGGCGATGGTCGGCACCAGTCCGAACGCGCGATGCAGGACGGTGGACACCATCGGCAGCCGGGCACCGCCACCGGTGGTGAAGATCGCGGCAAGGTGATCCGCGCCGATGCCGGCCTCGGCGAGGACCTCCCGGGCCGTGGCGACGGTCCGGTCGAGCACCGGGACGGCCAACTGGTCCATAACCTCCCGGCCAAGGGGCACCTCCACGTCGAACCCGGGCACGTGGATCAGCGTCGCGGTACTGCGCGAGAGCATCTCTCCTTACCCCGACGCACCCCGTCCCACAACTGCACCCTGGCTCGCCGGTCCCCTGCGGTTGTCGGCCGCTCCAGCCGGCTCCATTGCTCGGCACCCACCATGCCTGCCCGCAGGTGGGCGACGATTGCGGCGTCGATGTCAAGGCCACCGGCATCGGAACGGCCGCGGCTGGCAAGGACCTCGAAGCCGTCGTCGGTGCGCCGTACCACCGAGGCGTCGAACGTTCCGGCGCCGAGATCGTAGACGAGAGCGGCCGCACCCGGGGCGATGCGGTGACCCGCGACAGTGGTGAAGTAGTTCGCCGCCGCGACCGGTTCGCTGACAAACGACCGCGCTGAGCCGCCGCCGACCGCAGGACAGCCTGCCGCTGCTCGCTCCACACTGCGGGATAGGTCAAGGTGAGCGAGTCCGGTGGTCCCGCACCCACCTGGTCCGCCTCGGCCAGCACGCATGCGAGCACCGCGGCGAAGACCCGGTCGATCCGGTACTCGTGGACCCCGAGCAGCATCGTGCCGTCATCGACGCACCGCTTGGGATGCGGCTCGAACGCTCCCGGCTCGGCCAGGCCAAGGTGGAGCGCGTCCCGCCCGACAAGCAGATGCCCGGACGCCTGTGCGCACACGGCTGACGGCAACAACGGCGAGCCGTCGAACAGCAGCGGCCGCGGCTGCCCTCCATCGAGGCTGATCATCGCGACGGTGTTGGAGGTGCCGAAGTCGATACTCAGCCGCACAGCCCGCCGCTCCATCGACCCAGATTAACCCCCCTCGCCCAGCCCGCCCCGAGGCGCAGGAGCCGCGCGACGTCGACGGTTCGGGTCGTCCGGCCGTGCGCCGGCGGCGGGCTGGCGAACGACGCGAATTTCCGCAGAGTTGCCTGGCAACTTCCGGGTGTTGTCGTGAAGCCTTGCGACGGTCGCAGTGCTTCGACGCCGAGGAGGGGCATATCCGTCAGAAGAGCCGTGGTCTCGGGGCTCGAGATCGCATGGCGGAAACCGTGGCGCTGGGCGGAGCGCCTCCTTGCCGTGAGCGATGGCGATCTCGCCTGACGGCATTTCACTCAGTTCGTTGAAGATCGACGGGGAACGATGCAAATTCGTATTGTCATGGTCGTGGTTGTTGCTCTCGGCGCGTTCGTCGCCGCCTGCGGTGAAGATGACGGTGGTAGTCCCAGGACCGCCGCCACTCCGCAGGACGCGCTGACCCGCCTGACCGGCTACATCGCCGACGACAAGGGCAAGGAAGCGTGCGCGTTGATGATCACCGCGGTCCGCGAGAAGTTCGGACCGGAGAACGACGTCAAGGACTGCGAAACGGCCGTCAGCAGTCTGTCCAGCCAGGTGACCGACAAAAAGGCGTATCGCGAGATGGTTCCGTCCGGCCTCGAGGTCGACGGTGACACCGCCGAGGTCAGCGGGTACTGCGGCGATGGCTGGACCAACGCCGACGGCAGCCGGAGCAAACTCAAGTTCGACCCGAACGACCTGGGTACTCTGACGCTACGCAAGGACGACGGTGGCTGGGTAATCTCCGACTACACCGGTCAGAAGCATTACTCCAGCTGCGGTGGCTGACGGCGTCGAGCGCAGGGGTCACGCTTGGGTTCGGGCGCGCGGAACGGTGCGAGTTGCAGTCCCTCAGCGCGTCCACTGCGCCATCGTCCGTCACGCCAGGTGGCGGGGACCCCCTCGACGCGAGTCTGCCGAGTTCACCGCACTCGACGACGGTGCGGGCTCATAGCACCGCACCGACCACCGTTCGGCCCTGACGTGCCGCGGCAAGGTAGAACCTGTAGATCTTGTAGACCTCGGCCCCGTAGAAAAACGCCGATTCGTCGTCATCGAACGCGGAGGGCTCCGCTGGCAGCGCGGCCGATTCAGCTCTCACCCCCTGTGCTATCTCGGCTACCCGGTGCGGCGTCGCCGCCCATACCGGACCGTATCCGAGCGTGACGCCCAAGTCGTCGGCGCCAGAACCGTTGACCGCCTTCGACAGCCACGTATCCTGGGCCACGAATTCGACCGGCTGCGCGAATGTCGACGCCAGTCGCCCAAGATGTATCCAGTTGCCATCGATGGTGTCGGTCTTCTTCTTGAAGTCGCTCCGCGGTAGCGCGCCGTCCCCATAGAAGAGATCGCGGACCAACTCAGGACGCGCCCGAACCTCCACCGCAAACCCGGGTGTGATCTTGGCGAGGTGGTACACCATCGACATGCCGCGGAGCGTATCGCCAGCGAACAAGATCGATGGAGCCTCTTCGAAGCACTCGATCCCAGAAGCTGCACCCATCCGCCGCGTAGTGGGCGGCGGTACCGCGGGGTCCCGGGCCCACGGTAAGGGCACGCGTGCAGGCCTGGCGGGAGATGCCCGGGCCGCGCTGCGAACAGCCACGACGAGAAGGGTCTCAGTCGACGGCCACGCTGAGAACCGTGCCGGAGCCGACCCGGGCGCCGTACCAGATGTCGAAGGCGTCGCCCTCGCGCACCGCGGCCGCCGGCACCGCCAGCGCGATGACGTACTCGCCGGCCGCGCCGGGCACGAGCGGACCGCCCCCGCCGCCGTGCGGTAGGGCGCGGATCTCGCCGCCGAACGTGGTGCCGCCGAACCTGTAGAGGAAAGACTGCGCGGGCAGCGGCAGCCTGAACTCAGGCCGCCCCGGCTCGGCCGCGTTGAGGACGACACGGGCCCGGAAGCGCATACGTCACCATATCCGGACCCGGCCGATGAGGGCGACGAGCCGCTCGGAGAGGAAGAAGGCGCGTCCTTCGCCCGCGATGGTCACCGCCTCGGCCTCGGCCAGGCGTCCCTCGACGATGCTGGCGGAGGTGACCGTGTACGGCCCGCCGATCCCGGCGTCGGTGTACATCCGCGCGAGTGCCTCGGCCTGCTCGCGGGTCGGGTAGAAGTACTTGCCGATGTTGCCGGGCCCGAGGCGGTAGGTGTACCGGTTGGACTTGATGTCGGTCAGCTCCACCGGCTGCACGACGCGCCACAGCGTCACGATCGCGACCGAGGCCGGATCCGGCAGGTCGGGGCCGGGCAGGTCCGCCGGGGCGACGAGCGTGAGGAAGTCGTTGCGGGCGCCCTGCCGGGTTCCGTAGGAGACGTAGAAGACGATGCTGGTGTCGTTGGCGCGCTTCCCGGCACAGGTGATCGGAATGGTGAGCGTCGCCGACGGTACGAGCGTCGGAGGCGCGAGGTACGTCGGGTCGACGGCGAGTTGGGGATCGCCGCGCAGTGTCGCCGCCGTCTTCGCCGTCGTTACCCGCACGAGCCGGGAATCCGCGTCGTAGCAGCGCACCTCCCACCAGTACGACACGGTGATGTCGTTGATGCCCTGCGGCGCCACGAATCCGGCGGCCTGCACGGTGGCGCCGGCCGCGGCGAAGTAGGCGCTCGGTTCGCCGTCGCGGGCCGCGGTGCGCAGCACCGTCGTCCCGTGGATGCCCCACAGCGCGGTGTTGGTCAGCAGAAAACCGTCGGGCGGAACCGCCGCCGCCGGCCGGGCCGGCTGCAGCAGCCCGGCGAAGACGAGCAGTGAGCACAGCACGGTGATGAGCCGGCGACGGCGGGCAGCGGCCACGATTTCCCCCGGATATCGACGTTGGCAACCGATTCCGCGACGGTACGGCGCCCGGCCGGCGGGAGTCATGGTGCGGTGGGTGGAAGCTCCGTCTCCAACCCAGGGTTGATGACGGCGATGGTGTCCGGCGGCACGCTCGGCGCAGGAACCCGCCGCGGCGTCACGTGACGAGCACCGGTGCCGACGGCCCCTGCCGCCAGTCGTACGCGCCGAGCGTCGGCGCCCAGAAGTACGGGCGGCCGTAGGCCTTCTTCGTTCCCGGGGGAGTGCTGAGGAACGGCATCACCGAGCACGATCGCGACGCGCCGGGTGCCAGCCATTCCTTGGGGTAGCAGGTGTTGAAGCCACCCAGGTCGGTGAAGACCTCGAGCTTGCTGATGTAGTGGCTGGTGCTGGCCGACTGGTTCACGATCCAGACGGTGCCCTCCATCCAGTCGGCGCCGCCGACGGCACAGGTCGCGTACCGCAGGCCCGGGTTGGTCGGGCCGACCGTGTACCAGATGCAGTTGGCGCTCGTGACGGCGTGCGCCGGCGCGGCGGGTAGGAGGACGGAGGCCAGGATCGCCGCCAGGGCGAGGAGTGAGCTACGAAGTCGCATGCCGGAAGTCAACACATCGCGGGGTGCAGCGAGACCTGAGCGTCATCTTGCCGACACTCTCCGTGACTGGTGTTGATCTGGTGGCGCCACCCGCCTGCCGGGCGTCGCCAACCAACCGTCGCAATGGCCAACTAAGCCTGGTAGTCCCGCACGCGTTCGACAACGGGGGTGCGGTCATCGGCCGGCAGTTCCTCCCGGTGCGCGCGGCGCCGCCGCGTGACGCGGACGGCTAGGACGACGCCGCCGACCACGCCCAGGACCGCCGGGATCGCGCCCAGTACGATGCCGCCGCCCAGGATGCGGAGCAGGTGCCCGTTGTCGGGCACCTGGGCGATCGCCAGCGTGACCCCGGCCGGACCGGTGCACCTCAGGCTGCCCGTGCCGGTGCGGTCGGACACGATCTCGGAGTGGGCCGCCCAGGACCGTTGGCCGCTGAAGAAGGTAAAGGTGTAGTCCACCCCGAAGACATCGACCTCCGCCCCGGCGACCTCGCCGGTGCAGAACAGGTCGACGGGGTCGGTGGGGCTGGTGTAGAGCACGACCGGTTCGCCGGCCCGCAGGTCGAGCGGGATCGCCTCGCCGGCCAGGTGACGGCTGCCAGGGTCGGGGAACTCGTCGATCCACACCCGCGCCCGCGCGGCGAAGAGCAGCATGCCGACGAGCACTCCCAGCACCGCGACCGCCGCGGCGAGCGCGTACCAGCGGCGCCACGGGCGCAGGTCGGCGCCGGCCGGAGCCGGAGAGGACGTCATGGCCGACATCGTGCCGCAGCGCCCGCCCGCGCGCTGACCCATTTCCGCCGACCTCCGCCAGGAAAGTCCCGTCGACGACCCGTGGGCCCCGGGCCGGAGCCCACGGGAAGGACTGCTTACAGGTTGGTGACGTCCTGCAGGGGACGGATGTAGACCGTCCCCTTGTCGTCCGGGAAGACCTCGACGATCTCCTCGCTGTACGACAGGTTGCCGGTGCTCTTCAACGCGACGTCGACCCGAAGCTTGTCCGACGTGACGCCGACGTGCCGGGCGAAGACGCCGACCGCGCGGCCCTGCTTGACGCCGGAGCCGATTTCCACGACGGCAGTGCCGTCGGCTCTCCTGTGCACGGTCACGATGCCGCGGTCTGTCTGGGCCATGACAGCCTCCTCTACCTTCGGTACGGATTCATTGGTCTACGGGGAGGAACGGGGTACGCGGCTCGGTCGGGCTGCCGAACATGACCCGCCTCCAGTCACCGGCGAAGCAGAACACTCCGCACGTCGTCCGGACACCGAGCCGGCCGGGGATCCGCGAGCCGGCGATGTGCCGCGGCACGCTGCCCATCGAGTAGACGCTGTCGATGTCGGGCCACAGCGAGATGCTCAACATCACCCGACGGCGCCAGTCGATGATTACCCGGCTGCCGATGAGCCCCTCGGCGATGCGGTGCACGTCCCGCTTGATCCGGAGGTGGAGCAGGACCATGTACAGGAGCTTGGCGACGGTGCCGCACTCGAACCGGGTGACCATCACCTGCCCGCCCTCCGGGTGGAGTTCGAACAGCGGCTCCATGCCGTCGGGCCGGGGACTGCGGCGGCCGGTTCCGGCCCCCGCCTGGTTCTCGACACCCATGTCCGCTCCCTCCCTCGTCGTGCGGGCCTAGTTGCAGCTGTATGCGGAAGCGGTGTACGTGCCCGACGAGTTCTTGATCTCACAGCACTGGCAGCGCACGTAGCCGGCGTGCCAGCAGTGCCACACGTAGTGCGAGGCGGCCAGGCACTGCGAGATCGTCTTCGTCGGCGCCATCGCCAGGTGACAGCACGCGACGTTGTACACGGCCGCCGCCGGACCACTGCGTCCGAACACGGTGATGGCGGCGGCGATGCCGGAGGCGCCCACGCCCCCGAGCAGGCGGCGTCTGCGCACCTGTCCCGCCTTCTTGTCGATACTGCCGTCGCTCATGGGCGACCTCCTCATGTCGGGTGCCCCCGCGGTTCGGGCACGGGTTGCCATGTCTAGACGGTCAGGCCGTGCACGGAGACGCCGACCGCCGCCGCGAGGATGAGCAGCCCGGACGCCCGCCTGATCCGCCACACCCACCGGCCGCTCCAGCCCGCCCCGGTCCGTTCGGTCGCCCCCGCGGTCACCGTGGACACGATGACGAGGACGGTCGAGGTGACGGAGATCGAGATCAGCGCCACCGCCGCGAGGGATGGCTGGAGGAGGACCAGCCCGGCCAACGACGCCCAGATCAGCGACGTCGTCTTCTGGGTCGTGAACAGCAGCGCGAGGTCGAACCCCCACACCACGCCGAGCCAGCCCGGGGTCAGCTTGTGCCAGAGGTTCTGGGGAACCTGACGCCAGGCGTGCGGCGTCCGCTGCCGGAGGTCGGCGACGCCCAGCAGTGCGAGCACCAGTACCACGGCGGCCAGCGAGGCCCACCGGGGCAACGGATCGAGCACCCGGCCGAGCAGGTACACGGGCAGTGCGAGCACGCCGGCTCCCGCGACGCCACCGGCCAGCAGACCGGCGAGGAACCGGACTCCCTCAGCGCGGGACCTGCCCATCATCGGGCTGGCGACCCCAGCCATCGACAGTCCTCAAGGGCTGAAAGCCTGCAGGACGGCGCCGAGCAGGCCCGCGGCCAGAATCACCCCCGCGTACATGGTCAGTTGCAGCTGTACGCCGACGCGACGGTGGCGCCATAGGGGTCCTTGACCTCGCAGCACTGGCAGCGCACGTAGCCCGCGTGCCAGCAGTGCCATACATAGTGCCGTCCGGACAGGCACGACGAGATCGTCCGGGTCGGCGCGTACTCCAGGTGACAGCACGCGACGTTGTACTTGGCCGCCGCGGGACCGCTGCGTCCGAACACGGCGACAGCGGCGGCCAGGCCCGTCGCGCCGAGCCCGCCGAGCACGCGCCGTCGGCGCGGCCGCCCGTTCTCCTGTTTGCCGGTCATGGTGCTACCTCCTCATGTCGGTGTCCGCCAAGGGCGCGGGCGCTGGCGGCGTTGAGCGCGGCGACGTCGTTGAACAGCAATGTCGCCGCCACGGTGGAGTGTGCGAACAGAACCGCCACCGGGCTGGACTCGACGTTGAACTCGGCGCGCACCCAGTCACCGTTCACGTCCAGCAGGTGGGGCAAAGGGCCGAGCCCGTACCGCGTGACGAACTCCTCGCCCCGAGCGACGTCGCCACACGTCACCACGACGCCCCACGGCCGGTCGGCGGTGATGTCGGGCCGCTGCGCCAACTGCTGAGCGACGGTCTGGCAACTGGCGCAGACGGTGCTCAGCACCAGCAGTACCGCGGTGTCGGCCGTGCCGATCACCTCCAGTCCGCCCGGCCAGACGTCCGGCACGTGCCCGATGCGCGCGTCCTCGACCGGCTCCACCTGGGTCGACGGCGGTGCGGGGCTGGCCGGGTCACCGACGCGTGAGGCGAGCTCACCGACCATCGCGAACAGGGCCACCATGCCACCGGCGAGCAGCAGGAGGACGAATCCGAAGAACAGGTCCATTCATGGCTCCTTGGCTAGGTGCGGGGAACCGGTCGACGTGCGGAGAAGTGGTCTACCTGTCTGCCTGTGCCGGCTTCGGCCCGAGCAGCCCCCACATGAGAGCGCGGTAGGTCCACGCGCAGAGCAGCAGGGTGGAGGCGGCGCCTGCCAGCGGGGCCGCATTCAATGGATCCGGATCGGATGACACCGCGGCCACGTTCAGCCCGGCGACGCCGAGGAACGCCACGCCGGCCAGGACGTTGCGCAGACCCAACGCCTGGTCTCCGCCGCCGAGGCAGCCGCACGCGACGGTGCTCCGGCGCGCGCGACCGGCGAGGCCGGCCACCGCGAAGGTGAGCCCGAGCACCGCGAGGCCGTACCCGGCCGCCACGCTCGAGGCCGGCAGCAGCAGTGTTATCGCTACCATCAGCTCTGCCGCGGCGAAGATCTTCACGGCCGCAGCCGGTACCTCATGCCCGGGCAGCAGTTCACGGAGCGCGCGACGCACCGGTTGCGGGACAACGAGTTTGGTGGTTCCGGCGACAATCAGGCCGGCGGCGGTAAGCGAATTCACTGCGATCAGGGCAGAGTCGAATGAACTCACCGGCCACCCCCGTGGTCACAAGCATTGCGGTGACGGATCGTGGACCGTCATCCTCCGGTTCGTGGTCAGCAGCGTACGGTCAGGATTCGACCACGGTCAATAGTTAACGTTCACTTCGCCAGTGCGGGCCGAGTCGCGTCCATGATTCGGACGGCTGCTCGGCGGCGCCGGCAAGCGGCGCGCCGAGGCGTGGGTGGACAGAGGTGCGGAAGCTCGCGCAGGGTGCGTCACGCTCGCCCAGATCCTCTTGGTCCGCATCGGTAACCTGTGAGCCGATGGCCATCTGCGAGATCATGCGCCACCTGACCGAACCGACGGGTCTGGTCCCATGACACTCGAGGAAGCCCGCCGACTGTTGGCGGAGACGGCGGCCCCGTTCGAGGCGGCCTTCATCGATCACATCTTCAGCAACGAGCCGCTTGAGGACGGATACGAGGCCGCCGACCCGCCGCGCCGAGCGCTCCTGTGTGACGCCGCTGAACTGCTGGTGATGACGGGTGAGAGCGGCTACCGGGGAAACCTCACCGACGCCGCTCGAGTGCTGGGCCACTGCATGGACCCGCAACGGCTGACCCGGCTTGTAGCCGGCTACCGTGACGGCGGCCGGCACATCGCCGAGGAGCTGAGCTACATCCTGTGGCGCGCTGCGGGGTCGCTGTCCGGTACCGATCTGGATGTGTTGCAGGAACTGTTCCTCGCCTCACCGGCAAACCATCTGGTCGTCGGCCGGGCCGTACTGGACCGCCGCCCGGCCGGCCCAGCGTGGGACGCTTTGCTGGTGCACATCACGGAGTCCGAGGACCCGACCTGGCTTGCCACCGTGTGTGAGTTCCTGACGGACAAACAGGTTTTCGAGGGCGAGGACCGGCTGTCGGAGTGGTACGCACGCATGCGCGCCAAGCCGCTGTCCCTGCGCCGGGCCACGGCCGCCAAGGTCACAGCCCGGCCATGGGGACTACTGACGGAACTGGGCCTGAACCGATGACGCCGAACATGACACGGCCAGTAAAGTGGCGCGGTGCCCGTTCCCGCCGCTGCCACGATGCCGGGCGACCGGTTCCTGCCGCACCCTGAGGAAGACTGGTACGACCGCGACATCGGCACCACGGGCGGCGGTCTCGAGCACGTCTTCTGGGCCACCCCGGCGCAGCGCCGCTCGTACGTGCGTTACATCCTGGCCGGGCACGGCGGCGAGCGCAGCTGGGAGCTCCGCGAGCTGGTCGACTGGGAGCCGGAGTCGCTGGCCCCGTGGGCCGATGCGGTAACCACCTTCGACAGCGTCGCGATCGACCACCTCAGCGACGTCGAGTGGCCCGACTACTGGCTGGCGGCCTATCACGCGTCCGACCCGGCGGTCGACGCCCTCGCGGCCCGGATCGCGGACGGTCCACCGGGCAGGACGTCCCCTCCCGGGGACAAGCGGGTGCATCTACTCGCCGGGGTCGACACCGATCACGCCTTGGCCCGCCTGGCCGACCTGGCCCGCGCCCGTCCGGAGCTCCGGGAGATCGCCGCTGGGCACGGCATCTGGGTGCCGCCCGAAGGACCAGGGGTCCGCCGCTACGTCCGGCCGCTGCGGCTGATCCTGTCCGAGCACCCGGAGCCAGAGCCGGGCCTGCGGGTGGACCCGCCAGCCGGCGACGTCCTCGCCGATCCGCGCGGTACCGGCTGCGCCCGTCCCCTGTCGATAGTGCTCGACGTCGACCTGAGCCTGCTCGGTCTCGCCCCGGCCGGCACCCGGCGGCACCCGTTCATCGGCAGCCTCTGCTCTCAGTGCGAGGCCGACGAGGAGATGGCCACCTTCCGGAGTTGGACCACGGTGGACGGGAAGCTCGTCCTCGACGACGAACGGGACGAACGCTGCCCCGGCAACGACGACAGCGGGCATGCCTGGACCAACCCCGTCCGCCTCGGGCTCGGCCGCGGCAACCGGTACCAGCCGTACGACCCGGACGTGCCGCGCCAGCCGAAGCCGGTCGGCTGGCTGGGTGGGCTGCCGGAGTTCCGGCAGCACCCGTTCTGGCCGGAGTGCTGCGACAAGCCCATGGTGTACGTGGGGCAGGCAAACCAGGGCGTGCTCGGCGGGTTCAGCCAGTACCTGTACGGGTTCGCCTGCGAATGCGGCGCCGGGGCCCAGGTCGGCCAGCACACCTGAGCCCTGCCTTGTTCATCAGGGCCGGTCAGCCGGCGGGACAACCCCGCCGATGCACAGTCGCGGATCCGACCCGGCGTCGGCTGAACGGGATGGAACCGGTTGGAACGCCCGTTCGGGTGCCCGTCGTTCGCGACGGACCGAGCGAACTCCAAGGAGCATCAACATGACGAACACCTCCCGCATACGCACGACCCTGCGCCGCCTCGCCGTGGTGGCGACCGCGGCGGCGGCGCTGCTCGGCGTGACCGCCACGTCGGCGTGGGCGCTGAACCACAACACGTACAACAAGCTCAAGAGCGCCGACGTCCGCCAGTACTGCACGGACATGAAGTCCGAGGACCCGGCGGAAGGCGCCCGGGCGCAGCTGTGGACCTGCTCCGGCGCGTCCCAGCAGCAGTTCATCCTCGTCGTCGCGAGCGGCCCGGTGCCGGGCCTGGAGACCATCCGGTCGAAGAGCGCCCGCAAATGCCTGACCGTCACCGGCACGACGGCCGGCTCCGGGGTCGTGCAGCACGAGTGCTACAGCGGCCCGGTCCCGAACCCCACCGGCAGCTTCACCCACGCCGAGAACTGGGACCTGCGCACGACCGGTGAGATCGTCAACCAGCTGACCGGCATGTGCCTTGACACCACGTCCAACCGCAAGGGCGCGCCGCTCATGGTGTGGCCCTGCAACGGCAACATCTCGCAGCGGTGGTACTTCTAGGCAACCCGCCCCGTTCGGGTCAGCACCGGCGGGCGCACCGCCCAAGCGTGGCGGTGACGGTCGTGGCGGGTGTGCCTGAGCTCACCAGGTCTCCACTCGGGTAGGTCGTGCTGGACACCCGGAGACGTCTGGGCGGTCCGCTGTTGCCAGCAGCGGACCGCCCCTTCGCGGTTCCGGTCGTCCGTGCTGGGCGGCTTCAGGGGGTGATCGGCTCGCCGGTGCGGGCGTCGTGGATCCGGATCACGCGCTCGTCCGCCGTCGTCGTGGCCAGCACGGCACCGTCCGGACTGTAGGCGACCGCATGCACCCGCTCGGTGCCCGGGACGAGTAGCCGGCTCCCGCCCGTGCCGACATCGAACAGGTAGATGCCGCCCTGCACCGCCCCGGCGGCGACGGTCGAGCCGTCCGGGCTGAACACCGGCGAGCGCATGCCGGGGAAGTCCGAATGCAGGACCGTCCGTGGCGCGCCGGTGGCCGCGTCCCAGAGCCGCAGGGTTTCGTCGTCGCTGTGGGTCATGAGCAGGGAGCCGTCCGGGCTGAACGACACGCCGAAGATCTGGTCGTGATGGGCCGTGAAGGTCAGCCGGGCCGCGCCGGTGTCGGCGTCCCAGGTCTGGATCTGGCCCAGTTCGTCGGCGGTGGCCAGGACGGTGCCGTCGGGGCTGTACGCGATCGCGTCGACCGACTCGTAGTTGTTGTTGGCCTTGAACGCCAGCAGTTCGGAGCCGCTGCGCGGATCCCAGAGCTGGACGGTGCCGGTCTGGTCCGCCGTCGCCAGGATGGCCGAGTCCGGGCTGAACGCCACCGATCCGATGTAGACGCTGGTGGTGGTCAGCACGACCGGGCTGGCGCCGGTGCGCGGGTTCCAGATCCGCACCTTGCGGTCGAGACCCGTGCTGACGAGCATCGTGCCGTCCGGGCTGAACGCGAGATCCTTCGGCCGCTCCTTGTGCCCGGCCAGGGTCAGCACCGGCGCGCCGGTCCGTGCGTCCCACGTGCGCACCAGGTGGTCCTCGCCGATCGAGGCGATGACCGAGCCGTCCGGGCTGAACTCGAGGCGGCCGGTGTAGCCGCGGTGACCGGCGAGCACCATCCGCCGCGCACCGGTCCCTGGGTCCCACAGGTGCACGGTCGCGTCCTCGCCGGCCGACGCCAGCAGCGCCGGGTCCGGGCCGAACGCGATGCAGTTCACGGCCGCCGACCCGTGCCCGGCCAGTTCGTGCCGCAGGTCACCGGTCGGCGTGTCGTAGACGCGGACGACGCCGTTCCCGGCCGCCGCGAGTGTCTTCCCGTCCGGGCCGAAGGCCACGGATCGCATGAAACCCGATGCCGGCAGGGTCAGCTTCGCCGTACCGGTGCGCGCGTCCCATGTCCGCGTTGCGTCGCGGACCGACGCCGCGAGCGTGCCGCCGTCCGGGCTGAACGCCACCGACACCGCCTGATCGGCTTCCACGGTCAGGCCCGGCGCGCCGTTGCGTGCGTCCCAGGTGCGGACGGTCCTGTCCGCGGACGCCGACGCGATCGTCGACCCGTCGGGACTCCACGCCACGCCCCAGACGCCTTGGTCGTGCCCGCGCAGCACCATGCCGGCGGCGCCCGTGCGCGCGTCCCAGAGGCGCACGGTGCCGTCCTCGCCGGCGGTGGCGAGCATCGATCCGTCCGGGCTGTAGGTCATGGAGTGCACCTGGTCGCTCAGCGGGCTGCGCCCATACGGTCCGAGGCCGGTGGCGTGGCCATCCAGGGCCCGGATCAGCGTGCCGGTGGCGGCGTCGCGGATCTCGACGCTGCCCGCGTTGCCGGCCGCGGCGAGCGTCGACCCGTCTGGCGCGTACGCCACGGTCTTGACCGGTTGGCCGTCGCCGCGCAGCGTGTGCACCTCCGCACCGGTGGCCACGGCCCATGTCCGGACCGTGCCGTCCTCTCCCGCGGTCGCAAACGTCATGCCGTCGGGACTCAGGGCCACAGCGTTGACACCCCCGGCGTGCCCCGCGAAGGGCGTCCGGGCGCCGCGTAGGTCAATCATCGGTCGCGAGAATACGCCGCGCCGGCAAGCTGCAGTCGCACGCCAGCCTCATCACGGGGCTTGGGCGAGTGGCGCATGTCCAGGATCGCCACAGTGTGGCGCGTTGATCAGCCGGCTACGGTTCCTCAGCGTTTGAGGCGGACCGCCTCGAAGGCGGCACTCGGCCTGCCCAGGTACGTGTCGACGATGCGCGATTCGATGTGTTCCGCCGACCAGATGGCTTCGGGTTCGAGATCCTCACATTCGTCGGTGGACGCGGTGAAGCGACGTTTCCCCGGCTCGACGATCTTGATGTCGAACTTGTTGACCGGGCTCTGCCAGAAGAATCGGGGAATCGGCGGTAGGTTCGACCGACCGACGTGGGTGACCGGCTTTCCCCACCGCCCCGTGGAGTACGCGCCCCGCTCGACCAGCGTCACGAACATCGGAGCGGTCGCCGGTGGCCGTCCGTCGACGAACACCGCCTGGTACCCGTAGAAGGCGATGTAGGGAAAAGTCTCCAGCATCAGTGCGTAGGCGAAGTCCTCCTCGCCCATACGAAACTTGAGCACCGCTCCTGGCTCGAACTTGACACGCATGGCTCCGCCTCCCGCGACGGGCGGACCTTAGCACGCCAGAAGGGGGCGGCCCGGACGGTCCCTTGAAGCCATGCCGCGGGGTGATTCGACACAGACTGTCCGCCAACGATCGCGGTTGCCTCTCCAGCCGCGCTCCGGTCAGCAGTCACGCGTGGCAGGTGGGTTGCGTGGCCGGCGACTGCTCCGCCGCTACGGCAGCGGAGACCGGAACACCGTGACCAGTTCCGAGATGTGCGTGACCGCGACGAGCCGGCCGTCGGGCGAGACCGCGACGTCCGTTGCGGCATAGGGCGATCCGCCCGGCGTCTCGTATGTCGGTGCGAGCCGCTGGCCGGTCGTGACGTCGTACGTTGCGGCCGGTGCGGTGACCCGCTCCGGCATGCTCACCTGCACCGGCACGCCGACGAGCACCGTGCGGTCCGGCGACATCGTGAGGGCCTCGAAGCGTTCGTACCAGTAGGCGCCGCGGGTGCTGCCCGCGATCGTCCAGCGCAACTCACCGGTGTCGACCGAGACGCCGTAGCATCCGACATGCAACCCGCCGCTCGCCACCAACAGCCGCTCGGTCGCGTCGAAAGCGAGCTCCAGAAGGTACCGGGCCATGCCGTCGGTACGGTCCGGGAAAGGGAACGGGACCGAGAGCACCCGGCGGGCACCCTCGACCTCCCAGATCTCGAGGCCGCAGGTGGAGTAACTGGCACTGAACCGGGCTACCGCGAGCAGCCGGCCGGACGGCGACAGCGTCGACGGCGAAGTCAGGCTTGAGGTGACCGGCACGTCGAGACACGGTTCGCCGTCCGGTCCGAGGACCCGCAGGACGCTGTCGTCGCGGACCAGGACCCGCCGGTGCGCGTCGTCCCACTGCGGACGCAGGTAGAGCAGCTCCCGAAGCCGGCCGGTGACCGGCGAGAGCGCATACGTGGCCTCTGTCATGGAGGACCGGGTGCCGGCCGTGAACGTCACGTGCGAGCCGTCGGCGTCGAACGCCAGGGTACGGGTCACCGCGTCGGGGTCCGGGTCCTTGTGGGCGACCACGCGGACACCGGTCCGCAGGTCGACGAGGTGCACTTCGCGGCCGCCTTCTTGAATCGACACGGCGAGCGCGAGCGTGTGCCCGTCCGGGTGGAACGCCACCATGTTCGCGTTGCTGCGCCGCGGCAACAGGCCGTGGAAGACCACGCCGCCCGGCTCCGTCTCGTCGACGGCCCGGAGCTCCACGTACCCCTCCCGCATCTTCCGGACGGCGGCCTTCTCCAGTTCCGCCCGTGCGGCGTCGCGGTCACCCAACACCTTCACGCTGTCCCGCGCCCTGCCCGCTCCCGCCCACCGACTCCGCCGCAGGTCGCCTCCGTCGAGCCAGAACCGCACATGCCGTGGCGTTCTCGATCCGGGCAGAGTCAGGGTCACGGCGTCACGAAGCACCGGGGAATTATCCACACCGCACGGGTGCGCAGGGGGAGCTGCCGGCCGGATACGTGCGAACGCAATCGCGGATCACGACCTCTCGCGTGCGGATGACCGATGCTGGCGATCTCCATGACCCGGTTCCCGGGCAGCGAGATCGCCGTCGCGCCCCCGGCCCCGGCGCTTCGAGGTCATCGCGTGGGAGTGGTGAGGATGGACACCACGTCGAGGGCGCAGGCGATGCGGGCGTGCACTGCTGTGCTGCCTGGCGTGCTGGCGAGGAGGTCGCGCAGCCCGTCGACGAGCGGCATGTGCCCGGTCACGCCCAGCATCTGCGCCATCCGGGCGGCGTTGGACGGTTGCCGGCGTGCGATGAACTTCGCAGTCAGCGGCAACATGGCCAGGACGAACGTCGAGCGGTCGGGCACGGATTGCGGGCCGCGGCCGTGGGGTGCGGGCAGGTCAGCCGGCCAGGCGTACCAGTCGGCGGCATCCGCTTCAGTCGCCGTGAACGCCCTCGATCGCACCCGTGGGGACTGGCGCTGTGACCGGGGAGCCATAGACTTCCGCTGGTGCATGACGAGGTGACCCGTGCGCAGCTTGACGCACTGCTCAATGAGGAGACCGGCGACCGCGACGTTCTGGCGGCGCTTCTGCACGAACGAATCGGGCTATGGCCGTGGTGGGACAGTGCATGGCGGGTCATCGAGATCCGCGAGGTGCGAGTTCGGCAGCTCGACGTCTGGCTACACGAAGTGACGATTGACGGAATCGTTGGCCGGAGTGAGGGGACGACCCTGGCGTTCTCGGCCTTCACACGTGTGGCGGGGTCACGACTTGACCGGTTCGAGATGCGGTTCGAGGACACGCTGATCGGGCCGCCGATCCGCCATAACGACCCACACCCATTCGGATCGATCTTCGCTGCGCTCATGGACCGGCGGGGGATCTCGCGCAGGGAAATGGCGCGCCGCTGCTACCTCGCCGAGTCGACCGTTGCCAAGATGCGAGCGGGGTACCTGGTGCCCCGACAGCGACGTCGTGTCGTGGACTTGGCCGCGGCGCTGGAGATGCCCGTCGGCGACCTGATGGCCATCGCCGGCCTGCCGGATGACGCTTGAACGGTCCATTCCTGCTGGTCACAAGGAGCGATTTGCGGGCGGCACCGGAACCACCCGACCGACCTCGTACGCCATAGCTCCAGGCGTTCCGGACCGCGCGGGCCACCCCTGCTCGCGGCGCACCACGACCGCGCCGCCGAGCGCGACCGCCTCGACGTCAGAACGGCTGCTACCTGCGTTTTCGTGGGCCGTTCGGGCAGACTTGGGCCGTGGCGAGTCACGAGTTCGGTGCCGCGGTGCGCCAGTTGCGGGAGAGTACGGCTCCTGCGACTGTCGGGCTGCCGGTCGGCCGTCGGCGGGTGCGGGGTTTGCGGCGGGAGGAGCTCGGCGAGCTCGCCGGGATGTCCGCGGACTACGTACGCCGGTTGGAGCAGGGGCGTAGCCATCCGTCGGCCGGGGTGGTGAAGGCCATCGCACGGGCGTTGCGGGTCGGGCGGGCGGAGTACGAGCGGCTCTGTGCGCTGGCCGGGTACGCCGCCGTGGACGGGCAGGTGCCGAACGAGGTCGGTCCGGGCGCGATGCGGCTGCTGGAGCGGTTCCCGGACACCCCGATGTTCGTCTCCGACGCGGCAATGAACCTGCTCGCCGTGAACCGCGCGTTCCTGGCGCTGGGGCATTGGCACCTCAATGGGGACCCTTGGGAGTGGAACATCGCCTGGCGTACGTTCTGCGATCCGTTCGACGGTTTCAAGCAGTCCGCGGCCGACGCGACGGACCACGAGTCGGTCCTCGTCGCCCAGTTACGCAGCGCGTTGCTGCGGTATCCCGCTGATGTGTCTCTTGCCGCGTTGGTGGACGAGATGCGCAGCCGGAGCCGCCCGTTCGACACCTTGTGGCGCGCGCCGCGACCGGTGAGCGCCTATGAGAGCAGTGCGGCGTTCATCCATCCCGAGGTCGGCGCCGTCACGCTGGTCGGCAGCCTGCTCGCCGTCCCCGGCGACGATCTGGCGGCCCTGATGCTCACCGCGGCGCCGGGCTCGGCCGACGCCGCGCGTCTGGGTGAGATCGTCGGCGGCGCGGGGGAGCCGACCATCCTCAGGGTGGGCCAGTCCGGCCCAGGTTGACCGCGCCGGATCCTGCGACGGTGAGTGACGTCGACGGCAACGCGTCGACGGCGCTCACGGAAGCAGGTTCAGAGATGAAGGCAGTGCGTTTTCACGAGTTCGGCGGTCCCGAGGTCCTGTGTTACGAGGACGTCGAGCAGCCCACGCCCGGCGCCGGTCAGGTCCGGATCCGCGTCGCCGCGACGTCGTTCAACGGTGTCGACGGCAACATCCGCGCGGGCTACATGCAGGGCCCGATTCCGGTCCAGCTGCCACACACCCCCGGCATCGACGTCGCGGGCACGGTCGACGCGGTCGGTGACGGCGTGGACGACGTCGCGGTCGGCGACCGGGTCATCGGATTCCTGCCGATGACGGCGCCCGGGGCGGCTGCGGAGTACGTCATCGCGCCGGCGGAGATTCTGACGGGGGCGCCGAAGAACATCCCGTTGGCCGACTCCGCCGCGTTCCCGCTGGTGGGCCTGACCGCCTGGCAGGCGTTGTTCGACCACGGCAAGCTGACCGCCGGTCAGCGGGTGCTGATCAACGGCGCGGGAGGAGCGGTCGGCGGATACGCCGTGCAGCTGGCCAAGGAGGTCGGTGCCCACGTGGTCGCCACGGCCAGCGCACGCAGCGCCGACCGGGTCAAAGCCGCGGGTGCCGACGAGGTGATCGACCACACCACTGCCGACGTGACCGCGGCGGTGGCCGAGCCGGTCGACCTCGTGGTCAACTTCGCGCCGGTCGCCCCGGAGCAGTTGGCCGCGCTGGTCACGCTGATCCGTGACGGCGGCACGCTCGTCAACACCACGGTCTGGATGCCCGCCCCGTCCGACGGGGAGCGCGGTGTGCGCGGCATCGACCTGTTCGTCCGCAGCGACGCCGACCAACTCGCCGACCTCGCCGCCCGTGTCGGCACCGGTGAGCTGCGCGTCGAGGTCGCCCAGCGGGTACCCCTGGCGCAGCTCGCTGCCGTGCACGCCCAGGCCGCCGCCGGTCAGCTGCCCAGCGGCAAGACCATCGTCATCCTCTGACACATCTTTCGAAGGAGCCGCAGCAATGATCCCCGACGACGATCCGAACCGTTCGCTGACCGTGGCGCACCCGGACGATCCGGGCACCACGTACGTCTCGCTGGTCGGCAACACGTACGCCATGCTCATCACCGGCGAGCAGACCAACGGACAGTACTGCCTGATCGACATGCGGGTGCCCGACGGCGGCGGCCCGCCGCCGCACCGCCACGACTTCGAGGAGATGTTCACCATCCTTGAGGGCGAGGTCGAGTTCATGTTCCGCGGCGAGAGGCACACCGTGCGGGCAGGGTCGACCATCAACATCCCGGCGAACGCGCCGCACAACTTCCGCAACGTCTCGGGCGCGGCGGCCCGCATGCTCTGCATGTGCACGCCCGCCGGCCAGGACGAGTACTTCCTGCGCATCGGCGACGTGATCGCCGGCAAGGACGCCCCGCCGCCCCGGCTGTCGCCGGACGAACTCGCCGAACGCCGCCGACGCGCGGCCGAGCTGGCATCGACGTACCGCAGCGAGTTCCTGTAGGCCGGGCACGCGCCGGAACCATCGCTCGCCGCGGCAGGTGTGTGACGCCCGGTCTTCGTACAGGCGCGCACATCTGGCCGAGATCAGTGCATCCGATCTTGGTTCCAGCCAAGACGAAGACCTCGTCTGTCATCGATCAATCGCTGAAGCGAGTCCTGTGCTGGCCGACCTTTCGGGACAGCTTTGGATTTCACTCTTCGGCAAGTTCCCGCAGGACGAGGTCTAGCAGTTCAGTGGGTGAGTCAGTGACTTCAGCCCGGTACCTGGCTGCGATGGTCCGGCAGGGACAGGATGGTCTTCGAACGGTACCTCTGACCGCTCGCTATTGATCAATTGCTCTGCCGTTCGGCGCTATTGTCGCGTCCGGCCGGTGATTTTCGACGGATCGGAGCTCTTGCCGTCGGCGGTGTTCCTCGGCTCCGACGGCGAGATGCTGACCGGTCGCGACGCCCTGGACGCCGCGCGGACGGCGCCGGATCGGTTCGAGCCGCACCCGAAACGGTGCGTCGACGACCGCGCGGTCCTGCTCGGCGGTGTCGAGGTGACGGTGGTCGATCTGCTGGCGGCGCCGTTGCGGCGGGTGGCCGCTGAGGCCCCCTGGGATCCGGACGCCGCGGCCGGCTCGGTGACGGTGACCTGCCCTGCTGGGTGGGCGGCCACACGACAGGGGTCGCTGACCGCTCACCGGACCCATCCTGCCGGACTTTGCCGATGCGCGATGTGCGCGTCCACCGGTACCTATCACGTGATCCGGCGTGACGACCCGGCGGACGAGCCGCCCCGGCTGGTCGACACGCGCACTGGCGAGGTCCGTCGAGACGGGTGCCACCGTTCTGGAAGACGCCGACGGGGACGGGGTGTTGGTGGCGTGTCCCGACGCGGGTTGCGGGCCGGGACGGCCGCTATATAGAGTACGATAATGCGACTGACGCTGCAGGTTCAGTTAACCCTGCGGGCCATGCTCGATGAGCTCGACCGCGAACTGTACGGACTGGAGCTCGTTGAGGCTACCGGCCTGCCCCCCGGAACGATCTATCCGATCATGGCAAGGCTGGAGAGCGCTGGTTGGGTGTCCAGCCGCTGGGAGGAGATCGGTCAGGAGGCCAAGGGTCGTCCTCGGCGGCGGTACTACCGCCTCTGCTCGGGCGGCATCGTGCAGGCGCGAGCCGCGTTGGCGTCTAGCGACGCGCGTCGCCAGGCCCGCGCTCGCGGCCCGATCGGCGACGTCCTGCCGGGAGCGACGGGATGAGCATCCAGACCGTGGTGCTGGGGATCGCGTCGATCGTGCTGCCACGGCGTCACCGCGCACGCTGGCGCGAAGAGGCGTCGGCCGTACTCATCGGGGTCTCGGGGGTGCGGCGCTTGTGGTACACCCTGGACACTGTCCTCAAGGTGCCGATCCTCGCGCGACAACACCGACGCGAACAGACCGGTGGACAGCCGACCAGCCTGCCGGGCCGACAGCTTTCGGCGGTGGTGGGCGCCGCGCTGCTCGCGTCTGCGTTGGCGGCGGCCGCCGACCTGCTGAGCGTGCTGCGCCTGCTGCGCGGGCCAGGCCCGACCGGGGCCGATGTCTTCTTCGAGGTGCCCGACGGACTGCCGGTGATTGGGATGCCGGATCCTTTGCGGTACCTGCTTGTGTCCGGTGGGCTGGTTGCGCTGATGGCCACACGGTCGTTCCGCTCAGCACAGCGGCCCGGCGGAGGGGTGCAGTACGCGCACTCGGGCGCGGTACTCATCACGGTGTTCGTCGGCACCGGGCCGCTCGTCGGCTGGATCCTCGCGAGAGCCCTGTACCTTCCGGTCGTGGCGCTCGTCGCCAACGTGCTCCCCGGCGTGTGGCTGGCCACGGTCTGCGCCTTGGCGCTGCGACGTCGCACCGGACCCTGGCCACTAGCCGTGGTCGGCGCCATCGCCGGGCTGGCGCCGATCGGCGTGCTGGTCGCTCTGCCGCTGGTACACGTGATAGCTGGGCAACAGCCATTGCCGTTCCTGGTCGTTCACGGGTTGCCGCTGGTAACGATGTCGACCTACGTCATCTGGTCCGCGTGGGCGGGCGTCCGGCTCCTCCTCGGCCGGCAGGATCTGCTCATGGCCCGCCCGCCCGGCCCTGCCGGCCTGCAACCCGACGAGGCGCGATGAGCGTCCGCTCCAAGGGAGGCGAGCAGCGCCGCCCGTCCACGGCCCGCACCGGCAGGAAGGCCGCCGGCGGCAAGGCCGGTGCCGCCAAGGACGGTCGGGGCGGCGGGCCGCGCCCGACCGCATCGGTCAGGATCAAACCGGGCCGCGACTCGAGGTTGATCTCGTTATTCGTCGCCGTCGGGCTGGTCGCCGCCGGCATCATCGGGTATGGCGCCTACGCGGTCTACCGGAACAGCATCGGCTGGCAGGACCGGGCGGCGGCGATCGACGGCATAGTGAACTACCGGGCCAAGGATCCGAAGGCGCCCGACTACGTCGACCCGAGGCCGAGTGCCTACGGCCATGTGGAGGGCACCGTGCAGTACCCGGTGCAGCCACCGGTCGGCGGCCGGCACAACGCGGCATGGCAGCGCTGCCAGGGCGACGTCTACGACACGCCGATCGCCAGCGAGCACGCCCTGCACAGCCTGGAGCACGGCGCGGTCTGGATCGCCTTCCGGCCCGACCTGCCCAAGGACCAGGTCGAGGCGCTGGCCGCCAAGGTACGCGGCAACGACCATATGCTCATGAGCCCGTTCGAGGGGCTCGACCGCCCGATCTCCCTCCAGGCATGGGGTTACCAGCTCAAGCTGGACAACGCACGCGACGGCCGGATCGGCGAGTTCATCCGGGCACTACGGGTGAATGCCTCGACCGAGGGCAACGCGACCTGCTCGACGGGCAACTATGTGAACGTCACCGGCACCACGCCGCGTAACATGCCGGCGCCGCAGGACCAGCAGCAGCAACAACCGGGCGGCTGACGAGCGGACATGAGGTGGCGAACGGGGCGCGGACGAACGGCCGCCACCGAGGCGACCACGGCCACCGAGGTGGACGGGGACGGCGGTCCCGTCGCCGCCGTGACCGGCGGAGACGGGCGCGGCAAGCGGTTCGGCACCGTCGCCCTCGCGCTCGCCATCGCGGTGGGGCTGCTGCTTGGGTACCTTGCCGGCCTACTCACGCCGGGCATGCGCGCCCCTGGCGACGACTCGGCCGAGGCCGGCTTCACCCGTGACATGATCACGCATCACTCGCAGGCCATCGACCTCGCGATGGTCGCCTTCCAGCAGGGCCAACTGCCCGAGGTGCGCACACTGGGACTCGACATCGCGCTCGGGCAGCAGACCCAGGTCGGCACGATGTACCGCTGGCTCGAAGAGTGGAAGTTGCTCCCGACCGGTCCCCGGCCACCCATGGCGTGGATGCCGGACGGCGCCAGCGCGCTGGTGAACGGCCTGATGCCCGGCATGGCCACCGACGACGAGTTGCACCGGCTCTACGGGTCGACCGGCAAGGATTTCGACGTCCTCTTCCTCCAGCTCATGCTGCGCCATCACCTCGGCGGCATCCACATGGTCGACGGTGTGCTGGAGCAGTCCGCCCGGGACGAGGTCGTGGTGCTCGCGACCAGGATGAAACAGGGCCAGCAAGCCGAGATCGAGGTGCTGCGGAACCTGCTGACGAAGCTGGGCGCCAAACCGCAGTAACCGCGCTCTCTCCGGTAGGCGCCGTTGCGTTCGTCGATCAGGAGGCGCGTTTGAGCTGGTTGCGGCCGGCTTCAGAGGGCGGAGGCGAGTTGGCTGTACGCCGCCGGGACGCGCAGTCCGCATGGGGCGTCCAGTCCGAGCTCGTAACGTCCTCGGCGACGGTTCTGCATGAAGGCTGCCCGGCAGATGATCGTCTGCGCAGTCCGGTCGGTGCGTGTTGTATCTTCGCGATCCCCAGCCCTGGCCGGTCGGCCCGCCACTGCGTCAGTGTCGGCTCGATCAGCGCCCACCGGGCATCGGACAGGTCGGTACGGCACTGCCGTCGCGCAGCAGAAGTCACCCGAATCCGATACCAGCACCGATCATCGATGTGTGGGATGACCCTCGAAACAACTTTCGCCGTTTCCATACCTAATCATCCAGTGAAGGGATCATGCCCTCTGAGCGGATTTGCCTCCGTCCGTGCGTGCGGGTGCACGGTCGCGCCGGGTGGAGGGGGTGGGAGTCTGGATATTGTGGGGGAGGTGTTTCGGGCTGCTGCGGTTGACGGGTTTCGGCTTGCGTATGGGCGGACGGGATCCGGTCCGCCTGTGGTGTTGCTCCACGGCTGGCCGAGTGACAGGACCGAGTACCGCGATGTCGTCCCGCTTCTGCCGGCGGCCGATGTGGTGGTACCCGACCTGCGCGGGTTCGGCGGCTCCGACAAGCACCTGGTCGATCCGGACATCGGGTACTGCGCCGATGCGCAGGCCCGCAGCGTTGTCGCCCTGATCGAGGAGCTGGGGCTTGACCGGCTGGTCCTCGGCGGGCACGACATCGGCAGCAGGGTCGCCCAGGCCGTCGCACGCCAACGCCCGGATCTGATCCGGGCGTTGGTACTGACGCCGCCGCTGCCGGGCATCGGCGAGCGGATCCTGGCGCCGGCGGCGCAACGGGAGTTCTGGTACCTCAATTTCAACCGGCTCCCGGTCGCGGACAAGCTGATCGATGGCTGCCCGGACGCTGTGCGCGACTATCTGCGCCACTTCTGGACGCACTGGTCCGGCCCGGGGTTCGCGGTTCCCGACGAGCACCTCGACCGTCTCGTTTCACGATATGCCGAACCGGGCGCGTTCACCGCGTCTGTCGGCTGGTACCGGGTTGGTGGTGGAGGGCTCGCCCGAGTGGTGGCCGAGCGGCCACCCCCGCCGGCAGAGCGGATCGCCGTGCCGACCACGGTGCTGTGGCCCGACCACGACCCTCTGTTTCCGACCAGCTGGTCCGATCGGCTGGACCAGTTCTTCGCCGACGCCCAGATCCAACGTATCGATAGCGGACATTTCGTACCACTGGAGCGCCCGCACCAGTTCGCTGCCGCAGTGGCGGCCGCCACGAATACACCGTCGGCGTGAGCGACCCCCACCTGGCTCGACTTCCGGATCTGCCGCGGACATCGCGGCCTTGCTGATCTGCCACGCTCCGCGCGTTGAATGATGCGCCGTCGTGTGGTCGGCGGCGGCTAGGATCTTTGATCGTGGCGGCGAACGTCCTCTCGAACGCTCCTGATTTTGCGTCGTTGTCGGCATGGGCTGGACCTGGACGGGTGATCCGGGCCGAGGCGTCGCAGGTGACGGACTGGCGTCTGCCCGAGGTCCAGAAGACGACGTTGACGTCGTGCGGTGTGCCGCTGCTGGACGACATCGTGGAAGAGACCGTTTTGGAAGCGTCGTCGCAGGACGGGACGTACCACCTTGCCCGGAGTAGGAGCTTCCTACACTCGCCTGGTCAAACCTATTTCGCCGAGCCGGGGGCAGGGCGGGTTCACGTGCTCGAGCCGCTGACGGGACGGGTCAGCTTCGTGAACTCGTCGATCGTCCACTGGCTGTGGTCGCTGCACCTGGTCGGTACCTGGGTCTTGAACTCGGCGGCGCTTCAGGCGTGGGACCAGGACGAAGCGATGGAAGACGTCGCAGTCGCCGAACTCGCCGACCTGCTGGAGCGGATCAGACTCCTCGACCCGGAGGCCTACGGCAAGGTCGGCGACCACGAAACCCACTTCTGGCCGGGAGTTCTCGACCGCTGGTTGTACTGACAACCACAGCGCGCGTACACGACACCAGAGTGCCCACGGCGGCTTGACCGGGTGCACGCACATGCCGCTGTTCATGCGCGACCGGGTTAGGATCACGCGCGTGTTCATCGAGGTCATCGGACGTCGCCCTCTACCCGAATACTTCGACCGCGATGACGTCGAGGACGCGCTCGCCGAGGCGCTCGGATCGGACGGCGCGGTGACCGGAGCCGGTACCGGAGAGACCGGATGGCATCTCGATGTCGAGATCGTCGTTGACGTGGCCGACTCCCGGCAGGTTCTACGGAGACTGGCGCTTGCGTTGGTCGAGCAGGACCTTGGATGGGTTGTGCTCCGTCCCGAGCAGGAACCCTCCGGCAGGCCGGCTCAAGAGATCGTCTGAACCTCGCTATTTGGCGCACGGATCTAGCCGCGAGGAGCGCGTCGAGCTGATCTGCTGCTGTAAATGCTTTGATCATCCGGTTGGTCGTCACGGTCGGTGCCGGTGGTCGGCCCGGCCGGTGTCTGGACTGCCGACGATCGTGTGCGGCCCCGCACTGTGTGGCTGGACGCTGCAATTGCTGGTGGATGCGGGAGTGCGTCCGTTCTGCCGCGTGCTGTGATTCGCCGACGATGCTTGGCGTTCACCGGAGTTCGAGCTGGACGCCGTCGTCGGTGAGGTAGCGGACCAGGTCGCCGAAGGTGACAGCAGGCGTCCAGCTCGTCCGGTCATAGCCGGAGACCAGGTGGGTGCGCGCGACCTCACAATGGTGCCAGACCAGGCGAAAGCCGGGGGTCGCGCCGCCGTCGCCGGTGGCAGCATTTTCGTGCAGCCAGAACAGATCGCCGCCGAACCAGCCGCCGGGGCCGTTGATTGCTTCGCCGATCGCGCAGAAGAAGGCGTCAAGGTCGGTGATGTAGCGCCCGTCCAGGTGGTAAACCGTGCCCGCCGGCTTGTCCGGCGCGTGGATCCGGTGGACGGCGGCGGCACGCACCCACAGGTAGCGGCCGCTGCGATCGAGCCCGGCCCACATGTTGGGCTCGGCGGGGCCGCCGGCGCGCCACATGTCCCACAGGGTGCGGTCGTTGGCCGTCAGCGGCTCCGGGATGCACGCGTCCAGGGTGAGGTCGAGCAGGTCCTCACCGAGGGTGGACGGGCGGGTGGCCACGACGTGTCCGAACACGGGTTGTTCCCAGCCCAATTTGTGACCGTGCCGTCGACGCGCACGTGGGCCAGTTCCGCCTCGACCAGTCCGATGAGCCCGGGACGGCAGCCAAGCAACCTCAGCGGCGGACCCGGCGGCCAGCTGGCGGGCCGGTCGAGGAACAGACCCGCGACGTCCTGGCACTCGCCGGCCGGCGCCTCCTCGGGGTCAGACCCGTCCGCTGCCGACCATACGATCAGCCGGTAGCCGAACACGGCGGGCGCAACGGCGCCGCCCTGATTGTTGTCGCCCTCGCGGCGATGACCTTCGAGACCGATGTCGAACAGGCCGGACCCGTCCGCGGCGGGCCGATGTGCGACGACCCGCACGTCGAGTAGCTCCTCCATGGTATCGAAGCACCCTTTGCACCCAGGCTCGCAGCTCTCGTTCACCGGCCGGCCGGGTACGTGCGCGCCCTCGACAATGAGGTTGCCGACCCAGGCCGGCCCGGTGCCGTCGATCGCGGCCAGCAGCGGTCCAGATGGTGCACAGTTGACCCGGGTGTAGCGCTCGTTTTGCGGCTCGGCCGGGAACACCCGATCGACGAAGATCCCATCGATGTCCATACAGTCGGTGGCCGAACCAGACTCGTGGGACACGGCGAGCAGCTCTGATCACATGCTCACATCTGCCGCCGTCCGCGCGGTGATCGTGAGGTGTCGGCCTATCGCTTGGCGGTCCGGTAGTGCCTCAACAGCGCGGTGATCCGCGCGTAGTCGCCAGCGCCGTTGAGTTCCGCGACGAGATCGTCGGGCTGGACCTCGTACTGCTCGCCCCACCACCGCCTCGCCTTGTTGTCCCACACTCGCCAGCCGCCCGGCACACCACGGGCGACATACCGACGCCGGCTCAACTGCGGACCCTGTTCAGCGGGTCATCAACTCCGCGGACGGCTGGCACGAACAGCATGGCAGCAGCGTCCTCCAGCGCAACGAGCGTGGCAACGCGGATTCTGCGACGCACCGCCACCACTTTCCAGATCTGCCGCTTACTGTGCGTCACAGGGATGGGCAGGCCCGCCTCAGCTACTGTCGGGCCGGTAGTCACGGCGGATCGCAGCACCGCCGATGAGGGCGCGTAGCAGATCCTCGGTGGTCGAACCGCGCACCTGGCCGGCGGACCTGCGGCGAGACCGTCGGCCGTGCATCTGTCCTGGCGTGAGGGGCCAGCCCATGAAGGATCCGCTTTACCGCCGGGTCAACACCCGGGCCAGAAACGTCCACCATCGCCACGGCGGGGACTACCGGCACCGGCGTAACACCAAGCGCGAACGCGGGTCGGACCAGACACGCGGTTCGATGGGCGGCCGGGTGCGCCGCGGTCTGGACTACACACCGCTGTTCCGGTTCCTACTGCACCGGGTCGGCGAGGACTGGGACCTGGTGTTCGGCGAGGCGGCGGCGCGGCTGGACACCCCTGAACCGATCTTCTGGATGGTCGCCCGGCAGGACCACGAACGGCAGGACTACGTCCGAATCGGCGAGAGCACCTATTACAGCGGCCTCTACATCGACACGGACAACCGGCTGCGTCTGGTCAACCCAGACCTCGGCCCGCACAGCATGGAACCAGGCTGCCCGTGCTGCACCTACACCTTCAACGGCATCCGACTGACCAAAACCTACCGGCCCGAATGAAATCGGGGGGCGACCGGAGTCTCCACGTTGACGCGCATCGAGCGCGCTCATCCGCCGCGCTCCGCGCGCTACGCGGACTTGCCGCGAGCAGCGCGGCCGTCCTGATCTGCCGCGAGGAGCGCGGCCGTGCTGATCTGCCGCTGGGGTTGCGGCGCGGAAACGCCTCTGGCCGATTTGCACGTTCTGGCGCGGCCGATAGCACGACAAACGTCAGGAGGCGGTGTCGGCCCAGCGCTGATCGGCCGTCCGCGGCGCTCCCACCCCCGCGTCCCGAAGGAACGTGTATGCCCGCGCAACCTCGTCCGGCACGTCCACGTGGGCAATGAATCCCCGCCCGGCCGGGCCGTAGCCGTTGACGTCGTCGGTGAGTCGGGGGATCTCGCCCATCAGCAGGGAGACGTACCGGTCCATCGGCCACATACCGTCGAGCGGGGTCCGGAAACCGAGGTGACCGTCGACGAGTTCGACGCGGGTCCGGTGCGCGGCGAAGTTGACGATCTGAGCGTCGGGGGCGTGGAGGCGGAATCCGGCGTCCATGCGCTGCTGCATCGACGCGTCCTGGATGAGCAGGATGCGTCGGGACGGGATGTCATGGGCTTCAAGCAGTTCCAGGGCGTTGCGGACGTTGCTGCCGCAGTTCGTCGATTCGTACTCCAGCAGGTCGGCGCGGACTGCGTACCGTTCGGTGATGTACCGGTCGAAGAGGGCGGCCTCGGTCTGGTCGGCTGTGTCGTCCCAGCCCATACGGTGGCGCATGGCTGCGCGCAGGATGTCGGTGGAATGGCCCTGACCCCCGACGATCATGAAGTGGGTTGCGAGGTCGTCGGCGATGGCCCCGGCGAAGAGGTCGCCGCCGGCGAGGATGCTGCCACCGAAGAGAATCGCGACATCGACCCGTCCGCCCGCCGCCTCCTCGGCCACGGGGCGGCTCAATGTGGCGATGTCACGCCGCGCGCAGAACTCCACGAGGGTATTGAGGTGCGCGACGACGGAAGCTTCCACGTAGACGATCATGGCGATCGGACTCCGGGTCGGCAACGGTCAAGCCGCATTCGTCGGTCACACGGATCGAGGCGCGATTGCCCGAGGCGGCCCGATGGCGGCGCGTCGAGATCATCAACGCGCCCGGCGTAGCCGCTGTCGGCGCTTGATCACGTTTCCGGATCTGCCGCTGTCCGCTTGATAGGCGTTGACCGGCCGGCTACCGTTCCTCAGCGTTTGAGGCGGACCGGACGACCGCTTCGATGTGCGCCATCGGCCGATGGGTATGGCTTGCCGGCCCGACGCGCTTGGCCTGGCGGAACACGGGCCGGGTCCACGACCCTAACCCGGCGGCGCGTATCCGGTCAGGAACGTGTCGATGGCCTTGCCGGCCTCGGTAGCGGCCTGGTCGGTTCCGCCGAGCAACGAGATGCCGTGGGCCCTGCCCGGCACGACGAGGAGCGTACGGCGGTCCGCGGGCGTGGCGTCGTGCAGCGTCCGGCCGTCGGTGACTGCGGTTCCGTCGTTTTGCGCCGCGATGTAGAGGGCCGGTGGGGTGAGCGTCCTCACCGCGGCCTCGGCGTCTTCGCCTCCGAAGACCCGGGGACCGGAGACGCTGATCACCCCGGCCACCGGCGGTGTGACCACCGAGGCGGCGACCAGGGCAGCCGTGCCGCCCCGCGACGTGCCGATGAGTGCGATCCGGCCGGCGCCGGCCTGCCGCAGGTACGCGACCGCGGCGGCCACATCGCCGGAATGGGTCGCGCCAGGTGCGGAGGTCGAAGCGCCCTCGCCGGCGAAGTCGAACGCGAGAACCCGGTACCCGCGGCCGGTGAGTACCGTGGCGTAGCCACCGAAGCTGCACGAGTCCATCCGACGCTGCGGCACCAGTACCACGGCGGCCGTTCCGGTACCGACCACGTAGCCGGCGAGCCGGGCGCCACCGGAGCCGGGGAAGGTGACCTGTTCGACTTCGGGCGGGGTGGTGCGGCACCGTGGGGCCGGGGCGGACGACGATCCGGCCGGAGTCGGGGGCGTCGAGGTCGGTTCGGCGGCATCACCCTGCCCGGCCTCGGTGCGGCCGTCACCGCAGCCGGCCGCCAGGAGCACAGCAACCAGTGCCAGCGTGCCCAACACTCCTCGGCGGGCAGGGGGCTTGATCATGGCGTCCTCTCGCAATGCTCGTGACGTCTCGGTGAACAAGACTGACGAACATCGAAGACGGTTGCATCGCAGACCGTCAGGCCGTGCGGGGTAGCGAGCACGTCCTCCGGGCCGATCCTGCGGTGGAAGTCCGCCCGGACGCGGTCGCCCATGGTGTCGACGGCCCCGGCCCCGTCGTGGCGGGCGGCGACCGCGGCTGCGGCCTGGGGGAATTGGGTGTCGTAGCAGATGTTGATCCCGAACCGGACCTGGCCGAGGTCGAAGACCGGGTAGCTTTCTCCAGCGGCGAAGATCGACTCTCCGGCGGTCAGGAACGTCTTGCGGTAGCGGCCGATCACCTGTTGCCGTGCGATGACCAGCGCGGTGTTGAAGTAGGTGCCGCCTGACCGCTCGATCATGCCGAGCACCAGCGTCTGCCGGATTCCGGCCAGCGCCGCCAGCACCCCGGCGAACTCCGCCGAGATGACATCGAAGGCCCAGGTACGGATGTGCCGCTCGGTGATCAGGTAGCCCTGCAGGAAGCATTCGGGGAACAGCAGCAGGTCGACCTTCTCGGAGTCCGCCTGAGCGGCGAACTCACGAACGATGCGCAACGCCCCGTCGATATCGCCGACAACCTCGGGCGTCTGACAGGCGCCAATCCGCACTACGCCACCGTAACCGCGCGGCAAAGGAACCGGAGCGCGACCTGGCGTCCTGAAATGCCGCGATTGGCTCGGCCTTGTGGACGATTGGTGCACGCGCGAGCAGCGGTTCCACGCGCCGCTACCGAGTTGGCTTCGTCGTAGGGGTCCCGGCGTCACAGGGGCGGCAGACGGTCGTCGGGGTTAGGGAGGCGAAGTGCCCGGTCGAGCGGACGTGGAGGTAGTCGGACAGCTCGTCGGCGAGCATTCCGCGGTGGGTGTCGGCGAGGACGAGCTTGCGTTCGATGGTCAGCAGCAGCCGTCGCCACTGGCGGCGACCGTCGTCGGTGTCGACAAGGAACGGGGCCAGGCCCAGCGCGGTGGTGCGCCGCCCGAACTGGGCATAGAGCGTCTCGGCCGCCGACAGTCCTTCGCGGAGGACGCCGCGGCTGCGTCAGGAGCTCGACGCGGCGCACGCGGCGTGGTGCGCGGACGAGCGGCTCGCGTACGTCGTCGGGCACACCGACTGGGACGGGCACCTGACCCCCTGCACTGACGTCGCCCACAATTGCAACAACGATGGCGGCGACCTGCGGTACCCGGTCGAGACGCCGCTCGAGGCGGTGCGCGACACGCTGGAGACGCACCGATGCTCCACATCCGCCGTGCTCATCGTCGACGTCGACGCCCGGCACGACTGCTACGACCGTGACGCCGACATCTGGCACCAGCTCTGGCACGACTCCGACGCGGTGCTCCGCTACACCGCAGAGGCCCGTCGCCGGTGCGCCGACGGCGACCCGTCGGCCGCTCTGGTTCTCGGCCGCGACCTCGCCCGGGCCAGCGGCGGCGACCAGGAACGCGAACGCCTCGCCCACAGGGCGCCGGCGTTTGGGTTCGTTTGTGTTCAGGAGTCGGTGGTGCCCGTTCCGGCATGATCGGGGCCCGACCACTGAAAGGAAAGATGTGCGTAGAAGAGTTCTCGCCCGGGCCGCGACGGCCGTCATCGCGTTGGCGCTGGCCCCTTTGACGATCGTCGGACCGGCCAGCGCCGACCCGCCCGCGGAGAACGCCTGGCTGATGAACAGTTCCGGCACCCTGTTGTGCCTGGACGGCAGTGTCTCTCAGGGCGTTCGCATCAAAGCGTGCGACCGAGTGAGCCCTTACCAGCGGTGGTACCAGATCCGGATCACCGCCGAGAGGTTCGAACTCAGGAACGCCGGCAACTCCAGGGTCTGCCTGGACGGCAGCATCACCTCCGGTGCGCGGATGTTGCCGTGCAACGGCAACGGCTACCAGTTGTGGACAATCGAACAGCGGATCCGCCTGTCGAATGTGAGATACGGAACCGCCCGCTCTCTGGACGGGAGCGTCAGCCAGGGCGTGCGGATGAACGCGACCGCTTCAGACAGCGTCTACCAGGCCTGGCAGTTCTACAAGCCCTGACCCGCTTGCACAGTGATCCGGTTACCGTCCGGTGACCGGCCGCTGTGCCGTCGGTGACGACAACCCATCCACCGGCTCCGCGAGGCCGCCGGCGTTTGGGTTCGTTTGTATTCAGGAGTCGGTGGTGCCCGTTCCGCCATGATCGGGGCCCGACCACTGAAAGGAAAGATGTGCGTAGAAGAGTTCTCGCCCGGGCCGTGACCGCCATCATCGCGCTGGTGCTGGCACCGTTGACGGTCGTCGAACCGGCCAGCGCCGCGGCGCCGGCGGGGTCCGCGTGGATGAGGAACGTCGCCGCCGCCGGGGTGTGCTTGGACGGCAGCGTCTCTCAGGGCGTTCGCATGAAGAGTTGCGACCTCGAGAGCCGGTACCAGCGGTGGACCCAGGCCCCGGGCAGCGGCCAGACGTTCGAGATCCGGAGTGCCGCCTACTCCGGGTACTGCCTGGACGGCAGCATCACCTCCGGCGCGCGGTTGCTGCCGTGCAACGGAAACGACTACCAGCGGTGGACCATGGAGGCGCAACACCTGAAGAACGCCAAGTACTCCGGCTACTCTCTGGACGGCAGTGTCACCCGGGGCGTGCGGATGAACGAGACCGCTCAGAACAGCGGTTACCAGGCCTGGCGGTTCGTGATTCCGTAACCACGGCGGTCGAGCGGCCCGGGTCACCGTCCGGTGACCCGGGCCGCTGTGCCGTCATGACGTCCGGCCCGGCGGCTGTCGTCTCTTGACGGGTCGTGCCGCTCGCGCCATTTTCGACACGTTCCCCCGCGTGTGTTCGATCTGTGACACTGGGTGCTTGCTTTTTGACGTGCTGGCGGGGGCCCGATCTGCGCCGCCGGACCAGCATTTCGGTTGCCGGAGCGGCGTTTCCAGAGCCGGGGTCGCGGATTCTCGCCGCGCGTCCTCCGAAGCGTCGTTCGTCGTCAGGAGGGGTGTGTCATCATGCGTTCCGGGTTCTCGGACCGAACCGACAACGAGGTCCTGCAAGAGGTTCTGAACAGGGCCAACGAACTGCGTGCGCGGCACGGGTCGCCGGTCAGGGCACGCAGTGGTGGGAAACGTACATCGTGGCGAACTTTTCGCCGTCCGGGAACATGCAAGGCGAGTACGGGGGCGGACGTGGCGCCCGCGAGCTGACACCGACTCCTCCCGACGGGGCGCACCGGCTGTGACCGGTGCGCCCCGGCCACGTCTGCCGACCTGAGGGACCACAGCAACGTCCACCGGGGCGAGCCCCGCCGCGATCATCATGAGCAGGCCGACACCCGGCAGGGCCATCGGCGTTCAGGAGGGAGACGGTTCCGCCTCGCCAACGGCGCGGTCACCACCACGCGGTATTACAGCCATGATGGCGCGACCGTCGCCGTGCGCACCCCGAGCGGCCTGACCTGGCTCGCCGTGACCGCCAGGGCAGCGCCTCCATCGCCCTCGACCCGGCCACCAACACGGTCGGCTGAGCCGGTGTCACCGTTCGGTGGCCCGGCGGCGGTTGTGGGCGGCCAGTTCGCGCACCAGCGCGTCCCAGTCGCCGCGGTGGGCCAGCACACGGTAGGCCGGCGCCGTGTCGCGCTGGCTACCGGGCCGGCTGACGGTGATGCGGTTGTCGCGGATCAGCAGCCGGTCGCGCGGACCGACGTCGAGGTGGCCGGCGCCACCCATGACGATCGGCACGCGGACAGCGGTCTCGGTGACGATGACGTACGGGATCGGGCCGAGGTAGAGGGCGCCGAAGCCCGCGAGTCCCAGCCCGAAGATCAGGAAAATTGGAAGTGCCTCGCTGACATCGCCGAAGGCGACCAGCCCGACAACGACGATTGCGGCACCACTGGTGAGCATCGACATGGCCACCCACCGCGCAAAACGGATCCGCATGCGAAGGACGATACTCCGAGGCGCATTGACTTCGGTCATATCGTGGCGAGTCCATCGGCGGACCGCTCGACTGCCACGAGCTGACGCCGGGCATGCTGCCTTCGTGTCCGGATTTGCCGCGGACAGCGCGGCCTTGCTGATCTGGCCGCGAGGAGCGCGGTCGTGTTGATCTGCCGCGCCGCGACCGGCGCTGCTATGCGGTTCGTGCGAGTACCGCGGTGGCCAGGATGCGGAGCTGCTGGAGGTAGTACCGCTCCTCGCCATCGGTGAAGACCGCCAGTGCTGTGTCGAGGTCTTTCACGCAGGCGGTGAGAATCCGCGTCCTCTCAGGGTCGAGGTGGCCCCCGTCGGCGAGCCAGGTACTGACGCAGCCGGCGGTGTCGGCGTCGAGCTGAACCACGTCGATGTCGCCGACCTCGGCCCCGCGCAGTAGCGGCGGAAACCAGCGATCACGGTGGGACCGCCACATCTTGGCGATGTCCGGTTCCAGCCCAGTCACCGGCACAACCTACCGATAGGCCCGAGGTCGGCCCCGGAAGCCTCGGATGCGGCCGCGACCGCCGCTCGTCGACCCGGTTCCGAAGTGGAGGATGACGGTGTTCATCACCGGGGCCACGTTCACGGATTTGCCGCGCGTCGGGTGAGCCTGCTCCGAGATGGTGCCGGCGCGGGACCTGAAGCCGGGTTCCGAGCCCGGCCGTTACTGGACCCGTCCGTGTCATGGGCCGTGCCGCTACCGCGGACGAGCTCACGTTCGGGTGTCTGCGGCTAACATCGCGTCGTGCGGTGGCAGCTGGTAATGGGTTTCTTATTCGCGGTGACGCCCATCTGTTTGACACCCGGGGCGAGCTTCACGTTGGTCACCCAGCGGGTAGCGGCTGGCCGGCGCCGAGACGGGATGCTGGTCGCGGCCGGCACCGCGTCGGGACTCTGTGTGCACGCCACGCTCGCCGCGGTCGGGCTCTCCGCCGTTGTGATGCGGTCGGCCGAGGCCTTTCTGGTGGTCAAGCTCGCGGGGGCGGCGTATCTGATCTGGCTCGGGGTCACCTCCTTCCGGTCAGGGCGGAAAGTTCCCGAGGCGACAAAGACGCCGCCGCGACCACCGTGGGTCGGGCACGGCGGCTATCTCCAGGGTTTCCTGGGCAACGTGCTCAACCCCAAGGCGGCCGCGGTGTACCTGACGTTGGTACCGCAGTTCCTGGATCCCCGTGCCGGCGTGGCCGGGCAGATCGCCGTGCTCGCGGCGGCCCACGTGACGGTGGCCGTGACCTGGCTGACGGCATGGACGTTCGTGGTGGCCACGGCGCGACGTGCCATCAGTTCGCGGACGTTCAGAACCGCCATCAACCGGGTGTCCGGCGTGGTCCTGGTCGGGTTCGGCGTACGGACCGCCGTCAGCGGCTGACCATCCCGGACGCGGCCGCACCGCGAGCCGTCACCGGTCCGCCCCCCTCCTGTGGCCGTAGCCGCCGAACGGGCTCACTGTTCGGTGCCTGCGTTGGGTCAGCACAAGCGTCCAGCCGTGGGTACAGCTCCTCCTGCTCCGGCCGCCCGGAGAAGTACACAAGAACCTGGTCCGCATCGCGATCTTGGCACTCGGATCTGTCGCGCTCCGTGCGCTACGCGGATCTACCGCCTGTTCGGCGAGGTCGCACACCATGGGCTTCACGGCGAGGGGGTGCCGGCGGTGTTGGTCCGCTCCGGTTGTGGAAGGCAGGCCTCGATCTCGGTGCCGGTGCCGTCGGTGACGTAGGCGTCGATCCCGTTGCAGTGGACAATGATCGATGCGGGTCCGTGAATGACCTCGAACGGCTCATCCGGGTAGGTGGTGCCGGGCCATGAACCAGGCTCTCTACCGATCGTGGTGACGACAAACGCCTCGCTCGGCTGCAGCCAGTAGCTCCGGGCCCACGGCTCGAGCACGACCTCCACCACCTCGGCGCCCTGATTGTGGATTCTGAGATTCGCCCGGGGCGGCGTCGTGTTCGGCATCGCCCCAGCATCACACACCGTGGACGGCCTGCGACCGCGCGAACCAGCCTCCGCCCACGTCAGCGAACCTCCAGACGGACGTGGACACGCGGTTGACGGATGAGCGCCTCGCCCCATTCTCCGCTCAGTTGCCAGACGTCGTCGGCGATGTCGGTGGCCCGGGTGAACGTGTCGATGTGGCCGTAGTCGGCTTCGCCGGTGACGTCGATGGCCGGTGGGCAGGTGGACCGGCGGGCGAGAATGGCCGTGTCACTGTCGACGATCAGGGTTCCTCGCCGGTGGCAATGGGTTTCGTCGGCGCGGGGCGGGCTGTATTCGCGGTGTTCCGGTGTGAGGACCAGGTCCAGCGTCACCGACAGCCGTCGAAGTGAGGCGTCGACGTGCAGGACCCAGGACTCCTCGAGGACCACGTCGGCAAGGTCGGCGAACGTCTCGTGATACGCGGGCAGCCTCCCGGACGCGATGGTCACGATCGATGCCCCCTCCGGTTGCCGGCATTCGCCACGACGGTAACCCGCGGCCCGGAGCTGGACCGGGGCGCAGGCATGCGACCACGGCGCCACATCTCCGGCCCCGCAACGCCTCACGGCGGCGGTGCCATGACGGCCTGCGTAGTCTCGTTCCGTGTCGGACAAGTCGGAGCGTCGAGCGACGCGTTCAGTGGTCGCGGAGTACCACCAGGCCGAGTTGGGAGGGCTACTGGCCCGCGTTGCGGAGGCCCTCGATCGTTACCGTGAAGGTGAGCTCGACGCGTTCGACGTCGATCACGTTCTGTTCCAGTACTCCCGAGCGGCGAAGGAGCTGTGGAAGTTCTGCAATCTCGGCCAGGTCGAGTTGACGGCCGCGATCATCCGCGAGCGACGACCACATGACTGGTGGGAACGCGGTGCTCCGAAGAGGAGGTGATCGCAGGCGGCTCGGTCACACCGATGTGGGCTGTCATGCCGCCGAGCGCGCGGTCCGATGGGGCTCGTGCGCGCCTAGGCGGTGTGCGGCACCATCTTCAGCGGTGGGCGCCGGGCGGCTCCAGGACGGCACCTCGGTCAGGTGTCCGTTTCGGGGCCCGTCAGCGTCTGGACGCCGACGACCTCCAGCAGCCGCAGGCGCTCGGCGGTCTCGCTGCCCTCCGCGACGGTGAAGGCCATGATCCGCAAATCGGTGCCGAGCGCCGCGAGGATGTCGCAGTCGAGGGTCAGCTCGCCGACGCTCGCGTGCCGGACGGTCTTGGTCTGGGGCACGTGCACGGCCATCATGACGGAGTCCCAGAGCGCTGCGAAGTCACCGCTTCGGGTGTGGAGTTCGGCGATCAGCGCGGCCAGTCCGGTGTCCTTCGGATAGCGGGCCGACGCCGCCCGGAGGTCGGACACGAAAGCCGCCCGGTGACGGGTCTCCCGGCTCACGGCCTGGGGGTATCCGGTGGGCGGTTCCACGAACGCCCACCACACCGCATTCCTCGCAAAGCCGCGTGATGCGGGCGGGTTTCCGAACAGCGCGGCCCACAACGGGTTCCACGTGATCAGGTTCCATGCTGCGTCGTAGACGCTCAGCGGTGTGCCGGTCAGCCGATCCAGCAGGCGTTGGACGCCTGCCGGCACGTGGCCGGGGACCTGTCCGGGGCCCGGCGCCGCATGACCGGCGAGCACGAAGAGGTGTTCGCGCTCCGCCGCCGACAGCCGCAATGCCCGAGCCAGCGCGGACAGCACCTGCGGGGACGGATGTGTCGACCGGCCCTGTTCGAGCCGCACGATGTAGTCGACGGACAGGCCGGCAAGCAGGGCGAGCTCCTCGCGTCGTAGGCCCGGCGCCCGTCGGTGTCCGCTGTCCGGCAGGCCGGCCTCGGCCGGTCTCGTTCGATCGCGCCAGGCGTGCAGGGCCCTCCCAAGATCCGTGGTGCCGGTCATCTCCTCAGTATGGACAATCGGCCGTGTCTGATCGTGGTACTCCGGGTCCACAGGCTGCGGCGGGTACTGGCTGACGCCCGCGGGTTCCCCGGACGGTGGACGTATCCGCCGAGGGGCGGTGACCCGCGGTGACCCACCGCCGGTCGGGGCCGAAGGAGCACGTTCATGAAGTACCGCAACCTCGGGCGGACCGGGATCAAGGTCAGCCCTTACGCACTCGGCACGTTGATGTTCGCCAGCCAGATGGGCAACGACCCGGACGAATCGGTGCGGATCATCCACAAGGCGATCGACGCCGGGATCAACCTCGTCGACACCGCCGACCGCTACGCCGACTCCGAGGACATCGTAGGTAGGGCACTGAAGGGCCGCCGCGACGACGTGGTCCTGGCCACCAAGGTCGGCATGCCCATGGGCGAGGGTCCCAACCAGCAGGGTGCCTCCCGCCGCTGGATCACCACCTCCGTCGAGAACTCCCTGCGCCGACTCGGCACCGACTACATCGATATTTATCAGCTTCAGCGGCCCGATCCGGGCACCGACCTGGAAGAGACCCTTGCCGTCCTGACCGATCTGGTCAGAGCCGGCAAGGTGCGCATGATCGGTTCCTCGACGACGCCCGCCTCGATGATGGTCCAGGCCCAGTGGGTCGCCGAACGTGCCGGACTGCAGCGGTTCCGCACCGAGCAGCCGCCGTACTCCATCCTGAACCGCGGCATCGAACGGGAAGTCCTGCCGATCGCGCAGGAGTACGGCATGGGCGTCATGGTGTGGGGCCCGTTCGGCCAAGGCCTGCTGACCGGCCGGGTGCGCAAGGGCGGTCACAACGACCTGAAGCGCGTCCGGTTCTCCCGCCACCTCACCGACGAGCGCCGCATCGACGTCGTCGAGCAGCTCATCCCGCTCGCGGGGGAGGCCGGCCTGCCCATGACCCACCTCGCCATGGCGTTCGCCGTCGCCCACCCGGGCGTCACCGCCGCACTCCTCGGCCCGCGCACTATGGGACACCTCGACGACCTACTGGCCGGTGCCGACGTCGAGCTGTCAGACGACGTGATCGACCGGGTCGACGAGATCGTCCCGCCGGGCAGCGATGTCACCGCGCTCGACCAGGAATACAAGCCCCCGGCACTGGTGGAAACCGCACTCCGGCGTCGTCCGGCCGGGCTCCGTTCGGCCACCTGAGTGCCCCCGCCGGTTCGGGACGGCCGAGGTTCCCGCTCGGGTCCGCTTGTGCTGCTGGCTCGTCGCTTCGAGCGTCAGTCCTGACTCAGGTGTTACGGCAGGTGCTTACGCATCAGGACGACGTGGCCGCGTTCTCCGGCGGGTTGTCTGTCGGTGATCTCGTAACCGAGCTTCTCGTACAGCTCGATGTTGCGGCTCATCTTCCCGTTCGTATAGAGGCGCACGGCGGCCAGCCCGAGCCGGCGCGCCTCGTCCTCTGCGAAGGCCAACAGCCGCCGGCCGAGTCCCCGTCCGTGCAGTGGTGGCCGCACCGCGACGTTCTCGACGAGCAGGACGTCAGGCTCGGGAACCAGCACGATCAGGCCGTCGAGGACATCGGCGCCCGTGACGTGGACCTGTCCGGCGGCGATGAGCCCGGCGTAGTCGGCGTCCATGGGTGCGGGCCGTGCACCGATCACCGCCACCCACGGCTGATAGGCCTGCTCGACAAGCTCAACCACGGCCGCCCGGTCGTCGGCCACCGCCAGCCGTATCCTGTGTTCCACGCTCATCTGCCCTTTCCGGTGGCAAGGTACCGCGATGCCATTCACCGCTCCCGGTGGAGTTCGTAGCCCTCCGCGTTCGAGCAGCGGCGCGAGCAGGTGACGGACCTCACGAACGGTCTGCCGTCGATGGGTGCGTGGTACCGGTGGTGAACCGGTCGCGCAGGCTGGTCACCGCAGCCGCCACCGTGCTCCCGTCGGTGTCGGTAAAGCGGGTACCGAGCGTCAGCCCGCTGGCCAGCACGGTCCCGTCGAGCCCGACCGCGCCGGGCATGTCCGCGGTGACATGCGGGCGCACCTTGATCGTGACGATCTCGTGGCGCAGGAACGGCCGGACGACGTCACCGACGGCCTCCCATGGCATCCGGATCTCGCCGGCCGGGGTGCGCGGCGCAGGCATCCAGAGCCCATCCCGGTCGAGAAGCAGGACCCGGGTCTGCTCGTAGCGGCGGCGCATCTGCGCCAGGCCTCCGACCGACAGCGTCGTCAGCCCGAGCAGGAACGCCATCGCGGACATCCCCGCGCCGGCCAGCGTCGCGTACAGGATCGCGTTGTCGATGTCACCCGACCCCAGCGAGAACGCCAGTACGCCGCCGAGCGCACCGAGTGCCGCCGCCTGCACCACACCGGCGGTGCCGTGGATCCAGCTCATCCGCCGGATCCAGCGGCGCATTCCGACCCGGTCGGTGGTGACCTCGAACCGGTCCATGTGTGTCGATCCCCCCGGATTCACGGGCCCACCGTAGCTGTCGACCGCCACGGTATCCGTCGCCGGGACGGTGGGACGGCCGGTCACCGCACCGTGCCCCGAGCGCCGCGATGGCCTCATGCTGGTCGTGGAGTAGATGTCCGGCGGGCGGCCCGGTATCGAGATGGGCGTCCGGGACCAGGTTGATCAGGGCCAGCCGACGTGGCGGGCGGGTGCCTCGGTAACGAGTACCTGGCCTGTTCTTGGGCCTCCGAAGGGATTCTCCGGGTTCCAGACCGCGGCCATGATGAACAGCGTCTGTCCGTCCGGGCCGCCGAGCATGCAGGCGAACGGGTCGCGTTCCAGTTCGACGCGGTCGAGGATCTTGCCTCCTTCGGCCACCCGTACGCAGTCCCGTTGCCCTTGGGAGGTCCAGACTGCGCCCTCGGCGTCGATGCAGATTCCGTCCGGTCCGAGACCGTCGGCGAACACCCGCCGGTTCGACAGCTGCCCGTCCTCGGCGATGTCGAACGCGGTGAGAGTGCCGGTGAAGGACTCCGAGATGATGAGGGTGCGGTTGTCCGGGGTGACCACCATCCCGTTGGGGAAGGCGATGTCGCCGGCCACCTGCCGCGCTGTGCCGTCCGGCGTGATCAATGCGATGTAGCCAGGCACGAAGTCCGGGCGCTCGTGCAGCGGAGTCTGGTCACCGGCGGCCATGTCTTTCATCGCCCGGTCGAGGAACGCGAGGAAGTCGAAGTCGGCGCCGTTGACGTAGACGTTGCCGCGACCGTCGACGGTGATCTCGTTGAACCCGCTCGGCAGCCCGTCGAGGTGTCCGTACGGGGTGAGGGATCCGTCCGCGTCCTGCACCAGCAGCCGCGCCCCGCAGGTGGCCGTGCCCGGAACGATCAGCAGCCTGCCGTCGGGCAGCCAGTCGATGGAGTGTGGGGACACCGTGGCGTCGTCCATCACCACCTCGCTGTTGCCCTCGACATCGACCGCGACGATCTGGTTGGTGCCCCAGTTGCAGAACCACAACCTGTCGTCGTGCCAGCGCGGGCATTCCCCGATACCGAGCCCGTCGAGGAGCACACGGGTGACCCTTCGCGGTGCCGACACCAATCCCTCCTCACAAGGAAACCACTCAGTACTCGCGATATTAGCCGTTTCAGTACTGACCGTTGCTGCTGTCAGCGGCGACAGGTGGTTTTCCCGCGTGAGGGCCACGCCAGCACAACCACGGACCAGGTCGCGGCACTCGCCGAGGTGACAAAGCGGACGATCTACCGGCACTTCGCCGACAAGCCGACACCGAGGTCGTGAGCAGGCCGCTCGCGCCGCGCTGCGGCGATTGTCGATCAAACCAGCGGAACTGCTCATCGGGCTCGTCTCGACGATCAAGCACGCGGGCGTTCACCAAGGCGAGCAGCCCATGATGCCGGCGGACCGCGGACGCGCGCTTCCCGGGAACACTGATCTGCCGCGTTGGGAGGTCACGTCGGGGCGCGGATGTCAGCCTCCGTCGTCGCGGGAGTACGGCAGGCGGACGAACATGTAGCCCTGGATGGGCGCGGTCAGCGAGCCAGGTGACCGCAATGTTCCCGTCACGGGCAAGGACACGCGCCTGTTGATCGTTCATCCGACGATGCTGGCACCGCAGTGCCTGGACGGACCGGCCAGCATCCGGAATTGCCGCTTGATCAGGTGCGAACATCTGCGAGCTGCCACTCCCGGCTCGCGGGGGAGAATGCCGGCGTGAACCGGGATCAGTTCTGGGAGGTTGTCGAGTCCGCACGTGCGCGGGCGCAGGACGTCGACGGCATGGCTGCGGCGCTGGTCGAGACGTTGCGGGGCTGGCCGCTGGCCGAGCTGGTGGCCTTTCATGAGGTGCAGGAGGAGTTGTTGCAGCGCGATGCCTACCGGTGGGATCTGTGGGCTGCCGCGTATGTCGTCAACGGCGGCGCGTCCGAGGACGGCTTCGACTACTTCCTCGGCTGGCTGATGGCGCAGGGTCGCGCGCGATGGGAGGCGACTCTCGCCGATCCGGACTCGCTCGCCGATGTCGTCGACGTGGACGGCGGTGACCTCGACGGCGAGGAGATGCTCTGCGTGGCTCAGGCGGCCGCCGAGGACGAGGAGGCGTTCTGGGCGGCCCTGCCGGACAAGGGTGAGCACTTGCCGGCCGGACCGGCGGGAGAGCATTTCGACTTCCAGGACCAGGAACGGATGCGCCGCCTCCTGCCCCGCCTGACCGCGGCCTTCCACCGGCAGATTGACCGCTCTGCCGGCGACGACACCGAGTGACCTCCGCATCGTGTAATGCCGCTCTCCGTGTCGTTCATCGGCCCGGCGACGAGCTGTGGTGCTCGCGTGGTTGGGGTGGAACCCGCGTGAACCCGCACTCGTCGACCGGTGGTGGGGTTGACTGGTTTTGTGCCGATTCTGCGTATGGTCGAGTTCTGGCCGCAAACGGGCTTCGTAGATGCACCGTGGACCGAAGGTCTGGACGAGGACGCCTTTGTGCGCAGTGCCCGGGCTATCGGCGAGCGCTACAGCGAGGGCATCCGGCCGGCCAGGGTCAGGGCGCGTACCTCGCAGCTTCGGCTGCACTGCTTCCCGCATGAAACCGGCCGTTCCGAGGTGGTGGTGACCGTGTTCACCGAGCCGGTGGAGGACTTCGAGAGGGCCGGGGTGACGTTGCCCGACGGGGTCGCGGCATTGTCGCCCACGGCACGCGCCGCGCTGGTGCTCGACGTGATGCCTGCGGTTTCAGTGGACCGGACCGGCCAGGACCGCGCCGGGGCGCAGGCACACCGCCCGGCCGGTGTTCACCATCACCGACGACGGGCTCGGCCACGGCGTGGTGGAGATCCGACGGGTCGCCGACGGCACGGTGGTCGGCACCTCTGCGCCATTCGTGGTTCCCGGGTCGGAAAGGACGTTCCGGTGGGTGGCGCGTAGCCTGCGCTGGCGCGACGGCGACACGGTGCAGATCGAGCCAGGGGACGGGTGGAACTCGACCAGCGTCGAGGAACTGCCTGCGGTGACGGTGCATGCCGAGGGCGCCAACTCCCCTGAGTCGACCCCGACGGTCAGGGTCGTCGGTGGAGGGTACGCCGGCGATGCTCCACCGCAGACGTACTCGGCCGCCCTCCACGTTCTCCTCGAGGAGCTGGAGGGACCGGATTGGACGGCGTGGTGGTCGGCAGCGCCAGACGATGTCCTGGAGATCTCATACGAGGTGACCGTGCACGGCCCCGCACGGGTCGTGGCCCGCCGCGGCGGAAACAAGCTACGGATCCGCGGTGAACGTCCCCTCGATGACATCCTCGCCGCCACCGATCCGGTCGCCATGGCCCGCGCCGACGTCGAAGCCATCGTGGCCACGGCTCGGCACCGTGCCGGGCTCGGACCCGCACCGGACCTGCCCGACCGTGCCCGGACCACCGTCGCCGCGCAGCGGCGCATCGAGACAGACGCCGCCCTGGTCCGACGGCTCCACGGGCTGCTCGACAGCCTCGCCGACCGGCTACCGACCTGGCTGCTCGCGAGCCTGCGCGCCGACCTCGACCACGGCAGGACCGGCGACACCATTGGCGCACTGCGGATCCAGCTCGGCCACCTCGCCGTGCTGACCACCGAAGCAGAACGCACCGAGCTCGGCGCCATCGCAGCTACCTACGATCACGAGTAGGCACGGGCGAGCTGAGGTTCGGGAATGATCGGATCATGATGAACTCGCCGGGCGACATCGCGACCCTGCTCGACGGGACGCCGCTGGCCGGGCTTCCTGTCAGTCGGGACCGACGGGGGGCCGTCATGATCTCGGGTATCCGGCCGGACGGGCTGTTGCAGGCGTGGCGGGCGGCGCGTGAGCTGGTCCCGACGACCGGGCGGTGGCCGGTTCTGGTCACCGACGACTGGGGGCCGATGGACATCTCCCCGGGCGGTGGCCCGGTTCCACCGCTGGAGTCGGAGTTGCTGCGGCTGGACGACGCCGCCCGATCCACCGACCCGTGGGAGCGTCGCCGGACGTGGATGCACGAGCCGATCAGGGACGGACTGGTCGACTTCATCATGACCAGCGGACACGGGGTCGACCTGACCTCCCGGGTGCCACGACCGGCGGTACTCGAGCCCCGGCTGGAGGTCGAGCACCGGCTCTACCGCTATGTGACGTCGAACCCCGAACTGGCAGCCCACCTGCTCGACAGGACCCGCTACGCCGTGCAGACGGACTACTGGTTCACGCCCGACAGCGTCCAGCTGCAGTTGATACCCACCGACGCGCCCTGGCTGGCGGCGGGGTTCGTGAGCCTGTTCGAGGTCGGCGCCGAGGATCTCGCGGCGGCGTTGTGGCAGTGGCACTCCCAATGGGGTGCCGAACTCGTGGCGTCCTGGGACACCATGCTGCAGCTCGTCGTGAACCGGCCACCGCCACCCGGGGAGCAGGCATGGACGCTCGCCGGTCAGATCCTGTCCCTGGCCAGCAATCTCGAGATGCACCAATGGGAGCTCGCCGTGGCCCTACCCGCGAGCGAAGCGTGGTTCATTCATCGACGACCGTGACTCGCGCGCGATCGTGCGGTCGTCATCGTCCCGCGGCGCGCGTTCGTGGCGTGACCGCGACTCCCGACTTCGTGCCACGGCCAGGTCGGTCGCCGACCTGACCCGCGCAACGCCTACTGTCGCGGCAACATCGCACGAGGAGGCTCAAGATGTCGTCATCCGCGCACCACCTGATCAGGATCGCCCTGTTCGTCACCATCGCCGTCATCGCGACGGTCGTGGCCGTCGTGCTCGCCGACCCCCCGGCCGCGTTCGCCGGCATCCGCGGCCCGTAATCGACCACTTGCGGCGCCCTCCTCGCGATGGGTCGTTGTCCCGCGCGGCCGTGAGGGTGATGATTGCGGGATGTCGATGTCCAGTGGTTCGGAGGTGGACCGTCCCGATGGGGCGGTCGATGACGACCGTTCGCCGACGGCGCGTCTGCGGCGGGCGGAGCTTCGGGTGGCTCATCTGGAGGGTCAGGTCGAGGTACTCCAGGCCCAGATCGCCGCTCTGGAAGCCGCGGACGAGCACCGGCGAACGGAACTGGCCGATGCCCGTGACGAGGTGGCCGAGGCGAAGGCCGCCGCGCGGGAGGCGAAGGCGCGGGCTGAGGAGCGTCGTCACCTCATCGACGAACTGCGTGAGCAACTCACCGATGCCCGCGCCGCGGGATCTCATGAGGGCGACGGTCGCGGCACGGGCCGGGGTTGGCTCGCCCGCCGGACCCGCTCCTGACGGCTCCGGCGTGTGCGACCGGGCCGCGACGGAGGTGCTCACGGCGTGTCGGGCGGGCTCAGGTCGATTGGGTGGGGGCCGGTCAGCACGCCGCCCTCCACGGGCAGGGTGTGGCCGGTGATCCATGCGGCGTCGTCGAAGCCGAGGAACGCGACCGCCGCCGCGATGTCCTCGGGCTCGCCGACCCTTTCCGTTCGCCGGGGCAACGTGATCGGACTCCTATCAGGACAGGGGCGCCGTCAGCGGGCATCGGTCATCAGTCGCCACAGGACGTGCGGTGTCATCGGGGTGTCGGTGATGCGGTCGGCGATCTCCGGCAGTGCCGCGGCGACGGCGTTGCCGACCGCCGCGGTCGAGCCGATCGTGCCGCCCTCGCCGACCCCTTTCATACCACCGGGTGTGCGGGGCGAGGGCGTCTCCAGGGTCGTCACGCTGATCTCGGGGATCTCACACGCTGTCGGGACCTCGTAGAGCGCGACCGGTTGGCCGTCGGGTGTGTACGTGATCTCCTCGTACAGCGCCATCCCGATGCCCTGCGCCACCGCGCCGCGGAGCTGGCCGTCGACGATGGCCGGGTTGACCAGGACACCGGAGTCGTTGACGAGCCAGTAGCCCTCGATCTCCACCGCGCCGGTGTCGGGGTCGACGGCCACGGCCGCCGCGTGCGCGCCGCAGGCGTAGGTGTAGGCCACCGGGTCGTAGGAGACCCGTTCGAGGAGACCGGGTTCGCTGCCCTCGGGCAGGTCCCATCCGCGCCACGCGGACGTGGCGATCTGACGCAGCGTCCGGGCGACCTGCGGGGTGCCCTTGACCCGCACGGTGGCGTCGACGATCTCCAGGTCGGCCGGGTCGACCTCGAGCTGGTGCCCGGCGATCGCCAGGATCCGGGTACGCAACCGCGCCGCGGCGCGGGTGAGGGCACCTCCGCTCACCGCGAGCGCCCGGCTGGCGATCGACCCGATCGACGAGTACGGCGTGGTCGTGGTGTCGCCGAGCACCACCTGGACGTCGTCGAGCGCGACACCGACCCCGTCGGCGGCGATCTGCGCCAGGGCGGTCTCGATGCCCTGCCCGATGCCGACCACGCCGGCGGAGACGACCACCGAGGCGTCGGGCTCCATCTGGACGATCGCGGTCTCGAAGCCACCGGCCTGGATCCCGATCGCCTTCATCCCCATGGACGGGCCCATGCCGGTCGCCTCGACCTGGCAGGCGAACCCCACCCCGCGGCGGCGTCCGTCGTCGCGGTGCGGTGCGACGACGAGGTCCCGGAGGGTGCGCAGCGTCCGCGGGTAGTCGCCGGAGTCGTAGTCCTGCCACATGGGGGTGCTGTACGGCAGCTCGTCGGGGCCGATCATGTTGCGCAGCCGCAGGTCGACCGGGTCGATGCCGGCGCGGCGGGCCGCCTCGTCGATGAGCCGTTCGCGGGTCCAGGCCGCCTCCGGCTGGCCGAACCCGCGGTAGGAGCCGGTGGGTGTGCTGGTGGTGACCGCGCCGCGCACCCGGGCGCCGACCCGCTCGAAACGGTACGGGCCCGGCAGCATCGTCGCCGTGACGGCGGTGGGTGCGATTCCGCAGTTGGACGGGTGCGCGCCGAGGTCGGCGACGATGTCGGCGTACAGCGCGAGGAAGCGGCCGTCGGCGTCCATGGACAGCGTCGCGCGGTGCACGGCGGCGCGCGAGGGCAGCGTGGCGACCAGGCGGTCGCCGGGCTCCTCCGACCAGGCGACGGGCCGACCGGTCCGGATCGCCGCCAGGCACACCAGCGCCTCGTCCGGGTACAGGTGCTCCTTGGCACCGAACCCGCCACCGGTCTCGTGGCTGATGACCCGGACCCGGTCGTAGCGCAGGCCGAACGCGTCGGCGGCGTGGTCGCGCACGTGATGCGGCGCCTGGGTGGACGCCCGGATGGTGAGGGTCCCGTCGGTGTACGACGCGGCGACCGCGCGGGGCTCCAGCGGGTACGGCGTGGCCCGCCCGAACCGGAACGTCAGGTCGACCACGTGCGCCGCGTCCCGGACAGCGGCGTCGCGCGGGTCACCGACCTCGAAGTCGGTGACCACGTTGGTACCCCAGTCGGGGTACAGCAGCGGCGCGTCCGGATCGAGCGCGCGTTCGACGCCGATCAGCGGCGGCAGATCGTCGAAGGTGACGGTGACGAGGTCGGCCGCGTCGCGGGCCGCGGCCGCGGTACCCGCCACGACGACGGCGAGCGGCTGGCCCACGTAGCGGACGACGTCGTCGAGCAGCGGGTAGGACAGCGCGCGCTGCCCGGGCCCGGGCGACACGCACGGCAGCCGCAGACCCGCCGCGTCCTGGATGCCGATGGCGTCGACCACGCCGTCGGCGGCGCGGGCGGCCGACAGGTCGTACCCGGTCACCCGGGCATGTGCCACCGGGCTGCGGACGACGTACGCGTACACCATGCCGGGAAGCCGCAGACCGCCGACGAACCTCCCGCGCCCGGCCAGCAGTCGCGCGTCCTCCCGGCGCGGGACCGGGCGTCCGACATAGCCATGATTCGATGACCGGGTCATCGTCCGAGTATGTCCGCGGCGGCCGCGCTCACGGAACCCGACAGAACCCTGGACGGCACTATTCATAATGTATATAGTCACTCCCCGTGAGTGTCGCGCACGTTCTACTGGGGGTGCTCTCGGAGGGTGCCGCCCACGGCTACGACCTCAAGCGAGCGCACGACGCCCGGTTCCCCAGCGCCAGACCGCTGGCGTACGGGCAGATCTACACGGCGTTGGCCAAGATGGAACGTGAAGGGCTGGTCGAGGTGGCCGAGACAGGGCAGGACGGCGGACCGGAACGCACCACCTACGCACTCACCGGCGAGGGCAGGGCGGCACTGCACGACTGGCTCGCCAGCACCGAGACACCGGGGCCGTACTCGGCCGACGAGCTGGTACGCAAGGCGATCACCGCGTTGCGGCTGGGCGTCGACGCGACCGGGTTCCTGCGCTCGCAGCGCGCCGTGCACCTGGCCCGGATGCGCGACCTGCTGAAGCAGCAGCGCGACGCGACCGACGTCGACGCGCGCATCGAGATCGACCACACCATCTTCCACCTCGACGCCGACCTCCGGTGGCTGGAGACCGCGGCGCAACGGGTGTCCGGCAAAGGAACGGATCCGTCATGAGTGTGCTGTTGGCCGCGGACGCCGTACGCAAGTCGTTCGGCCGCACCGACGCCCTTCGCGGTGCCACCATGTCCGTCGACGACGGCGAGGTCCTCGCCGTCACCGGTCCGTCCGGCAGTGGCAAGTCCACGCTCCTGCTGTGCCTCGCCGGGGTGCTGCAGCCCGACGGCGGTCGCGTCGAGTACGGCGGCCGGCGGCTCGACGAGCTGTCCGAACGCGACCGCACCCGGCTGCGCCGGCGCGAGTTCGGCGTGGTGCTCCAGTTCGGCCAACTGGTGCCGGAGCTGACCGCCGTGCAGAACGTCGCACTGCCGCTGCTGTTCGAGCGGCACGAACGGGCGGCGGCGATGCGGTCGGCCATGGGCTGGCTCGAACGCCTCGGCGCCGACGGCGTCGCGGCCGCCCGTCCCGGCGAGCTGTCCGGCGGCGAGGCGCAGCGGGTGGCGATCGCGCGGGCGCTCGTCACCGGTCCCCGCGCGATCTTCGCGGACGAACCGACCGGCGCGCTCGACACCGTCTCCGGCGAGCAGGTGCTCACCGCGTTGCTGACGGCCGCCCGCGCCAGCTACGCGACGGTCGTCCTGGTGACCCACGACAACCGCGTCGCCGCACAGGCCGACCGCGAGATCGTCCTGCGTGACGGCATCGTCGAACCGGCCGCGGTGGCGCGATGACCGGCGTCAGCCTGGCCCTGATCCGCGCCGGCGGCTGGGCCCGCATGGCGCTCCTCGCCACGTGTACCGCGATCGTCAGCGGGCTCCTGCTGGTGGTCGTCGCGATGGCGCTCCTGCCGGCCGAACCCGAGGAGTCGCTGTTCGCGCTCGTCTACGAGCCGGGTCTGCGTGGGGGGACCGCATTCGGCACCGCCATGCTGGGCGTGCCGGCGCTTCTGCTGCTGTACCAGGCCGTGCGGCTCGGTACCGCCGCGCGGGACCGGCGGCTCGCCGCGCTGCGCCTCGCCGGTGCGACGCCGGGGGACGTCCGTGCGATCGGAGCGGTGGAGGTGGCCGTCCCCGCCTTCGTCGGCAGCGTCGCCGGAATCGGCGTCTACCGGCTGCTGCGCCTCGCGTTCGGCGGCAGCACCGCGCCCGTGCGGCTCGTGCCCACCACGGTCACACCGGCCTGGTGGCAGCTGGGCCTGGTCGTGCTCGGCGTCACCGCGCTGGGCCTCGGGGTGGGCCTGCTCGCGTCCCGTCGCATGGTCATCACGCCACTCGGCGTGGCCCGGCGGCAGACCCCGCCGCCGCCACGGCCGTGGGGCACGCTGCTCCTGCTCGCCGGTCTGGTCAGCGGTGTGCTCGCGGTGAACGGCGCGAGCCGGACCCGCGGGACCGTCCAGGTGGTCGTCCTGGCGGCGGTGGCGTTCGCGGTCCTCGGCATCCTGAGCCTGGCGCCGTGGTTCGCGTACCGGGCCGGCCGGTTCGTCCTCGGGCGCACCGCCTCGCCGTCGATGACGCTCGCCGCCGGTCGCATCGTCGCCGAACCGCACACGGTCGGTCGGGCGGCGGCCGCCGTCGGCGGCATCGCGCTGATCGGCGGCGGCGCCGGCGCTCTGCTGGACGACATCGTGACGCGCACCGACGGCGACCCGTTCTACCGGGTGTCGTACCTGCTGGTCGCGCTACTGCTGCTGATCGCGCTCCTGATGGTCGTCGGTACCCTCGTCGTGCACTCGGTCGAGTCGCTGCTCGACCGCAAACGCTCGATCGCCGCGCTGGCCGCGCTCGGCACCTCGCCCGGCGAGCTGGAACGGGCCCAGTTCGCCGAGATCGCGCTCGCGACCATGCCGGTGGCGGCGGCCGGCGCGCTGATCGGCGCGGCCACGATGAGCATCCCGACCTTCACCTCGCCGCTGTCGCTCGCGTTCCTGGTGGTGACGGTCGCGGTCACCCTCGGCGTGCTGTGGCTCGCCGCCGAGCTCGCCGTGCGCGCCACCCGGCCGTGGGTGCGCCGCGCCACCGCGGTCGACAACCTGCGCACACCCTGATCCGCTTCCCGGCTCTGCGCGCGCCTGCCCGCCGACGACCTCGGTGGACCCGCCATCCGCCTCCGGTCGGAACCGGTAGTCCCTCACCACGCGGTGTTCGACCACCGGGGCACTCAGGGAGGACTGGCACAGGAGGCGGGCCGAGAGCTCGCGTTCGGGCAGCGTGCGCGAGCGGAGCTCTCGCGTGATGGCCAGCTGACGTCGCGGCCGGGCCTACATGGAGTGCGCGGTGGACGATCGGTGTGCCGTGTTGGCGGCACTTGCCGGGCGGCAACGTGTCTCGTGGCGGCGATGCAGGACCAGGTCAGTTGTCGCTGTACTTCTTGACCGTAGCGACGATGAACGATCCGGCTGCGACCCGGCTTCCGGCCGGCGGATCCTGGGAGAGCACCACCCAGTTGGAGTCGACGATCGGCAACCGGTTCGCGCCCGTCGCGTCGACGGCTGGCGATACGTGCAGGCCGGCTGCCCGCCAGGCGTCCTGCGCGGCCTGGTAGTTCATCCCGACACCATTCGGCACGGTGACGATGGCGGTGGTGGACGCGCCGGTCTGCGCTGTCCGCGCCGGCCCGGTCGCGGGAGTCGACTGTGCCGACTGTGCCGACTCTGCCGACTGGGTCGCAGTCACCGTCACGGTTGTCGCAGGTTGACCAGCCGCCGTCCCGGCATCAGCCGTTGGACCACACCCCGCCGGCCCGACCGCTACCACAGCGAGCGCGGCGGTAAGCGCCCATGATCTACGCCGCACCATTCGACTTCCTCCCGATCACGATCAGCGTTCTCCACAACCCCTGACGGACCAGGAGTCGACATTTCCGGCTCAGCCGGTCCGTGTCAGCGTTGCCCAGACCGTCGGCGCGGTATCGCCGGCACCCGCGACGTAGAGCCTGCCGTCGGCGGTCGGGCGGATCTCCAGTGGCACGTCGACCACGCACTGCCCGTTGACCGTGATGTGCTCGACGACCTCGACGCGGCTGCGTTGCGCGCGGCGCAGGGTCCAGGTGCCGGAGCATCCGAGGGCCGGGTACGAGACCGTGCCGATCTCCGCGTTGGTGGCGCCGGCGCGGACGACGACCGTCATCGAATACGGGCTTTGTGGGCTGCCCGGCTGGGTCATCTGGCCGGTCCAGGTGCCGACGTACCCGGCCGGCAGCTCGGGCATCGGCGTCGACGCGTCCCCGACGAGGTACGCGTCACCGAGGACGCCGTAGGCCGTCGACGAGGTCCCGCACTCACCGCCCACGCGGACCACCGCGAACCGTAGGTCGCGCACCGTGCTGACGTCGAGGTCGATCGGTGCGGGACGGGCCGGGGTGACGTCGCGGACGGCGAGTTCCCGGCCGTCCGCGGTGACGGTGACCCGCACGGTCAGCCCGGCGGGGGTGTGCGGCGCCAGGCCGACGGTTCCCTTGAGCCGGCGGTAGTCGCCCTCGATCCGGTACGCGAGGGTGGCCGGCTGGCCGCAGCCGACCCACGCGCCCGTCGACTGCGGGTAGGCGTGGCCGGCGATCTCGGTCGAGGTGTGCCGGCCGCTCTCGCCGGCGGCGCCGGCGACGACGGCCGGGAACCGGTACAGGTGGATGCCGCCCTCGGCGCCGGCTCCCCACTTCGGGGCGCCGCGCCAGTGCACGGCGACGTCGACCAGGTCGGCCGCCGGGTTGTTGTCGACGATGAACAGGTCGGCGGCGGTCTGCGTCCACTTGGCGATGTCGAGGGCACGCAGGACCCGGAGTGCCTTGACGGCGCGGCGGGCGTCGGGTGGGAGCCGGTCGGCGTCGTGGCTCCACAACCGTTGTCCGGACTGCTCGTCCGGATCGAAGCCCCAGAGCCGCACCTCGTGGGTGAGGGTGTCCTCGAGGCAGCCGGTCATCTGGTTGGCGGCCGCCACCGGGTCGCCGGTGAGGACCTGCCCGGTCGCGGAGAACATCCGTCCAAAGCACTCCAGCGTCCACAGTCCGAGCTGTTTGCCGTTGGCCAGCTTCAGGTCGGCGCCGGCCTCCCGGGCGAGCTCGACGGCCAGGTACATGAGCAGCGCGGTCGAGTCGCGTCGCACGTGACCCTCGATCGAGCCGTTCTCCGTCGCGACCGGGTCGTACTCGATGCGGGCGGACCCGGTCGGCATCAGCAGGAGCCGGCGGTTGCCGGTCCGGGCGAACAGCTCCGCCGCGATGCCGGACAGCCCGTCCTCCCACCGGGAGGGCGACGCGGCGGTGAACGGCTCGTCCAGCTCCAGCGCCACGGGGAAGCCGCGGTTGTTGGCGACGTTGAGGTAGAAGCCGTTCGTGGTGGCGCCGAGGCACGCGAACAGTTGGGCGTTGTCGTCCGGGACGGTGATGAACTGGCTGACCCACCCGGGTGGGGCATCGGTGCCGCAGCCGGGCTTCTCCGCGCGGTTGCCGAACACCTTCCAGGTCTGGTATTCGAGCCAGCTCGCCGGCCCGCTGGCGTCCGCGATGCGGTCGGCGATCCACGTCTTGACGGAGAAGGTCGGCAACGTCGCCGTGAGCCGTCCGCCGGCGGTGTCCACAGTGGTCTCGACCGGCAGCCACAGGCCAGCCAGCTCGTCGAAGGTGACCGCCAACGGCTGCGCGTCCGGCGGCAGCTTGGCGGCGGTGTACGGCATGGTGAAGGACACGGGCCGGCTCGGCTGGACGGAGGCGTCGATCGCCCACGCCGTGCCGTCCGGCTGCAGCGGGCCGAGCCGGTCGAGCTCATCGGGTCTGTTCAGCGCGAGCCGCACCTCGGTGCCCACCGGGAGCGCGTCGGCGGGGATGTCGAGCAGCGCGCCCCGCGGGTGCTCCAGCCGCAGCCCGTCGTCGGTGACCCGGCCCGCCACCACCGTGTCGGCGGCCCGGCCGGCCGAGGTGGCCCACCCCGTCCGGCCGTCTCCGACGGTGAGGACGTACACCGCCGCGGCGACGAACGTGAGAAGGGCAGCCCCGACCGCGACAAGCACCCACCGCTGCCTGAAGATCACGGCGTGAGGCTAGGGCCACCGGGGTACGGCCCGGATCGTCGAAGGGTCTCCCTTCGGCGGCCCGTCACGGTGGGAGCCGGCGGCGGGCGGCCCCCAGCCACACCACGAACGGCGCACCGCGGGACCTGGTAGTCCGGGCGGGTCGGATCGACCGGGCAGTTCCATCGGACGGTCCGGCGCTGTCAGGTCCGGGTGCGTTGGCGGGCGGTTCGCCGTTTGTCGGTCTGGCGGCGTGCCTTGATGAGGCTGCCGCAGTCGTCCATGCTGCACCACCGGCGGCTGCGGTTCTTGGTGGCGTCGAGGAAGAGCCAGGAGCAGCCTTCGTCGGTGGGGCACTGCTTGATCCGGTCGAGCGGACCGTGGGTGAGCAGTTCCATCGCCGAGGCGACGACCGGCCACCAGGGTCGACCGAGCGGGTCCGCGGAGGCGCCACCGGACGCGTCGCCGGACGCGTCGGCGGGGACCGCGGCGTCCCAGGTCCAGTCGAACCGGTCGGCGTGTGGCGCCAGCCGGCCGTGCCGTGTCGCGGTCGCGAACGCGCGGCCCAGCAGGTCGAGGTCCGCCGGGGTCGGCGTGGTGTCGTGGACGATCGCGGCGAACAGTCGGAACAGTCCCTCGCGCAGGTCGATGGCGGTCCGGAACGCGGCCTGCGCCGCCGAAGGCCGGGCAGCGGACGTGCGGAGCAGCGCGTCCGCGGTGGCCTCGTCGACGAGCCCGCCGTACCGCGCCCACGTCACCAGGTCCGGATACCCGGTCAGCCACTCGCGGGACACCGGACCGGTCCGGGGTTCCACCGTGTTGATGAAGTCCAGGCACAGCGCCCCACCGTTGCGGACGAGTCCTTCCACGCCCACGGTCGCGTCGTTCATCACAGTCCACCTACCACTAAAGGCTGTTTTACCGGCAGCACATCGAGTATGCTTCCACTAAAGCAAGGTTAGCCGGTAGTTCGAGGAGGGGCCATGCACACCAACTACGCCGTCGGGCGGCTCGGCGTCGAGCTCACGCGGGAGGCGTCGCGGTCAGCGCTGCCGCACGCGCCGGTGACCGAGGACCGGCCCCCCGCGCCCGCCGCGTTCCGCGTCCGGATCGCCGGCGCCCTGCACCGGCTGGCCGACCGGATCGGCCCGGTCGACGCCCGGGCCGGCCACAGCCCGCTGCAGCACGTGTGACGGGAACGCGGCGTCGCGGGGAGGTGGCGACACGGGGACCGCTACCGTATCGGCGTGGCTTCCGACGACAACGTGATCGGCGACGATCCGCTCGTCGACGGCATGGAACTGTCCATACGGCTACGGCGGGACTTCACGGTCACCGACGCGGGCCGCCTCCTGGCGACCGCACGGCGCGCCTACCGCGAGCTCAACCCGGGCGCGGGCGCCACCGAGGCCGACGAGATGGTGACCTGCGCGGCGGACGCGCTGTTCGTCATCCTCGAACAGGCGGGCCTGCTCGGCGACGCCGTCGACGACCGGCTCGCCGGTCACTCCTCCGACGGGCTGGCGACCGGCGGGTGGCGGGCCCAGGTCGTGGTGGGCGAGCCGCACCCGCTGTCTCCCCGCCCCCGGGGCGACTGCCTACGCGGCGACGACGTCTTCGCGATCCCGCCCGGCAACGACGACTGACGCGTGCGCTCGAGCACCGATAGACCGGCCCTCAACGGCCGGTGCGATCCTCGGCCCGGAGCAGGCGTTCGGCCTCGAATGGGGTAGCCGAACGAATGCACTGTCTCTCCACTCCCTACCCGTAGCGTGCCCGCATGGCTATCGGAGACGAAGGCCTCCTTGAGGGGGAGCAGTTCGACCGCCTGGCCCGCTACGGCACCGAGGAATGGGCCGACGTGGGCCGACGCCTGTACTCCTCCGGCGACCCCACCTACGACCTCTACCCGCTACGCACCGCGACGGTCGAGGTAATCCGTGATATGACCGAGGTCGAACCCGAACATCTCGTCTACCGGCGCGGACCGGGCGAGTTCCTGGGAGAACTGAGCATCCTGACCGGCCAGCAGGTGTTCGCCACGGCGAAGGTCGTCGAGGCCGGGCTGGTCGTTCGGATCGGCGGTCCCGCGTTGCGGCGGGTGCTGGCCGAGCAGGTCGATATCGCAGACGTGCTGATCGAGACGTTCCGAGCGCGACGCGAGGTACTCCGGTCGGCGGCCGGCAGCGCCCTCGAGATCGTCGGTCGGACGAACCCCTGACCTGGTGGTGGTCGGTGCCGGACCGGCAGGTCTGGCCGCCGCGGTCTACGCCGCCTCCGAAGGGCTGGCGACCGTTCTCGTCGATGCCGGCGGGCTGGGCGGGCAGGCTGCCACGAGCGCGCGGATCGAGAACTATCTCGGCTTTCCGCAGGGCATCGGTGGTGAGCAACTGACCCGGCTCGCGATGATCCAGGCACTCAAGTTCGGTGTCCACATCTCGTCACCGTGCCAGGTGACCGGTCTGGACATCGACGATCCGCAGCTTCCGGTCGTGGAGCTGAGGGATGGCACCCGTATCGCGACGCGAGCCGTGATCGCCGCCACAGGCGCGCGGTATCGCCGCCTCGACGTCCCTCGCCTGGCGGAGTTCGAGAAGGCCGGATGCATCCGGTACGCGGCCACGGAGCTGGACGTGCGCGGCTACGAGTCGTCGCCGGTGACCGTCGTCGGTGGCGCGACGCTGACGTCGATCGCCGTCCACGGCCACGACGGTCTGCGGGAGGACCTGGCATGCCGGGGACTTTCTGTTTCATCGGCGCCGAGCCCGAGGCGGCCTGGCTGACCGGCATCGCCAAGGACGACAAGGGCTTCGTCCAGACCCGGATCCGTGAGCTCCCGCTTCCCTTCCAGACCAGCGCCAAGCGGGTTTTCGCGGCGGGCGACCTCCGGGCCGGATCGATCAAGCGGGTCGCTGCCGCGGTCGGTGAGGGGGCGAGCGCGGTGTCCTCGGTGCACGCCGTGCTGGCAGGGCACTGAGGACACCGCGTCGTCCGGCGCGCAGGCGCCTCAGCGCCTGGCGTACACGCCGCGGAGCAGACCCAGTAGCGGACGGTCGTTGAGGTCCAGCCACGCCTCGGTGTACTCGTGGCGGAGCAGGTAGGCGTTGTAGTAGCCGAACAGGGCGGCGGTTCCCTCGGCCCAGTACTCGTCTGGGCTCGACGACGTGTAGGAGTCCCTCCCGACGTACGTCGCGTTCGGGCCGCGCGCCATCAGCGTCTGCGTCACCGTGGTGCGCAGCGCCGGAGCGGTGGCGTAGGTCAGCACCGCGTGGCCCAGCTCGTGCACGAGGATGTGCCCGCGTCCGTTGGTCGGCACCCGGGTCGTCGTGGTGACCTCCTCCGCGCCGACCGAGACGGCCAGCCGGTTCGTGCCGGGGATCACGGTGCCGCCGGTTCCGCGCACGGCGTTCCATGGCCGGTCGTCGACGCAGCCCGGGATCTTCGCGCCGGGTGCGGCTCCCGGCGTCAGGTCGTCGCAGGTCATGCGGTTCCGGAGGTACCGCCAGGGCTCCAGGTCGGTGAGCGCGACGTTGACCGGGATCACGTGGACCTCCACGACCCGACCGCTGAGCTGGAGCCGGCTCGAGTTCGACAGGGACGCGAGCACCCGGTGCGCGAGTGCGCCCGCCTCGGGCACACCCACCCCCGTCGGCGTCGGCACGAAGCCGGCCAGGGAAGTGGCGTAGGTGAGGACCTTTCCGCCGAGGGCCCCGGTGATCCCCAGATCCCTGCCCTGGCTGCCGTACACGGCGCGCAGCGTGTAGGCGGTGCCCACGGCCGGCTGGACCTTCAGCGAGCCCTGCCTGGCGACGGTCGAGCCGTTGAGCTTGATGGATATCGGCGCGCAGCCGTCGGGCACGTCGGCGGTCCAGGTGATGGTGCTCCGGCCGTCACCTCCGAAAGGACTGCCGGTGCTGGTGAGCGTCGCGCGGGTCTGCGCGACGCAGGTGCCGGCGTTCGCGCCGGCCGGGGTGGCCGGCCCAGCGAACGTGAGCAGGGCGGCGGCAACCGTTGCCGCGCCTGCCGATCCGACCGTGCGGATGTTCATCGTTCCTCCAGGGTGTTGGGTTCCGGCGGGTCTACGGTGCCGACCCGGCCCGCGGTTCGCCGTGCGGCCTGTGTCGAGCGGCACAGCCCTCTCCGCGATCCGGCAGGGTCCGGCCGCACGTAGCTCCGGCGGTTGTCGACGGGACGCAGGCGCCCGCTGACGTGAACGGAAGGAACAGCAATGAACGTACGTCCGACGGTGCGTCGGGTCCTGACCGCGGCGGGCCTGGCGGTCGGCGTCCTGACGGTGGCGGCACCGGCGCTGGCCGCGGCCGGAACCGGCGCGGGCACACCGCTGGTGGAGGTCTCGGGCAGTACCGGGGAGGTGAGCTTCGACGCCCGCGACAGTGCCAACCCCAACCGGGTGGAGGTGTGGGTCGAGGGGACCAGGGCCATCGTCCACGACGCGAACAACCCGCTGAGCGCCGGATCCGGCTGCAAGCTGCTGGACCCGAACACGGCCCGCTGCGGATCCGACGTGACCCGGCTGCGGGTCGCCCTCGGCCCGGGCGACGACTTCCTCGTCCTGCGCAGTCCGCTGACGGGCAGCGCCGACGGCGGAGCCGGCAACGACAAGCTGACCGCGGCGGTCACCGGGCCGTCCACGTCGCGGATGGCGTACTCCGGTGGGCCGGACCTCGACACCATCAGCTACGACGGCGCCGACTCCGGGGTCTTCGTGACGCTCGACGGGGACGACCGTGACGGGCGGCGCTGGCGGGACCACGACAATGTCGCCGACGACATCGAGAAGGTGATGGGGAGCCGGTCGGCCGACGTCCTCACCGGCAACGACCTGCCCAACATGTTCGACGGCCTCGGCGGCGGCGACGAGATCCTCGGCCTCGGCGGAGCCGATGTGTTCGACGCCGGCGACACGACGAGCCGGTTCGACCGGTACGTCGGCGGCGAGGGCTTCGACAAGCTGACCTACAGCGCGCGGACCGTCCCCACCGCCGTGTACACCGTCGACGTGGGTCTGGGTCGCTACAGCGGCGACACCGACCACTTCCTGGAGATCGAGTGGCTGATCCTCGGGTCGGCAGCGGACCAGGTCGACGCGTTCGGGGCCGGAGTGCGCCACGTCAACTGCGGCCCGGGGGCCGACGTCATCCGGGCGCCCCGCGCCGGGGGCACCCACGTCAACTGCGAAACCGTTCTGCCGCCGCTGAACGGCTGAGCCGGGCCCCGGGGTCCGCGCCCTCCGCGAGGGCAGGTGCGGCCTTTCCGCGCCACCGAACGGCCAGACTACGCAGCGCCACGGGTCGACGCACCCAGAGTCACGGTTCGCCTACCTTATGAAGCCTGCCGGCCCGGTCCGTTGCCGGCGTGGAAGGGAACCAACGTGCGCATCCGAGTCATGGTCCTGGTGGCCGCTGTCCTGGCCGGGCTCCTGCCGGCCACCCCGGCCGCCGCCACCGCACCCGGAGGACGGGCGATGTGGCTCTGGAGCACCCCCGCGCCGGCCGAGGTGGTCGCCTGGGCGCAGGCTCACGACGTCCGGGAGATTCTGGCCTACACCCCGACGCAGCCGGACCTGGCGTGGTTGCGCGAGCTCCGCGCCAGGTCGGCCGCCGCCGGCATCTCGCTCGCCGCTCTCGGCGGCGACCCGTCCTGGACCACGCAGCACGCGGCCGCCGTCTCCTGGGCCCGCGCCGTGACGGCCACGGGACTGTTCGACGCACTGCACGTCGACGTCGAGCCGCACCTGCTCCCGGCCTGGAACACCGACCGGGCCGGCACCGCCACCAGGTATCTGGCGATGCTCGACAAGCTGAACGCGGCATCGTCGTTGCCGCTGGAGGCCGACGTCGCGTTCTGGTACGGCGAGGTGGCCCTGCCCAAGGGCACCGACCTCGCAACGCAGCTGCTCCGGCGGGTCGACGCGGTGACGGTGATGAGCTACCGCGACACCGCCACCGGTCCCAACTCGGTGACCGCCGTCGGCGCCGACCTCCTCGCCAAGGGCAGCGCCGCGGGCAGGCCGGTGCGCCTGGGCACAGAGACGCAGCCGCTCATCGAGTGCACCCACTGCACCTTCGCCGAGGAAGGCGCCGATGCCCTGGAGGAGACGCTGGCCGAGGTGACCGCGGAGGCCGGGTCCTACCCGGCGTTCGCGGGGGTGGCCGTCCACCACTACGACTCCTGGCGCACCCTGGCCTGACCGGGGTCGTCAGGGGCGGCGGGTCAGCAGGGCACCGTGTGGAAGCCCATGTGGGTCGAGGTGCGGCCCCACTGTCCGGGCTCCTGCCCGGGGCAGCCGCGCCACTTCTGGCCGATGAGGGTCTCCCGGTCGCCACTGCTGTAGTAGTCGATGACCAGCAACTGGTCGCCGGGTGGAATGGCGGCGGCCGGGGACGCGCCAACGGTGAGCAGGACGACGGCGAACGCAGCCGAGAGCAGACCTCGTGTGAGCATTCGGATCCTCCAGTGTGTCGGTGCCGGAATCGGAGACCCAGCGTCCCCGCCGGCGTTGCAGACCGGTTGCAGGGCAGTGCCACGCCGCGGTCGCGCTGTCACCGGCCGGGGGATCGCCGGTCGCGGAACGGTTCCAGGTTCAGTTGGCGTCCCACCGTGCCGGCGAACCACGTGTGGTACTCGTCGTTCAGCACGTGGTCGGCGCGCATGGTGTCGCGCCACTCCGGCCGGTCGAGCACGGTGAGGTAGCGGCGCACGATGTCGTCGCGTTGCGGAGCGGTGCATCCGCACTTCCGCGGTGAGTTTCCGGTGAGGTGGGCGGCGATCGTCGCCGACTGGACGTAGCGGGCCGCGGTCGGTTCCTGCCGGCTCCGGTGTGCGGCGTGCGCGGCGAGCACGGCCGGTGCCGGCGGGTAGTCCTCGAGGGTCAGGCCCATTCCGCTGCAGCCCGCCAGGATCCGCAGCAGCAGTCCGGTGTGGTCGACGACCTCGTCGTCGGCGTGGGTGTCGACGATCGCCGCGTGCAGGTGCGCCGCTGTCGCGACGTTCCACGCGTAGTAGCCGTTGAGGAAGTCGCCGTCGCAGGAGTGGCGCAGCAGCCACGCGCGGGTGTCGGCGGTGACGTACCGGCACAGTTCCTCGACGACGTACACCCGGCCCCAGCCGGCGACCCGCTGCGCCAACCACAGCAGTGCCTCGTGGCCGCGGTCGTGGCGGCGTCGCAGTGCCTTCGCCGCGAGCGGCCCGAACCGGTTGGACAGCAGCCCGATCGTGCGGATCAGGTCGATGTCGGTGGGGTCGTGGTCGGTGGCCAGCAGCGCCAACCCGACGGTGACCGCGCACCGGTCGGAGCCATGCCGCACGAGCCACCGGCCGGTGTCCAGCACACGCTGCCGGTCGGCCCTCAGCGCCGCGGCGGCGACGTGGTGGTTCTGGTGGATCGGAACGTCCACCTCGTGGAGTGGGCCGACGAGGTCGGCCGGCCGCGCATGGGGATCGGCGAAATGCCGATCGAGGACCACGGCCACCGCGACGCCGTCGCTGCGCCAGAACTCGGGGTCGTCGGACAGGGGACCGCCGTGCCGTTTCCCATCGGGATACGGTTCGCCGTCGCGCGGCAGGGGTCCGTCGGGACTGCGCTCGTGCAGCAGAAGGGCGTAGTCGTACAGGGATCCGAGCGGCTCACGCTCGGCCGTCGCGCTCACCGGCGGACGGAGGACTCGATTCTTTCGATCACGGGTCAGATCGTGGCAGGTCCGTACGTGCGGCGCAACGGGTCGGCCGCGGCCAGGAGCGCCTGGCCGGCGACGGCGGCGGCCAGGCCCACCCGCGCCGCGCGGCTGCCGCCCGCCGCGCCCGACGCCGCCAGAGCGACCACGGCCAGCAGCTCGCCGATGTGGATGACGGCCTGGAACAGCCAGCCCCACGAGGGCTCCCAGCCGGCGACGGCCGCGCGGCTGGCGTAGACGACGGCGAAAGCCGTGATCGGGACGGCGACGGCGGCGGTCGCCCGGGATGTGTTCATACGAGGCTCCTCAAAGGTCGGGGACATGCGAGAACCGTGGCCCGACGGGGCGGTCCGTGGCAGCCGGGCTGTCACCGGTTGGCTGACAGGTGCCTGCACGCTTGTGGGCGCCGCGCCCCGCGCTGCACCATCGCGGGGTGGCCCGATTCCGGATCCGTGCGCTGCCGGCGGTGCTGCTGGCCCTCGCCGTCGCGGGCGGTGCCGCGTCGGTGCCGTTGTCGTTCGGGTCAGAGCCGCTGTACGACACGGTCCTGTATCCGCTCAACGGCATCGGTCTCGCGTTCGCGGGCGCGTTGATCGCCTCCCACCAACGGGTGAATCCGCTCGGCTGGGTGCTGATAGCGGCCCGCCACGACGACCCGCTCGCCGCCCTGTCCGACCGTGAACGCGAGGTCCTCGCCCTGATGGCCGAAGGCCTCAACAACCCCGCGATCGCCCGACGGCTGTTCGTCAGCGAACGCACCGTCGAGGGCCATGTCCGGCATCTGCTGCTCAAACTCGGACTCGCCGAGTCCGACGACGGACACCGCAGGGTCCTCGCGGTGCTGACCCACCTGCGCCGCAACGGCACCGTCCAGCCGGACCCGCCGTGAGCGGTCAGTCGACGTAACGGGGCCTCAGCACCGGAAGCCGTGCGAGCCGGTCGGCGCTGACCGGCCGCAGCGGTACGTCGACCGGCACCACGGCGGATCCGCCGTCCGCTACCCGGATCTGGACGAGCCGGCCGGCGTGGCGGCGGGCGACGACGGAGCCGGCGGACCACCGGTCGCCCGGTCTGTCCCAGCACCGTGTGCCGTCGCACCGCCGCACCAGCGACGCCTCCCGGTCGAGGAGTTCGACGAGCACGGTGCCCGCCGGGCCGGTCAGTTCGACGTCGATGCCGGCGCGGTCCAACCGCATCCCGGTCGGTGCGAACCCGGGGAGGTCGGGGAGCACGAGGGCGACGTCGGAATGGGTGACGTCCCAGGTCCGCCACCGGTCCTGGCGGGTCTGTTCCAGCAGTGCCACTCCGGACAGGGCCACCACGGCGGTCACCGCGGCGACGAGGACGTCACGGGGGACGACGTCCGGCGCCGTCGTCACTCCGGCGAGGGTGTAGGTGGCGGTGACCGCCAGCGTCCACGCCAGGAAGCGGTCGGCGCCGCCGGCCGCGCCGCCGTCGAGGGTCCCCAGGAACACCGCGGCCAGGACCGGCCCACCGACGCCGGCCGCGAGGGCCGTGGCGGTGAGCAGCCGGGCCGAGGTGAACATCGCCGCCAGGAACGGACCCACGATCAGCCCGGCCCCGAGGGCCATGCCCGCCGCCTCCAGATCCTCCATGGGCAGGGTCAGACCGGCAGCGGCGGGATCGTGGGCGTGCCGGATCGCGACCGCCACGATCGCGCCGACGACGAGCCCGATGGCCGTGCTGCCGGCCAGGTGCGTCACCGATGGGTTTGCAGCGATGGACCATCGACCCGCAGGCATGGCGCCGATCGTCCGTCGGGCCCCGGCCCACGGTCAACGCCGCGCCCGAACCCTTCACCGAACCCGCACAACGCCGCCCTATTTGGTCGTCGCGTTGGTGAAGCTCTGCCGCGCCGACGCCAGGAACGCCGACTCGATCCGGGTGCGTTGCGCCTGGGACCAGGGTCCCTCCGCTATCCGCCGCGCCTCGATCTGCGCCGACCAGCGCAGGTTCGCGTCACGGACCTCCAGGCCCAGGAAGGCCTGGCTGCCCGGTCCGGGCCTGTCGCCGCTGGCCCGGTAGGTGAACGCCCGCTCACCGACACCCGGTGCGTCGGTCGGACCGGCGTCGTTCTTCTCGTGGTTCACCCGCTCGGAGTCGTACTCCTTCGTCGCGTCGGCCGCACTGGGCTCGACGATCAACGTGAAGCTGAGCGTCACGATGGAGTCGCTGAGCCCGTCCGCGGGAACGTGGTGCACGCTGCGGATGCAGTCGGCCCGGCCGGTTCCCGGGACCACGCCGGGGTTGCGGGAGGACAGCGGCGCTTCGTCCTCCTTCTCGAAGATCGGCTTCAGCGGACTGAGGTCGATTTTCGGGCACAGCGCCGAGACATTGTCGAACGAGTACCGCGGGGACGCCGAGCCCGGCGAGGAGAGTATGGAGGCGGGCGGGGAGATCGGCGGGATCGACCGGGCGCCGGTGGCCGTGGGGCCGGCCGACACGCCGTCGCCGGTCCCTTCGACCTTCCGCAGCGCGTTGGACAGGACGGCGACGGAGAGCACGACAGCCGCCACCACACCGGCCAGGACCAGCGCGATCGGGACGGCCCGGCTCCGGCCCCGTGCGGCGGGCGGCACGCCGCCGGCGGCCGGCGGCGCGCCGACGGACGGTGGTCCCGAACCGCGGCCCGACGACAGCGGACCGGGCGGGAGCGGGCCGGGCGGGAGCGGGCCGGGCGGGAGCGGACCGGTGGCGAGCGCGGCACCCGACGGGACGGCCCGGTCGGGCTCCGGCTGCAGGGCGCCCTCGGCCACCACCAGCTCCGGCTGGTCGGTGATCGTCGGTGCGATGCCCAGCGCATCGTGCAGCAGCGTACCCACGAGGGGCGTCCGGCTCGCGCCGCCGACCAGGAACAGGCCCCGGATCTGGCCGGTCGCCACGCCGGCCTGCTCGACCAGGCGCCTCATCAGGGTCACCGCGGGTTCGAGTGCCGGGCGCGCCAGTTCGTCGAACTGGCCCCGGCCGAGCGGTACCTCCTCACCGGTCGCCGGCACGGTGACGAACGTCGCGGCGGTCCGCGACAGCATCTCCTTGGCGCCGCGGACGTCGTCCCACAACGCCCGGCGGCCGACCTCGTCGTGCCACAGCTGCCCGTACCGCGACCGCAGGAAGGCCACCAGAGCGGCGTCCACGTCCAGCCCACCGAGGTCGTCCAGACCCGCCGACCGGACCACGTCGAACCCGGCGTCACCCCGCCGCAGCAGAGCGACGTCACTCGTGCCGGCACCCAGGTCGAAGGTGAGTACGTGACCACCCACCGGCAGGTCCACGCGCCCCGACCCGGCGAAGTAGCGGGCGGCGCCGACCGGCTCCGGGACGAGGCGGTCGACGGCCATCCCGGCCCGCGCGGCAGCCCCGGTGAGCAGCCCGCACCGGACCGGTCCCCACCCGACGGGACGGGTCAGCACCACCTCGTCCGGCGGACCACCGACCTGGGCGGCCTCGACGGCGACCCGGCGCAGCACGGCGGCGACCAGGTCGACCACCTCGACGGCGCGCTCGCCCAACAGGACCGAGCCCTCGTCGACCCTCCGCTTGGGGTTCGGCTCCAGGCACTCCGGCCACCGGCGGGCCAGGTGAACGGCGTCCCTCCCGGTGTGCAGCGTTCCGGCCGGGTCCAGCAGCACCGCCGACGGCAGCAGCGGCGAACCGTCGAACAGCAGGGGCCGGATCGGACCGTCGGGCCGCTGGACCATCGCGACGGTGGTGGACGTGCCGAAGTCGACGGCCAACCGGTACGGGGACGGATTCGGCACGGTCACGGATGCTACCGCCCCGGATCGCGATGAACCCACGTCGATGCGACGGGGGCCCGGTCTGTCAGACCGGCAGCTCGTGGAGCGCGCCGTTGACCGCCGAGGCGAGCAGCGCGGTGCCGTCGGGGAACCAGCGCAGCGACTCGGGCACCAGCTCCGTCGCCAGCTCGCGGAGCACGCTGCCGGTGTCGAGGTCCCACACCCGGACCGCGTCGGCGTGCGGGGTCGCGAGCAGGCCGGTCGGCGACAGGGCCGCCCGACCGACGATCGGCTCGGTCACGAGCCGGCGGTGGCGGAAGTCGCGGGCGGACAGGTCGTAGACGCTGATCCACTGGCCGCTCGACCCGCCGGCGGGCCACCAGCGGCCGGTCTCCACCAGGATCCCCCGGGACGGCAGCAGGTACGAGGCGTCGCCCAACGCGGGCCGGCCGTGGTCGGTCTCGGAGACCCGCTGGCGGGCGGCGAAGTCGTAGGTGATGTCCAGCCGGGCGCCGTATGCGCGTACGTGCCGGTCGTCGACGATGTCGGCGTACAGCAGGTCCATCCCGATGCGGCCGTTGTCGAGGACGGACAGCGTCTTCCCGTCGAGCAGGTACAGCTCGCCGTACCGGCTCCGGGACACCTTCGTGGCCACGATCACCAGCCCGTTCGGCAGCCTCCGGATGAGGGTCGGGGTGCTCTTCAGACCGTCGACCGAGGCCTCGTGGGTGCCGTCGACGTGCCACCGCTGCACTCCGTGACCGAAGCCGGTGTAGAGGTCGTCGCCGGCCAGGTACACGGCGCCCTCACGGTCGTGCTCCGAGCCGAGAACACCGAACAGCGGTTGGGGCCGTTTCCGGACCCAGACGAACGCCTGCTGGTCGTGGCCGCCCGTGGCAAACCGCTCGCCGTCGAACGAGGCGGACCTGACGGCGGCCATGTGCCCGTCGAACGCCGACGGCCACGTGTCGCAGTCGCCCAGCACCTCCACCCGCGCGTGGAACTCGACCGCGATCCGGTCGGACGCGACCGCCGCGAGCCAGGCGTACGCGGGGGTCTCCCACCGGCGCAGTTCGGCACCGGTGGCCGGGTCGAGCTCCACGACCGTGCGGTACCGGTCGACCACGAGCCGGTCGCCGCACAGCATGGCTCCGGAGACCCATGCCGACTCCCACGCGGTCTGCCCGGTGACCGCGTCGACCCCGAAGAGCTTCTCGGCGTGGACGACCGCCGTTCCCGCGGACGTGACACCCACCAGCGACGCCGGCTTCTTCGCGGCCAACAGCACGGTGGCCTTCGGCGCCTTCTTCCGCCCGGGCGGTGGCAGCTCCCACGCCAGGGCCCGCGCCCCGGCGGCCGCCACCACCCGGTCACCCCGCACCGCGACCCCGGTGACCGGCGCCCGCGGCCCGGTGAGCGTGGCCGTGACCGTGCCGGTGGCCGGGTCGACGAGCAGCACCCGCCCGCCGTTTCCGAGGTCGGTACCGACCGCCACGACCGACCCGTCGTCGGCGACAGCCACACACGACGGCACCGCGTCGAGCCCGACCAGCCGCACCTGCCACGTTCCGGTGTCGACCACCGCGAGCGTGCCGGCACCGTCGTCGTTCGCCAGCGCGGCCACGAGGCCCCCGCCGGCGGCGAGGCAGGGACGCCGATCGAGGCCCAGCGTCACACCGACCTCGACCGTGCGGACCGGTTCGAGGCCGGCCGCCCGGTACACCTCGAGGGCCGACCCGTTGACCGCGACCACGTGCCCGCCGACCGGCACGAACGCACCGACCTTCGCGCCGGTGACCACCTCGCCGGTCTCGACGTCGACCGCCTGCAACCGCCCGAGGTTCTGGAGCACCGTACGCCCGTCGGTCGAGAACCTCCGCCGGCCGTGTGTGGACATGCCGCGGAACCGGCCGGATCCATACTCCTGCATGCGTCGGACGCTAACAGCGTGATGCGACAGTTCCGCCGCCGGAGGTGATCGCGGCCCGGACGTTACGGCGTCGGGCCCGCCCCGGCCGGGCGTTCCCAGCGGACGCCGGCCACCACGCCCGCGTGGTCGGACGTGTAACGCGGTGGTGCGTCCCGGAACGGCTGGGCACCGACGACGCGGGCGTGCCGCGCCGACACCGGGCCGGTGAGCAGCACGAGGTCGATCCTGGACGCCAGCTGTCCGGCGGTACCGGACAGGGTCGGTTCCTGGCAGCAGGTGAAGCCGTCGGCGGCGGGCGACGTTGCGGCCCAGGCGTCGCGGAACCGTCCGGTCAGCAGGCGGTAGGTGCCGGTCGTGGTGCCGTCGGCGGCGGAGTTGAAGTCACCGACGGCGATCACGGTGTCCGCGCCCGAGACGGGTCCGTTCAGGAACTCGACGGCCTGGGCCTCCTGCACGTCCGGCGCCTGCTGCGTCTCCAGATGCGTGGTGACGAAGCGGAAGGGTGCCCCGTGGTGGGTCGCCTCGACCGACGCCCAGCCGTGGACCAGCTGCACCGGCGGCACGCCGGGGAGCGGAACCGCCAGCCGGGCCCGGTAGGTGCCGTTCCGGGGGGTCGACCACCGCAGTCCCGGTGTCCGTTCGTTCACCAGCACCACGTCGCGGTCCTGCAGCCGGATCGTGCACGCGCCCACGGTCGGGGACGCGCACGGTGCGGTCAGCGGGATCGGGCCCACGTCGGTGCCGGCGGTCACGGACGCCACCGAGTACCGCAGGCCGCGCCGGTCCAGCGCCTGCTGCAGGATGGCGAGGAAGTCCTGGGACGGGCCGGCGCCGGGCCCGGTCGTCGTCCACGTGGTCACCTCCTGGAGCCCGACGAGACCGGGCTGCGCGGCCTGGATCTCGTCGGCCAGCCCCTCGGCCCGGACGGCGAAGTCCGTCGCGCGGACGCCCGCGTAGATCGCCGACACCGCGGCGAGCAGGCCCGGGGTGTCCCGGGCCGTCAGCGCCGGCGTCAGGCTGGCGCCCAGGTAGATGTTGCGGGTCATCACCCGCAGCTCCTGCGGGTCCGAGGGCGCGTTACCGGCGGAAGGCGGGGGAGTCCGGTCGGCCCAGGCCGTCGGCAGCCATGCCGGCGCCGCCGCGGCGCCGGCGAGGGCGACCGCGACGACCGCGGCCCAGCGCCGGCCCGTACGACGTCGGAGAGTTCGAGGGCGGGAGTCCATCGCCGCAGCCTGCCAGACCGACGCCGCGGCACCGGTCCGTCGCGGTCACCCCGACATCGACGCCTGTGCGGGTCGGAGGGGCAACGGATGTCGATCGGGTCGGGTGCGGTGGCGGCGGGTGGCCCGACCGGTCCGCGCGCCATGTCCGCACCTTGGCGCCGCCTTCGATGCCGTGCGGTCTATCGAGTGGGGCACGGCCGTCGATCCCTCGCGCGCCGTCGAGCCGTCGCTGGACGGGCCCGCCGCGCGCCGGCGACGGCGGAGGACCCCACGACCGGCCACCCCATCCCGACCGATCAAGGGAACCGGAACGAACGACGGTCGCTAACCGACCACCGCGTCGACCGCCGCGTCGACCGCTGGGGCGACCCCGTCGACGACGCCGACCCGGCCCCTGCCCCGGGCCTTGGCGGCGTACATGGCGGCATCCGCCCGGCGCAGCACCACGTCCGGATCGTCACCGGCGTCGGCGACGACCACGCCGACGCTCGCGCCGATGACCGCCTCGCCGTCGTGGACGGTGAACGGCTCGGCGAGGACCTCCACGATGCGCCGCGCGACCGAGTGGGCGTCGTCACCGGCGACGTCGGGCAGGACCACGGCGAACTCGTCCCCACCGATCCGGGCGATGAACGTGTCCGCCCGGACGTTGGTCCGCATGCGGTCGGCCGCGGCGACCAGCACCGCGTCGCCGGCCGCGTGGCCGAGGGTGTCGTTGACGGGCTTGAACCCGTCGAGGTCGACGTAGAGGAGGGCGGTCGGTCCGGTGCTCCCGGCGAGCACCCGGTGCCACCGGTCGTGGAACTGCCGACGGTTCGCCAGTCCCGTCAGCTGGTCGGTGTTCGCCAACCGCTCGACGGTCGCCAGCGCCCGCGACAGGCCGCTCATGACGCCCCACAGCCGGGCGATCACCAGCAGGAACAGCACAACGGCACCACAGGCGAACACCGGCACGTCCAACCGCTCGTGGCGCAGCCACTGGATGGTCAACGCCGCCGGAGCGCACAGGCTCGCGAGGGCCAGCGCCGCGAACCGCCCGTTGCCGATGACGCCGGAGGACCTCGTCGCCGTGGGGACGAAGATGCCGGTGATGCCGGGATGCAGGGCGGCCGCGCCCAGGAGGACGCGCATCGCGAGCCAGCCGAGGTCGATCGGGTCACCGAACCGGTAGGTGCCGGACAGCATCAGCAGCGAGTAGGCGGTGTCGGAGAAGAGCCCGGCCGCGACGGCGACGACGAGCATGAGGTAGGGCACGGGACGGTTCCGGCGGCCGAGGGCCATGCGCAGGACGAGCGCCAGCGAGAACAACGCGGTGACCGGATACGCGAGCAGGACCACCCGGGCGAGGCCGCTCAGACCACCGGCGTGGACATGGGGCGACATGAGGAACACCCACGACAGCATCCCGGCACCGGTGGAGACGATCAGGGCGTCGATGACGCCCGGGCGGTCGGCGTGGGCCCGCCGGACCCGGACGAACCCGGTCAGCGCGACGATCAGGGAGAGCGCGCCGGCGAGCAGGAGGTAGTCGGCGGGGGAGGGGAACACGTCGCGTCCCACCAGCACCACCTGGGCGCCGTAGTACGACAGCCCGGCGGCGTAGAACCACATGGACGTGGCCATGGCGAACCAGGGCCACCGCACCATCGTCCGCGCCCGGGCCGGGCCGACGACGAGCGCGACCCCGGCCGCGGCGTTGAGCACGACGTTGATCGCCGTCGCGGCCAGGTCCCAGGGCAGGGCGAAGTAGGCGACACACAGCACGGCTCCCCCGGTGCTGAACACCTTCCACGCCGGCCACAGGCGACGGCCACCCCTCATGCAGTCCACATCGGTCCGACCGTCCCGACGATCAGCATTTCCGGGGGACAAGGCACGGAGACCGCCCCGGGCGACCCCTGGATGGCGAACGTGGGTGCGATTGGTCGATGCCCCGGGTCGGCGATTTGGTTGGCACGCCACGCCCTCCGTGTCCCCTGCGCTTCGAGCGGCCTGGCACGGATCGGGTGGGGTTATCCCTACTTCTGACACTGCATCGACGTTCGTAAAGATTGATGACCGTTTGGCGGTAGCGTCTCCTCTGCCGTGGTGCACAGGCCACCGGTTCCGGAATGGGGGGAGAACGCTATGCGACGATCCGGCGCGTTAGTTGCCACCGGAGTTCTGATCCTGGCTTCGTTGGTCGCCACCCCGGCGGCGGCGAAACCGGGCGACGACCTCACCCCGGCCGAGCGCGCGGCGCTCAGCCGCGGGCTTCAGGTCGCGCCGAAGCAGAAGGGCGGCAAGCCGACCGGACCCAACCCGGCCGTCTCGCTGCTTCCCAACCCGGCCAAGGCCGACTACGCCGGTTGGCAGGCCTACATGGCCGCGCAGGCCAAGCAGCGCGCGGACAAGAAGGCCGCCGACCGCGCCCGGTCGCGCGCCCTCGAACCGACGCCGCTGCTGGTCGACGAGGACGAGCCGGTCGGCACCCGCGGCGGCAACGACACCGTCGGCACCGCGCAGCCGGCGCCCGGCTTCGGCACCGGCGCCGGCCGGAACCCGAAGGCCCGGATCATCGGTGACCTGTCGCCGCAGTCGGTCTCACCGACCACGGTGGCTCCCAACACCGAGGACGACGGCGCGATCCCGCTGGCCCGCGACACCGGCGTCGACGGTGGCGAGGGAATCAGGACGACCGGCACCATCGGCGACGGCCCGCACGGCAGCGCGGGCACGGGTACCGGCGACTTCGACTACTACAAGTTCCACGGCGTGGCCGGGCAGGGCGTGACGATCGACATCGACACCCCGGCCGGCGGCACGCTCGACTCGATCATCTTCGTCCTGCGCGCCGACGGCTCGGTCGTCGCGTCGAACGACGACGAGGTTCCGGGCCAGGTCTTCGACAGCAAGGTCACCTTCAACGTCCCCGCGACGGGCGACTACTTCGTCCTCACCGCCGGGTACCTGTCGCTCCCGCAGGACGTGAACGACCCGGCGAGCGGCACCGGCGCCGACAGCGAGGGCCCGTACACGATCACGCTCACCCAGTTCCAGAACGACGTGGACTTCTTCGCCGTCAACCTGAAGAAGGGCGACGTGCTCGGCGGCTCGGTCGAGGGCTCCGCCACCGTGATCACCGTCTGGGACCGGAACGGTCGCGAGGTGCACGGCTCGGACCAGGACGCGACCGCGAACTACCCGATCAGCACGCCGCTGCCCGGTGGCGGCAACGCCGTCACCGACCACGTCGCCGCCGAGGACGGCCTGCACTACGTCAGCGTGACCGCCGGCTCCGGGCGCTACGACATCACCGTCGAGGCGTACCGGCCGATCCTGCAGGGCCAGACGCCGACCCAGACGCTGTTCCTGGACTTCAACGGTGCGCGTCTCAACACCGCGATCTTCTTCGGCATCGGTGCCGGGCAGCGCAACCTGACCGGGTTCCCGGCGTTCATCGGGCAGTGGGGGCTCAACCGCAACCAGGAGCGCGCGCTGGTCCGGCAGATCACCGCCGAGGTCGAGGAGAACCTGCGTGAGGACCTGCGTGCGAGCGGCCTGAACAACCGGTTCCGCCTGCGGGTGCTCAACAGCCTCGACCACGCCGACCCGTGGGGTCAGCCCAACGTGAGCCGGATCATCATCGGTGGGACCATCGCCGAGTCCGGCATCGATACGATCGGCATCGCCCAGTCCATCGACCCGGGCAACTTCACCACCGAGGAGACGGCGCTCGTCCTGCTCGACATCCTCAGCAGCAACGACGGCCACCCGGCGTCGCTGAACACCTACATGACCGCCGCCAGCAACCGGGTCAAGTTCGTCTCGCAGGCGATCGGCAACGTCGTCTCGCACGAGGCGGGCCACTTCTTCGGCAACTGGCACGTCGACCAGTTCAACGACCGGCCCAACCTGATGGACCAGGGCGGCAACTTCCCGGTCATGTTCGGGGTGGGTCCGGACGGAGTCGGCGGCACCGCCGACGACCCGGACGTCGACTTCGGCGAGGACGTGTTCAACCCGAACGAGGGCTTCACCGGCATCGAGAACACGCTCGCCCGTCCGGCCTTCGGCTTGACCAGCTAGCGATCCGCGCGATCACGGGCCGCCGGGTGCATGCCCGGCGGCCCGTCGTCGATCATTGGAGGCATGTCCCTCTCCGACGTACGCGCCGACATCGACGACCTCGACACGCAGCTCGTCGCGCCGCCGCCAGGCTCTCGTGGAGGCGGCGGCCGCCTTCAAACGCGACGAACACGCGGTGCGGGCGCCCGACCGCGTCGAGCAGGTCGTCGCCGCCGTGCGGGCGAAGGCCGTCTCCGCCGGCCTGGAGCCGGCGGTGGCGGAGGCGGTGTGGCGCTCGATGATCGCGGCGTTCATCGAGGTCGAACTCGACCGCCACCGCCGGCGGTGACAGGCCCGCGGAACGTGCCGCTACCGCGACGAACGGAGCCGGTACCAGCGAGGTGAGCTCCTGTTCATCGGCCAGCCGAGCCCGTCGGTCTGTGCCGGATCGACCGATGTCATCGTCCATCCCGGGAAGGCGGCGGCGACCTCGTCGAGGGAGACGCCGCCCATCCAGGCGCGCAACCGGGTCGGCCCGAACGCCAGCATCAGCAGGGTGGCCCCAGGGTTGGCGAGTGTCGTGACGCCTCGTCCCACCGCCTGACGCCGGTCGGCGTCGAAACCCTGGAAGCAGCCGACGTCGAGGAAGAAGTCGAACGTCGCCAGGCCGGCCGAGGCCAGGTCGGTCACATCGCCGACGACGTAGGAGGGTCCGACGGCCCTGCGCCGCGCCGCGTCGATCGCGGCCGCCACATTGTCGATGCCGGTGGCGGCCTTTCCGTAGCGCTCCCAGGGGGTGAGCCCTCACCGGTACATGCGGGCGTAGCTCATGTGCCGGCGGAGGTGGCCGAGGCGTCCGGTCGGTCCATGGCAGCATTCTGCCGGCCGGATGCGGCTTCTACGGAGCAGAGTGACGCGTCCGGCGGGAGGCACGGTTCTCGTAGTGGCCGATGTACGTGCTCAACCGGGCGGCCTCGTCGGCGGTGATCCGGCCTTCCTGCTCGGCGACGACGAGGTGGTCGACGACGACCTCGTGCTCGCCCGCGTTGCTGATCCGGCCGCGGCGCAGCACGTCACCGAGAACGTCCTTGCGTTCGAAGGGCAGGCCCTCCGCGGCGACCTGCTCCCAGAACCGGTCGACGTGCGGGCCGGTCGCCTCGTTCCAGTACGTGAAGAATGCCGTCTCCAGGTGGCGCAGGCCGGCGAGCGTCTGCGGCGGCTGCTGCATCAGCTCCGTGAGCTCCTCGCCGAACTCGATCATGTCGCCGTCCTCCGGATGTCCGGAGAGGGCCTGTGCCCCGATCTCGACCGCGCGGCCGAACTGCCCGGCCCGCTCCACGTACTTCGCACTCGGCCCTGGCATGGGTCCCCCCCGTCGTTCATGGACGCCGTCAGATGGGCAGCGTGCCGATGGTGGCCGCGGCGCCCGCCCGCCTCGTGGCGCTCGACAGACATCGGCACATCATGCCCCGGCGTCGGGCCGGTCAGCCCACCGCGTACGTCAGGGTCACGCTGTTGTTGTTCTCGTCGTACTCGGTGAAGTTCGGTGTGTCGACCCGGATCGTGAACGTGTAGACGCCGGGTGCCCGCGGCGCCTGCCACACGTAGGTGAACTGGCTGAACGACCCCACCGGCATGTTGTTGCCGTAACAGGCGAGGCCGGGCCAGCGGTAGCCCCCGCAACCGCCGATCGGCCAGCCTCCGTCGAACGACCCGGCGCGGGGGACGATGAACTCGTCGTCCGATGCCGGATCCCAGACCACGAAGACCTCGCGCGGTGCGGGCCCGTCGGGCCACTGCATGGGTCCGGTCAGGCCACCGGTGCGCCAGCCGGTGCTGGTCACCCGCACCGTGTAGCTGTGGGTGCCGCCCGGGGCGACCAGAAGCGGCAGCGCCGGGGTCGTCGACGCGGTGACCGTGAAGTCCGCCCACAACCGGTAGCACGTGGGGCCGGTGCACGGTGCCGCCTGCGCGGGGACGGCCGTGACAACGGCGCCGACGAGGACGAGGGCCGCGGTGAGCAGGCGGCGTAACCAGGGATCACGGGACATGGCCCGACGCTAGAAGCCGGGATCCGTGCGATCAACGCGGTCGCCACGACCCGACAGCAGCCCGTGTCAGGACGCGAGGTCGGCCAGCAACGCCCACGTGCCCCGGGCGTCCGCGCGTGCGGGCGTGCGGGCGTGAGCGCGGCAGCCACCCGTCGGGTCTTCGCGCATCGCGCGCGCGGCCAGGAAGACCGACGGGCGGACCGCGCGGCACGCCTCGACGTCGGCCGGCACCCGGCCTGGCACTGGTACCGCTCCGCCGCGCTGAAGATGCCGCCCTGGATCTCCGGTGACGACGGAACGTCGGGATCGCCGGCGTACGCGTGGTCGACGGCGGACCAGTCGGTCTGTGCCAGGAGGTCGTCGGTCCGCACCACCGGAGCTCAAGCCGCGACCGGCCCACCGGTCCGACGGCGGTGAGCCCCGGTGGTCGTCTGGCAGCATGGCCTGAATGGTGACGGGCGTTGCGATGGTCTGGATCGGCGGCACACCGCCCGCTCGACGCCGTGCTCGCCCTGGGCGCGGAGGCCGCGGCCGACGAGTTCGAACGCACGTCGGCGCTGAGACTTCCTATCGTGATGGCCGATGTCCGGGCCGCTCACGTCGCCGGAGTGCCGACGCTGGTCGAGGGGCCGCAACTCCACCCGCGAGCGGCCGCGACGTGGTCACCCGTCGGCGCGATCTGGTTGGTGACCACCGCCGAGCGCACGCGCGCGGCTCGACGGCAACGGCTGCTGCGCACGGACGACGACGCGGCCCGCCGCCGGGTGGACGCCCTGGTCGAACGCGACCAGGTGATCGGCGCGCGGCTGCGGTCCGCGGCCCGGGAAGCCGGCCATGCCCTCGTGGAGGTCCCGACCGATGTCGACTGGACCGGTGTCGTGGCGGCCGTGCGCCAAGCCGTCGAGGCCGTGACGGCCCCGTTCGACCGGCTCGCACCCGGCGCGGCGCTGTCCTCACGCCGACGCCACGAGAACGACGTCGTCCTCCGCCAGATCGTGGCGCACGAGCGGCACATCGGAGCGACACTCCCGCCGTTCCCCTACGCGTGCGTGTGTGGGCGCAGCGGCTGCACCGACACGGTCTCCGCCACGTCCGCCGAGTACCGGGCCAGCGGCGGACAGCTGACGCTGTGAGCCCGTCCCGTTCGACAGGGCACCAGCTATGCCGAACGGCGCTGGCGTATCAGCGTCTCCAGGTCTGTGGCGACGGCGTCAGGTGAGATGCCCATCTCGCTCAACAGCGAGACGGCGACGGAGTCGGCTCCGGTGAGGGCTCCGCGCAACGCCGCGGTGGTGCCCACCCGCCGACGGCCGCCCGGTCCTCGGACGTCCGTCCGCCTGTTTCGTGATGAATGTCGGGAGCTGCGCCATACCGATACGTCGATGATCGTGAGCGGGTGGGAGGCTATGAACATCAACAAGCGTTTGTGATGTTCGTAGCCTCCCACCCATCGGCATCGGTTGATGGCCGATGGTCCCGTGCGGGTCGCGGAACAGCCATCAAACAGGCAAAACGCCCAGTCGTCCTGTCCAGGCGATAGCGGGGACCGGGAGGTCCGGTTAGCCGCAACACGCTGGGATCCGCGGTCGCCAGTCCTCTCTGCCAGTCCACCCGATGGACGCCGTGCCGACGGAGCACCCGTCCCCCGTCGTTCGCGCCGCCGGTCTGCAGATGGCAGCGGGCATCGGTGAGGTCCTGATCGATGGTGAGTACGGCCAGGACCAGGTGGCCGGTGGTCACCACCCGGTGGTCCAGAAGAATGGCCTGTCGCATCGCTCCTGTGCCCACCGCGAGGAGCATCGGTCCGGACCGTCCGGGCGCGGTGATTTAGCTGAACACCTGCGCCACGACGGGTGCGGGCAGTGAACCGGCGGGCCGCGTGACGCCCAGGAACCGCAGCAGGTCGACCGCCGGTCGCCACGGCCGGCTCGGTGTCAGAAAGCCGGGATCGGCCGACGTAGCTGCGGATGACGCCGTCCAATCTCGATCAGCACATCGCTGGTGGACACGAGAGTCCTGCCCTTGCGGCGCATCGCGGCGCCCAGCGCCCCGACGATGCCGGTGCCGGCCACGGCTGGAAGCGGCGCCGTACCCACGTCAGTGGTGGGGGTACGGCGCGATCTCCGCGTCCCAGTCGTCCGCTGCCCGCAGAAGCTGCTCCCGGTGCACGTCGCAGCTGATCCGGTACGGGGTGCCCGCGGCGCGTCGTGGCCGCCAGGGCGGGGCGAACTCCAGGTCCAGGCCGATCTCGATCAGGGCGGCGTTCCGGGTCCGCCCGACGAGGGTCAGCGTCAGGTTGGGCTCCAGGAACGACAACGAGCCCGCGGACCCGACGGCGACATCGCGGAGCCAGGCGCTCAACCGTGGGGACTCGTCGCAGGTCAATGCCGGGTAGCGCCAGCTCCACGATCCCTCGTCGCAGGTCGCGGTCCCCTCGACCAGGTGCCAGCTGCACCGCTCGGCAGGGTCGTCCGCGTCCGGGAACTGGTAGCCGACCACCCGCATGTCGACGCCGGACCCGGCCGCTCCCCACAGACGCATGTCCGCCAGTCTGGCAGCGTGGACGATCGGCACGCCGTGATACGGCGCGTGCCGAACGGCTCGGGGAGGAGGTCGGTGCCTGCTGGAGGTGCTGCCACACGGTGACCACCCGCGTGCGAAGGACAGGCCGCGCCCGGCGGTGGATCAGGGCGCGGGTGTCACCACCAGCACGGTGTTCGAAGGCCAGGACACGAGGCCGTTGGCGGAGCGGGACCGCACCTGGTACCGGTACACGGAGTTCGGCGCGACGGTGGTGTCGACGTAGGTGTCGGTGAACCCGACCTGTGCGATCGGGCTGAACGTGTCGCCGCTGTAGCCCGGGGCGCGTAGCACGTCGAAGCCGGTGGGGCTGCAGCCCAGACCGGGCACCACGATGGTCCAGTGCAGCCGCACCGAGGCCGGCCCCACCGCCGCGGTGGTCAGGTTGGTGGGGGCGGGTGGCGGGGTCGTGCAGGGGCCGGGGGTCATCGCGGGGACGATCGGCGAGAACGCCGACACGTTGCCGGCCGCGTCGCGGGCGCGGACCTGGTAGAGGTAGATGGTGCCGGGGGACAGTCCGGTGTCGACGAACGTGGTGGTGGTCGATGTTCCCACCGCCGTGAAGATGACCGGCGATCCGGTCGACCGGAAGACGTCGTACGCGGTCACCGCGGTGTCGTCGGTCGACGGCGCCCACGTCAGGGCGAGCCGAACCTGGCTGAGGGCGAAGGGGCGAGGGGGGCCGGGCACCGTCGGCGGCTGCGTGTCCGTCGCCGACGGACCGGCCGCTTCGACGGCCGCCGAAGCGGACACCGGACCGGCCGCGATGGTTGCGGACGCGAGCACAGCCGCGGCCAGGGTCAGGACACGGGTCCACGGGAACATGGCCACCTCACAGACGCGGGTTGATGGGAGCGCTCCCACTCACCGATGCTAGTGCTGCCCGGGGCAATAAGAAATAGGCAAATATCGATCAATTGGACCGGGTGGAGCGGGCCGGCACGCCCCTGGCAGGCTGACGCGGTGCGGGCGTTCCTCATCACCGGCAACCCGGGCTCGGGGAAGTCGACGCTGGCCGTCCACCTGCGCCAGCGCGGCGTGTCGGCGGTGGACGCCGACGACCTGGCCTTGTGGGAGGACGCCTCCGGCACGCCGGTGACCCCACCCGCGGACGTCGACGGGGCCTGGCAACTCGCCCATCGCTGGGTCTGGAACCGCGCCCGCATCGAGGCGGCCATCGCCGCGTCCGGTAACCCGGGCGGGGTGACGTTCGTGTGCGGGATCGCCGTGAACCAGCACCGGATGCTCGATCTGTTCGAGCGCGTGTTCCTGCTGACGATCGACGCCGACGCGCAGGACGCGCGGCTCGCCCTCGCGACCTCGCCGCAGCGTACCGACGCGGTCAAGCGGCAGATCCGCGACGGCCGCGCGGGGTTCCAGGCCACGATGCTGGCCGCCGGGGCGGTGCCCCTGGACGCGACCGCCTCGCCGGCGTCCCTCGCCGACACGGTGCTGGCCATGGTCGACGCTCCGCGAGAGCGGTGACCGGAGCCGCGGTCGGGGGCCGCTGAGCCTGTGCACTCCCGCGGCCGGCGACGACGGGTGCGCCGGTGGTGAACAGCGGTTGGCGGCGCGCGGCCGGTACGCCGCTCGGCCGGCCTGCTGACCGGGCGGGCCAGGCACTACACGTACGTGTCGAGCCGGTCGGTGTACCGGTTTCCCGGCGTGCCGCCGTTGACCGAGGCGTCGCCGCTGTGCGGCCCCGACGAGCCGGCTGCGTCACGGAGGTCCGACCCTGGCGCCGGGCCCGCGCGACCTGCCGCTGCAGTACGTCGACGCGCGCGACCTGGCGGCGTTCCTGCTCGATGCCGCGACAGAGCGGCTGGCCGGCGCCTTCAACCTGGTGAGCCGGTCCGGACACACCACGATGGGCGAGCTCCTCGAGGTGGCGGCAGAGGTGACCGGCGGCCGCGCCGAGCTTCGCTGGCTGGACCCCGAAGCCGTGCTCGCCGCGGGCATCCGCCCGTGGACCCAGCTGCCGGTATGGCTGCCGCCCGGTCCCGCCCACGAGTTCCTGCACGCAGGTGACGTATCCCGCGCCCACGCGGCCGGGCTGCGCACCCGCCCGGTACGCGAGACGATCGCGGACACCTGGTCCTGGCTCGGTTCGCTGTCCTCCACGCCGCGCCAGGCCGACGGTCCACCCGTCGGGCTCGACCCGGCGGTGGAGGCGGCCGTGCTCGCCGCGGCGACGTGACCCGCGGAGCCCGACCACCGACGACCCCGAGCCGGCCTGCGGGAACGGAACACCGCGTAGGGCCGGTCAGCCGCCGGTGGCCTCGCGCTGGATCCGTTCGAACTGGTCGGCCATCGCGGCGGCCAGCGCCTGTGCGGCCGACAGCGGACGCACCATCACCGTGAGCTCGTCGATCAGGCCGTCACCGTCGAGGTGCAGGAAGTCGCAGCCCTCGACGGTGACGTCGCCGATGCGTGCGCGGAACACCAGCGCGTGGTCGCGGCCGTCGTCGCCGGTCAGCTCGCGGACGTACTCGAAGTCCTCGAAGACGCGGAGCACACCGCGCAGGATCGCGGCGGTGATCGCCTTGCCGGGGTAGGGCTTGAACGCCACCGGACTGCGGAACACCACGTCGTCGGCCAGGGTCGCCGCCATGGCGTCGGGGTCGCGTGCTTCCACCGCGCTGCGAAAGTCGATCATCGCGTCAGCGTACGGCGTCACGGGCGTCCGACCGCGGCCAGTTCGTCGAGCACGTGGTCCGGGTCCCAGGCGCCCGGGTCGGTGGTGTCGTCCCACCGCGCGATCTGTTCGCGCGCCCAGCGGGTCCAGCGGAGGACGGCCGTCTCCTGCTCGTACTGCAGCCGCAGCCCGACGGCGCTCAGATGTGCGCGCTGCGGGAACGGCACCGGACGCGTCGCGGCCAGCTCGGCGAGCGAGGCCACGCGGTCGACCGCCTCCGCCTCGATCCGGTCGATCGTGGCGAGCAGCTGTTCGGTCGTTCCGGCGTCGGCGAAGAACACCTTGACCATGCCCTCGAACTCGATGCTGCGCGGCTCGGGCGGCTCGCTCAGCCAGTTCCGCAGCGCCTCGCGTCCCTCCTCGGTGATGCGGTAGACGGTCCGGGCGCGCCGGCCGGTCAGCTCCCGCACGGAGGTCGCGAGCCCCTGCTCGACCAGCCGCTTGGGCTCGTCGTACAGCTTGCGCTCGGCGCGGGGCCAGAACCAGTTGAGACTGCGCTTGACCTGCTTGGCCAGCTCGTAGGTGGTCCACTCGCGCACCGAGAGCAGCCCGAGCAGCGCGTACGAGGTCGTCGACATGGCAGTCACGTTGACATAGTGCCCAGGGCAGTGTCTACTCGCGGAAGACGCATACTGCACAGGGCAGTATCCGAGGGAGGTTCGCATGACCGACGAGAGCCGGCCGCGGCTGACGGTCGTGGTGGCCCACCCGGACGACGAGACCTTCGGCTGCGGGTCCCTTCTCCTGCACGCGGCCGCCGCCGGCGCGACCACCGCCGTGTGCTGCGCGACCCGCGGCGAGGCCGGCGAGCCCGCGCCGGGCAGCGGCATCACCACCGAGCAGCTGCCGGCCGTGCGGGAACGGGAGCTGCGCACCGCGGCCGCGATGCTGGGCGTGTCGCGGGTGGACCTGCTCGGCTTCGCCGACTCCGGCCTGGCCGGCGAAGCCGCCCCCCGCACTCTGGCCGGCGCGCCGCTCGACGAGGTCACCGAACGGGTCCGCGCGCATATCGAGGACTTCCGCCCGCACGTGCTGGTCACCCTCGATGCCGGCGACGGACACCGCGACCACGCCCGCGTGCGCGACGCCGCCCTGGCCGCCGCGCGCACGGCGCGGTGGCGGGTGGAGCGGGTCTACCTGCACTGCCTGCCGCAAGCGCTGATGCGGCGCTGGCTCGACCACGTCGCGCGGGAGAACCCCGGCTCGCCGTACGCGCGGGCCGACGTGCCCGGTACCCCGGACGAGCTCATCACCACCGTCGTGGACACGGGCGCGCACCTGGCCGCGCGGGAACGGGCGATCGCCGTGCATGCCTCGCAGGTCTCGCCGTACGAGGGCCTGCCGGCCGACCTGCGGCACGCGTTCCTCGCCACCGACCACCTGCGGAGGATCGAGCCGCCGTGGACCGGTGGAGAGCGCGAACGCGACGTGCTGGCGGTGGACGGGCGCCCGTCCACCGCCGGAGTCGGTACGCCTACTTGAGAACGAGCGTCATCGTGTTGTCCGGCCCCGACAGGAGCAGGGACAGCAACGGCGTCAGCACGCCGCAGCGGGTGAACGACGGGATCGTGTACGTGCCCTGCGTCGTGATCGGCTGGAAGATGTCGACCGGTGTCGTGTTCTGCAGGGTCAGCGTCGTCGGTTTCGAGGTGCGGCACCCCGCCGGGACGAGGTTGATGGCCGGTGCCGCGTCCAGGTGCACGTTGGTCACCTCGAGGGTGAACGTCGTGGTCGTCGTCAGTCGGGACGCGGCGAGGTCGATCGTGCCGGTGAGGGGACCGGTGGGAACGACCCGCACGGTCGAGGTGACCCCGATGAGGTGGGCGAGGTTCAGCTTCGCGGTGAGCGGTGCCAGGGCGGCACTGCCGGTGAGCGTCTTCGCGTCGAGGTCGACCTGGGTCTGCACGACCGAGGTCGGCACCGCGACGTCGACGTTCGGCTTGGCGAGGTGGGTGGTTCCGGTGACGTTGTTGAAGTTCACCGGGATCGGCGCGGCCTGGGCGGGCACGGCCGCGGCGACCGATGTGACGACAGACGCGGCGGCACCGAGTACGGCGGCCGCGACGAGCATGACGGATCGGCGCACGGCTCCTCCTGGGTTCGACGGCGGACGGGGTGGCGGACGTCCGGTTCGTGCGCATACTGGCCAGGTGCGGCACCGAGGTTACCCGAAAGTAACTTGTCGGGGAAGACGGTGGTCGATGAGTCGACCCGATCGCCGACGCGATGGCGGGGTGGCGCCGCCGGGCCGGTGGAGCCGGCCCGGCGGCTGACCTACCGCCACGCGTCGAGGTGCTCCGCGATGAACGCGCCGGCCGGTGTCGGCGGCCGGCCGGTCACCCGCTCGACGGCGGGGGAGAGGTCGGCGAAGCCGCCGGTGCGGACGCGTTCGTAGAGGTCCAGGAGGATGTCGGTGGTGAACGGGTCGAGGCCCTCGACGGTCCGCTCCGGCGCCGGGTCGTCGGCCCGGATCTCGTGGCCGAGCCGCGTCGACAGGTCGGCCGCGAGGTCGGCGACGGTGAGGGCGGCCGGCCCGGTGACGGTGTACGCCCGTCCCCGGTGCTCCGCCGGCGCGACCAGGGCGGCCACCGCGACGGCGGCGATGTCGCGCGCGTCGACCCAGGCGATGCGCCCACCGCCGGAGGGCAGGCCGAGGGCGCGACGGTCGCGGACGTCGTCGCGGTAGAACCGCGGGTCGGTGAGCACCTGGTGGAACCAGGACGGCCGCAGCACGGTCCAGGAACCGGCCCTGCCGACGACGGCGTCCTCGACCCGACGGGCCCAGTGCCCGGCGGACAGTTCGCCTGCGCCCTGTTCGGACAGCAGCACGACGTGGGCCTTCGGGTCGACGTCGACCAGCCGCGCGACGAGGTCGGGCGCGTCGGGGACGTCGGGTCGCATGAGGTAGACGGCGTCGACGCCGTCGACCGCGTCGGGCCAGGTGGACGCGTCCTCCCAGGAGAACCGGGTCTGCGCCCCGGGTTGCGAGGAGCCCTCCCGGACGACGATGTCCGGGTGTTGCCGCAGCAGGTCGACGACCGGCCGACCGGTCTTGCCGCGGGCGCCGGTGACGAGCACGGTGCGCGTCATAGCGCGTCCTCCACCCGGATGACGGCCTTGCCGGTGGTCGTCGTCGCGCCGCCGCGGAGCTGGCCGAGCAGTACCTCGGGGAACCGTTCGACGCCGTCGACGACGGACTGGTGGTGGACGACGCGTCCGGTGCGCAGCAACGGGTCCAGCTCGGCGCGGAAGTCGGGCATCCGGTGCAGGTGGTCGGTGACCAGGAACCCGTACGCGGTGGCTCGCCTGGTGATCAGCTCGTAGAGGGTGCGGATCCCGTACGGCGGCTGACCGTCGTACTGGCTGACCATGCCGCACAGGGCGAGCCGGGCACCGACCCGCAGGTGGCCGATCGCGGCCTCCAGCTGGGCGCCGCCGACGTTGTCGAACACCACGTCGATGCCGTCGGGCGCGGCCGCGGCGAGCTGCTCGCGCGGGTCGCCGTCGCGGTGGTCGAACGCGGCGTCGAACCCGAACGTCTCCGTCAGCTGGCGCACCTTCGCCGCCGACCCGGCGCTGCCGATCACCCGACCGGCCCCGCGCAGCGCGGCGAGCTGGCCGGCGATGCTGCCGACCGCACCGGCCGCGCCGGTCACGAACACGGTGTCGCCCTCGCGGACGCGGGCCAGCTCGCTGATGCCGAGCCAGGCGCTCAGGCCGGTCGCGCCGAGCGGCCCGAGGTAGGCCGGCGCCGGTATGCCGTCGGCGTCGAGCACCGAGACCGCCGCTGCGTCGAGCACGGCGACCTCGCGCAGCCCGGCGAAGTGCTCGACGACCTGGCCGGCCTTGAGCCCGGCGGCCCGCGACTCGACGACGACGCCGACCGCGGCGCCGTCGAGCGGCGCGTCGAGCGGGAACGGCGGGATGTAGGACGGACGGTCGTCCATGCGGCCGCGCATGTACGGGTCGACCGACAGGTACGTGTTGCGGACCACCACCTGCTCGGGTCCGGGCGCCGGCGGATCGCTGTCCACCAGGGTGAAATCGTCGGGGGACGCGTGTGTGCCCGGCCTGCGGACCAGGTGCCACTCACGGGCCATGAACCCTCCTCGTGTCGAGAGATGCTTGATTGACTCAAGCATCATGCTAGGCACAGATGCTTGAGGGAATCAAGCTTCTGGGTAGACTGCTTCCATGGCCGTTCCGTCGGGGCCCGTGGCCGCGTCGACCGAAGCAGAGCTGGCGATGTTCGACTTCGTCGACGCCTACGACCGTGCCTACGAGACCGCCGCCACGAAGCACGGCCTGAGCGTCGCGCAGGCCTGCGTCCTCGGCCGGCTGACCACCCCGCGCGGCATGCGTGAACTGGCCGACGAGCTCGGCTGCGACGCGTCGAACGTCACCCAGATCGTCGCGCGGCTGGAGACCCGCGACCTCGTGCGCCGGCACACCAACCCGAACGACCGCCGGTCACGCCAGCTCGTACGCACCCCCGACGGCGACGCCCTCTACGCCGAGTTCGAGGGCTCCTTCGCCTTCGCCCGCGCGGCGATCTCGAACCTCAGCGCCGCCGAACAGGACCAGCTGGCGCTCCTCCTCAGGAAGGCTCTCGGCACCCGTCGCTGAGGTGTCGAGCGCCCGGTCGAGGAGGTCCGGTGGCAGGTGGCCCGCGGCGCGGCGGCGCGTCCAGCCCGCCGCGGAGCTGGCGGGAGGCGGCCAACGCTTCAGCCGATTCGCCAGAGCCGCACCTGACGGTCGAGGGCACCGGTGGCGATCAGGCGGCCGTCCGGGCTGAACGCCAGGGCGACGACGGAGTTCGTGTGGCCCGCGAGGGGCCGGCCGACCTGCTCGGCGGAGGCCACGTCCCAGAGGCGGACGAGCCGGTCGTGGCCGGCGGTGGCGAGAACACGGCCGTCCGGGCTGAACGACACCGCGAAGACCGATCCGCGGTGGCCCGTCAGCGTCGCGAGAGTACGTCCGGTGGATGCGCTCCACACGCGGACCGTTCCGTCGATGGAACCGCTGGCGACCGTGTCGTTGTCGGAGCTGAACGCCGCGCTGAAGATGTGCCCGGTGTGCCCGACCAGCGGCAGTGGCGCGGTCCGGGCGGTGACATCGACCACGAGCAGGTCGTCGTCGGTGACGACGGCGAGTTTCCCGCCGTCGGGACTCAACACCGCGTCCTCGACGTATGCGCGTTGGAGCGCGCCGGGCCTCACCTCGTACGTCGACCGCAGGGTGGCCGTCTCCCACAGCCGTACCGCGTACGACGCGGCGGTGGCGAACACCGTCCCGTCGGAGTTGAAGGTCACCCGGTACAACGCGTCGCCCACCCGGTCGGCGGTGCTGTTGACCAGGCGCCGGCCGGCGACGTCCCACAACCGGATGGTGGCGTCCCATCCGACGCTGACCAGCCTTGTGCCGTCCGGGCTGAACGCGAGGCTGCCGACCCGATCGGTATGGCCGGTCAGGAGAACCGGCGCCGCGCCCGGGTCGGAGCTCGGCCGAAGGCGGATCGCCGCGTCCTCGCTGCCAATGGCCAGGGTGCCGTCGCGGCCGAAGGCCACGGCGCGGACGGGGGAGGGGCGTCCGGCGAAGATGGCGACGAGCCGGTCGTCGGGCCGCTCGTCGAACCGGTCGCGCAACAGCCAGGCGGTGAGCCCGCCCGCGCCACCCACGGCAATCGCCGCCGCGGAGACGAGCACGGCGCGGCGGCCCCGCCGGCGCCGCGGGAACGGATCAGCGACGACGCGGGCCGCCGACCCGACCCGCCGGCGCGGTCCGGCCGACCCGACTCCCCGGCGCGGTCCGGCCGGCGCGACTCTCCGGCGCGGTCCGGCCGGCGCGGCAGGCGTCGGTGTGGGCGTCGGTGTGGGCGCGGACAGCAGGCTTCCCAGGGCGACCGCCAGCTCGGGTTCGCCGATCGTCGTGGGGGCCACATCGAGCGCGCGGTGCAGCATGGTGGCCACCAGCGGCACGCGGGACGCCCCGCCGACCAGGAACACGCCACCGCCCGCGTCCAGCCGGACGGCCGCCCTGCGCGTCGCGGCGGCCGTCACCTCGACGCTGCGCCCGATCGGCGCGGCGGCCACCTGGTCGAACTCGGCCCGGGTGATGTGCAGATCGACGTCGACCAGGGGCACGTGCAGGTCGGCGACGACGTGGCGGCTCAGCAGTTCCTTGGCGGTCCGGACGTCGTCCCACAGGGCCCGGCGGGCGTGCCGGTCCGCCAGAGTCCGGGGAGACTCCAACCGGTCCCACTCCGCCGCATCCGCGGTCCGGGCGCGGACGTGACCGACCAGTGCGGCATCGAGGTCCAGCCCGCCCACGTCGGTCAGCCCGTCCACGGCGACCACGGCGAACCCGTCGACATCGCGCCGGAGCACCGCGACGTCGAACGTGCCCGCGCCGAGGTCGTAGACCACGACGCTCCCGCCGGCGGGCACCTGGACGCCGAGCACCGTGGTGAAGTACGCCGCGGCGGCCACCGGTTCGGGCAGGAACCTGCAGGCGGGCCAGCCGGCGAGTTCGGCGGCGGCGGCCAGGACGCCGAGCCGGGCCCGGCCCCAACCGGCCGGGTGGGTCAGGACGACGTCGTCCGGGTCCCGCCCGGCCACCCGGCGAGCCTGCTCGGCCACCCGCCGCAGGAGCGCGGCGAGCAGGTCGACGACCGCGATCTCCGACTCGCCCAACCAGACCGTGCCCTCGTCGATCCGCCGCTTGGGGTTCGGTTCCAGGCCGGCCGGATACCCGACCCCCGCCCGCTCGGCGTCGATACCGGTCAGCACGCCCGTGTCGGCCCGGTGGAAGACCGCGGAGCGCAGGGACGGCGAGGAGTCGAACAGCAGCGGCGTCGGCGGATCGCCACCCTCCGACAGCACCGCCACGGTCGTCGTCGTGCCGAGGTCGACACCCAACCGGCACACCGCATCGATGCCCGTCACGCGACTACTTTACGTGCCCGGCGTTTGTCAGTACGGCTGGACGTGGATGACGTGCACCGGTTCGGTGTCGGGTCCGACGCGGACGAACGCGTGCTCGCCCCAGTTCCAGTGCTGCCCGGTCACCAGGTCGTGGGCCACGAAGCTGTCGGACCATTCCAGGCCCAGATCCGGCATCGTCAGGTGGATCCAGGTGTCGCGGGTGTACACGGGATCGAGGTTGGCGACCACGAGGATCACGTCGTCGCGGTCGTAGACCCGGCGGGCCTTGGAGAACACCAGCACCTGGTCGTCGTCGGCGCGGTGGAAGCGTAGGTTGCGCAGCCAGTGCAGGGACGGGTGGGCGCGGCGGATCTCGTTGATGCGGCGCAGGTACGGGGCCAGCGTGGCGTCGCCGCGCTCGTCCCAGCGCCGGTCCTTGTACTCGTACTTCTCGTTGTCGATCTGCTCCTCGGCACCGGGCCGCGCGACGTTCTCGACCAGTTCGTACCCGGCGTAGATGCCGTAGGTGGGCACGAGCGTCGCGGCCAGGGCCGCCCGCATCTTCCAGGCCGCCACGCCGCCGCGCTGCATGAACGGCGTGAGGATGTCGTGGGTGGTCGGCCAGAAGCTGGGACGCATGTACGCCGCCGCCGGACCGGCCAGCTCCCGGCAGTACTCCTCGATCTCGGCCCTGCCGTGCCGCCAGGCGTAGTACGTGTAGGACTGCTGGAAGCCGGCCTTCGCGAGGTTGTGCATCATCGGCGGGCGGGTGAACGCCTCCGCCAGCCAGATGGTGTCGGGATGCTCGGCACCGACGTCGGCGATCAGCCGCTCCCAGAACACGACCGGCTTGGTGTGCGGGTTGTCGACCCGGAAAATCGTGACGCCGTGGCCGATCCACAGCAGCACGACGCGCCGGATCTCCGCGTAGATGCCCTCCGGGTCGTTGTCGAAGTTGAGCGGGTAGATGTCCTGGTACTTCTTCGGGGGGTTCTCGGCGTACGCGACCGAACCGTCGGCCCGCGTGGTGAACCACTCCGGGTGCTCGGTGACCCACGGATGGTCGGGCGCGCAGTTCAGCGCGAGGTCGAGGGCCACCTCGAGGCCGAGCCCGCGCGCCTGCGCGACGAACGCGTCGAAGTCGGCGAACGTGCCGAGGTCGGGGTGCACCGCGTCGTGGCCGCCATCGGCGGAGCCGATGGCGTAGGGCGATCCGGGGTCGAGCTCACCGGCGTGCAGGGTGTTGTTGGGACCCTTGCGGTTGACGCGCCCGATCGGGTGGACCGGCGTGAGGTACACGACGTCGAAACCCATGCCCGCGACCGCTTCCAGGCGGCGGGACGCGGTGGCGAACGTGCCGCTGGTCCACGTGCCGGTGGTCTCGTCGAACGTGGCGCCCTCCGAGCGGGGGAAGAACTCGTACCAGGCGCCGTACAGGGCCCGGACCCGCTCCACCAGCCAGGGGAACCCGGGGCTCGCCGACACGTGGTCGCGCAGCGGGCGTTCGACCAGCTCGCGTCGGACGTCCGCCGACACGCCGGCGCTCAGCCGGTCCTCCTTCGCGGAACCGTTGTCGCGCAACGCCTTCACCGCCTGCTCCAGCACGGCGGCCCCCTCGGCCGGACGCGACACCTCGGCCACCGCCCGCTCCAGGACCCGGGCGCCCTCCTCGAGCATCAGCTCGACGTCGACACCGGCGCCGATCTTGATGACCGCGTCGTGGTGCCACGTGCCGTACGGGTCCGACCAGCCCTCGACCCGGAACGACCACCGCCCGGTGCGGTCGGCGCAGACGGTCGCCGCCCACGCGTCCAGGCCGGCGTTGACGCGGACCATCGGCAGGTGGTGCTCCGCGCCGGCGGGGTCGGTGAGCACCACGGTGGCGTTGACCGCCTCGTGCCCTTCGCGGAACACCGTCGCGGTGACGTCGAACTCCTCACCGACGACGGACTTCGTCGGCCGGTTGCCGCCGTCGACGACCGGCGCGACATCGGTGACCGGGATGCGGCCGAACGGCCGGTGCGGGCCTGTCATGCCACCACGCTAACGGCATCGATCGGGATGCGCTCCCCGGCGGGTCAGGCCGGTCCGGTTCTCCCGGCGACGTGCCGGCAGGCGTCGCGGAGCCCGGCCAGCTCGTCGGCGTCGAGGTCCTCGACGGTCCGGGTGAGACGGTCGGCGCCGACGGCGAGCTCGGCGGCGCGCAGGTTCTGGAACAACGGCTCCAGCACCGCCGCGGCCGTCCGCAGCGCCAGCAGCGCCTCGCCGCCCGGCGACGCGACCGCCGTCCGGAGGTCCGGGGCGTACAGGCGACCGGCGTCGTCCTGTGCCAGCGGAAGGCGCATCCGCACCATCCCGTGGTAGACCCAGTTCGACGCCATCGTCAGGCAGGCGTGCCGCACGGCGGCCAGCCGGTCGTCGTCGAGGCCGTCGAACAGCGGCGCGAGCCGTTCGTGGGTCCACTGCGGCAGCGACGGTTCGTGGTGGCAGTGCGGCCCGCTGAGCGCCGCCTCGACGGCCAGTGCCGCCTCGCGCACGGCGAGCACCGTCTCGCCGGCGGTCTCCTGCCCGGGTGGCAGGTGATAGGTGACCGGCACAGCGGGCTCCGGCGGTGTCCTGGCCGGGGCCGGACCGGTGCTCCAGACGACGCTGACGTACCAGGCCGACGGCTGCCGACCGTGCTTGCACCACTCGTGGTAGAGGGAGACACTCCCGCCCCGGTCCAGCGGGTACCGGACCATGCATGTCGCGGCGACGAAGCCGGCGACCTCGTCCCGGGGCACGGGTCCCAGTTCGCAGCCGAACGCCCGCAGCCGGTCGGTGTAGCCGTCGAACGGCCTGTCGCGTCGCCACGCCGCGTGCTCCCAGGTGCCGTCGCGGGCGGTCTCGGCGAGCACGAGCGTGGCGCCGGCGGGCACCGGGAAGCCGTCGGGGAAGCCGGGCGGCAGGTCGCGCCCGTCGAGTTCGGTCAGCGGCCACGTCTGCCCGTAGAAGATGTCGGCCTCGGCGTCGTAGTCGAACGGTGGCGGCGGCGGGAGCCTCGGTCCGAGCTGACCGTCGACCCCGGCCGACCGGAGTTCGTCGAGCACGATCGCGACGACCTGCTCCGCGTACTGCGCCTCGTCCTTCATGTCCAGGTGGAACACCGGCACGCCGTCTTCGTGGAGCACCGTGCACCAGTTCGGCAGCGGCGAGTCGGGCTCCAGCGGATGCGGTATCTGGCTCACCCGTACCGCCGCGCGCCGGAGCGCCGCGCAGGCGGCGAGGTCGTCGGACGTGTCGTCGACGACGAGGGCCACCGCTGAGGAGTGCCCGGCGACATAGGTCACCAGATCGTCTTCGTCATACCGCAGCACGACGCCATGCTGCCATGCGGTCGCGGAGGTCGACGACCTCGTCCACATGCGACAGTGCCTCCGGGCGGTGGGTGACGAACAGGACCGTCCGCCCGCGCGTCGCGGTGAGGATGTCACGGGTGAGGGCGAGCGCGGTCGGCTCGTCGAGGTGTTCGGTCGGTTCGTCGAGCACCAGCACCGGGAAGTCGGCGAGCAGGGCGCGGGCCAGCGCGAGCCGGCGTCGCTGGCCACCGGACAGCGCCACCCCGTGCTCCCCGACCGGTGTGGCGGTGCCGTCGGGCAGGGTGCGCACCCAGTCGAGCAGGCGGGCGTCGGCGAGGGCGGCCTCGAGCTGCGCCGTGGTGGCGTCGCGGCGGGCGACGCGCAGGTTCTCCTCGATGGTCGTGTCGAACAGGTGGGCGTCGTCGGGCAGGTAGCCGACGACGCGGCGGACGTCGTCGCCGCGGAACCGGCGCAGGTCGGTGCCGTTGAGCGTCACCCGTCCCGCGACCGGGTCGAGCCAGCGCACGAGCAGCGCCGCGACGGTGCTCTTGCCGGTGCCGCTCGGGCCGACCAGCGCGGTCCGGCGGCCGGGCGTCAGGTCCAGCGACAGCCCGTCGAACACCGGCCGGCCCGGTTCCCAGCGGGCGGTGACGTTCTCCAGCCGCAGCGTGTAGGGGCCGGACGGCAGCGGCCGGGGCGCGACCGGATCGGGCGTCGGGTCGGGCGCGGCGAGGACCGCGGCGAGCCGGTCGAGAGCCGTCCGGGCGGCCGCGAGCCGCTGGGCCGCGGCGGGCAGGCCGCCGGCGGCCTCGAACACGGCGAGCGGGGTGAGGACGACGACGGCGAGCAGCTCGCCGTCGAGCGCGCCCGCCCGCACCGCCGCCGCGCCGGCGGCCAGCCCGGCGAGGACGCAGATGCCGGTGCACAGCGCCGTGACCGCCGCCGAGACACCGGTGACGCCGCTCGCCCGTTCGGTGGCCCGGCGCAGCCGCCGGTCGACGTCGGCGGCGCGGGCGAGATGCTCGTCGACGGCGCCGTAGGCGATCAGGTCGGGCAGGCCGTGCACGAGGTCGACGGTCGCGACGGCGAGTTCGCCGCGCAGCGGCGCGAGGCGACCGTCGGTGCGCCGCGCCGTGGCGGCCTGGACCAGCGGCACCACGGCGCCGACGACGACGAGCGTGCCGGCCAGGACTGCGCCGGCGACGGGCAGCAGCGCACCGACGAGGGCGACCGAGCCGACACCGACGAGAATCGTCACCGCGTACGGCAGCGCCACCCGGACCAGCGCGTCGAGCACCGCCTCGACGTCGCTGACGAGCCGCTGCACCAGGTCGGCGCGGCGGAAGTCGGCGAGGCCGGCCGGGGCCAGCCGCTGCAGCCGCGTGTACACCCGCACCCGGAGCGCGCCCAGGACCCGCAGCGCGGCGTCGTGGCCGACGAGCCGTTCGACGTAACGCAGCACGCCGCGGCTGATGCCGAAGGCGCGCACCGCCACGATCGCGACCATCAGGTGCAGCACGGGCGGGTGCAGCGCGGCCCGGGAGATGAGGAACGCCGAGGTGGCCATCAGCCCCACGCCGGCGCCCGCGGCACCGACACCGGCCACAGTGGACAGTGCCAGCCGTCCCGCCGCCGGTCGCGCGGCCGACAGGAGCAGGCGCAGCCAGGCCGGCGCCGTCACCGCACACCCGCCGGTGCGCCGAGGCGCAGCTCGCGGTCGGCCAGCGCGACCAGTTCCGGCCGGTGCGCGGCGATCAGCACGGTGCGTCCGGCGGCGAGCCGCCGGATCGCGGCCATCACCGTGTCGGCCGACTCCCCGTCGAGGTTCGCGGTGGGTTCATCGAGCAGCACCAGCGGCGCGTCGCGCAGGAACGCCCGGGCCAGCGCCAGCCGCTGCCGCTGGCCGGCCGACAGCCCGGTGCCGCCGTCACCGAGGCGGGTGGCGTACCCGTCGGGGAGGGCGTCGACGAAACCGTCCGCGCCGGCGAGCCGGGCGGCGCGGCGCACGGCGTCGTCGTCGGCGTCGCGGTCGCCGAGGCGGATGTTCGCCGCGACGGTGCCGGCGAACATCCAGGGGCGCTGCGGCACCCAGGCGATCCGCCGCCGCCAGGCGTCGAGGTCCACAGTGGACAGGTCGAGCCCGTCGACGAGGACCCGTCCGGTGGTCGGCGTCACCAGCCCGAGCAGCACGGCCAGCGCCGTCGACTTGCCGCTGCCGCTCGGCCCGGTCAGCGCGACGACCTCACCCGGCCCGACGGTCGCGGTCACCGAGAGGGCCGGCTCCGCGCGTCCCGGATACTCCACGACGACCGCGTCGAAGCGGATCGTGCCGACGGCCGGTGCCACCGCGGACGCCGCGCGCGGTGCCGGGCCGGCCTCGATGACGGCGAAGGCCTCCTCGGCGGCGGCGAGGCCCTCCGCGCTGGCGTGGTAGTTCGCTCCCACCTGGCGCAGCGGCAGGTACGCCTCCGGCGCCAGGATCAGCACCAGCAACGCCGTCGCCAGGTCGAGGTCGCCGGAGACGAGGCGCAGCCCGATGCCGACGGCGACGAGCGCGACGGACAGGGTGGCGAGCAGTTCGAGCACGAGGGAGGACAGGAACGCGGTGCGCAGCGTGCGCATCGTGCGGCGGCGCTGTTCGCCGCTGATGCGGCGGATCGTCGCCGCCTGGGCGCCGGCCCGGCCGAACACCTTCAGCGTCGGCAGGCCCGCGACGACGTCGAGGAAATGGTGGGAGAGCCGGGTCAGCAACCGGAACTGGCGGCGGTTGGCCGCTTCGGTGTGCAGGCCGACCAGCGCCATGAACAGCGGGATGAGCGGCAGCGTCAGGGCGATGGTCGCGGTGGCGACGAGGTCGACGGGCAGGATCCGCGCCAGCACGATCGCCGGTACGAGGGCGGCGAGTACCAGCTGCGGCAGGTACCGGGCGAAGTAGGCGTCCAGGGCGTCGAGGCCGCGGGTGGCGAGCGTCGCGACCGCGCCGGTGTCGCGGTGGCCGGGGTGTTCCGCGACGGCGGCCAGCAGCCTCGTGCGGAGCTGGCTCTTGACCGCCGCCGCGGCCCGGACCGCGGCCACCTCCTGCGCCCAGGCGACCGCCGAGCGGGCCGCGGTCACCACGGCCAGCCATCCCAGCGTCGGTACCAGGTCGGCCGGTCCTGCGTCGTCGAGGAACACGGCCGTGATGCCACCGGCGAGCAGGGTCGCCTGCGCCACGACCAGGCCGGCCAGGGCCAGGCCGAGCGCGACCGTCAGCGCCAGGAAGCCCCGGGTGGCGCGGGCGTGGCGCAGCAGCCGCGGGTCGAGCGGTCTCACGTCGAGGCGTCCACTGTGGACGGGACCGGGATGTGCTCGACGGTGAGCCGCTTGCGGAACACCCAGTACGTCCACGCCTGGTAGCCGAGCACGATCGGGGTGAACACCACGGCGACCCAGGTCATGATGCGCAACGTGTACGGGGTGGACGCGGCGTTGGTCGTGGTGAGGCTGTTCGCGTCGGCGAGCGTCGAGGGCAGCACGTTCGGGAACAGGGTGACGAACAGGGCGGCCGTCGCGAGCACGATCGTGGCCGCCGTTCCGATGAACGCCCAGCCCTCCCGGCGCCGGTGGGCGGCCACCACGGCGGCGACGAGCGCAAGTGCCGCGGCACCCGACAGCACGAGGCCACCGGCGTCGCCGTACGACGCCTGCGTCCACACCAGGAAGCCGGCCGCGACCACGACCGCCGCGACGCCGAGGCGTACGGCGAGGTCGCCGGCGTGGCGGCGCACCCGGCCGTCGGTCTTCAGCGCGAGGAACACCGCGCCGTGGAGGGTGAACAGGGTGAGGGTGGTGAGGCCACCGAGGAGCGCGTACGGGTTGAGCAGGTCGAAGAAGCCGCCGACGTACTCGTGGTCGGCGTCGAGCTTCACGCCGCGCACGATGTTGCCGAACGCGACGCCCCACAGCAGCGCCGGAACCAGGCTGCCGCCGATGATGCAGGCGTCCCACCGGCGCCGCCACGTGACGCTGTCGACCTTGCCGCGGTACTCGAACGCCACCCCGCGCAGGATGAGCGCCACGAGGATGATGAGCAGCGGCAGGTAGAAGCCGGAGAACAGGGTGGCGTACCACTCTGGGAACGCGGCGAACGTCGCGCCGCCGGCGACGAGCAGCCACACCTCGTTGCCGTCCCAGACCGGTCCGATGGTGTTGATGAGCACGCGGCGTTCGCGTTCGTCGCGGCCGATGACGGGCAGCAGGATGCCGACGCCGAAGTCGAAGCCCTCGAGCAGGAAGTACCCGGCCCACAGCACCGCGATCAGGATGAACCAGACGGTGGTCAGTTCCATTGGTCTCTTTCTCCCGTCAGTACGCGAACGCGAGCTGCTGGTCGTCGTCGTCCTTCTGCTCCACCTCGGGAGCGCCGGCCCGCGCGTACCGCACGAAGAGGCCGACCTCGATCACCGCCAGCACTCCATAGAGGACGGTGAGGACGATCAGCGACGTGGCGACCGTGGGCGCCCCGACCGTCGGGGAGACGCTGTCGGCGGTGCGGAACACGCCGAACACGGTCCACGGTTGCCGGCCCATCTCGGTGAAGATCCAGCCGAACGAGTTCGCCAGCAACGGCATCGCGACGGTCGACACGGCGGCGACCCACAGCCAGCGGTTGGTGGGGGTGCGCCCCTTGCGCGTGGTCCACAGCGCCAGCGCGGCGATGAGCATCGCCAGCACGCCGAAGCCGATCATCAGCCGGAACGACCAGTAGGTGACCGGCACGTAGGGCACGTAGTCGCCCTCGCCGTACTTCTCCACGGCCGCGCGTTGCAGATCGTCGATGCCCTCGACCTCGCCGTCGGGTGAGCCGGTCGCCATCAGCGACAGCAGTGACGGGATGCGCACGCTCGCGACCTCCTCGCGGCCGTCGAGGGTGCCGATGGTGAACACCGAGAAGCTGGCCGGCCCCGAGTTCTGGTACAGCGCCTCGGCCGCGGCCATCTTCATCGGCTGCTGCTCGGTCATCACGCGGGCCTGGATGTCTCCGGTGACGAGGATCCCGATGCCGGCGACGATGACGACCCAGGCGCCCAACCGCAGCCCGGGCCGGAACACGCCGGCCTGGTTACGGCGGCGGACGTGCCAGGCGCTGACGGCCAGCATCAGCGCGCCCGCGGTGAGGAAGCAGGCGGTGATGGTGTGCGCGAACGTGACCACCGCGGTGCTGTTGGTGAGCACGGCCGGGAAGTCGGTGAGTTCGGCCCGCCCGGTGTCGGCGTTGACGCGGTACCCGACCGGGTGCTGCATCCACGAGTTGGCGGCGAGGATGAAGTACGCCGAGAGCATCGTGCCGATCGAGGCGAGCCAGATGGTGGCGAGGTGCACGCGTTTGGGCAGCCGGTCCCAGCCGAAGATCCACAACCCGAGGAACGTCGACTCCAGGAAGAACGCCAGCAGACCCTCGATGGCCAGCGGGGCGCCGAAGATGTCGCCGACGAATCGGGAGTAGGCGCTCCAGTTCATGCCGAACTGGAACTCCTGCACGATGCCGGTGACCACGCCCATGGCGAAGTTGATGAGGAACAGCTTCCCCCAGAACTTCGTGGCGCGCAGGTACTCCGGCTTCCCGGTGCGAACCCAGGCGGTCTGCAGCCCGGCCACCAACGCCGACAGTCCGATGGTGATCGGCACGAAGATGAAGTGGTACACGGTGGTGATGCCGAACTGCCACCGGGCCAGGTCAAGAGCGTCCACAGAGCGTCCTTTCCGCGCAGGGTGCCTCGGAGGGAGCTTCGGCCCTGGGGTCGGACCGTCGACAGGGCCGAAGGTCCCCTTCCCGTGGGAACCAGGTCCGGCGTGCGGGCGCACGTTCCGTCCGAAACGCAACCGGCGGCGCGCAACCGGCGGCGCGCAACCGGCATAGAGGCCCGTATCGGCACCGCGGGACCTTGGTCCCTGCCGGGCACCGAGCCATCGAGATTGGTTGAAGGCGTCGATAGATAGTCGACGTGGGAGCCATTCACAGTGGGCGTCCGGAGCCAGGGCACCGCGATCGCTGATCGGGCCGAGAGCCTGATCGAGAAGTACGCGTCCGCCGATCCGGCGACGCTTCCTGCGCCCCCGGAGGAGTTGGCGGTAGACGCCGTCCGCGACCTGCGCGAGCGGGTCGAGGCCATCTGACGCCACGTCCCCCACTGAACCGGCGCGGTCCCGGAGCGCCGCTCCGGGACCGCGACCGCTCAGCTTCCGTAGTAGGCGCGGCGCATGATGGCCTGCATGTCGTCGAGCATCGGCATTCTCGGGTTGGCCGGGGCGCACTGGTCGAGGTAGGCGTTCATCGCCTGCTGGGGCAGGGCGGCGAGGAAGGTCTGCTCGTCGACGCCGATGGCCTGGAACGTCGGCTCGATGCCGACCTCCTCGCGCAGCCGTTCGATCGCGGCGGCGTAGGACTCGACGCCCTCCTCAGGTGTCGACGCCGGCAGGCCGAGGGACTGCGCGATCTGCTGGAACCGCTCGGGAGCCACGTACGTCCCGTACTTCGGCCAGCTGGTGAGCTTCGCCGGAACCGTGCCGTTGTACCGGATCACGTGGGGGAGCAGGACGGCGTTGGTGCGGCCGTGTGCGATGTGGAAGCTCGCGCCGAGGGTGTGCGCCAGCGCGTGCACCAGGCCGAGGAACGCGTTGCCGAACGCCATGCCGGCGATGGAGCCGGCGTTGTGCATCTTCTCGCGGGCGACCGGGTCGGCGGCGCCGTGCCGCACGGCGTCGGGCAGGTAGCGGAAGATCAGCTTGATCGCGTGCAGCGCCAGCCCGTCGGTGAAGTCGTTGGCGTAGACCGACACGAACGCCTCGGTAGCGTGGGTCAGCGCGTCGAACCCGCTGTCGGCGGTGATCGCCGGTGGCAGGTCGGCGGTGAGCACCGGGTCGACGATCGCCACGCTCGGGGTGAGCGCGTAGTCGGCGAGCGGGTACTTGATGCCGGTCGCCGTGTCGGTGATGACCGCGAACGGGGTGATCTCGGCGCCGGTGCCGGAGGTGGTCGGGATGCAGACCAGCTTCGCCAGGCGTCCCAGCGTGGGGAACGCGAACGCCCGCTTGCGGATGTCGAAGAACTTCTCGCGCATGTCGGTGAAGTCGACGTCGGGGTTCTCGTACCGCAGCCACATCACCTTCGCCGCGTCCATGGGCGAGCCACCGCCGAGCGCGATGATGGTGTCGGGACGGAACGAGCGCATCAGCTCGGCACCCTTGTCCACCGTGGACATCGTCGGCTCGGGCTCGACGGTGTCGAGGATCTGGACGGTCACCCGGTTCGGGCGCTGGCGCAGCACGGTGCGGATGCGGTCGACGTAGCCGAGCCGGGTCATCGTCGGGTCGGTGACGATCGTGACGCGGCTGACGTCGGGCATGTCGGCGAGGTAGCGGATGGCGTTGGCCTCGAAGTAGGTCTTCGGGGGGACCTTGAACCACTGCAGGTTGTTGTTCCGCCGGCCGATCCGCTTGATGTTGAGCAGGTTGACCGCCGACACGTTGCCCGACACCGAGTTGCGGCCGTAGCTGCCGCAGCCGAGGGTCAGCGAGGGGACGAACGCGTTGTAGACGTCACCGATGCCGCCCTGCGACGACGGCGAGTTCCAGATGATGCGCACCGCCTTGACCCGCTGGCCGTAGGCCTCGACGGTGGCGGCGTCGGCGGCGTGGATGACCGCGCTGTGGCCCAGCCCGTCGAGCTCGACCATGCGCACGGCGGCGGTGAAGCCGTCGTCGCGGGTCGGCACCCGCACCAGGGCGAGCACCGGGCACAGCTTCTCGCGGGTCAGGGGCTCCTGGGGGCCGACGCTGTCGACGGGAACGAGGATGACCGAGGTGTCGGAGGGCACGGTGAAGCCGGCGGCCTCGGCGATCCACGCCGCGGACTGGCCGACGACGGCCGGGTTGAGCTTCGAGCCCGCGCAGTCGGCGCCGTTCGCGGTGGCGCCGAAGATGAGCTGCTCCAGCATCCGCTTCTCGTCGGCGGTGGCGATGTGGGCGTGCAGCCGGCGGAACTGCGCCAGGGCCTCGTCGTGGATGCGGGTGTGCAGGATGACCGCCTGCTCCGAGGCGCAGATCATGCCGTTGTCGAACGTCTTGGAGACCACGATGTCGTGCACGGCGCGGGCGACGTCGGCCGTGTCGTCGACGTAGGCGGGGACGTTGCCGGGTCCGACACCGAGGGCGGGCTTGCCGGCCGAGTACGCGGCGCGCACCATCGCGTTGCCGCCGGTGGCGAGGATGACCGACACCCCGGGGTGGCCCATGAGGGCCTGGGTGGCCTCGACCGACGGCGTGTCGATCCACTGTACGCAGTGCTCCGGCGCGCCGGCGGCCACCGCCGCGTCCCGCACCACGCGGGCCGCCTCGGCGCTGCACCGCTGCGCCGACGGGTGGAACGCGAACACGATGGGGTTGCGGGTCTTCAGCGCGATCAGCGCCTTGAACACTGTGGTCGAGGTCGGGTTCGTCACCGGGGTGACGCCGCAGACGACGCCGACCGGTTCGGCGATCTCGACGATGCCGTTGACCTCGTCGCGGTCGACGACGCCGACGGTGCGCAGGCCGGCGAGGCTGTAGGCGATGTGCTCCGAGGCGAAGACGTTCTTGACCGCCTTGTCCTCGAACACGCCCCGTCCGGTCTCCTCGACCGCGAGGCGGGCCAGGTCGCCGTGGCGGCTCAGCGCCGCGACGGACGCCTTCTTGACGATGTGGTCGATCTGCTCCTGGGTGAACCCGTCGTAGTCGGCGAGTGCTTTGAGTCCGTTGACCACGAGGGAGTCCACTGCGGTCCGGATCTCGGTGGTCGCGGGGGCGTCGTTCACGATCGTCTCACTCCTCTTGCGCGTTCGCGTTCACCTGCACCTCCAGTTCAGCGGTGTCGCGGGAGGGACAGTAGGGCCGTCGGTGGTGTCCGGTCCGGGACCTCCGACCCGTTTCGTCGGCGTGATCACGGAGCCGGGACGCCGGGCGAGATCGGTCCGGCGGCTTCACGAACTCGTGATTGTCGCTGCTGAACCGTCGCGCACGGCCCGGCGGGGACTAGGCTGCCGGCGTGGCAGAGGACGCCGGGCGGTTGGGCACCGACCCGCAGGGACGGACACCGTCGTCGAAGCGGCGGCCCGCCGTTGTCGCGGTCATCCGGGAGTTCCTGTCGGCGCTGCCGGCCGGATGGGTATGGCTCGCGCCGGTGCGGGCCGCGGACGGTGCGGTGACGGACTTCCGGGTCGACGCGGTCAGCGGCGGGGAGCACGCCTCCGGGCAGGCCGTGGAGCAGATGGGCGGGCTGGTGTCCGGCAGTCGTCCGGGCCTCGCCGACGGTCCGGTCTGGCAGTTGTACCTGCAGGTGCTGGCCACCGGTCTACCCGGGCGGGTCGTCGACGTCGGTGACGGGGAGGCCGCCCGGTCCGAGGTCGTCGTCCGGCGGGTCCATGGCGGTCTTCTGATCTGGTCGGAACGGGTCGACGGAACCCGACGCCGACCGGGGCGCACCGAAGCGGAAGGCGACGTCGGCACGGCCGGGACCGGTCTGCGGACAGTCGACCGGTCGTCGGGACCGGTGCTACCGCTGAACACTCCCGACGCCGGTTCCGGACGGGAGGTCACGATGCGAATGGGGCTCGTGACGAACGCGCGGGTGATGTCCGGGTTCCCGCGCGATGCCACCGTCGGCCGCCTCCGCCGGCGGTATCTGACCCACCCGGTTGTCGCGCAGTCCGCGCACCGGGTCGCCGTGCGCGTGCAGGACATGATTCAGCCGGTGCCCCTGATGCCATTCCGGTTGGCGGACCTGGACGCCGTCGTCCTCTACGCGCCGGCGGACCGGTTCGCGCGGGTCGGCGGCGACTGGTACTGCGCCCAGGGCCTGCCCGACGGTCGGGTCGCACTGGCGATCGGAGATGTCGCCGGGCACGGGCTCGATGCGGCGACCGGCATGGCGCATGTCCGCTTCTCGCTGATCGCCTGGCTGTCGATCGGGATCCTGGACCCTGGCACGTTGCTGGGCCATCTGAACACGTTGTGCGCGCGGTTGGGGATCACGGGCACCGCAATGGTCGCGGTGTACGACCCCGCGGACAGGGCACTGTCGTGGGCACGCGCCGGGCACCCCCCGCCGCTTCTGGCCCGGGCCGGAACGGTCCTCGAACTTGCCCAGCCGGCCGGGGTCCTCCTCGGCATCGATGCGGACCTGACGCATCCGGTGGTCGCGACACACCTACGGGTCGATGATCTCGTCGTGCTCTACACCGATGGCCTGGTGGAGCGCCGCCCGGACGACACCGAGCAGCCTCTCGACCAGATCAAGCGGACCCTTTCGCAGATGTCGGCGGTGCGGCAGGGACCGACGCACGCGTCCATGCGTGGGCTCCTACCCCGGGCCAACCCGGACGACATCTGTGTTCTCGCACTCCGGGTCCGTGCGACGCCGTAGGTCACGCGGATACTATGCACGGTCGCCGAACACACCCCGGCGAGGGTGTCGACGGTGGCGACCAGGTGCCGGAACACCTCCCGGCACAGCGCCGGATCCTGGCTGAGCGCCACGGTCCATGTCGGGTGAGGATCGTTGGCCGCGGACCTGCGGTGGCCCGCGATGGCCAGCGCGCCGGTGGGCGAAAGGGTGGCGAAGCAGCATTCGCTGCCCAGCGGATGCCCGGCCGGTACGTCACTCGCCCGCACGCGCCAGTCGTTCCACTCCGACACATCGGGACCCAGCACGATGATCAGCGGACTGCGCTCGAGCAGAATCCGTTGCGGGACCAGGACCCATCCGCTCGACCGAGCCATGTGCCACCGTCCCGGCTGTCGCTGTCCTCCGCTCCTGATCGACGGCGAACACCGAAGTCTGAGCCTTGGCGCGAAAGTGAACGACGATGCGCGAGTGGCGGTGGTGGACCGGTGGTGAACGGGCGGTTCGGCCGAACGGCCGACTCATCGGCATTGTCGGCCCAGCGGAAGCGCGACCGGCCTATGCTCGCCCACATGCCGGTCAGCTCGTGAAGCTCCTTGTCGATCGCGGATGAGGCGTGAGATGTCGACGCACACAGAGTTCGATTCGGGCGGCCTCCTGGACGCCGCCCCGGATGCGCTGGTCGGCGTGGACGCCGACGGCTCGATCGTTCTGGTCAACGCGCAGGCCGAGCAGTTGTTCGGGTACCGCAGGGCGGAACTGCTCGGAAACCCGATCGAGATGCTGGTACCGGAGTCCGCGCGCGAGACGCATCCCGGTCACCGGCAGCGCTACCTGGCCGATGCCCGTCCTCGACCGATGGCTGCGGGGGTCCGGCTCGCCGGCCGGCGGAGGAACGGCACGCAGTTCCCGGCGGAGATCTCCCTGTCGTCGGTGCCGACGGCACAGGGCCAGCTGGTGGTGGCCGCCGTGCGGAACGTCAGCGACCGGATCCGGGCGGAGGCGAAGTTCCGGGGTCTGCTGGAAGCCGCGCCGGACGCGACCATCGGCGTGCGGGCCGACGGAACCATCGCGTTGGTCAACGCCCAGGCCGAGCGGATGTTCGGCTACCGGCGGGAGGAACTGGTGGGCCGGCCGGTCGAGGTCCTGGTACCGGAGGCTGTCCGCGGCCGGCACCCGGAGCACCGTACGCGCTACGCCGCCAACGCGGAACATCGCCCGATGGGCGAAGGGATGGAGCTGGCGGCGCGGCGCCGGGACGGAACCGAGTTCCCGTGCGAAATCTCGCTGTCGGCCATCGATACCGAGGACGGCCAGCTCGTCTCGGCCGCCGTCCGGGACGTCACGGAGCGGCGGCGGGCCGCGGAGGCACAGAGCCGGCTCGCGTCGATCATCCTGTCATCGCATGACGCCATCCTGGGCAAGACCCGGGACGGGGTGATCACCAGCTGGAACCCGGGAGCCGAGCGTCTCTACGGATATACCGCGGAGGAGATCACGGGCCGGCACGCGAGCGTGCTGTACCCGCCGGAACGCCGCGGAGTCGAGGCCGACATCCTCACACGCATCGCGGCCGGCGAGCGCGTGGAGCAGTACGAGACCCGGCGGGTGCGCAAGGACGGTACGAGCGTCACCGTCTCCTTGAGCATGTCGCCGATCGCGGACGCCACCGGACACATCGTCGGCGTGGCGTCGGTGTCCCGGGACGTCGGTGACCGGGTCCGTGCGGAGGCGAAGTTCCGCGGACTGCTCGAGGCGGCTCCGGACGCGATCGTCGGCGTCACCCCGGACGGCGCCATCACCCTGGTCAACACGCAGGCGGAGCGGCTGTTCGGTTACCGGCGCGACGAACTGCTCGGCCAGTCGATCGAGATCCTGGTGCCCGAACGTGCCCGCGCGGTCCACCCCGCCCACCGCACCGAGTACTTCGCACATCCGCGGGCACGCCCGATGGGCGCGGGGATGCAGCTGGCGGCCAGACGGAAGGACGGAACCGAGTTCCCCGCCGAGATCAGCCTGTCGTCCCTGGAAACGGAGGACGGCCCGATCGTGTCGGCCGCGATCCGCGACGTCGCCGACCGGCTGGAACTGCAGGCCGAGCGGGAACGCCTGAAGACCCGGGCCGAGCGCGAACGGCTCGAGGCCCAGCTGCACCAGTCGCAGCGGCTGGAGAGTCTCGGGCAGCTCGCGGGTGGCGTGGCCCATGACTTCAACAACCTCCTCGCTGTCATGCTGAACTACACCTCGTTCATCGCCGAGGAGGTCGGCGCCGCTCACGGGGACGACCCCGCCTGGCAGGCGGTTCTCCACGACATCACGCAGGTGCAGCGCGCCGGTAGACGGGCCACCGAGCTGACGCACCAGCTCCTCGCCTTCGGACGCCGGGAAGTCGTCAGGCCCCAGGTACTCAACCTGAACACCGTCGTCACCGAGGTCGAAGCCCTCCTCCGACGAACCCTGGGCGAACACATACAGCTCCACACCTCCCTCGCGCACGACCTCTGGCCGGTGCTGGCCGATCCGGGTCAGCTGGAACAGATTCTGGTCAACCTGGCCGTCAACTCCCGCGACGCCATGCCCGACGGCGGCACGCTCCGTATCGACACCAGCAACCATCTGATTGCCGACACCGACGCCCCGTCTCACCACGACCTGCGTCCGGGCCGGCACGTGAAGCTCTGCGTCACCGATACCGGCACCGGTATCCCGCCGGAGATCGCCGAGCGGGTCTTCGAGCCGTTCTTCACCACCAAGCCCAAGGGGGAGGGGTCCGGGCTCGGCCTGGCCACGGTGTACGGCATCGTCACGCAGGCCGGAGGGCAGGCGTCCATCACGTCCAGCCCCGGCGCGGGTACCACCTTCACCGCCTTCCTGCCTGCCACGGACCGGCGACCGGTGCCCACCGAGGCAACCGCCTCGGCCTCCGGCACGCGCCGTCGCGGCGGCGAGACCGTCCTGATCGTCGAGGACGAGGACGCCCTGCGCGAGGTGGCCCGGCGCATCCTGACGCGAAACGGCTACCAGGTTCTGACGGCGGCCAACGGGCCCGAGGCGATCAAGATCGCCGAGGACACCGACAGCCGCATCGACCTTCTGTTGAGCGACGTCATCATGCCGCACATGCTCGGAAAGGATCTGGCGTTCACGATGCGGGAGCGGTATCCGCATGTCCGGGTGCTCTACATGTCCGGGTACGCCCAGCCCGTGCTCGCCTCGCAGGGGACCCTCGACCCGGGTGTGATCCTGGTGGAGAAGCCGTTCTCGGAGAGCACACTGCTGGAGCGGATACGGGAGGTGCTCGACGAGCCGGGCACCGCCTCCGGGGCCACCTCGGCGGTCCCGGAGTGAGCGGCAGGCCGCGACGCCCGTGCCGGATCAGGCTGGGCCGGATCCGGCCGAGCCCGGATCAGGCCGCCGTCCGCCGGCCGGCCGCGGCCCGGCGTACCGGTGCCGGCCGCGGCGAGGCGACGAGCGCGACCAGGCCGGCGATCTGCTCGGCGGCGTGCGCGAACGACCGGTGGCCCGGCTGCGGCGCGGGCTCCTTGAGTACCCGCTCGACCGCGGCGGCGAGCGCCGCGGGATCGCCGGGCCGCACGATGCTGTCGGGCCGGTCGCCGAGAAGCTCCGCCACGTACGGGGCCGCCGCGGCGACCACCCGGAGGCCGGCGCCGACCGCGTCGGCGAGCGGCCGGTCGTCGGTGCGGGCGTAGTCGAGGTCGGGTGCCACGTAGACGTCGGTGGCCCGCAGGAGCGCGGCCGTGTCGGCGGCGGACAGGTCCCCGTCCAGGACGATGACCCGGTGCGCGACGCCCAACGCGTCGGCGGCCGCCTCCACGGTTCGCCGGTACGGATCGCCGACGCGTGGTGGCCGCGACGCGAGGGTCCGACCCGCGACAACGTAGCGGATGCCCGGATGTGTGGCGGCGAGACCGGGGAGCGCGGCCACGGCCACCTCGATGCCCCGGGCCGGCGACAGGTACCCCGTCGTGGTCAGCAGCGGGCCGTCGCCGTACCGGGCGAGGGCGGCCGGCAGGGGGCCGGTGGTGCGCGGGTCCAGCAGGTCGAGGGGCGGCCCCGGTGGCACGACCGCTATCCGCCGGGGCGGCACGATCCGGCTGGACACCAGTGCCGCACCGGCGCTGTTCGACGCCACCACGACGCCGGCCGCGGGCCGGCACAGCGCCGACAACGCGTCTGCGTCGTCCGGCAACGGTGACCGCCGCACGTGGTGCGCGGCGACGATGTACGGCACACCCTGCCGGGTCAGTTCGTCGGTCAGGCCGAGAAGGTAGCGGCCGTGCGGGCCGCCGGCGGTTCCCGGCCCGACCTCGAGCAGCGCGACGTCCACACCGAGGCGCCGCAGGCGCTGCCCGGCCCGACGGTAGGCGCTCGGGTCGTCGGCCGCGATGCTGCCGTCGACCCGGCGACCGCCGGCGGTCGGCTGACCGTCGCCGTGGTCGATCGCGTACACCGTCAGGCCGATCCGGGGTGCGACGGACGGGAGCACCCGGCACAGCTCGTCGGTGTGTGCGGCGACGGGGCAGGGTCGCGGTGGGGTCGGCGAGACGATCGCCAGCCTGATCCGGCGCCTGTTGTCGGTGGTGAACATGTCGGTCTCCTCACCGGCTGTCGGAGCCTCCACCACCGACGGCGGCCCTCCCGGCCTCCAGCCGCGCCACGGGGACGCGGTAGGGCGAGCAGGAGACGTAGTCCAGGCCGACAGCGTGGAAGAAGTGCACTGAGTCCGGGTCTCCGCCGTGCTCGCCGCAGACCCCGATGGTCAGTTGCGGGTTGGCGGCGCGGCCCTCGTCGACGGCGATGCGGATCAGCCGGCCGATGCCGGTGGCGTCGATGGACTCGAACGGCGAGACGCCGAAGATGCCCAGCTCGAGGTAGCGGGAGAAGAACGCGCTTTCGACGTCGTCGCGGGAGAAGCCCCAGCCCATCTGGGTGAGGTCGTTGGTGCCGAAGGAGAAGAAGTCGGCGATCGGCGCGATCTCACCGGCGGTCAGGGCCGCGCGGGGGACCTCGATCATCGTTCCGATGCGGGCCTCCGAGCCGCCGTCCACAGTGGACAGCACCTGCTCGATCTCGGCGCGCACGACCTCCAGCTCCTGCACGGAGCCGATCAACGGGACCATGATCTCCGGGTGCGGGTCGCCGCCGTCGGCGCGGACCTGCGCGGCGGCCTCGGCGATCGCCCGGACCTGCATCGCGAACAGCCCGGCGACGACCAGGCCCAACCGGACCCCGCGCAGCCCGAGCATCGGGTTCGCCTCGTGCATGCGCTGCACGGCGGCGAGCATCGCCGCGTCGGCACCCGGGTCCTCGCCCCGCTCCTCGGCCCGCGCCACCCGCACCGCGAGGTCGGTGAGCGGGGGCAGGAACTCGTGCAGCGGCGGGTCGAGCAGCCGGATGGTGACCGGCAGCCCGTCCATCGCGGTCAGGATCTCGATGAAGTCGGCCCGCTGCAGCAGGAGGAGGGCGTCGAGGGCGGACTGGCGCTCCTCGTCGGTGGTGGCGAGGATGAGGCGCTCGACCAGTGGCCGCCGTTCGCCGAGGAACATGTGCTCGGTGCGGCACAGGCCGACCCCGGTGGCGCCGAGGCGACGGGCGCGGTCGGCGTCGTCGCCGGTGTCGGCGTTGGCGTGCACGCCCAGCCGGCGCCGTCCGTCGGCGTGCTGGAGCAACCGGCCGACGGCCCACAGCAACGGGTCCTCGCCGGCCTCGATGGTGCCGTCGAGGTAGCGGGCCACCCGCGAGGGGCGCACCGGAACCGGGCCGACGTAGACGTTGCCGGTGGCACCGTCGATCGAGATGAGGTCGCCCTCGCTGACCACGGTGTCACCCACGCGGAAGCTGTCGCCGTCGATGTCGATCGAGTCGGCGCCGCACACGCACGTGCGTCCCATACCGCGGGCCACGACCGCGGCGTGCGATGTCTTGCCGCCGCGGCTGGTGAGGATGCCCTGTGCGGCGATCATGCCGGGCAGGTCGTCGGGGTTGGTCTCGCGGCGGACGAGGATGACCGGTCCGGTGGCGGCCGCGGCGCGCGCGGAGTCGAAGACGGCGCGGCCGACGGCGGCACCGGGCGAAGCCGGCACGCCGCGGGCCAGCGGCGCCGGGGTCGCGGCGGGGTCGAACGTGGGGAACATGAGCGTGGTCAGCTGGCGGCCGGTGACGCGGCGCAGCGCCTCGTCGAGGTCGATGAGCCCTTCGTCGACGAGCTGGCTGGCGATGACGAACGCGGCCGCCGGGGTGCGCTTGCCCACGCGGGTCTGCAGCATCCACAGCTTGCCGCGTTCGATGGTGAACTCGATGTCGCACAGGTCGCGGTAGTGGGTCTCCAAACGCGCCATGATGTCGAGCAGCTCGTCGTAGGAGTTCTTGTCCACAGTGGACAGCTGCGACAACGGCATCGTGTTGCGGATGCCGGCGACGACGTCCTCGCCCTGCGCGTTCTCCAGGTAGTCGCCGTACACGCCGCGGGCGCCGGTGGCCGGGTCGCGGGTGAACGCCACGCCGGTCCCGGAGCCGTCACCCAGGTTGCCGAACACCATCGCCATGACGTTGACGGCGGTGCCGAGGTCGGCGGAGATGCGCTCCTGGCGCCGGTACACCACGGCGCGTTCGGAGTTCCACGACCGGAACACCGCTTCGATGGCCAGATGCAGCTGCTCGTGCGGCGCCTGCGGGAACTCGCGGCCGGTGTGGGTCTGGAAGACCTTCTTGTAGACCTCGACCAGGTGCCGCAGCGCGGCCTCGTCGAGCTCGGTGTCGCCGACGACGTGGCGGATGTCCTTCTCCGCCGCGAGTGCGGCCTCGAACTCCTCGCCGGGCACGTCGAAGACGGTCTTCCCGAACATCTGGATGAGGCGACGGTAGGAGTCCCAGGCGAACCGGATGTCGCCGGCGTGGGCGGCGAGGCCGCGGACGCTGACATCGTTGAGCCCGATGTCGAGGACCGTGTCCATCATGCCGGGCATCGAGAACCTGGCGCCCGAGCGCACCGACAGCAGCAGCGGGTCGTCGGGGTCGCCGAGGGTCCGGCCCATCTCCCGTTCGAGCCGGTGCAGGTGGTCGTCCACCTCGGCGAACAGCCCGGCGGGAACGTCACCGGTGGACAGGTAGGCGCGGCAGGCCCCGGTCGTGATGGTGAACCCCGGTGGAACCGGCAGTCCCAGCCTGGTCATCTCGGCGAGGTTCGCGCCCTTGCCACCGAGGAGATCCTTGAGGTCCTTGTTGCCGTCGACGAAGTCGTACACGTACTGAGCCATCACCGCGCTCCTCGTCCTGTGTTTACCTCGAGTGCATCCCCGGCGGGCACCGACCCGGTAGGGCCGTCCGGGGTGTCCGCTCCGGGACCTCCGGCCCGGAGGTCGGCGTCGATGGTGACGTTGGTCGCCGATCCGTCGACGTCGAGCACGAACCACGGCCGTCGATGGTCGGCCCAGCGGACGCTGATCCTCGCCGGGTACCAGCCGCCCGGTCCGTGCGTCCACCGCTCGAACCAGACGTACCAGCCGACCTTCTCGCCGCCGACGCTGCGGTACCGCAACGCACGGCACTCGCTGACCAGGCCCGTGTCCGGGTCGAAGCGGACCATCAGCCGGTCGCTGCCCCGCCCGAACGGCACCCGCAGCAGGGCACAGTCGGCGTCGACGGACTGCCACCGGACCCGCTGCCGCGCGGCGGCGAAAGCCGGGACGAGCAGCAGTTCGGCCCACAGGAACAGGTTCTCGCCCTGGTCGATCTCCGGTCCGGTCACCGCGCGTCGACCGATGCGCATGCGTCCGTGACCGTCGACGTAGTCGTCGACCGCCCGCAGCACGGGAAGCCCGTACCAGGTGACCGCCAGCCGTTGCCGGGCGCTCCAGCCGACCCGGTGCGCCGACCAGAACCGCACCGGCAGCCGCAGCGGGGGAGTGGGGCGCATCCACGCGCGGCCCCACAGGACGAACGTGTCGACGGCGGGCACGTGCCAGCCGTCGAAGCCGAGTGCCCGGTGGTACCGGACCACGGGCTCCGGTAGGTCATGGGACAGTTCGACGGTGCCGGTGGACGGCCCGCCCGTGACGGGACGGGCGCGCGGCGGCCGCACCCGGAACCCGAGTGCGGCCACGACGGCCAGGCCGATGGCGGTCGCCACGACCCATGCGGTGTTCATGTGCTCCTCCTGTCGCTGTCACTCGACGACCAGCCGGCGGGCGCGCAGCAGCCGGGCCCACCACGGCCGGCGGGTGGCCGGTCGCAGCGGCGGCAGGGCGGCGCCCTTGAGGCTGACCCAGCCCCCCGGTCCCATCGAGACCGAGCCGATCGCCGGACGGCGGCGGGTGACGCCGGCCGCGACGACGGCCGCCGCGGCCAGCGCCGATGCGGTGACCGCGCACCACGCCAGGCGCTCGATGTCGACCACCGGGCGCAGACGCGCGCCGTCGCGGTCGGCGATGACCACGGCGACCGGCCGGCCGTCGGCCGGCCCCACCGGGACCACCACGGTCTCGCCCGTGGTGGTCACCGGTGCGTCGGCGATGACGCCGTTCGGGGGACGCAGCGTCACGGTGGCCATCACGTCACCGCTGCGCCATCAGGGTCGTCAGGTCGACCAGTCGCTGGGTGTAGCCCCACTCGTTGTCGTACCAGCCGAACACCTTGACGAGGTTGCCGTCGACCTGGGTGAGCGCGGCGTCGAAGACGCACGAGTGCGGGTCACCGACGATGTCACGCGAGACCAGCGGCTGCTCGGTGTAGCGCAGGATCCCGGCGAGCGGCCCCTCGGAACCGGCCGCGGCGAACGCGGAGTTCACCTCGTCGACGGTCACCGGTTGGGTGAGCCGCGCGGTGAGGTCGGTCAGGGACCCGTTCTCGACCGGCACCCGCACGGCCACGCCGTTCAGCTTGCCCTGCAGTTCCGGCAGCACCAGCCCGATCGCCTTCGCGGCCCCGGTGCTCGTCGGGATGATGTTCACGGCGGCGGCACGGGCGCGGCGCAGGTCCTTGTGCGGGGTGTCCAGGATGACCTGGTCGTTGGTGTAGGCGTGGATCGTCGTGAGGTAGCCCTGCTCCAGGCCGAACGCCTCGTGCAGCACGTGCACCATCGGCGCGGCGCAGTTGGTGGTGCACGACGCGGCGGAGACGATCTCGTGGGTGGGCTCGAGGGCGGCGGAGTTGACGCCGAGGACGATCGTCGCGTCGACGCCCTTGCCCGGCGCGGAGATCAGGACCCGCTTCGCGCCGGCCTTCAGGTGCAGGCCGGCGTCGTCGCGGGTGCGGAAGCGGCCGGTCGACTCGACCACGAGGTCGACGCCAAGGTCCGCCCAGGGCAGGGCTGCGGGGTCGCGTCCGCTCAGCAGCGCGATCCGCTGACCGCCGACGTCCAACGTGGAACCGTCGACCTGGACGGGCCAGCGCAGCGGTCCGAAGGTGGAGTCGTGGGCGAGCAGGTGCGCCAGCGTCGCGGGCGGCCACAGGTCGTTGATGGCGACGACGTCGACGTTTCCGTCACCGAGGATGCCGCGCTCGAGCGTGGCGCGTAGGTAGTTGCGGCCGATGCGGCCGAAGCCGTTGATGGCCACCCGGTACACCATGGGGTCCTCCCTGATCGTGGATTCACCGCGAGCCTCCCGCGGACCGGCCCGCGCGGTCAGGGCCGAACGGCACCCGGCGCGGTGACCAAAGGACCCGTGGGCCGCAGCGCCCGGACGGTGGTGACCTTCGGCCCTGCCCCGGGGCCCGGTGGGCTGCCAGCCTGGAGGCGATGGAGCTCACCGGAGGGGTGGTCGCGATGCGGTCCTACGTTGTTGCCGGGGTCGACGGGTCGCCGTCGAGTGTCGCCGCGGCGCTGTACGCCGCGGACTGGGCGGAGCGGACCGGTGAGGACCTGCACCTGGTGCACGGGTCGTCCCACGGGGAGCCGGGTGACGAGGTGCTGCGGCGCATCGCCGACCGTCTCGTCGCGCAGCACCCGGGTCTGACCGTCGTCTGCCGGGAGGTGTCCGGTGCGGGGTCGGCCGTCCTCGTCGAGGAGTCCGGCACCGCGGACCTGACCGTGGTCGGCAGCCGCGGTCACGGGTCCATCGCCACCGCCGCCCTCGGTGCGACGGCCACGATCGTGGCCACCCATGCCCACGGTCCCGTCGTGATCGCCCGGCCGCCGTCGGCCCTGCCCGGACCCGACGAGCCGGTGCTGGTCGCCGTCGACGGCTCCGACCACAGCGTCGCCGCGCTGGACTTCGCGTTCGACGTCGCGCGCCGCACCGGTGCGTCGGTGGTGGCGGTGCACGTGTGGTGGGCCGGCCCGCTGGCGTCGGACGCCGAGGTGCACCACCGGGCGGAGACCGCCGGAACGGTGCTGAGCGAGGCCCTGGAGCCGTGGCGCGCCAAGTTCCCCGACGTGCGCCTGGCCGAGACACTGCTGCGCAGCGCCTCCGTGGCCGAGGAGCTCGTCGCCGAGTCCGTCCACGCCGGTCTGCTGGTCGTGGGCACGCGCGGCCACGGCGGCTTCGCCGGTCTGCTGCTGGGTTCGGTCAGCCTGTCGGTGGCGCAGCACGCCCACTGCCCCGTCGCGATCGTCCGGCCGCGGGAGACCGCCCGCTGACGCACCTCCGGCCTGAAGTCCCGCCCGCACCGGGCCGGACGGCCCTCACCGACCACGCTCCACCGGCGAACGCTGGCGGCGGAAGGTGAGGAGGTCGTCATGGACAATGTCTGGGCTACGGTGCTGCTGGTCGCCGGAGTCGTGTTGCTGGCGCTGGTGTTCGCGAGCCTGCGGATGGTCCAGCAGTACCAGCGGGGGATCGTGTTCCGGTTCGGTCGGGTGCTGGAGAACGTGCGGCAGCCCGGTCTGCGGGTGATCATTCCGATCGCCGACCGGATGGTGAAGGTGACCCTGCAGACGGTGGTGATGGGCGTCCCGGCACAGGGCGCGATCACCCGGGACAACGTCACGTTGACCGTCGACGCGGTCGTCTACTACCGGGTCGTCGACCCGGTGAAGGCGTTGGTCAACGTCCGTGACTACCCGAAGGCCGTGCTGCAGGTGGCGCAGACCGCGCTGCGGTCGGTGATCGGCCGGGCCGACCTCGACACCCTGCTCAGCGACCGCGAGCGCGTCAACTCGGAGCTGAAGGCGGCGATCGACGCCCCGACCGAGAAGCCGTGGGGGGTGCTGATCGAGCGGGTCGAGGTCAAGGACGTTGCACTGCCCGACTCGATGAAGCGGTCGATGTCGCGCCAGGCCGAGGCCGAACGTGAACGCCGGGCCCGCATCATCGCCGCCGATGGCGAGTTCCAGGCGTCCCGGCGCCTGGCCGACGCCGCGCGGGCGATGGCGGCGACCCCGGCGGCGTTCCAGCTGCGGTTGCTGCAGACCGTGGTGGACGTCGCCGCGGAGAAGAACAGCACGCTCGTGATGCCGTTCCCGGTGGAGCTGCTGCGCTTCTTCGACCGGGTCACGAAGTCGGCGCCGGCCGACGTTCCGGTGGCGGCGGACCCGGCCGCGTCTGGAAAGCCGGAGCCGGTCGCGTTCGGGAAGCCGGAGCCGGTCGAGGTCGTGGCGGCCCCGAACTGACCGCGTCAGCCGGGCGGGACGATGGCGTCGGTGACCGGGCGGCGGCCGCTGCGGTGGGCCGCGGTTCCGTAGCCGAGGCGCAGCACCGCGTACGGCGGGAACGGCTGGCGGCACACGGCACGCAGCCGCTCGCGGGTGTCCGGGTGGTCGATCGGCTGGGTGAAGATCGACGCGGCCAGGCCGAGGTCGGTGGCGGTCAGCAGCACGCGCTGCAGCGCCATGCCGGCCACGACCTGGTCACCCGCCAGGTCGCCACCCGCGCCGAGGACAGCGATGAGCGGCTCGCGTTCGAAGGAGCGGGCGGTGGCCGGTCCGGCGAAGTCGCGTCGGGTCAGGAGCTCGTACTGGTCGGGTTCGGGGCCGCCGGCGTCGCGGGGGACGCCCTCGGTGGCGTGCGCGCCGACCCCGGTCCAGCTGGCCAGCTCGGTCAGATACCCGGTATCGGAGCGCAGGAGCCGGTCGGCCTCGCGGATCAGGTCCGCGGTCGCCTCCGCGTCGGCCGCCGACTCGGCCAGGTGCAGCCACCCGCCCTCGTCGTGGGCGGCACGGACGAGACCGGTGCGGGCGTCGGCCGGCACCGGGACGTCGGCGAACGGGTCGCGGTTGCTGTGCCGGCGGGGGATAGCGGCGTACAGCCGCCGTTCGGCCGGGGTCGCGGGACGGGCATCGGCCGCGGTGAGGCGGGCGATGACGTCGGGCTCCGGCCACAGCCGCACGGCGGCGGGCGTGCCGTCGACCGCCAGGGCCATCCGCAGGTTGAACACCGCCGCCCCGCAGGCGACCCGTGCGGCCCGGCCGGTCGGATCGCCGACGGGCAGCACCCGGTCGTCGTTCAGGAGGACGTCCACGGCCTGACCCGACAGGCGGAACCGCCACGGTTGGGTGTTGTGCATCGACGGCGCGCGGACGGCGTCGGCCACGAGGGCGGCGAACCGTTCCGGGGTCAGGTTCCAGGTCATGGCGACTCTCCCGTGTTACGACCGGACGACCAGCACCGGGCAGTCGGCGTGGCGGAGCACGTGCAGGCTCACCGAGCCGAGCAGCGTGCCGACCAGCGCGCCGTGGCCGTGGGAGCCGACGACGACCAGCCCGGCGGTCCGGGAGGCGTCGACGAGGACCCGGCCGGCGCTGCCGCGGGCCGTGACGGCCTCGACGTCCACGTCCGGGTACTTGTCCCGCCACGGCCGCAGGGCGTCGGCCAACGCGTCGGACTCGGCCCGCCGGATCTCGTCGGGGTTGAACGGCACGGTCCCCATCGACATGAGCCCGTAGGCGACGGGCAGCTCGTAGGCGCGGACCGCGATGAGTGCGGCACCCCGCCGGGCGGCCTCCTCGAACGCCGACCCGATCGTGTGTTCGGCCCACTCCGAGATGTCGACGCCGACGACCACCGGCTCGACGGCGGTGTCCACGCTTCCGCGCACGACCACGACGGGCCCGTGCGCGTGTGTCGCGACGAACTGGCTCACCGAGCCCAGCGTCAGGCCGGTGAAGCCGCGGTTGCCCACCACCAGGAGGGCCGCGTCGCGTCCGGTGGCGACCAGCGTCGGCCCCGGGCTGCCCATGCGCACGCTGCCGGTGACCGTGACGTCCGGGTACCGGGTGCGAGTCTCGGTGACCGCGGCGTCGACCAGCTCCTCGAAGTGGTCACGCACGGTCCGTTCGAGCTGGTCGACGGACTCCAGCGGAGCCACCCGGCTGCGGCGCCAGTCGTAGTCGAACGCGGTGACGATGCGCACGGACGTCCCGCGGAGCCTGGCCTGCGTCACCGCGTAGCGGAGCGCGGCGCGGCTGTGTGCGGATCCGTCGTAGCCGACGACGATACCGGTGGGTCTCATGCTTCCACGGTCCGCTCGACGGCGGCCGAGGGTCAGTGCCGGACGCACCCGGGTGCAGGGCCGAAGGTCCCGTCGCGCCGGCGCGTCAACCGGCCGCAACGGAGCGGCTTTCGGGACCTTGGCCTCTGGAGCCGGCGGCCGCGAAGGCGCAGGCTCAAGGCATGACGAGCGTGACCACGCCAACCGTCCCGGCCCACAACCGCTGGGTGCTGGGAGCACTGCGAACCGAGACCGGGCGCCGGATCCTGCGCGGCCTGTGCGGGATGCGCTACACCGGGCGGCGCACGGGACGCACGGTCGTCCTGCCCGTCGCGTACGCGGCCTGCGGCACCGACGTGACGGTGCTGGTGGCCCGCGCCGCCGAGAAGCGGTGGTGGCGCAACTTCGAGGGTGGGCACCCGGCCGAGCTCCTCCTCGACGGCCGTTGGCGCACCGCGCGCGGCGAGGCCGTCGGACCCGAACGGATCGAGTACCCGCGCCTGCTGGCCGGCTACCGGGCGGCACACCCGCACACGTCCGCGGACACGACGGCACCCATCGTCCACTTCGTCCTGACCGACAGGCCCTGACACACCCCGCACAGCTGGAGGTCCGTCCATGACCATCACCGCTCCGGCCCCGCGCCCGGGTCACTCCACAGTGGACCCGTGGCGTGGATTCACCGGCACCGCCTGGCGCGACAGCGTCGACGTCGCCGACTTCATCCGCGCGACCGTGCGTCCCTACGAAGGAGACGGCGCGTTCCTGGCCGGACCGACCCCGCGGACGACGGCGCTGTGGAAGCGGCTGTCGGACATGTTCGTCGAGGAGCGCGAGCGCGGCATCTACGACGTCGACGCCGCCACGCCGGGCTCGATCACCTCGCACGCGCCGGGCTACATCGACCGGGACAACGAACTCATCGTGGGCCTGCAGACCGACGCGCCGCTGCGGCGGGCGATCCAGCCCAACGGCGGGTACCGGATGGTCGAGGGCGGCCTGCGGGCGTACGGGTACGAACCGAACGACCGGGTCCGGGAGATCTTCACGACCTACCGGAAGACCCACAACGACGGCGTCTTCGACGCCTACACCCCGCAGATCCTGGCCGCCCGCAAGGCGGGCATCATCACCGGCCTGCCCGACGCCTACGGCCGCGGCCGCATCATCGGCGACTACCGGCGGGTGGCGCTGTACGGCGTCGACCGGCTGATCCAGGCGAAGAAGGCCGAACGCGCGGCGGTGAACGCCGAACGCGCCACCGCCGACATCGTCCGTGACCGCGAGGAGCTGGCCGAACAGGTACGCGCGCTCGGCGAGCTGAAGGAGATGGCGGCGTCCTACGGGTACGACATCTCGCAGCCGGCCGGCACCGCCCGCGAGGCGGTCCAGTGGCTGTACTTCGCCTACCTCGCCGCGGCCAAGGAGCAGAACGGCGCGGCGATGTCGCTCGGCCGCACGTCGACGTTCCTCGACGCGTACATCGAGCGCGATCTCGACGAGGGTCGGCTGACCGAGACCGAGGCGCAGGAACTCGTCGACGACTTCGTCATCAAGCTGCGCATCGTCCGGTTCCTGCGCACGCCCGAGTACGACGCGCTGTTCTCCGGCGACCCGACCTGGGTCACCGAGTGCCTGGGCGGCATCGCCCTCGACGGCCGGCCGCTGGTGACCCGCACGTCGTTCCGGTACCTGCAGACCCTCTACAACCTCGGCCCCGCACCGGAACCGAACCTGACGGTGCTGTGGTCGCCGCGCCTGCCGGCCGGGTTCAAAAGGTTCTGCGCGCAGGTGTCGCTGGACACCAGCGCCATCCAGTACGAGAACGACGACCTGCTGCGGCCCTACCTCGACGACGACGCGGCGATCGCCTGCTGCGTGTCGGGCATGCGCGTCGGCAAGGACATGCAGTTCTTCGGCGCCCGCGCGAACCTCGCGAAGGCGTTGCTGTACGCGGTCAACGGTGGACGGGACGAGGTGAGCGGCGACCAGGTGACACCACCGCTCCCGCCGGTGACCGGCGACGTGCTCGACTACGACACCGTGCGCGCCGCGTACGACAGGGTCCTCGACTGGCTCGCCGAAACCTACGTCGACGCGCTCAACACCATCCACTACATGCACGACCGGTACGCCTACGAGCGCATCGAGATGGCGTTGCACGACCACCCGGTGCGGCGGTTCCTGGCGACCGGCATCGCCGGCCTGTCGGTCGCCGCCGACAGTCTGTCGGCGATCCGGTACGCCACCGTGGAACCGGTGCGTGACGGGTCCGGTCTGGTGGTGGACTTCGTGACCACCGGCGACTTCCCGGCCTACGGCAACAACGACGACCGCGTCGACGCCATCGCCGTCGAGCTCGTCGAGTCGTTCATGGAGAAGGTGCGCCGCCAGCCGACGTACCGCGACGGGATCCCGACCCTGTCGGTGCTGACGATCACGTCGAACGTGGTGTACGGCAAGCACACCGGCAACACCCCCGACGGCCGTCGGGCCGGCGAGCCGTTCGCGCCGGGTGCCAACCCGATGAACGGCCGCGACCGGCACGGCATCGTCGCCTCGGCGCTGTCGGTGGCGAAGCTGCCCTTCGAGCACGCCCGCGACGGCATCTCGCTCACCACGACGGTCACCCCTGCCGGGCTCGGCCGCACGGTCGAGGACCGGGTGACCAACCTCGTCGGGGTGCTCGACGGCTACACCGACGCCGGCGGGTACCACATGAACGTCAACGTGCTCACGCGCGAGACGCTCGAGGACGCGATGGCGCATCCGGAGAAGTACCCGCAGCTGACCATCCGGGTCTCGGGCTACGCGGTCAACTTCGTGCGGCTCACGCCCGAGCAGCAGCGTGACGTCCTGTCGCGCACGTTCCACGAGGCGACATGACGGTGAAGGGCCGGTTGCACTCCTGGGACCTGTCGACCGGTGTCGACGGTCCCGGGACCCGGTTCGTCGCGTTCACCGCCGGATGCCCGCTGCGGTGCCTGTACTGCGCGAACCCCGACACGTGGCGGATGCGCAACGGCGCCGCGACGACCTCCGACGCGGTCCTCGCCGACGTGGCCCGCTACCGCCGGTTCATCACCACGGCCGGTGGCGGGTTCACGGTCAGCGGCGGGGAACCGTTGCTGCAGCCGGCCTTCACGGGAGCGCTGCTCGCCGGTGCCCGCGACCTCGGCCTGCACACCGCGCTGGACACGTCCGGCTTCCTCGGTGCCCGCGCCGACGACGACCTGCTCGACGCGTGCGGCCTGGTGCTGCTGGACATCAAGAGCTGGGACCGGGCCCTCTACCGCCGGTTGACCGGCCGCGACCTGCACCCGACGGTGGCGTTCGCGCGCCGGCTGGCCGACCGGGGAACGCCGGTGTGGGTGCGGTTCGTCCTCGTGCCGGGCCTCACCGACGACCCGGAGAACGTGGGCGGTGTGGCGCGGTTCGCGGCCGGGCTGGGCAACGTGGAGCGGGTGGACGTGCTGCCCTTCCACCGCCTGGCCGCCCACAAGTACCGCGACCTCGGCCTACGCTTCCCGCTGGCCGACGTGCAACCGCCCGACGCGGCGACGGTCGCCCGTGCCGTGGACCGGTTCCGCGCGGCCGGCCTCCTCGCCGTCTGACGGGAGTCCCGACGATGCGGGTCGATGGACTCTGCCGCCACCCGGTGGCGCGGGCATACCGTGACGGCAACAGCCGAAATCGTTGAAGGGAAAGACGATGAACGGAATGACCGTCGCGGACGTGATGACCCACGGAGCCGTGTCCGCCACCGCTGACATGCCCTACCGCGACCTCGTCGACCTGATCGAGACCCGGTCGGTCAACGCCGTACCGGTCGTCGACCGGTTCAACCGCGTGGTCGGCGTCGTGTCGGCCTCCGACCTGTTACACAAGATCGAGTTCGCGGGCGGCGTCGACCCGCCGCGGATCTTCGAGAGCAGCCGTCACCGCCGCGACCGCCGCAAGTCCACCGGCACCGTCGCCGCGGAGCTGATGTCCGCTCCGGCGGTGACCGTGATGAGGACGACTCCCATCGCCGACGCCGCCCGGCTCATGGAGGAGACCGGTGTGCGCCGCCTTCCGGTGATCGACATCGCCGGTCGGCTCATCGGCATGGTGACCAATCGCGACCTGCTGAAGGTGTTCCTGCGGCCGGACGACGCCATCAAGCGGCACGTCGTCGACCTGTTCTCCACAGTGGACGGTGGCTCGTCGAGCGTCCTGTCCGTGGACGTGACCGACGGCGCCGTCACGCTGACCGGTGAGGTCGACCGGCGCACCGTCGCCGAGGGGCTGACCGGAGGGGTCGAGGCCATCGACGGCGTCGTGTCGGTGGCGAACGCCGTGACGTGGCTCGTCGACGACACCATCAACGCGACGCCGGTGGCGGGTTGGTGACGACGAGCTCGGCCAGGGGCCGGCGGGGCGAGGCCATCGCCGGCCACAGCGGGTAGCCGATCCGCAGGACGGTCTGCGGCACAGAGTGGGCCGCGGAGTCGGTGAGCAGGTCGCGCATTGCCGAGATCTCGGTGAGCTGGCTCATGGGTGTCACGGCCAGGCCCCGGACGGTGGCGGTCAGCCACACCCGCTCCAGCGCCTCACCGGCACGGATCCAGTGCTCGGGCGTGTCGCCCGGCGTGAACAGCAGCAGCAGGATCGGGTCGGACTCGAACTCGACCGCACCGGCCGACGGTCCGAGCCCGGTCCCGAGGTCGCGCAGCGGCAACGCGCCGTCCCGGCCCCGCGGCCCGATGACGTGCCGGGGCAGCCCGTCGTCCCGGCCGACGCTGGACGCGGTCGTCCACGCCGCGAGCTCCGCCCGGTACGCCGGGTCCGAGCGCAGCCGGGTCTCGGCGGTGCGGGTCAGCGCGAGAACGCCGTCGCGCAGCTCCGGCCCGATCTCGACGAGGCTCGCGCCCTCCATCGCGGCGGCGCCCCGCAGCTCCTCCATCGTCACGAAGGGGACGCGGCGGTCGGCGAACGGCCGCCGGTTGGTGTGCCGACCGGGAACCGCGGCGGCGAGCGCCTGCGCCGCGCGTGCCGGACGGCCGGCGGCACCGATGGTGACCCGTGCCGCGAGGTCGGGATCCGCGTCGTCGGGCATCCGTCGGACCGACGTCCGGCGGCCGGCCGCGCCGAACGCCACGCGCAGGTTGAACACCGCCGCGCCGATGCTCACGAGCATCTCGCGGCCGTCCGGATCGAGGACGGCCAGCCGCCGGGACCGGTCGACGAGGACGTCGACGGCGTCCACGCCCACGCGGAACAGCCACGGTTGGGTGTTGTGGACCGACGGCGCGGCCGCGGCGGCGCGCAGACAGGCCGTCACCACCTCATCGGGAACCCCGGTCTCGCTCATGCGCCGAGCATGGCGGCGGAGGGTCCGGCGGCGGCACGGGCGGACGGTCCCGCCCGACGGGACCTTCGGCCCGTCATGCGGCCGCACGCACGAGGAGCTCGTAGCCGCTGACCAGCTCGGCGGGGATCCGGATCACGCTGTTGCGTTCGCCGTCCACCCACGCGTCCAGCAGGCCCTGGTACCGGGCGACCTCGTCCGGCTCGGTGATGACCTGCGCCACCCCGGTGACCACGACGCTCCAGCCCGTCCGGGTGACGGGGTCGATCGCGTCCGCCTCGTACGCGACGACGGTGCCGCGTCCCGCCGCCGAACCGATGGCGGTGCCGAGGTTGGTCCGGATGATCACCTGTCCCCGGTCGACGATGTGGTTGACCGGGCGGATCGCCGGCAGCGCACGGTGGGTGAAGACCACCCGGCCGAAGGGGACGGACGCGAGCCGGGCCATGCACTCCTCGGCGTCGAGCGTCGACAGCTGGACCATCAGGCCACGATCCGTGGTCACCCCGGTCGCGGGTAGGGCCGAACGGCACGTCCGGTCCGGGCCTTTCGCTCCGGCCCGGCTTGTCAGCGGATCCAGACGCCCGGCGCGGGAACGCCGAACCGCACGGTGGTGGCCGCGCCCGGCGCGCCGGGGGTCAGCTCGGTGGCGAGCCCCTCCACGTTGGCGGTGAGGAGGATTGCCGAGGTCGCCTCGCCGGTGCCCAGGAGGACCTCCGGATGGTCGTCGGTCGGCGCGACGCCGATGAGCCCGGCCCGCACCCGCAGGTCGATGCCGGGTCGGCGGGCCGCGGCGAGCAGCCGGTCGATGGTCGCGTCCGGAACGGGACCGGCGACCGGCGGCCGCGAGTCGCTGCGGCGGGCGGCGATCGCCCGGTAGAGCCGCACCTCGCCGGCACCGGCGCGGGCGCGACCGGCGTGGCTGATCCTCGCGAGCAGGCCCGGATCGGCCGGATCGGGCAGGTATCGGACGTCGGCGGCGACGCCGTCGGCGGCGAGCGCGGTGCGGGCGTGGTGCAGGGCGATCCCGCAGTTCACGATCAGCCGGGCGTCGTCGACGTCGACCGCGCCGGTCCGGTCGGGGTAGAGGGCGGCGTAGAGGGACAGGACGGGGCCGTCGATTCGCCAGCGCCACGGCTGCCCTGAGCCGATCGACGGCGCCGACGTCGCGGCGGACGCGGCGCGCGCGAGAGCGAGGCTCTCGACGCTCAGCCGGGTCGCTGTGCGGCGGTCGGTGAACTGGATGGCGGCCATGATGAGGGCTCCCGGACGGGTCGATGAGATGACGTCCACTGTCGCCGTCCGGCGGCCGGGTTGTTCAGGGTCGAAGGACCCGTCCCGGAAGGACCGGAGGGCCCCGCCGGCAAGATCCATACAAGGTCCATAGTGGTGGCGACTTTCTGCTGTTTCACCCCGCCAGAACCGCGAAAAGTCGCCACCACTTTCGATCATGAACGTTGAACCATGGCCCGGACTTCCGGGGGCCAGCACTAGGGCCGGGGCCTTCGATCCGGTACAAATGAGTACGTGATCCGCGTCTACCTGCTTGACGACCACGAGGTGGTCCGCCGTGGTCTGCGTGACCTGCTGGAGCAGGAGGACGACATCGAGGTCGTCGGCGAGTCCGGCTCGGCCGTCGACGCCACCCACCGCATCCCCGCGCTGAAGCCCGACGTCGCCGTGCTCGACGGCCGGCTGCCCGACGGCAGCGGCATCGACGTGTGCCGCGACGTGCGGTCCGTCGACCCGACCATCAAGGCGTTGATCCTGACCTCGTACGAGGACGATGAGGCCCTGTTCGCGGCGATCATGGCCGGAGCCGCGGGGTACGTCCTCAAGCAGGTCAGGGGCAACGACCTGATCGATGGCATCCGCCGGGTCGCCGCCGGCCAGTCGCTGCTCGACCCGGCGGTCACCGCCCGCGTGCTGGAGCGCATCCGCAAGGGACCGGAGCAGCCCGACGAGCTGCGCGACCTCACCGATCAGGAGCGGCGGATCCTGCTGCTGGTCGCGGAGGGCCTGACCAACCGGGAGATCGCCAACCGGATGTTCCTGGCCGAGAAGACGGTCAAGAACTACGTGTCCAGCCTGCTCGCCAAGCTCGGCCTGGAGCGGCGTACGCAGGCCGCCGTCCTTGCGGCGAAGCTGTTCGGTAACGACAAACACTGAACTGACCCGCGGGGACGGTTACCAGGGCGCCCGCCCGGTCCTAGGATCGCGGTCATGACGGACAATCCACGTGACCCGTCTCCGACCTGGCAGTCGGGGCTGCCGTTGCCGGCGCTGTCGGGCGTCGAGCTCGACGACCTGCTCCACGAGGTCCTCGGCCGGGTCGGCGAGGTGGTGGCCAGCCGGGAGCGGCTGCGGGCCCTCCTGGACGCCGTGGTGGCGATCGGCGCCGACCTCGACCTGCGCTCGACGCTGCAGCGCATCGTGGAGGCGGCCTGCCACCTGGCGGGTGCCCGGTACGGAGCGCTCGGGGTGATCGGCGACGACCGGATGCTGGTGGAGTTCATCACGCAGGGGATCGACGCGCCGACCCACGCCGCGATCGGTGACCTGCCCCGCGGCCACGGCGTCCTGGGTCTGCTCATCGACGAGCCGCGTCCGATCCGGCTCGAGGACATCACGAAGCATCCGCGCGCCTACGGGTTCCCGCCCAACCACCCGCCGATGCACAGCTTCCTCGGCGTCCCCGTGCGCATCCGCGACCAGGTGTTCGGCAACCTCTACCTGGCAGAGAAGGCGGGCGGCGGGCAGTTCGGCAAGGACGACGAGGACATGGTCGTCGCGCTGGCGGTGGCCGCCGGTGCCGCGATCGACAACGCCCGGCTCTTCGAGCAGGCCCGGCGCCGGCAGCGGTGGCTGGAGGCGGCGGCCGAGATCACCGGCGTCCTGCTCGGCGACGTCCGGCGCACCGAGGCCCTGGAGCTGGTGGCGACCCGGGCCCGCGAGGTGGCCGGTGCCGACCTGGCGATGGTCCTGCTGCGCGACGACCACGGCGACCTGGTGGTCGAGGTGGCCAGCGGCTGCGACGACCGCCTCCTCGGCGCACAGGTGACCGTCCCCGGCAGCGAGTTCGCGGCGGTGCTCGACGAGCACCACCTGACGGTGCTCGAGGACCTCGGGCGGGCCGCTGACTGGCCGGTACCCCTGGAGACCTCCACGGCGCTGCTGGTACCGCTGGCCGCCGGCGAGACCTCGTACGGCGCGCTCGTCGTCGCCTACAACACCGGCACCAACACGGTCCTTGCCGACCTCGACGTCACCGTGGTGGAGTCCTTCGGCGGGCAGGCAGCCCTCGCGCTGGAACGGGCCCGGGCCCTCGACGAGCGCGAGATGCTGGCGGTGCTCGGCGACCGGGAACGGATCGCGCGGGACCTGCACGACGTGGTCATCCAGCGGCTGTTCGCGGCCGGCATGTACCTCCAGACCACCGCGCAGTTGGCCGGCAACCCGAAGGTCCGCTCGCGCCTCGACACCGTCGTCGACGACCTGGACACCACGATCCGGGACGTGCGGGGCGCGATCTTCGAGCTGCGCGGGCCGGCACCGGGCGGCGTGCAGTCGGAGCTGCGCCGCATCGTCCACGAGGCGCGGCCCGGGCTCGGGTTCCGGCCGGAGCTGCGGCTGGACGGGCCGGTGGACACCGCCGTGCCGGAGGAAGTCGGTGTCGCGCTGCTGGCGGTGGTCCGCGAGGCGCTGTCGAACGTGGCCAAGCACGCGCAGGCGTCCTCCGTGCGGGTCCACCTCGCCGCCGGCGGGGGACGGGTCGTGCTGACCGTCACCGACGACGGCGTCGGACCGGGGCCGGGTGACTCGACCGGGCACGGTCGCCGCAACATGGTGGCCCGGGCGACCGACCTCGGCGGCACGGCCTCGATCGGGGCCGGCCCGGCCGGCGGCACCGTCGTGACCTGGCAGGTTCCGGTCTAGCCGTTGCGGGCGCGGTAGGCGGCCACGGCAGTGGGCAGCGTCGGGAAGATCAGGTCGGGCCCGACCGCGTCGGTGAGGCCGTACGCGTCGAGCTGGGTGCGCAGGTCCTGCTTGACCCGGGCGAGGGCGAAGACCACGCCGCGACCGGTCAGCTCGGCCCGGACGGCCTCCAGCGCGTCCAACCCGGTGCTGTCGACCTCGACGTTGGCCTCCATGTTGAGCACGAACCAGGCCGCCTGCCCATCGACGGCCGCCAGTGCCCGTTGCCGGAAGTCCTCGGCGTTGGCGAAGAACAGCGGCGAGTCGTACCGGTAGACGACCAGGCCGGCGACCGTCTCGGCGCCCGGATAGTCGTCGATGTCGTGCATCCCGGCCAGCCCCGGTACGAAGCCCTGCACCGCGTCGTGCGGGCGCGCCACCCGGTACAGCATGTCCGCGACCGACAGGCCGACGGCCAGCAGGACCCCGTAGAGGATGTCGACGGCCAGCACCCCGACGAGCGCGGCGACGGCGAGCAGCAGTTCGCTGCGCCGGAAGGCCGCCAGCCGCCGGAACCCGGCCACGTCGACCAGCCGGACCGCGGCATAGACCACGATCGCGCCGAGGGCGGCGGACGGGAACCGCGCCAGCAGCGGGCCGGCGAACAGGAGAACGGCCAGCACCGCGGCGAGCGTCACGAGCGAGTAGGCCTGGGAGCGGGCACCGGCGGCGAGCGCCAGGGCCGTGCGGCTGCCGCTGCTGCTGACCGGGAACCCGCGGAACAGGCCGGCCCCGAGGTTGGCGACCCCGGTGGCGAGTAGCTCCTGGTTGGGGTCGACGCGTTCGCCGGCGCGGGTGGCGAACGCCCGCGCGGTCAGCACCGTGTCGGTGTAGCCGACCACGAGGACGCCCACCGCCGGCAGCAGGAGCGTGGTGACGTCGCTGAGGTCGGGCAGCTCCGGCACGGGCAGCCCGGCCGGCACCGCGCCGCTGGTGGCCAGCCCGTACCGGTCCAGGTCGAACAGCGTGACGGCCGCGGTCGCCAGCAGCACCACCACCAGCGGGGTCGGCACCCGCGGTAGGTAGTGCTGCCCGAGGAACAGCAGACCGAGGGCCACCGCGGCGAACGCGACGGTCGGCAGGTGCGCCTGCCCCAGGTTGCGGACGAACGACACCAGTTCGGCCGGGATGCCGTCGCCGTCGACCGGGACCCCGGTGAGGTTGTCCAGCTGCCCCACGATCATCGTCACGGCGACACCGGCGAGGTAGCCGACCAGGATCGGCCGCGACAGCAGGTCGGCGACGAAGCCCAGCCGGGCCGCGAACGCGACAAGCGACAGGCCGCCCACGACCACGGCGAGCGCCGCCGCGATGCCGGCGTACCGGTCGGGATCGCCGGCGGCCAGGGGTGCGACCGCTGCCGCGGTCATGATGGCCGTGGTGGACTCCGGCCCCACCGAGAGCAGCCGCGACGACCCGAGCACGGCGTATACCGCGAGCGGCACGACGACCGCCCACAGCCCCGCGACCGGCGGCAGCCCGGCCAGCCCCGCGTACGCCATCACCTGCGGAACGAGGTACGCCGCGACGGTCAGGCCGGCGACGGAGTCGGGGCGCAGCCAGCCGCGCTCGTACCGGCGCAGCCGGACCAGCCCGGGCATCAGACGACCGGTGTCCACGCCCGATCTTCCCACCACGGGACCTTGGTCCCTGTCGTTCGGGAGCTCCGGCACAGGCGGCGCGGCGGCGCGGACGCGAAAATTGAGGTGTCACAAGGGAACGGCAGGAGGCCGAGATGAGCACCTCCCACATTCACCGGGCCAACCACCTCGAACACGTCGAGGCACCCGGAAGCATGCTGACCACCACCGCCGCGCGGGCGCTCGCCGTGCTCCGCTACGCCACCGGATTCGTGTTCCTGTGGGCGTTCGTGGACAAGACGTTCGGCCTCGGGTACGCGACCCCGTCGGCGAAGGCGTGGATCAACGGCGGCAGCCCCACGAAGGGCTTCCTGTCCTCGGTCGAGGTCGGACCGCTGCAGGGCTTCTTCCACGACATCGCCGGCACCTGGTACGCCAACTGGCTGTTCATGCTCGGCCTGCTCGGCATCGGTGTCGCGCTGACCGCCGGCATCGGCCTGCGGGTCGCGGCCGTGTCGGGCACCGTGATGATGGCCATGATGTGGCTGGCCGAGTGGCCGATCGCCAAGGGCTCGACCAACCCGGTCATGGACTACCACCTCATCTACGCGATCGTCCTGGTCGTCCTGGCCGCCGCGTACGCCGGTCACACCTGGGGCCTGGGGCGTCGCTGGGCGAAGCTGTCGATCGTCCAGCGCAACCGCTGGCTCATCTGACCACTGTCCGACTCGGTGGCCCGGGATCCGTCCCGGGCCACCGCCGTGGAGGGAGCACCGATGCGCGGCGTCGTCTGGCCCCGGCTGTCCCGCTGGATGTACCGGTCGGGGCATCCGAACCCCCTGGCCCGGTTGATGAACCGGGTCTCGGCGATCCAGTTCGGCGTGGGCTTCCTGGCTCCGCGCGACTGGGTCACCGTCGAGGTCCGCGGGCGGTCCACCGGGCGGGTCGTCTCGTTCCCCGCCGTGGTCGTCCACCACGGCGGGCACGGGTTCCTGGTGTCGATGCTCGGGGAACGGGCGCACTGGGTGCGCAACGTCCGCGCCGATGGCGGCCGGGCCGTCCTGCGCCGCGGCCGCCGTCGACCGGTCCGGCTCGTCGAGGTTCCGGTGGGGGACCGGGCACCGATCCTGCGCCGCTACCTGGCCGTCGCGCCCGGTGCCCGTCCCCACTTTCCGCTCGACCGGAGCGCGCCGGTGGCGGACTTCGAGGACATCGCCGACCGCTACCCGGTGTTCCGCGTCGAGCCGGTCGGCTCCTGACGGGCCGAGGAACGCGGTCACGGCGTCCCCGGACCCGACCGGCCGGCCGACCGCAGGGACGTTGGGCCCGCGGTGGGGGTCCGGGCAGCCCTGCCTCGCACCGCGAGCCGCTGGGACGATGAAGATGGCGGGAGGTGCGCCATGGTCAACGGGCCCGAACGGACGGTCGTCGTCGGAGTCGGTTCGGCCGCCGGGGACGGGTGCGTCGTCGAGGCCGCGGCGCAGGAGGCCGTGGCGCGGGAGGCCCGCCTCGTCGTCGTGCACGTCGTCGCGCCCGGGACGGGCCCGGGGCCGGCCGTGCGGCGCCGTGTCGAGGCCGCGGCGGCCGCCGCCCGCGCCGCGCATCCCGGCCTCGACGTGTCGCTGACCGTGACCGCCGGGGACCCGGTCGAGGAGCTGCTTGCCCACCGCTGCGACCTGCTCGTGACCGGCCACCGGTCGCGCACCCGACGGCGGAACCGGCGCTCCTCCGTGGCCCTCGGTGTGACGGACCGGGCGACCGTCCCGGTTCTGGTGTGGCCGTCGGGTGCCGACCCGGGGTGCCCGGGTGGGGACGGGGTCCTCGTGGCGGTCGACGGGTACGGCGACGACGCGGTCCTCCGGTTCGCGTTCGACGAGGCGGTCGCCCGTCAGATGCCCGTGGTCGCCGAACACGTATGGTCCGCACCCACCGACGGGGCGCGGCGCGGCCCGGTGACGCCGTCCGCCGACGAGGCCCGCGAACTGGTGGGTGCGGCCGTCGGAGCCGGCCGTGCCGGGGTCGCGGTCCGCACGGTCGTGCGGCGCAGCCTGGACGTGGCGATCGCGCTCAACGCGACGGCCCGCTCGGCCGACCTGGCGGTGATCGGGGCACACCGGGGACGGGGCGCGGGCGGGGGCGTTCGGCGGGCCCTGATCCAGCGCGGCGCGTGCCCGGTCGCGGTCGTGCCGGTCACCGGACGATCATCACCGGGCAGTGCGCGCGATGCATGAGCTTGAGGGGGACCGCGCCGATCAGGCCGGCCGAGTCGTCGTGGCCGTGCGCGCCGACGACGACGAGCTGCGCGTGACTGGACAGGTCCAGGAGGACCGGCAGCGGCTGCTCGGCCGTCGCCACGGATTCGATGCCGACCCAGGGGAACTTGTCCTGCCACGGCGCCACCGCCGTCTCCAGCGCGGTGTAGGCGCAGGTGTGCAGCGCACCGGCGTCGGTGCCGCCGTGCCACGACAGCCACGGGTGCTCGGGGCGTCCGTAGGCGAAGACGGCGATGACCCCGCACCCGCGCAGGCGGGCCTCGTCCAGCGCGGAGGCGAGGGCGGCCTCGGAGCCCGCCGAGCCGTCGACACCGACGACGATCGGGCTCTCCTCGCTGGCCTGCCGCCCGCGGACGATCACGACGGGGACCGTCGCGTGGGTGGCGACCTGCTGGCCGGTGGCACCGAGCGTCAGCCGCCCGAAGCCGCCGGTGCCCCGGTTGCCCAGCACGAGCATGCGGCTGCGGGTCGACGCCTCGCGGAGAGCGGCGGCGACGCCACCGCTGACCGAGTGGCCGTAGATACGCACCGACGGTTCCAGCCGCCGCGCGTCGGTCACCATCTGCGTGAGCCGGCTGTCCGGGGACCGCTGCGTGGGCGGGCCGGTCGCGGTGTCGACGAACACCACGTGCAGGTCGGCGTGCCACCGGTACGCCTGCCGGACGGCCCAGTGAAGTGCGTCCCAGCTCGCCGCGGAGCCGTCGACGCCGACGACGATGTCGTTTCTCCTCACTGTCTCCACCTCCCACCGTGCGTGCGTCATCCGGTCGGATCCCCGGGAACCCGCAGCGGCCGGCTGCGCGCGTCCCGGACGGCGAGGTCGGCCATCGCCTCCCGGTAGGCGGCGCGGTCGAGCTCGCCGGCGACGAGCCGCCGGACCAGCAGGCCCTCGACCTCGCAGCGGGCCTGCTCGGCGCTGGACAGGACGAGGGCGGGCGGGTCGTCGGCCGGCTTCGGGCCGAACCGGTCCAGCGGGTTTCCGGCGAGCATCAGGACGACGAACGGGGCCAGCACGAGGATCGCGGCGAGGATGAATGCCATGACGTCCACCGCCTTCCGGACAGGTCGACCACAAGACTCGTCCGCGCCGGTGGCACCCAGTAGGGTCGAACGTCCCGCTACGAGGCGGGCCGGGCGATCAGCACGGGGCAGCGGGAGTGGTGCATCAGGTGCAGGCCCACCGATCCCAGCAGCAGGCCGGTGAACCCGCCGTGCCCGCGCGAGCCGACGACCACGAGCCCGGCCGTGCGGGAGGCTTCCACCAGCAGGTCGGCGGGGTCACCACCGACGACGTGGACCTCCGCGGTCACCGTCGGGTACTTCTCCGACATCGGGACGACGGACTCCGCGAGCTCGACCTGCAACTCCAGCTTCGCCGTCATCGCGTTGAGAAGGTCCGGCGGCGGAGACTCGGCCGGCCACGCGGGCGTGGAGGGCCGGAACGCGCGCAGGACCGTCAACGGGCAGCCCCGTGCCTCGGCCATGTCGAAGGCCGTGGTGAGGACCTCCCCGGCCATCGGTGAACCGTCGAAGCCGACGACGATCCCACCGGCTCCGTTGGTGCGGCCGCGCACGACGACGACCGACGCCGGTGCGTGCAGGGCGACCTGCTGGCAGGTCGATCCGGCCAGAAGGGCGGCGAACGTCGAGTGTCCCCGGTTGCCGACGACCACCAGGTCGCCCGGCTGCGCGGCGGCGACGAGGGCCGCGGCCGCGCCACCGAATTCGGTGGTGAGGTCGGTCTCGATGTCCGGCGCCCACTGGGCGAGGTCGGCGCGGGCGCCCGCGAGGATCTCGGGCGCGTGCCGCTGGGCGGCGAACTGCGCGTGTTCCGGGCTGAACGCCGAGTCGGGCCACCGCGAGTGGACGCCGTGGACGACCCGCAGCTTCCGGCCGCGGCGGGTGGCTTCGTCGGCGGCCCACCGCAGGGCGATCCGGCTCTCCGGTGAGGCGTCGATTCCGACAATGATCTCCGCGGGTCTCATGACTCCTCCTCGGCGGATCGCACGGTTCTTCCACCCTGAGCATCGCCGCCCTGACCAGCGCCCGGCAGGGGCGTTGCGCCCCCGCCGGAGGGCCGATCGACCCCTCGCCGCGGCGGCCGGGCCGGCGGGCACAAGGTCACGGGGATGGTGACCGTTGGACCCTGCCCCCGGCGGCGCGAGCGGTGCAGCGTGGACGCGTCGGACCCAGCGAGGGGGTGTGCGGCTATGTCCACAGTGGACGTGCTGACGGCACAGGGAGCCGTCGTACGGATCCGGCCGGTCACGCCGGCCGATACGGACCCGTTGCTGGCACTGCACGAACGCGCCAGTGACCGCAGCCGCTACCTGCGGTTCTTCAGCGGTGCGCCGTCCCTCCCGGGCGAGGTCGAGCGGCTGGTCCGGGCCGCCGACGGCAAACACCTGGCCCTGCTGGCCGAGGACGGCGGACGGGCGATCGGGGTCGCCTCGTACGAGGTGACCGACGCCGACCACGCCGAGTTCGCCGTGCTGGTCGACGACGCCCGGCAGGGCGAGGGCGTCGGCACGTTGCTGCTGGAGCAGCTGGCGGCCGAGGCCCGCCGGCACGGGATCACCGAGCTCGTCGGTGAGGTGCTGCCGACGAACTCGATGATGCTGCGGGTCAGCCGGGACCTGGCTCCCGACACACCCCGCACGATGGATCACGAGTACGGGGTGGCGCGCGTGACGGTACCGACGACGCCCGACGCCGCCGCGCTGGCCGCCGTGTGCGCGCGTGACCGCACCGCGGCCCACCATTCCCTGCGACCGCTCCTGGCGCCGCGGTCCGTCGCCGTCGTCGGCGCCGGCCGGCAGCCGGGCGGGATCGGGCACGAGGTGCTGCGGGCACTGCTGGCCGGCGGGTTCACGGGCCCGGTGTACCCGGTCAACCCGCGCGCGGAGCGCATCGCGGGTCTGCCGGCGTACCCGTCCGTCGCGGCCGTTGCGGATCCGGTCGACCTGGCGGTGATCGCCGTGCCGGCCGGCCAGGTCCGCGACGTCGTCGCCGAGTGCGCCGCCAGCGGCGTCGGCGGTGCGGTCATCCTGACCGCGGGCCTCGCGGAGACCGGTGGGGAGGGCGCGGCGGCCCAGGCCGAGATCGTCCGGCTGGCCCGGGCGCACGGGCTGCGGCTGGTCGGGCCCAACTGCCTCGGGGTGGTCAACACCGACCCGGCCGTGCGGCTGAGCGCCACGTTCGCGCCGTCGCTACCGCCGGCCGGTGGGCTGGCGATCGCGTCGCAGTCCGGGGCGGTCGGGGTGGCGATCCTCGAGTCGGCCGCACGGACCGGAACCGGGGTGTCGAGCTTCGTGTCGTTGGGGAACAAGGCCGACATCAGCGGCAACGACCTGCTGGCCTACTGGTACGACGACCCGGCGACGAAGGCGGTCGCGCTGTACCTGGAGTCGTTCGGCAACCCGCGCCGGTTCGCCTGGACGGCCCGCGCCCTCGCCCGTCGCAAGCCGGTGCTCGCGGTCAAGAGCGGCCGCTCCAGCGGCGGCCGCCGGGCCGGGCTGTCACACACGGCGGCCGCCGCCGCGCCGGACGTGGCGGTGGACACGCTGTTCGCGCAGGCCGGCGTGATCCGCACCGACACCCTCGGCGAGCTCCTCGACGCCGCCCGGATGCTGACCGACCAGCCGCTGCCCGGCGGGAACCGGCTCGCGGTGATCGGCAACGCCGGCGGTCTCAACATCCTGGCCGCCGACGCGGCCGAGGCCGCCGGCCTGACCGTGCCGGAGCTGTCCGCCGGGGTGCGGCAACGGCTCCACGCCGCCGCACCGACGGCGGCCGGCACCGGCAACCCGGTCGACCTCGGCGCCGAGGCGACCCCGGCCGCGCTCGCCACGTCGATCGCGGCGCTCGCGGCCAGCGGTGAGGTGGACGCCGTGGTCGCGTCGTTCGTCGCCACGCGCAGCAACGACATCACCGGTGCCCTGGCCGCCCTGGCCGCGGCGATCGACGACGCGGCCGAGCTGCCCGTCGCGGTCGCCGTCGTGGGCGCCAGCCAGCCCCCGACGGTGATCGGGTCCCGCCGGGCGCCGGTGTTCCCGCTGCCGGAGGAGGCCGTCCGGGCGCTCGGTCACGCGGCGCGGTACGCGGCCTGGCGCCGCGAGCCGCTGGGCCACCGACCGCAACTGTCCGATGTGGACGCCCACCGCGCCCGCTCGATCGTCGACGCCGCCCTCGCCGCCGGTGGTGGCTGGCAGGACGCCGAGACCGCCCGCGACCTGCTCGGCTGCTACGGCATCCCGGTGGTGCGGACCACCATGGCGCGCAGCGCCGACGAGGCGGTCGCGGCGGCCGCGGCGACCGGCTACCCGGTCGTGGTCAAGGCGGCCGCTCCCGACCTCGTGCACAAGAGCGACCTCGGCGCGGTGTGGCTCAACCTGCCCGACGCCGCGGCGGTGCGCGACGCGTACACGGCGGTCGGCCTGGCGCTGCGGCAGCCGGCTCCCGACGTCGTGGTCCAGACGATGGCCGACGCGGGTGCCGAACTCGTCGCCGGCGTCGTCCATGACCGGCTGTTCGGCTCGCTGGTCATGCTCGGCCTCGGCGGGGTACACACCGACCTGCTCGGCGACCGCGCGTTCCGGCTGCTGCCGGTCACCGACGCCGACGCCGCGGCGATGTGGCGGTCACTGCGCGGCGCCCCGTTGCTCACCGGCTACCGGGGCGTCGCACCGGCCGACACCGCCGCCCTGGAGGACCTGCTGCTGCGTGTGGGCCGGCTCGCCGAGGACCTGCCCGAGGTCGCCGAGCTCGACCTGAACCCGGTGCTCGCCAGCGCCCGCGGCGTGCTGGCGGTCGACGTCAAGCTGCGGCTGTCTCCCGCCGACGGCGAACCGGACACCTACGTCCGGGCGCTGTCACCGGCGTCGGCCGGAACCACCCCGTGAACGCGGCGGGACGGACGCCGGGGGAGCGGCGCCCGTCCCGGTTCCGGATGTCAGGTGACGGGAATCTCGCGCACGTCCGGAGCGTCCGGGGTCAGCGGCACGGTCACCTCGAGGATGCCCTTGTCGTAGCTGGCCCTGATCGCCGCGGTGTCGGCGTTCTCGGGCAGCCGCACCGTGCGGCGCATCGCGCCGTAACGGAACTCCGACCGGCCGGCCGTCTTCTCCTCCTCCTTGCGCTCGGCCCGGATCGTCAGCATGTTGTTGGCGACGGTGATGTGGACGTCCTTCGCCGGGTCCATCCCGGGGATCTCGGCCCGCACCGAGTACTGCTCGTCGGTGAGGGTGTCCTCCACCCGGATCAGGTGGGACCTGGGCGTCAGCTCCATGTCGAAGAACTCGCCGAAGTCGCCGAAGAGCCGGGGCAGCAACGCGGTCATGGTGTACACCTCCTTCCTGCCTACACCTCCATCCGACGCCGGTGCCGCGGGGGCCGACAGGGTCGGACGACCCCCCGCCGACGGGACCATCGCCCGACGCGGTCTTGCCACCCGCGGCTCCCGCGGCGGACGCTGGGGACCGTCGCGGCCCGAGGGAGGTGACGCCGTGCTGCAGATCGCCGGGTTCCTCGGCGGTCAGGCCCCGTTCGACGCGCTCGCCGACGGGGACCTCGACCGGTTGGTGAGCCGCGTGGACGTGGAGTACTTCGCCGCGGGCGCGACGGTCGTCGCCGAGGACGTCGAGCGGCTGGAGCACCTGTGGGTGGTGCGCACCGGCGCGCTGGAGGTGCTCGACCGCGGCCGGGTCGTCGACCTGCTCGGGCCGGGCGACATGTTCGGCCACCTGTGGCTGCTGGCCGGCCTGCCACCGCGGCTGCTGGTGCGGGCGCACGAGGAGAGCCTGCTGCTGCGGGTCCCCGATCCCCGTGGCTACCTGGAGCGGCCCGACCTGCTGCGGTTCGCGGCCGTTCCGGCGCACGCCGGTGGCGCCCGGTTCACCGGGTCCGACGTCGTCGTCACCGACCGGCGCCTGGACCAGGTGATGCGACCGGTCGTCTGGGCCGCGGCCGACGAGCCGGTCCGCGTGGTGGCCGACCGGATCGGCGCGGCGGGACAGTCGTGCGCGCTGGTGCGGGTCACGGGCGGGACCGGCATCGTCACCGACAACGACTTCCGGCGTCACGTCGCCACTGGACGGGTCGACGCCGACGCGCCGGTCGTGGGACTCGCCACCGTGCCCGCGCTCACCGTCGACGTGGCGGCCTCCCGCGCGGCGGCGCTGCTGTGCATGGTCGAGCACGGCGTGCACCACCTCGTGGTCACCGACGCCGGCGTTCCGGTCGGGATCGTGCGGGTGGTCGACCTCGCCCGGGCCGAGCTGCGCGACCCGATCCTGGTGCGCGCGGCGGTGGCGAACGCGACGTCGGTCGACGAGCTCGCCGACGCCGCCCGGCTGCTGCCCACGACGATCGGCGAGCTGTCCGACGACGGCGTGCCGGCGACGCGGATCGGCGCGGTGCACGCCGCCGTCGTCGACGCGGTCGTACGGCGGGTGCTGGAGCTGCGCCACGACCCCGTGCTCGACGGCGTGCGCCTGTCCTGGGTGCTGCTCGGCTCGCTCGCCCGCCGCGAACCGCTGCCACTGTCCGATGTGGACACCGCGCTGGTCTGGGACGACACCCCCGACGATGCGGCCGCCGCGATCCGGTCGGCCGCCCGCGAGGTGCTGCGTGACGTCCAGCGGTGCGGGCTGGCCCTGTGCACCAACGGCGCCAACGCCCACAACCCGTTGTTCAGCCGGTCCCGGTCGGGCTGGGTCGAGGCGGCCCGGCGGTGGCAGGACGACCCGACCGCCGAGAACGCGCTGCTGCTCTCGGCGATGGTCGCCGACAGCCGGCCGCTGACCGAACCGGCCCTGGGCCACGCGTTGACCGACCGGATCGGCTCGCACACCCGCACCACGCAGTTCCTGCGGGCGATGCTCAGCGAGGCGCTGGCGTGGCGGCCGCCGATCGGGTTCGTGCGTGACTTCGTCGTGCAGCACACCGGTGAACACCGGGGCCAGCTGGACCTGAAGGCGGGCGGTCTGATGCCGGTGGTGGGGCTGGCCCGGTGGATCGCCGTCGTCAGCGGCGACGCGAGCGGCACGACCCCCGACCGCATCCGGCGCGGGGTCGAGGTCGGCCTGCTGAGCGCCAACGAGGCGGACATGCTGGTGGGCGGCTTCGTCGACGCCTACTCGTTGCTGCTGGCCCACGAGGTGGCCGCCGTCCGGGCGGGCAGCCCGGTGTCGACGTTCATCGCGCCGGGCGACCTCGGTCCGCTCACCCGCCGGCACCTGCGCGAGTCGTTCCGGGCGATCGCGCTGATCCAGGGCCGGGTCGACCGGGACTGGATGATGCGGGTCCGATGAGGAGGCGGCTACCGGGGCCCGATCCCCGCACGCCGTGGCGGGCGGCCGAGTTCTGCGTCCTCGACCTGGAGACGACCGGGCTCGACCTGTCCCGCGACGACATCGTGTCCTACGGCGCCGCCCTCGTGGTCGGTGGCCGGATCCCGTGCGGGCGCGTGGTCTACCGCGAGGTGCGGCCCGTCCGTCCGGTCTCGGTGGAGTCGGTGACCGTCCATGGCCTGCGCGCCACCGACCTCGCCGGCGCGCCGGCCCTCGACGACGTCGTCCATGAGGTCGTCGACCTGTTGTCGGGTCGCGTCCTGGTCGCGCACGCGGCGTGGGTGGAGCGGGCGTTCCTCGACCGGGCGCTGCGCGCGCACGGACACCGCACCGCCCGCGCGGTGGTCGACACGGCGGCGCTGCTGCGGGCCCTGCGCCTCGCCGGGTCCGGCACCGGAGCCGAGCCGAACCTGGAGGCGGCCGCCCGGCGGCTGGGCCTGCCCGTGCACACCCCGCACCACGCCCTGGGCGACGCGTTCACCACCGCCCAGCTGTTCCTCGCGCTCGCCACCCGGCTGGAACGCGGGCGGACGCTGACGGTGCGCGACCTGTGCCGGATCTCCGCCCACCACGCGCGGTGACGCCCGGAGAACGGGTTCGTCCGGGACGAGCCATGGACGGGTGTCTGTCCCTAGGATGACGGGGACTTCGAGGAGGCGTCGATGCGTGCTGTGGTGGTCGCCGCGTTGGGTGGGCCGGAGGGTCTTCAGGTCGTCGAGCAGCCGGATCCGGCCCCCGACACGGGCCAGGTGCTGGTCCGGGTGCGCGGAGCCTGCGTCAACCCGGCCGACATCGGCGCGCGGATCGGGCAGATCCCGGGCGGGCCGGTGCCGCCGCCGTTCCTGCTGGGATGGGACATCGCGGGCGAGGTCGTCGGGGTCGGCGCCGGGGTCACGGAGTTCGACGTGGGCGACCGGGTCGTCGGGATGATCCCGTGGTTCATCACCCGTGGCGCCGTCGGTGGGTACGTGGAGCTGGTCGCGGCGGACGCCGAGTGGCTGGTCCCGGTGCCGGACGGCCTCGACCCGGTCGCCGCCGCGACCATTCCGCTCAACGCGCTCACCGCCCACCAGGCCCTGGAGATGATGGCGCTGTCCGAACCGTCCACCATCCTGGTGACCGGCGTGAGCGGCGCCGTGGGCGGCTTCGCCGCCCGGATGGCGGCGCGCGCGGGACACCGGGTGCTGGCCCAGGCCAGCGACGGCGACGAGGACTGGGTCGCCGGCCTCGGCGTCGACACCGTGATCCCGCGGTCGGCCGATCTGGCGGCGGCCGGGCCGGCGCCGTACGTGCTCGACGCGGTGCCCCTGGGAGCGCCGGCCGGCGCCGCGGTCGCCGACGGCGGCGTGCTCATCACCACCCGCCCGACGCCGCCGGTCGACCCCGCGCGCGGCGTGCGCCAGGAGATCGTGATGGTGCACCTGGACCGGGAGCTGCTGCGCACCCTGGTCGGGGACGTGGCCGCCGGCCGGCTGCCCGCCCGGGTGGCCGCAACGGTGCCGTTGGTGGAGGCGGCCGACGCGCACCGCCGCGTCGAGGCGGGTGGCCTACGCGGCAAGCTGGTCCTCGTCCCGTAGCGCGCGCCGTTTGAGGACGAAGGTCACGAGACCGGGCACCGCGGCCACCACGGCGCACAGCGCCACGTCGGCCGGCGACAGCCACGCGGTGCCGAGCAGGCTCCGCAACGGTCCGACCCAGACGCCGGCGAGCTGCAGGACCAGCGACGACCCGACCGCGAGGTCGAGCGCCCGGTTGCGGGGCCCGTCGCCGCGGATGGCGAGGGCGACCCCGAGCTGCGCCAGCCCGAGGACGGTGAACAGCACCGACTGCCACGGCCGGCCGTTCGCGTCGGCGACGACCGCGGCGGCCAGCGCCACGGCCGTGATCAGGCCACCGGTGACGAGCACGCGCCGGGCCAGACCGTCGCCGAGGATCGCCTCGTCGGGTGTCCTCGGTGGACGGTCCATCGTGGACGGGTCGGCGGGCTCGGCGCCCAGGGCCACGCCGGGCAGGCCGTGGGTGAGCATGTTGATCCACAGGATCTGGGCGGGGAGCAGCGGGACGGCGAGGCCGAGGAACGGACCGACGAGCATCACCGCCACCTCGGCGAGCCCGCCGGACAGGGCGTAGGCGAGGAACCGGCGGATGTTGGTGTAGATCCGCCGGCCCTCCTCGACCGCCGCGGCGACGGTCGCGAGGTTGTCGTCGGCGAGCACCAGGTCGGCGGCCTGCCGGGCCGCCTCCGTGCCGCTCCGGCCCATGGCGACGCCGATGTCGGCGGCGCGCAGTGCCGGTGCGTCGTTGACGCCGTCACCGGTCATCGCCACCACCTCGCCGTCGCGCTGCAGGGCGCGCATGATGGTGAGCTTCTGCTCGGGCCGGGTGCGGGCGAAGACGTGCGCGGCGGGCAGCGGGCCGTCGGGGAGCCGGTCGCCGGTGATGACGCGTCGGGCGGGAAGCCCGACCCGGTCGGCGATCGCGGCCGCGGTGGCGGGGTGGTCGCCGGTGACGAGCAGCAGCCGGATGCCGGCGCGGGTGATCGTCGACACGGCCCGACCGGCCTCGGCGCGCATCGGGTCGATGAGGGCGACCAGCCCCAGCAGGTCGAGGTCGCGTTCGGGTTCGTCGGGGATCCGGTCGGTGCGGCGGCCCGCGACGGCCAGGACCCGGTAGCCGTCCGCACCCAGGCGGCGGGCCGTCGCGAGCATGTCCGGCCGGATGTCGGTGAGCATCCGTTCCGGAGCGCCCTTGCTGGCGACGAGGTAGCCGCCGTCGGGGAGGGCGTGCACGGTCGTCATGCGTAGCCGGGCCTCGTCGAACGGGATCTCCGCGACGCGCGGGTGGGTGTCCCGTGTGGACGGTGGGACGCCGCAGCGGGCCGCGGCGACGATCAGGGCGGCCTCCATGGGGTCACCGACCGCGGTCCACCGGCCGTCGTCGCCGCGCGGAGCGGCCAGGTCGGCGTCGGTGCACAGCAGCATCGCGAGGGCCAGCCCGGCGACCTCCGGGCGGTCGACGACCGGTCCGGGCTCGTAGCCGGTTCCGGTGAGGGTCCGCGTGGTCCCGTCGGGGAGCACGACCCGCTCGACGGACATGACGCCCTCGGTCAGCGTGCCGGTCTTGTCCGTCGCGATGACGGTCACCGATCCGAGCGTCTCCACCGCCGGCAGCCGGCGCACGATGGCCTGGCGCCGGGCCATCCGGTGGGCGCCGAGGGCCAGCGCCACCGTGACGACCGCCGGCAGCGACTCGGGCACCGCCGCGACCGTGAGGCTCACCGCGGCGAGAACCATGTCGGCCAGCGGCAGCCCTCGCAGGAGCCCGCTGACGAGCACGAGGAGGGACAGCGCGACGGTCGCGACGGCGAGGCCCCGGCCGAGTCCGGCGAGCCTGCGCTGCAGGGGCGTGCTGCGCCGCGGGGTCGCGGCGACCAGGGCCGCGATCCGGCCGAGCGCGCTGTCGGCGCCGGTGCGCACGACCACGGCCACCCCGCGACCGGTCGCCACGACGGTTCCGGCGGCCAGCTCGTCCGCGGTGGACCGGGAAACGGGGACCGACTCGCCGGTCAACGCCGACTCGTCCACGGTCAGCCGGACCGCCTCGGTCAGCGTCGCGTCGGCGGGCACGACGTCGCCGGCCTGCACCCGGATCAGGTCGTCGGGCACCAGGTCGGCGGCCGGGAGCACGACCTCGGCGCCGTCCCGCACGACCCGCGCCGACGGCGCCGCCAGCCGGCGCAGGGCCGCGACTGCCCGGTCGGCCCGGACCTCCTGCACGACCCCGACGGTCGTGTTCAGCACGATGACGAGCCCGATCACGATCAGGTCGGCCACGTCGCGCAGGGCGGCGGTCACGGCCATCGCCGCCAGCAGCACCAGGATCAGCGGGTCCCGCAGCTGGCCGCCGACGCGGGCGGCCAGCCGGGGCGGTGCCGGCTCGGGCAGGACGTTGGGTCCGCTCCGGGCCCGACGTTCGGCGACGTCGGTGGTGGACAACCCACCCCGGCTGACGGGCGAGGTCGCGATCATCGGTCCTCCGTTGGTGCTCACGGGTCGCCGGGCAGTCCGATCACCTCGGTGCCGGTGCGACGGGCGCTGGCCGGCGGCGGCTCGGGGTCGCCGGGCAGGCCGATCCGCAGTGCGATGGCCGGATGCCCGGCCCAGCCCAGGAGCCGGCGCAGGGCGGCCTGGGCCTGCGGCACCTCGACCACCTCGCTGATCGGGGAGGCGACGAGGCCGCGGGCGGTCAGCGTCAGCCACACGTCCGACAGCGCGGTGCCGGCGGCCAGCCAGTTGCCCCTGTCCTGTCCCGAGGTGACGAGGACCGCGTAGACCGTGCCGCGGTCGGTCCCGTGACCGGGTTCGAGGCCCGGCCGGCGCCGCAGGGCGAAGTCGCGCGGCGGCACCTGGTAGCTTCCGGGGGCGGCGACGTCGGCCAGCGACACCCCGTCGCCGCTGGTCCGGGTGCGGTCGCTCCATTCGGCGACGTCGCGGGTGTAGGCGGGCACCTCGCGCTCGGCCACGTTGGCCAGCGTCACGATGTCGGCGAACTGCGGCACCTGGTCGGCGGGCAGCAGGTGCAGGCGTACGCCGTGCCGGCGGGCGGCGGCCACGAGCTCGTCCAGGTCCTCCCCGGCGGGCGGTTCGTCGGCGAACGGGCGCCGGTCGGTGCGGCGCCGGTGGAGGGCGTCGTAGGCGGTCCGGTCCGGCGTGGTCGCGGCACCGAGCGACAACCGGGCCACGACGTCGGCCCCGCCGTCGGTCGGCAGAAGGGCGACCTCGGCCGCGTAGCCGGCCGCGGCCAGCGCGACGGTCGCGTGGTGCAGGGCGACGCCGCAGCTGATGAGCATGAGGTGTCCGGTCGGGTCGACGCCCGGCAGGCGGCGGGACGGGTCGAGGAGCAGCTCCACGTCGCGGCCGCGGGGGCGCCACCGCCACGGCTGGGAGTTGAGGATGGAGGGGGCCCGCAGGGCGGCCAACGTGGCCTCCAGCAGCTGGTCGATCTCGGCTCGGGTGGTTGCGCTGTGGTGTGTCATCGTCAACCGTCCATCGGGTCAGGCGAGCAGGTCGGGTAGGGGGCGGCGGGGGGTCGGCAGGCCGGGTGACAGCGGGTATCCGATCCGCAGCACCATCTGGGCCACGTACCGGGTGCCGGTGTCCGACAGCAGTGACCGGAGGGCGGCGATCTCGGTGAGCTGGCTCATCGGGGTCATGGCCAGGCCGCGGACGGTGGCGGTCAGCCAGATCCGTTGCATGGCCTCACCGGCGCGGATCCAGTCGGCGGTCGTGTCGTCCGGCGTGAACAGCAGGACGAGGGTCGGGTCGGGCTCGAACTCCACCGTGGTGGCCGGAAGGCCGAGCCCGAGTCCGAGGTCGCGCAGGGGAAGTGCGGCGTCCCTGGCGCGCGGTCCGAGGACGTGCCGGGGCATTCCGTCGACGCGTCCGATGCCGGAGGTGTCGGTCCACGCCGCCAGTTCCCGCAGGTACGCCGGGTCCGACCGCATCCGCTTCTCCGCGGTGCGGGTCAGGCCGAGCACCGCGTCGCGCAGTTCCGGTCCGACGTCGAGGAGGCTGGCGCTCTCCGCGGCGGCGGCGCCGCGCAGCTCCTCCATCGTCCCGTACGGGATCCGGCGGTCGGAGAACGGCCGCCGGTTGGTGTGCCGGCGGGGGATCGCGGCGTGGAGGGCGAGGGCGGCACCGGACGGTTCCTCCGCGGCGCCGACGACGATCCTGGCGGCGACGTCGGGGTCCGGGTCCGGAACGCGGTGGACGCTCGTGCGGTAGCCCGCGGCGGCGAGCGCCACCCGCAGGTTGAACACGGCCGCTCCCACGCTGACGAACATCTCCCGGCCGTCGGGGTCGAGCACCGGCAGCCGCCGGGACCGGTCGGCGCGTACCTCGATCGAGGCACCGGTCAGAGCTCCGTCCGCTGCGTCGCTCACGCGGAACGACCACGGCTGGGTGTTGTGAATGGACGGAGCGGCGGCCGCAGCGCGCAGGCAGGCGGACAGCCCCTCGTTGGTCGTCAACTCCTCGGCTCTGCTCATGGGTCGAGCATGTCCGCCCACCGGCGCGGCCGGAAAAGGCGAACGGTGCGGATCCGCGGGACCTTGGACCCTTTCGGCGCTGCACCCGAACGGGCCCGTTGTCCGGGAGGTTCGGGACCTTGTGCCCGGGACCTCGACCGCCACCCGGCGCGACACTGTCCCTCGTCGTGTCCAGTGTGGACGGTGCCGAACGTGTCGCCAGGAAGGGGAGACCGGTGGGCAAGGAGTCCCGGAACAGGTCCCGTGAGGTCCGCCGCCGTGCCGAGGCCGCCGCCGCACGCCGCCGTCGCCTCCACCGGCGGCTGCTCGTCGTCGGCGGGGTGGTGATCGTCGGTCTGCTCGTCGCGATCGGCCTGAGTGTCGTGAAAGCCGCCCGCGACTCAGGGGACGACCCGGGCGCCACGGCCGCGTCGTCGGGTCCCGTGGTCGTTCCGTCGTCCGGCACGGCGGCCGGGGCCATCGTGACCGGAGCTGCGAACGCGCCGGCGACCGTCGCGGTGTATCTGGACTACCTGTGCCCGTACTGCGCCCGGTTCGAGAAGGCCAACGCGGGGGAGCTGGAGCGCCTGATCGCCGCAGGCACGGTGCGCCTGGAACTGCACCCGCTGGCGTTCCTGGACCGGTTGTCGGCGGGGACCCGGTACTCCACCCGCACCGCCAACGCCGTGGCGACCGTGGCCGACGCGGCACCCGACCGGGTACTGGCCTTCCACAAGGCGCTCTACGACCGGCAGCCGGCCGAGAACGGCCCGGGCCTGACCGACGACGAGATCGCCGCCGTGGCCGCCGGCGCCGGTGTCGACAAGTCGGTCACCGACCGGTTCCGGCTCGCGACGTTCGAGCCGTGGGTCACCGCCGGCACGCGGACGGCGGTCGACGGCGGTGTGTCCGGCACGCCGACCGTGCGGATCAACGGCAAGGCGTTCACCGGCGACCTCTACACCGCGGGCCCGCTGACGAAGGCGATCGAGACCGCGGCCGGCAAGCCGTGACCGACGTGCTGACCCGGCTGCGGACCGTCCGCCACCGCAACGGCTGGATCTTCGCGACGATGCTGGTGTCGTCGGTGTTGAGCCTGTTCGCCTCGTTCGTCCTGGCGATCGACGCCGTGCGGCTCGCGGCCGACCCGTCCGCGACGCTGTCGTGCAACATCAACGCGGTCATCAGCTGCGGCACCGTCGCCGGGTCGTGGCAGGCGCAGCTGTTCGGGTTCCCCAACGCGTTCCTGGGCATCGCGGCCGAGCCGGTCGTCATCACGATCGCGGTCGCGAGCCTCGGCGGCGTGCGGTTCCCGCGCTGGTTCATGCTGGCGGCACAGGTGGTCTACACGGCCGGGCTGGTGTTCGCCTACTGGCTGTTCTACGAGGCGATGTTCGACATCGGCGCGCTGTGCCCGTGGTGCCTGCTGGTCACCGTGTCGACCACGTTCGTGTTCACCAGCCTCACCCACGTGAACATCCGCGACGGCAACCTGTATCTGCCGTCGCGGATGCAGCGGGCGCTCACCTCGGCCATCGAGGCGGACCTCGACCTGATCGCCGTGACGATCTGGTTGCTGGTCCTCACGTTGGCGGTGGTGCTCAGGTACGGGGCGGCGCTGTTCGGGTGAGCTCGATACCGGCGAGGTGCTCGCCCCAGCGGGTCGCGCGGTCGGTCTCGCCGTCGGACATCGGGCCGGTCGTCCCGAGGACGATGAAGTTCTCCGCCGGCGCGACCGGACGGCAGCCGAGGCGGCGCAGGCGTTTGAGCGCCGACCGCGCCGCCGAGCCCGGCAGGTAGGCCTTCGGAATCTTGGTGTCGAACGTGGCGACGGCGCGGCCGCGCAGCGACGGACCGGCCGCCTCGATCCACTCGCGCAGCCCGCGACCGGGCGACACCAGCGGACCCTCGGACTGGTCGGCCGCCGACCTGCGGGTGCCGGGCCGGCTCATGCTGAACGCGTGCGTCGGGCCGCCGGCCACGACGAGGTCGACGCCGTCGTCGACCTCGTCGGGTGCGGCGCCCACCTCACGCAGGTCCACGGTCATGCGGGTCGCCAGACCGCTGGAGACGGCCTCGGCGACCGCCCGCGTGTTGCCGAACATCGACTCGTAGACCACCAGGGCGTGCATCGCTCACTCCTTCGGATCGTGCGGATGCACCACGAGGACCGGGCAGTCCGAGTGGTGGAGAACCTGCAGGCTCACGGAGCCGAGCAGCGTCTCGGCGACGCCGCCGTGGCCGCGCGAGCCCACGACGACCAGACCCGCGTTGCTGGACACGTCGACCAGCACGCGGGCGGCGGTGCCCTGTGCCACCAGGGTCTCGACCGTCACGCCGGGGAACTTGTCCCGCCACGGCTGTATCGCCCGGTCCAGCGCCGCCGCCTCGGCGTCGCGCAGGTCCGCGGGCTTGTAGGGCAGGACGGTCATGGCCATCGCTCCGTAGGCGGCCGGCAGGGTGAAGGCGTGGATCGCGATGACGGGGCAGTCGCGGCGCACGGCTTCCTCGAAGGCCGCGCCGATGGTGTGGTCGCTGTGCTCGGTGTGGTCGACGCCGACGACGACCGGTCCGGTCGCGGTGTCGACGGTTCCGCGCACGACGATCACCGGGTGACGCGCGTGCGTGGCGACCTTCTGGCTGACCGAGCCCAGGAGCAGGCTGCCGAAGCCGCCGCGGCCGCGGTTGCCGACAACGGTCAGCGCCGCCGACCGGCCGGCGTTGAGCAGCACCGGCGCCGGTTCGCCCAGGATGGCCGCCGTGGTGACGGGAACGTCCGGTGCGATCGGCCGGACCTCCTCGACGGCCTCGGCGAGGAGCTTCTCCTGGCGGTCGCGGACGGTCTCCTCCAGCACCTCGGCACCGCCGAACCGCGCGGCTCCCCAGTTGTAGTCGTAGGCGGTGACGACGTGGACCCGGCCGGACATGCGCCCGGCCTGAGCGACCCCGAACCGCAACGCGGCTCTGCTCTGCGCCGACCCGTCGAAGCCGACGACGATCTCGTTGGTGTGCATGGATCCTCCTTCGAGCGTGCCGGCACGGTGGCGCGGCCTGTCGGTTCGAGCGTCCCGCTGGCCGCCGGCGGGCAGGAGTGCCGCTGGTCATCGGTCGACGGGCCGAACGTCCCGTGGGACCTTCGACCCTGTGGGCGGAGTCGGCCGGAGCGTGTGGTGGAGGCGTGTCGACGACCGTGGGGTGAGCGATATGACCGCGCTGGATCCGGTGATCTCGGTGTCCGGACTGTTGAAGACGTTCGGAGCGACGCGGGCCCTCGACGGGCTCGACCTGGCGGTGGGCGCGGGGGAGGTCCACGGCTTCCTCGGGCCCAACGGCGCGGGGAAGACGACGACGATCCGCGTGCTGCTCGGCCTGCTGCGCCGCGACGGCGGGACGGCGCGGGTGCTCGACGGGGATCCGTGGCGCGACGCCGTGCGGCTGCACCGCCGGCTGGCCTACGTGCCCGGTGAGGTGAACCTGTGGCCGAACCTCACCGGCGGTGAGGTGATCGACCTGCTCGGCGCCCTGCGCGGCGGACTCGACCCGGCACGGCGCGGCGACCTGCTCGCCCGCTTCGACCTCGACCCGACCAAGCGGTGCCGGGCCTACTCGAAGGGCAACCGGCAGAAGGTGGCGCTGGTGGCGGCGTTCGCGTCCACTGTGGACCTGTACCTGCTCGACGAGCCGACCTCCGGCCTGGATCCGTTGATGGAGTCGGTGTTCCAGGAGGTGGTGCGGGAACGACGGTCGGCCGGCGCGACGGTGCTGTTGTCGAGCCACATCCTGTCGGAGGTGGAGGCGTTGTGCGACCGGGTCACGATCGTGCGCGCCGGACGCGCCGCCGAGACCGGCAGCTTCGCGGAGCTGCGGCACCTGACCCGCACCACGGTGGTGGTGGAGACGGACCTGCCCTGCGACGGGCTCGCCGGCCTGCCGGGGCTGCACGATGTACGCGTCGATGGCCGGCGGGCCCGGTTCAGCGTCGACCAGGGGGCGCTCGACGCGACGCTGCGGCAGCTGGCCTCGCTGGGCGTGCGGTCGCTGGTCACCTCTCCGCCGACGCTGGAGGAGCTGTTCCTGCGCCACTACGACGGCAGCGCGGTGGGTGCGTCATGAACACGGTGACGGGTTTCGTGGCGCTGTGCCGGCTCGCCGCCCGCCGCGACCGGTTCGTCCTTCCACTGTGGACCGTCGGGATGGCGGCGTTCACCGCCGCGACGACGGCCCTGTGGGCCAGGGACCTCGGCAACGCCGCCGACCTGGTCCGCGAGGCACGGCTCGCCGCGACCAGCCCCGGCATCCGGCTGCTGGGCCTGGCCTCGGGACCGGAGCTCGGCGCCTACGCCATGGTGCGCAACTTCGTGCTCCTCGCCGTGCTGGCGGCTCTCATGAGCGTGTTCGCCGTTGTCCGGCACACCAGGCAGGGCGAGGAGACCGGGCGGGCCGAACTCGTCGGCGCCGCGCCGGTCGGCAGGCACGCCGGCCTGGCCGCGGCCCTTGCGCTCACCGCCGCGGCCAACGTGGTGCTGGCGGTGCTGATCGCGCTGGCGCTGCTGCTCGCCGGCCAGCCGGCGGCCGGTTCGTTCGCCGCCGGTGCGGCGGTCGGCGGAGTGGGGGTCGTCTTCGCCGGCGTGGCCGCGGTCACCGTCCAACTGGCCGCCAGCACCCGGGCGGCGAGCGGGCTGGCCGCGGCCGTTCTCGGCGTGGCCTTCCTCGTCGCGGGTACCGCCAACATGGCCGGGCGGGTGGACCCGTCCGGGCTCCGCGTTGACAGCGCGTGGCCGGCGTGGCTCTCCCCGGTCGGCTGGGGACAGCAGATGCGGCCGTTCGGCGGCGACCGCTGGTGGCCCCTGGGCCTCTCGGTGGCGCTGTTCCTCGCGGCGTCCGGTGCCGCCGCGGTTCTGGCCGCCCGCCGCGACTTCGCCCTCGGTCTGCTGCCGCAGCGGCCGGGCCACGGACACGCGGGGTGGGCGCTGCGCGGTCCGGTCGGCCTGGCCTGGCGGCTCCAGCGCGGCCCGGTGCTCGGGTGGGCCGTGGGCATGCTCGGGTTCGGTCTCATCATGGGCGGCATGGTCGGGCAGGTCCGCGACGCGACCGGCAGTGCCCGTGACTGGTACGTGCAGATGGGTGGCAGCGAGCGGATCGTCGACGCCTACCGGGCGTCGGTCATGCTGATGGCCGGCGTCGCGGCGGCCATCTACGCGGTCCAGGTGCTGCTGCGGCTGCGCTCGGAGGAGGCGGACGGCCCGCTGGAACCGGTGCTGGCGACCGCGGTCGGCCGGGTGCGGTGGGCGGCGGCGCACCTGGGCGTGACGCTGCTCGGCACGACCGGGCTCGTGCTGCTGTTCGCGGTCGGCGCGGGTGCGGCCGCCACCGGGGTCGAGGGTGATCCGGTCGGCCAGCTCGCGCCGTTGCTGCGGGCCGGACTGGTCCAGCTGCCCGCGGTCGGCGTGCTCGCCGCGGCGGTGCTGGTGATCGTCGGCGTCGTGCCGCGTCACGCGGTCGCCGTGTCGTGGTCAATGCTCACGGCGGCGATCGTCCTGGGACCGCTGTTCGGCGCCACGCTCGGCGTGCCCGCCTGGGCCCGGGACCTGTCGCCGTTCAGCCACGTGCCGACCGTGCCGGCGGTGCCCGTCGACGCGGGTCAGGTCCTCGGGCTGGTGGCGGTCGCGGTGACGGCCGTGGTGGTCGGGTTCACCCGCCTACGGCATCGCGACCTGCACCTGCCGGTGTGAGGGCAGCGGCCTGCCGCGTACCGGTGGGTCCGTGGGGGTGAGCTCGGCGGCGATGGCGTCGGCCACCCGCCGCGTGGCGGCCGCCACCGCCGGCGACATTCCCTGGCCGTTGCCGACATCGCCGGTCTCCACCGCGAACACGAGCAGGCTGCCGGCGCCGGGTCGGGGCATGACCATCCGGTGGACGCGACCGGGATGACACGGCTGGACGCAGATGGGTTCGACCAGGATGGCCAGGTCGCGGTCGCGCCAGAAGTCGGCCGACGCGGTCGTCTCGGCGTCGCAGCTGACCAGCGTCACGTCGAGCCCGCGCCCGGCAAGATGCTGCAGGACCGCCGGTCCCACGCCGTTGTCGTGAAGGTTGGTGTCGCCGAGCGCCGCGACGAGTGGCCTCCCCGCGTGGTCGGGCGACGGTGGGCGGTGGTCAGCGCTGTCGAAGGTCGACATGATGTCTCCCGGTGTTCTCACAGGCCCGTGCGAACAGCACCGGGCAGAACGAGTGGTGCATCAGGTGCAGTCCCACCGGTCCCGACGAACCACCGGCGGGACCGCGGGGCGCGCGGGCCCCGAGCACGACGAGCCGCGCGTCCCGTGAGGCCGCCACCAGGTGCGCGGCCGGATCGCCGGACACGACCAGGATGTCGACGGGGACCTCGGGGTACTTGTCGACGAACGGTTCGAGCGCGCGTCGGGTGTCGGCGGCCAGGGCCGCCCGGACGGTGACCGCGATGTCGTCGGCGAACAGGGCCGTCCGGATCACCGTCACCGCACAGGACCGGGTCCCGGCGGACTCGAACGCCGCCAGCAGGGCCGATCCGGCCGCCGGGTGGCCGTCGTAGCCGACGGCGACGGGACCGGTCTCCGGCACCGTCCGGCCGCGGACGACCGCGACCGACGACCGGGCACGGGCGACCACCAGCCGTCCGGTCGGCCCGTCGCCGACCACAAGCAGGTCGTGAGGACCTGCGGCGGCCACCAGCGCCGCGGCCGCGGAGCCGGCACGCGCGTCACCGTCGACCGGGACGCCGGGAGCCAGCAGCCGTGCCTCGCCGGTGGCGGCGGCGACCAACCGGGCCGCGTCGCCGAGCGCCAGTGCCTCTGGATGGTCCGGACTGTGGCATGCGTCCGGGCGGGTCGCGTGGACGATCCGCAGCCGGCAGCGGCGACGCCCGGCCTCGGCCGCCGCCCATCGGAGGACCGGACCCCACCCGGCCGGTTCGCCGACACCGACGACGATCTGCGGCGGCCGCATGGACTCTCCGGCGACGTGACCGGTCATGGCGCGTGAACCACCGCGACCGGGCCGGCGCAGTGGTGCAGAACCTGATGGCTGACCGAGCCCAGGAGCAGGCCGGCGAAGCCTCCGTGCCCGCGCGACCCGACGACGGTCAACGACGCGCCCGCGGACGCCTCGATCAGCGCCGGCGCGGCCGGGCCGGCCACCAGACGCCGCTCGACGCTGACCTCCGTGCGGTCGAGGGGCAGGCATGCCAGGGCTCTGACGAGGACCTTCTCGCCGGCGGACCGGAACAGATCGCGGTCGTAGGTCAGCGGGACCACCGGACCCGGCCCGATCGGCTCCGGCCACGTCCAGGCGTGCACCGCGCACAGGTCCCGGTGATGCGCGGCCGCGAACGCGTAGCCGAACTCCAGCGCGCGTTGCGACGCCGGCGACCCGTCCACGCCGACGACGACCGGACCGCTCGGCGTGGCAGGGTCGCGCACGACGACCACCGGGCACCGCCCGTGCGAGGTGACCTGCGCGGCGACCGAACCCACCAGCAGACCGGCGAACCCGCCGATGCCCTTGCTACCGAGGACGACGAGCTCAGCTGTCCGGGAGGCGGTGAGCAGCGCCCGGCCCGGGAGGTCGGTGGAGATCTCGGTCGAGACGGGCACGTTGATGTCGACGCGTCCGGCCGCCTCGGCGAGGATCTTCTCCGCCATCAGGTAGACACCTTCCGGTGTGTCGACCGGCCGCGACAGCCGCGGGCCGTTCCCGCCGAAGGACAGGTCGACGAGCGACCATCCGCAGGCGTACAGCAGGTGGAGACGGCGGGGACGGGCGCGGACCTCCGCCACGGCCCAGTCGACCGCCTCCAGGCTCTGCGAGGACCCGTCGACACCGACGACGACGCGACCATCCATGGCGCACCTCCTTCAGCGGTCGTAGACCGCCGCAGACCGTGGCTACCGGGGGTCCGGGCCGGTCGCCGGTCGGATCCGGGCGTCCGGGCCGGGGGAGACGTAGGTTTCGTGACCGTCCGGCCACCTCACCCGGTAGGGCGGAGTGCCGTCGGCGTGGCCGATCTCGATGATGGTTCCGATCCGCTGTCCGTCTCCGACGTGCTGGCCTTCCAGCACGAGCGCGTCGCCCACCTTCGCTCTCATGGCAACCTCCCGGCGGTTGGGTGTGCCCCGAGGATCGCGCAGCGGACGGTGGTGCCACAGGGTCGGAAGTCCCGTTCGCGGGGCAGGCGGGACCTTGGACCCTGTCCGCGGTCCCGGGACGGTTCGACACTCGGGTCAGCGGGCGTGCCGGACACGCCCCGGGCTTGAGACGGGAGTCCGTGATGTCCAGGGCACTTTTCGAATCGTTTCCCGACACCGCGGAGGTTCTGCAGCGTCTGCGGCGCATCGAGGACCGCGTCGGTCGGATCGAGGCGGCACTGCCCCGTCCCGCCGCGCCGCCCGCTGCGAAGCCGGCCCCTCCCCGGCCGGCGGGCACCCGCCGGTGGGTGGAACTGGGAGCGCGGTTGGACGCGCTGGCGCTCAAGCTGAAGCTCCACTACGAGCAGGCCGGCGGTGACGGGATGCCGCGGGCGCTCGACGACCTCCGCGACAGCGTGCGCGAGGCGTTCACCGCCGCCGGGAACGCCATCGAGGACGACGCGGTCCGCGCCGACGTCCACGAGGTCGGCGTGATGGTCGCCGAGGCGGTGGCCGACGGGCTGTCCACGGTCGGCACCGACCTGCGCCACGCCGTGCGCCGCCAGTAGGAGGGCCTGAGGGCCGGGCGGGATGTGCGGTCGGGGCCGAAGGTCCCGGCGAGGGCGATGCCATCCGGCAGCGAACCACGGCACCACCGACCCTTTCACGACCACCGTCGATGCCCGACTCTGGGACTGCCGGTACAGCAGAGGACGCTGGAGGAGGCGATGGTCGTGACGGTGGTGATGGTGGCGGTAGCTGTGATACTGGTCGGGCCCGCGGTGATGGCGGGAATCCTGTTGGACCGTCGCCGGGATGGGCTGACCAGGGCCGAGCGCGACCGTTGGCGGTCGGTGACGCGGGGGCGAACGGCCGCCCGCCGACGACGCGACGAGGCGGCTCTGGTCGCCGGACTCACCGGCCGGGTGATGAGTCGGGCGGAGTACCGGCGCGAGATGTCGGACCTGGCGGCGGCGGACGCGACCCGCTGCCCGGTCCACGTTCCCCGGTTGGGAAAGCGCTGAACTCCGCACGCCCCGCCGGTCGCTCGTCGTGACACCTGGCACATTCCCTGGAAAAGCGTCGGCCCGGCCGATGGCAGGGTATGACAACGTCCGCGCCCGTCGGATCGGGCACCCGTCGAGTCCACGTCGGCCGGCAGCCGATCTTCAACAGGGCCGGTCACGTCGTCGCGTACGAACTGTTGTTCCGTGGCCAGTGGGACTCCGTCGAGGCGCAGCGCCGCGACACGTTCGCGACCAGTCAGGTCATCGTCAACGCGTTCACCGAGTTCGGGATCGGCGCGGTCGCCGGTGACCTGCCCTGCTTCATCAACCTCACGCGGGAGTTCTGCGTCGGCGACCTCGCGTTGCCGTTCGGACCCGACCGCGCGGTGCTGGAGATCCTCGAGACCATGGAGGTCGACGACGAGGTTCTCGCCGGTGTCACGCGGCTGGCCGAGGCGGGCTACAAGATCGCTTTGGACGACTTCGCGTGGGGACAGGGCCACGAGAAGCTCCTCGACGTCGCGTCGTACGTCAAGATCGATTTCCTCGCCGACCACCCGACGGGCATCGAGCGCGTCATCGCCGACTGCCGCCGGCGCGGCCGTGTGAGCATCGTCGCCGAGAAGCTGGAGACCGACGCCCATCTGGCTCTCGCCGACGCGTACGGGTGCGAGCTGCGGCAGGGCTATCGGTTGAGCCGTCCGCAGGTGCTCACGGCGGCGAGCCTCAACCCCTCCCGGCTGCGCCGGCTGGAGCTGATCGCCGAGCTGAGCTCGGCAGAGGCCGAGGTCGAGCGGGTCCTGTCCGTCATCGCGAACGACCCGGCGCTGTCGATGGGGATCCTGCGCGCGTGCAACTCGGCGGCGGCGGGCGTGCTCACGCCGGTCTCGTCGGTGCGACAGGCCGTGGTGATGCTCGGCCTCACCCAGATCCGGCAGTGGGCCATGCTGATGATCCTCGACGGCGTGACCTCCGCGAGCGACGAACAGCTGACGATGACCCTGGCGCACGCCCGCCTGTGCCAGTACTTCGCGGCCGCCTTCGAGGTGTCCGACGACGCCGCGTTCATCGCCGGGCTCATCAGCGGCGTGGCCGAGCTGTTCGACCAGCCCTCCGCCACGGTCGCGGCCCAGCTTCCGCTGTCGGGCGAGATCAGCGCCGCGCTCACCGACGGGGGTGGTCGGCTCGGCTCACTGCTCGGCGTCGTGCACGCCTACGAACACGGCGAACCCACCGACTACCGGATCACCGACCCGGTCCGCGCGTTCTTCGAGGCGCTGCAGTGGTCGACCCGCATGGTGCGGTCCACCCGCGGCTGAGACGCGGCCGGCGCCCGGTGCGACGCCGGCCCGTCGCGCGGTCAGCGACTGATCGCGACCTTCAGCGCGCCGGTCTCGCCGGCGCGGCTGAAGACGTCGTAGGCGTCGAGGATGTGGTCCAGGTCGAAGCGGTGCGTCACGAACCGTCCGGAGTCCAGCTGACGCGCGGAGACCAGGCGCAGCAGCGTCGGCGTGGAGTAGGTGTCGACGAGGCCCGTGGTGATGGTGACGTTGCGGATCCAGAGGTCCTCCAGGTGCAGCGTCGCCGCCCGCCCGTGGACGCCGACGTTCGCGACGTGACCGCCCGGCCGCACCAGCCGGGTGCACAGTTCGAACGTCTCGGGCACCCCGACCGCCTCGATCGCCACATCGGCGCCGAGACCACCGGTGAGGTCCAGGATCCGGGCGACGGGATCGTCCTCGCGGTTGTTCACGGTGACGTCGGCACCGAACTGCTTCGCGAGGTCGAGCCGTCCACCGGCCATGTCGATGGCGACGACGTGGCTGGGGGAGTGCAGCCGCGCACCGACCGCCGCCGCCAGGCCGATCGGCCCGGCACCGACGATCGCCACCGTGTCGCCCGGCCGCACGGTGCCGTTGAGCACGCCGACCTCGTAGCCCGTGGGCAGGATGTCGGCGAGCATGAGCACCTCCTCGTCGCTGACGCCGGCCGGCACGGCGTAGGTGGAGTTGTCGGCGAACGGAACGCGGACGTACTCGGCCTGCGTCCCGTCGATGCGGTGGCCGAGGATCCAGCCGCCTCCGCCGAGGCACTGGCCGTAGCTGCCGTCACGGCAGAACCGGCACCGGCCGCACGCGGTGATGCAGGAGACCAGCACGCGGTCGCCCGGCTTCACCGAGGCGACCGACGGGCCGACGGCGGTCACCGTGCCAACGGCCTCGTGGCCGAGGATCCGGCCGTCGGTGACCGCCGGGACGTCGCCCTTGAGGATGTGCAGATCGGTTCCGCAGATGGTCACCGTGTCGACGCGCACGACCGCGTCGGTGTCGGCCTCGACGAGGGGGTCGGGCACCTCCTCCCACTCCTTGCTTCCCGGACCGTGATACACGAGAGCACGCATCGTCGGCTCCTTCCCTGGGGATCCTTCGACCGTCGCTCCGCCCCGGCGGGCCGGACAGGGCCGAAGGACCCTGGTCCGACGATGGGTCGAAGGTCCTGCCGATCACCGCATTTGTGCTCTGCACAGGGGTGTGGCCGGTCCACGAAGCTCTTGGTGAGCCGGTGAGCAGACACCGGACCATCTGACAGGAGCCCCACCATGAAGCGCAGGACGATCGATGTCATCGTCAGCCTCGGCGCAGTCGTCCTCGCCGGGCTGCTGCTGATCGCCGGAATCGTGCTCACCTCCAACGCCAACTTCGCCAACGACTACGTCAAGACCCAGCTCTCGCAGCAGAACATCACGTTCAAGACCGCTGACACCCTCACCGAGGAGGAGCGCAAGTCGGCGTGCCTGGTCAAGTACGCCGGGCAGAAGCTGACGACCGGCAAGCAGGCCGAGTGCTACGCCAACGAGTTCATCGGCCTTCACCTGAAGTCGACCGCCGACGGCAAGACCTACGCCGAGCTCGGTGCGGTGCAGACCGACCTGCGGGCGAAGATCGCCACCGCGCAGAAGAACAACGACCCGGCGCTGGCGGACCTGCAGAAGCAGCTGACCGACGTGAACCAGCAGCGGGAGACGGTGTTCAAGGGTGAGACGCTGCGCGGGCTGCTGCTGACCTCGTACGGCTTCAGCGAGTTCGGTGCCAAGGCCGCACAGGCCGCGCTGGTCGCCTACCTGGCCGCCGCGCTGATGCTGATCCTCGGACTCGCCGGCCTCGTCCACGCCTTCCTTACCCCGAAGACGGCGGGCTTCGCGGTTCCCGAGCCGAAGAAGGAACTCGTCGACGCCTGACGCCACACCGCATCCACCACCCGCTGACCGGGGTCCTGAGGACCCCGGTCAGCGGGCGTTCCGGGCATGCGCACCGCCGATTGGCTTCGCGTCCAGATCATGGGCGAGGATCATCATCGGTGGCGGACCAGTGCCACGCCGTCATGGTGGTGGAGGGCCCCGGCGGCGGTGAAGGCGATCCAGCCGCCGCGGGTGAGGACGAGTTCGATGAGCTCGTCCACGGCGTCGTCGATGACGTCCGGATGTTCGACGTCGTCGGCCGGGATGAGGGTGTCGCCGTCGTCGCTGAGGCGGGCCGGGTAGTAGAGGGACTCGTCGACGGCGAGCATCTCCGGCCTGCTGGTTCGGGCGGCCAGCCAGGCGGCGGGCATTCCGGACGAGACCCGGCCCGCGGCGGCCCGCCGGTCGACGAGCGCGAGCGCCTCGTGCTGGCGGCGGTGCAGGTACGCGTCCAGGGTGGCGCGGATGCGTTCGGCGAGTTCGGGGGTCGGGCTGGAGGTGAGGTTGCCACGGACGGTTCCGGCCAACCGCGCGCAGTTGGTGGAGATGCGCCGGAACGCGGCGGTGGTTCGGTCGTCGCCGACGAGCACCAGCGGTGCCGGGTGCAACCGCGCGTAGGAGCCGAGCGCGGCGTCGACCCGGCGGTAGAAGTCGAGGCTGTCGGAGTGGCTGTCGTCGGTGCGTGCGGGCCGGTCACCGCGGCCGCGTCCTCGTGCGGGCGGCCGACGTTCGGCGTCCATGGGGAAGGCGGTCGTCAGCGCGGGCAGGAGCGTGTCGGCGGCGGCGTCGAACAGGCGGGCGTGGCTGGTGTTGAGGGCCAGGACGAGATGGCGGGGTGTGCGGTGCAGGGCCCGGACGAGGTCGCGGGTGGCGAAGGTCGGGTCGACCACGGCGCGGTCGCGCACCGAAATGGGTAGGCGGATGAGGGCGTCTGTGGATGCGCAGGCGTAGAGGGCCAGGGCGCGTCCGGCGCGTCCGGTCCGGGCCTGGCGGATCACCGCGTCGAGACGGCGGATCGCCGGTGCCGCCGCCGCGGGTTGCAGCTCGTCGCGGACGCGGTCGACGGCACGACCGGCGAGGGCTTCCAACCGGAGCGCGTCCGCATGTGTCAGCTGGGCAGCGGGTGTGGTGGTGAGCAGGATCGAGATGGCGGGGTACTCGCGGACGCTCTGCAGGGCGGTGACCTGTGCCGGAGCCGGCACGTCACCACGCGCGGAGACGGCGGGGTGCATCGCGGTCTTTCCTTTCTCCCGTCCGGCGGTGGTGGGCCGGTGCGGCGGGTCGGGTCGTCAGCCGGTGGTCGCGGCCGGTGGTGGCGTGGGCGTGTGCGGGTGGTCGCCGTTGCGGGCGTTGATGGGGTGCAGGCCGTGGACCGGTGGCTCGAGCGGTCCGGCGACCACGACCGTGGCACCGACGCGAAGCGCCAACCGGTAGACGGCGACCGCCGGTGGTTGATCGGACCGGTGGGTGGAAGACAGGGCGAGAGACGTCACGAGTACACGGGTGTTGGCGCGGCGCAGGATCGGTTCGACGCGTGCGGTGATGGCGGCGGACTCCTCGGCGATGCGTCGGGCCCGGACCCGGTGCAGCAACGGGTTGAGGCTGAAGCGGGTCTGTCGCACGGCGGCGGCCGCGACGATCGGGACGGCTGCGCGGGCGGCGAGGTCGGCCGCGTGCCGGGCGACGGCGAGGTCGGTGTGGCTGTCGGTGAAGACGGCCAGGATCCGGCCGGTCCCCGGGCTCCGCCCGCGAACGTGGTAGCTGATGACCGCGGCTGGTCGACGGGTGTGCATGTCACGCGTCCTTTCCAGATCGATGGGGTTCGTGGTCAGGCGGAGCGCCACGTGTGTTGGGCGACGGCGGCCATGCCGGCGCCCCACAGGGTGCCGCCGACGACGCCGGCGGCCGGCACCAGCCACCACGCACCGGGGGTGAACAGGGCGAGCAGCGCACCGACCAGCAGCCCGAACCAGGCGCCGCTGCCGGCGCCGGCGAGCGCGGCCCGGGGCGTGGTCATCCGGCCCAGTACGGACTCGACCAGGCGCAGGTCGGTTCCCACGATCGTGGCGTGCTGAACGGGGAAGCCGTGGTCGGAGAGGTAGTCGACCGCCCGTTGTGCGTCGGTGTAGGTGCCGTAGGTCCCGACGGTGGCGGTCGGCACGGAGACGGGATCGGCGGGCAGCAGCAGTTGGATGGTCACCGGAGGTCCCTTCGTCAGGTGTCGGCGGTCGGGGTGGTGCGGGTCGGTTCCAGCTGCGGCGGGCGCGGGTCCGTGGTGTCGTTGTCGGTGGTCGAACGCGACGCCAGCAGGCTCCACACGATCGAGGCGGCCAGGGTGCTGACGATGACCCCGAGGGTCAGCGGGATGGGCAGCTTGCCGACGGGGGTTTCGGACAGGATCAGCTTGACCCCGGCGAAGCCGAGCAGGACCGCCAGCCCGTAGTGCAGTTTGGTGAAGCGGCGCAGGAGCCCGGCGAGGCAGAAGTAGAGGCTGCGCAGGCCGAGCACGGCGAACGCGTTGGCGGTCCAGACGATGAAGGTGCTGGTGGTGATCGCCAGGATCGCGGCGACGGAGTCGATGGCGAAGATCAGGTCGGTCACCTCGACGGCGATCAGCACGATGAACAGGAGAGTGGCCACGCGTCGGCCGCCGATGCGGGTGACGAACCTGTCGCCGTGGTACCTGGCGTCGGTGGGGATGATCCGGCGGACCAGCCGGACCAGGGGGTTGCGTTCGGGATGGATCTCCTCGTCGTGCTTGAACGCCATCTTGTAGCCGGTGTAGATGAGGAACGCGCCGAAGAGGTAGGCGGTCCAGAAGAAGGTCTTCAGGAGTTCGGCGCCGACGAAGATGAAGACGAGCCGGAACACCAATGCGCCGATCACGCCCCAGAACAGGACCTTGTGCTGGTAGGCGGCCGGCACCGCGAAGTAGGTGAAGACCATGGCGAAGACGAAGACGTTGTCGACCGACAGCGCCTTCTCGATGAGGTAGCCGGCGTAGTAGGCGCCGGCGGCATCGTCGCCCTGCCAGAGCCAGAGCAGGCCGCCGAAGGCGAGGCCGGCGGCGATCCAGATGCCGGACCATGCCGCGGCCTCGCGGAAGCCGATGACGTGGTTGTCGCGGTGCAGGAACAGGTCGACGGCCAGCATGGCGGCGATGGCTGCGGTCAGCGCCAGCCACGCCCACACCGGAACGGTCATCGCCAACTGATCCACGCTCGGGCACTCCCATCGGTCGATGAACGGGTACGTATCGGGCTGCCTCAACATTCGCATGAAGACAAATGCGCGTCAACAGATGCACGAAATGAGTTTCCTGTGTATGTTCTCGGGAATCCGGTAACATACGCAATCGTCGGACGTCAGAGGAGGGGACAGCCATGCCTACGTCGCGTGAGGACGAAGCACCGTCCATCGACGGCCGAGGCTGGACGTTCCTGACCAACCACGCCCATGTGCTGCTGGTCGTCGCCCGCGACCACACCGCGCGCATCCGCGACATCGCCGCGGTCGTGGGAATCACCGAGCGGGCCGCGCAGGCCATCGTCGCCGATCTGGAAGCGGGGGGTTACCTCACCCGCAACAGGGTCGGGCGCCGCAACGAGTACACCGTCAACCCGCAGGGCCCGTTCCGGCACCCCGTCGAGGCCGGCCACCAGATCGGCGACCTCATCGACCTCTTCGCCAACGAGCCCGTCCGCCTCGCTACCTGATTGCTGTCACACCGCCGACGAGGCGGCCACCGCGCCCGTGCCACCGGCCCCGTCGTCGCCGGCCCCGTCGTCGCCGGCCGTCGCGTGCCCGACTTGTCCGTCACCGCATCGAAGGAGGCCCGGTGTCGACCACCCCGTGCACCCCGCAGGAGGCCTTGGACGAACTGCTGGCCGGCAACCGGCGTTTCCTCACCGGGCGGCGCCTGCACCCCAACCAGGACGCCGACCGGCGGGCCGAGCTGGCGCACGGCCAGCGTCCGTTCGCCGCGGTGTTCGGATGCTCCGACTCCCGGCTCGCCGCGGAGATCGTCTTCGATCGCGGGCTCGGTGACCTCTTCGTGGTCCGCAGCGCCGGACACATCGCCGGACCGGAGATCGTGGCCAGCCTCGTGTACGCCGTCACCGTTCTGAAGACGCCGCTGATCGCCGTGCTCGGTCACGACTCGTGCGGCGCCGTCGGTGCCGCCCACTCGCTGAGCGACATCAAACACGGCGATCCCGCGCTCATGCCCATCATCGGGCGGCTCGCGCCGGTGGTGGCCGAGGCCAGGCGGTCGGGCGTCAACTCCCCGGACGCGGTCAGCGAACTGCACGTCCGGCGCACGGTCGAGCACCTCCGGCGACACGAGGCGGTGGTCGCGGCGATCGACGCCGGCGTATGCCGGGTGGAGGGCATGTTCTACCACCTCGCGGAGGGGCGTGTCCGGGTCGTCGACGCGCCCTGACGCGCCACCGGGCGCCACCGGGTCCCACTGTCCGCGTCGCGGCGTCGGTTCAGGTGCCGGCTTCGCGGACCACCACCACCGGGCACGGGGCGTGCTGGACGCAGTGCTGGCTCACCGAGCCGAGTAGTGCGCCGACGAACCCGCCGTGGCCGCGGCTGCCGACGACCAACGCGTCGGCGCCGCGGGCGGCCCGGATGAGGACCGCGGCGGGGTGGCCGCGCACGACCCGAGCCCGCACGGTGGCGGACGGGTGCTCGCCGCACACCTCGGACACGCTGGTCACGAGCACCTTCTCGGCTTCCTTCTCCAACTGGTCCGGGTGGACGAACACCGGCGCCATGTCGAAGGTCACCGGCAGCTCCCACGCGTGGACCGCGTCCACGACGGCTCCGGTGAGGTGGGCCTGCCGCACCGCCCACGCGAGTGCGCGCCTGGAGGCCGCCGACCCGTCCACGCCGGCGACGATCCGTCGGGTCCTTCCGCTCTCCGCCATGCTCCTACCGTCGCGCGGTACGCCGGTGGCCGGCGGTGCCGATGGACCTGTGACGCCGGGCCGGTCGGCCCGATCCGGGCGGTCGTGCGGAGTCACGGGTCGAACATGGTGGGGACGCGCCGGTTGTCCAGGTCGTCGAACCGCCAGGACAGCTTGTCGGTGACGCTGACGACGCCATCGACTCCGCGCGCCAGCCGAACGGCTATCTGCGCGGTGCTGCGCCGGTCGGAACGGCCCGTCATCGTGACGCGGCCCTCCTCGACGGTGACGGTGATGTCGGCCGGGTCGACCCACATGGTGCGGAGCAGGACGTCGTCGACGATCTCCCGACGGATCTCGGAGTCGGGCCGGAGGTAACGGCGCAGCAGGTCGCGCCGCGCCACGATACCGACGAGGTGCCCCGTCGTCCCGTCGACGACCGGCAGCCGCTTGACGTGGTGCTGCTCCATGAGCCGGGCGGCCGCGCCGATCGACGCGTCCGGTGCGACCGTGACGACCGGGCTCGTCATCAGGTCCCGCGCGGTCTCACCGGCCGCCTTCTGCCGCGAGCTGCGGTGGGACCGGCGCTCGAACAGGCGTGCCGGTTCGACCGCGCCGCCGAACTCCACCTTGTGCAGCAGGTCGGCTTCGGACACCACACCGATCACGACGCCGTCGTCCACCACCGGTACCGCGCTGACCTTGAAGTCGGCGAGGACGTCGACGATGTGCTTGAAGCCGCAGTCCGGCGCCACGACGACGACCTCGGGCGTCATGACGTCCTTCACGTGTTGTCCGTTCATCGGGGCCACCCCTTTCCTCTGCCTCGACGGTCGCGTGGAACCGCTGTTTCCACACGGGCCGGACGTCATCTCCGCGCGGGCCGGCCGGCCCGCGCCGCGGCCCGATCGGCACGACGGGACAACCGGGGCCTTTGGACGGTCGTCGGGGGAGTCGTTGGACCCTCGCCGGCCCGGCCGCCGGAGGCGACCCTCGACCTGAACCGAGCACATCGGGGGTGACATGCCCACCATTCGCGAACTGCTCAACCGCTTCCGGCCGGCAGGCACTCCCGGAGCGGCGGCCGGGGCGGCGGTGCCCGCGGACCGTGCCGCGGAGCTCGCGGCCGAGCTCGCTCCGGTGTTCGTCGCGCTCGCGCCGGCAACCGCCAAGGCCGCGGAGATCCGGTCGGCCGCGGTCTCCCGGGCCGAGGCCCGCCGTGCCGACGCCGCCGCGACGGCGGCGCGGATCCTGGCCGACGCCCGCCGGTCCGTCGACGTCGAACGGGCAGCCGGGTTCTCCGAGGCCCGTGACGGGGTGGCCGAGGCGGCGACGGCGCTGGCAATCGAAGGGCGGCAGGCGGCGGACGCCACCGCGGAGCTGGTGCGGCAACGGCTGCCCGGCTGTGTGGAGCGGGTGGTCGGGTCGGCGCTCGACGAGGCCGGTGTCCGATGAGCACATCAGCGTGGATCGCCGGAAGCGTGCGGGCACGCGCCCTCGTGCGGCGGCGTATCGGTGCGGCCGCGGCCCGTCGGATCGCCGCCGCTCCGACGGCGGCGGCAGCCGTGCACCTGCTCGCGGACACGCCCTACGGCCGCGATGTCCACAGTGGACAGGATCCGGACACCGCCGAACGGGCACTCACCGCCACGGTGCTCTGGCACCTGCGGGTGCTCGCCGGCTGGCTTCCACCGGGCGGCGTCGAGCCACTGCGTGCGCTCGCGTCCTGGTACGAGGTGGTGAACATCGACGAGCATGTCCGCCGGCTCACCGGCCGGCCGACCGGCCCGCCGTACCGGCTCGGTGCGTTGTCCACCGCGTGGGGCCGGGTGTCCGCGACCGACTCGCTGGAGGCGGTGCGCGCCACGCTGGCCGCGTCGTCGTGGGGCGACCCGGGCGCCGCGCAACCGCGCGACATCGCCCTCGGGATCCGGATCGGCTGGGCCGAGCGGGTGGTGCGGGTCGTGCCCGCCGCCGAGGCGTGGGTGGCCGGCGCCGTCGCGCTGCTCGCCGCCCGTGAGGCGGTCGCCGGGTCGGTGCTTCCCGCCGCGCTGATCCGGCGGCTCGAGGCGTTGCTGGGAAAGGGCACGACGCCGACGGGTCCGGTCGGGGCGTTGGTCGCGGCGCTGCCGGCCCGCGGGGCCTGGGTGTTCGCCGACGGACCGGAGCCGGACCGGTGGTGGCGGGCCGAGGCCCGCTGGTGGCACCGGATCGAGCGGGACGGGCTGGCGATGCTGACCCGGCACCGGTTCGGTCTGCCGGTGGTGGTCGGCGCGACCGCCGTCCTGACCGCCGATGCGTGGCGGACGCGGGCGGCCCTGGTGTGCGCGGCCCGCGGCGGACAGGTGGAGGTGTTCGATGAGCTTGCGTGAGCGTCTGACGCCGGTCCGCATGGCGCGGGTCGCGATCGTCGCCCCGGACGGCGACGCGCTGCGCGACGTGCTCGTCCAGGTGGCCGACGACGGATCGGTGGACCTGGACGACCCGGTGGACGGTCAGCAGGCCGCGACCGGCGCGGAGGCCGAGGTCCGCCTCGCGATGACCGCCCCGGCCGACCTGGACGCGCTCGCCGACGCCGGCCGCGGGGACCTCGTCGCCGGAGAGCGGGAGCTGCGCCGTCGGGCGTCCGGCGCCGTCCGCCGCGACGGTATCGCCGCACTGGCCGGGTGGTGCCCCGCGGACGCAATCGGACCGCTGGCCGCCCGGCTCGGGCCGGCCGGTGGGGCGCTGGTGCCGTTGCCGGCGCCACGGGGTGTCAGCCCGCCGACGATGCTGCGCTCCGGCACCCGGGTGCGCCGTGCGTTCGCTCCGCTGGTGCAGGCGTACGGAACCGTGCCGTACGCGGACGTCGATCCGACCGTGCTGGCCGGCATCGCCTACGTCGTCATGTTCGGCATGATGTTCGCCGACGCGGGCCACGGCCTGGTGCTGCTGGCCGCGGCCGCGCTCGTGCGGGCCGGCCGGCCCCGGCGGATCGCCCGGCTGCGCCAGGCGTGGCCGTTCCTGGCCGGTGCGGGCCTCGCCAGCGCCTGCTTCGGGTTCCTGTTCGGTGAGTTCTTCGGCCCCACCGGCGTCCTGCCGGTGCGCTGGCTGGATCCGCTGGAGGAACCGGTACCCCTGCTGGCCGCCGGAATCGGGCTCGGCGCGGTGCTGCTGGCGGGCGCGTACGTCCTCGGTGTGGTCAACCGGTGGCGTGAGGGCACGGGACGCCTCGCCCTGTACGCCCCGACCGGCCTGGCCGGGGCCGCGCTGTTCGTGGGCCTCGGCCTCCTGGCCGCAGGCGTCTACGCCGGCGCGGCCGTGGCGGTTCTGGTCGGCGGTGGGGTCGCGTTCACCGGCCTCGTGCTGGCCGGCGTCGGGCTGTTCGTCGCGTCGGGCGGCGGCGCCACCGGCGCGGTGGAGACCGCCATCCACCTGGTCGACCTGGTGATCCGGCTCGGGGCGAACGTGGTCTCGTTCACGCGGCTGGCCGCGTTCGGCCTCACCCACGCCGCGCTCGGTGGCCTGGTGTGGAGCGCGACCACCGCGCTGTGGTCGGCGGGCGGCTGGAGTCCGGTGCTGGCGGTCGTCGTGCTGGTCGTCGGCAACGCGGTCACGTTCGGCCTGGAGGCCCTCGTCGCCGGGATCCAGGCGCTGCGCCTGGAGTACTACGAGCTGTTCTCACGGGTGTTCGCGGCGGAGGGGCGGCCGTTCCGGCCGTGGCACCTGCCCGTCGTCACCGAGGAGGGTGTGTCATGACCGTCTGGTTGGCTCTGCTTCCGGTCGTGGTCCCGACGATGGTGGGCGGATGGTGGCTGGCCCGCCGCCGCCCTCGCGCCGTCGCGCGGGTCGCGCTCGCCGTCAACGGTGTGCTGGTGGTGGCCGCGGCCGTGGCGGTGGTGCTGGCCGTCACGGCCGCCCCGGCGGCGGCGGCGCCGACGACCGACACCGGCGGGGGAGGATGGGCGGCCCTGCTCGGCGCCGCGATCGCGGTCGCCGGGTCGTCGATCGGGTCGGCGATCGCGGTCGCGTACACCGGCGCCGCCGCCCTGGCCGCGATGAGTGAGCGGCCGGAGCTGTTCGGCCGCGCCATGGTGATCGTCGGACTGGCCGAGGGCATCGCGATCTACGGGCTGATCATCGCGATCATCCTGATCGGAAGGGCGTGACCATGAGCGGCACCGAACCCGTTCCAGGCTCCGTGGTCGTGGTGGGCGAGCGCGAACGGGTGGAGGGCTACGGGCTGGCGGGCGCGTCCGTCGTCGTTGCCGACGGCCCCGACGACGTGCGCGCGGCGCTGCGGGACCTGCCGTCGGAGACCGTCCTGGTGGTCCTCACCCGCGCCGCGGCTGCCGCACTCGACCCGGCGTTGGGCCCGGACGACCCTGGGCCGGGGTCCACTATGGACAGACAGGTGGTGGTCCTGCCATGACCGTCGACATCTCCGCGGCGCTGCGTCCTCTGCGCGAGGCGCTGCTGGAGCAGGCAGGCGCCGACGCCCGGTCCCGGATCGCCGACGCCGAGGCCGACGCTGTCCGCACGCTCGACGCGGCGAAACGCGAGGCCGACGGCATCCGCACCGCCGCGCGGCGCGACGGCGAGGCCGACGCCCGTGCCCTACAGACCGCCGACCTCGCCCGTGCCCGCCGGCAGGCGCGCGCATCGGTGCTGGCCGCACAGCGCTCCGGGTACGAGGCGTTGCGCGCCTGCGTGGCGGACACGTTGCGGACCGGTGCGGCCGCGGAGGAACTGCGCAACGCCCTGGTCGCGCGCGTGCGGGCCGTGCTCGGACCGGAGGCACGGACCGTCGACCACCCGTCAGGTGGCGTCGTCGGTGAGGTACCGGGCCGACGGGTCGACTGTTCGGTCGACGCCCTCGTCGACCGGGTGCTGTCCGCCGAGAGCGGCGTCGCCGCCGGGTTGTGGTCACCGTGACCACGCTGGACGGTTCCGGGGACGCCCGGGTGATGCGGGTGACCGGTCCGCTGGTGGAGATCATCGGCACCGGGCGGGTGGCGGTGTCCGACCAGGTCCTGCTCGGGCCGGCCGGTGTGCCCGGCGAGGTGGTCGCCATCCGGGACGGGACCCTGACGGTCCAGTCGTACGAGTACACGGGTGGTCTGCGCGTGGGTGACCCGGTTCGGGCGCTGCGGCACAGTCTGGCCGCCCGGCTGGGTCCGGGGCTGCTCGGCGGCGTCTTCGACGGGCTCCTTCGGCCGCTGGACCGGGCCGGGGCCTGGTTGGGGCCGGAGCTCGCCGATGACGCCGTCGACGACCGCCGGTGGTCATTCCGGCCGACGGCCCGGGCCGGCGCGCCCGTCGGGCCGGGGGACGAGATCGGCGTGGTCGCCGGTCCGGGACGGGTGGACTACAGGATCCTGGTGCCGCCCGACGGCGGCGGGCGGGTGGACGACCTCGGTCCGGCCGGCACCTACCGTGCCGACGACGTGGTGGCCACCGTCGCCGGCCGTCCGGTGCGGTTGACCCAGATCTGGCCGGTGCGGCGCCCGAGACCGGTACGCGAACGCCTGGACCCCCATCACCCGCTGGCCACCGGTCAGCGCGCGATCGACGTGCTGTTCCCGGTCGCCAAGGGCAGCACCGCCGCGGTACCAGGTGGCTTCGGTACCGGCAAGACCATGCTGCTTCAGCAGATCGCGAAGTGGTCGGACGCCGACGTCATCGTCTACGTCGGCTGCGGCGAGCGGGGCAACGAGCTGGCTGAGGTGGTCGCCGAGCTCGGCGCGCTCGACGACCCCCGCACGGGTGGTCGGCTGGCAGACCGGACGGTTGTCGTCGCCAACACCTCGAACATGCCGATGATGGCCCGTGAGGTCAGCGTGCACGCCGGTGCGACGGTCGCTGAGTACTTCCGCGACATGGGCTACGACGTCGTCGTCATCGCCGACTCCACGTCACGGTGGGCGGAGGCGATGCGGGAGTTCGCGTCGCGCTCGGGTGCGCTGCCGGCTGAGGAGGGCTACCCGGCCGACCTGGCGTCGGCACTGGCGGCGTTCTACGAACGGGCGGCGTCGGTGCACACCCTCGGCGGTCGCGCCGGGTCGGTCACCGTGATCGGTGCCGTCTCGCCGCCCGGCGGCGACCTCACCGAGCCGGTCACCGTCAACACCGAACGGTTCGTCCGGTGCCTGTGGACGCTCGACCGTGCCCTCGCCTACGCCCGGCAGTATCCGGCGGTGTCCTGGTCGGCCTCCTACTCCCGCGATGCCGGAGTGGCGGCGACGGCACACGCGCGCGGCGGTGACCCGGCCTGGTCGCAGCGCCGGTCACGGGCGATGGCCGTGCTCGCCGAGGCCGACCGGCTGACGGCGCTCGCCGAACTGGTGGGCGCCGGCTCGCTGCCCGCCCGCGAACGTGTGGTCCTGCTGACCGCCCGACTGATGCGCGACGGTGTCCTGCAGCAGAACGCGCTGGCGGCGACCGACGCGTACTGCGGCCCGGCCAAGTCCGCCGCCCTCGTCGACGCGGTGCTGACGATCGGAGACAGGTGCCGCGACCTCGCCGACACCGGCGTACCGGTGACCCTCATCGAAGAGACCGACTTCGGCCCGCTGCTGCGGGCCCGGGAGCGGGCCGGACCCGACGACGCCGAGGCGGTACGCCGGGACGCCGCCGCGGTCGTTCTCCCCGGAGGTGCGTGATGACGACCGCGACAGACCGGTGGCCGCCGGTCGCCTACACCGACATCGCGGAACTGCGGGGACCACTGGCGGTGGTCCGCGGCGTCGCCCGCGTCGGGTTCGATGTGGTCGCCACCGTCGCGCCGGCCTCCGGACCCGTCCGGCACGGCGTCGTTCTGGAGGTGGACCGGGAGCGTGCCGTCGTCCAGGTGCTGGAGGGAACGGCCGGGCTCGACTCCGCGACGGCGGTGGCGTTCGGCGCGGAACCGATGCGGATCCCGGTCGGTGACGCGTGGTTGGGGCGGGCGTGCAACGGTCGCGGTGACCCGGTCGACGGCGGCCCGCCCATCCTGTCCGACCGCTGGGCGGCGGTGGCGGGCGCTCCGATGAACCCGACCCACCGGCAGCCCCCCGCCGATCCGGTGCTGACGGGCGTGTCGGCGATCGACGCGCTCACCACGCTCGTTCGCGGGCAGAAGCTGCCGGTCTTCTCCACGCCCGGACTGCCGCATCTGCAGCTGGCCACCCAGGTCGCGGCGCAGGCGAACGTCGCGGGTGAGCCGTTCTGCGTGGTGTTCGCCGGCATGGGGCTGACCCACACCGACGCCGCGTTCGTCCGTGACGCGCTGGAGGGCCGGGCGGCGGCCGGCGATCTGGTGCTCCTGGTCAACACCGCCGACGACCCGGTCATCGAACGGGTGCTCACGCCGCGTCTGGCGTTGACCGTCGCCGAAGACCTGGCGTTCCGTGGCGGGCGGCACGTGCTGGTGGTGATGACCGACATGACCAGTTACGCCGAGGCGCTGCGGGAGGTGTCGGCCGCCCGCGGCGAGCTGCCCGCCCGTCGGGCGTACCCGGGTTACCTGTACAGCGACCTGGCGTCGTTGTACGAGCGGTGCGGGCGGTTGCGGGGCAGGCCGGGATCGGTCACGGTGCTTCCGGTGCTGACCATGCCCGGTGGCGACATCACCCATCCGGTGCCCGACCTGACCGGGTACATCACCGAGGGACAGGTGGTCCTGTCGCCGGAGGTCCACGCCCGCGGCGTCTATCCGCCGGTAGATCCATTGTCGTCACTGTCGCGGTTGATGCGCCACGGCGCCGGACCGGGCCGCACCCGCGCCGACCACCTACCGCTCGCGGCACAGGTCATGTCGGCCCTGGCCCGTGCCCGCCAGGCGCGGGAGCTGGCCGATCTGGTCGGGCCGTCGGCCCTCGGTGACATGGACCGGTGCTATCTGTCGTTCGCCGACGCGTGCGAGCGCGACCTGCTCGACCAGCGACCGGACGAGGGTCGCGACCTGACGACGACGCTCGAACGGGCCTGGCGGGCACTGCTCGTCCTGCCGCGCCGGGAGCTGGTCGCGCTACCGGCCGACCTCGTCGACGCGCGGGTGTCGGACCGGCCGGGGGAGGAGGCGCCATGACGCTCGAGCGGCTGCCGCCGGGCCGGGCCGGGCTGCTGTGGCTGCGCCACCGGCTGGCCGTGGCGCGTCGCGGGCTGGACCTGTTGCGGCACAAGCAGGTGGTGCTCGCGAGGGAGGCCGAGCGACTGCGGTACTCGAGTTCGGTGACGCGGGAGGAGTGGCGGGCCGCCGACGCGGCCGGCCGGCGGCTGCTGCTGTGGGCCGCCGTCGTCGGTGGGGCATACGCTGTGCGCACCGCGCGGCCGGTCGGTCCGGCCGTCGTGACACCGACCTGGATCACCGTGATCGGGGTGCGCTGTCCGGGCGACCCCGTGGTCCGTTTGCCCGCCCCCGACGGTGCGGGCGCTACCCGGTCCCCCCTGGTCGACGCCGCGGCCGGGGACTACCGGCGGGCGTTGACGGCGGCCGCACGACACGCCGCGATGGCTGCGGCGGTCGCCGCGGTGGAAGCGGAGATCGCCACGACACGGCAGCGGGTCCATGCCCTGGAACGGCGATGGATCCCGCGGCTCGAGGACGCCGCTAAGGGTGTCCGGTTGCAGATGACGGAGCTCGAGGACTCCGACGCCGTCCGGCGCCGGCGGGCCCGGCGCGACGCCTGAACCACCGATGGGCGGGGCAGCGGCCCGCCGCCCCGCCCACGTGCTACCGCACCGCCTCCTTCGGGATGACCATGACCGGGCACGGCGAGTGGTCGATGAGGGCACGGCTGGTGCCGCCCATCATCAGGCCCCGGAAGCCGCCGATGCCCCGGGACCCCACCACGATCATGCCGGCCTTGAGGTCGGTGGCCACCGACGTCAGCACCTGCGGTGGTGAGTCGCCGTGCCGCAGCTCGCGGCGGACCTTCACGTCGGGGAAGTCCTCGACGATGTTGCCCAGGCTCACCTCGATCGGGTCGACCGCGTCCGGGTGCGGCGGCATGCCGGCGGCGGCGATCGCCTTGGACCAGGACCGCGCCGGCGGCCACGCCAGCACCACGACGAGGTCGGTGCCCCGCGACCGCGCCTCGGCGAAGGCGTACCGGGCGGCCGCGCGTGCCGGCATCGAGCCGTCGACGCCGACCACGACCGGAGCGTCGGGGTCGCCGGTGTCCCCACGGACCACGACCACGGGGCAGCGGGCGTGGGTGGTGGTGTGGACGCCGACCGAGCCGAGCAGCAGTTCGGAGAACCCGCCCACGCCACGGTGGCCGACGACCAGGTATGCCGCGGTCCGTGACGCGTCCACCAGGGCGCCGGCGGCGTTGCCGTCGACGACCCGTCCGGTGAGCGGTATTCCGCGGAACCGCGTGCCCACTCCGGCGACGGCGTCGTCGACGAGTTGCTGTGCCACGGCCCGCGGGTCGACCCGCACCGCCACCGACTCCGGCAGCAGCGGCGGGTAGGTTGCTGGCCAGCTGAACACGTGCACCACGTCGAGCGACAGGCCGTGCCGGATGGCCAGCGCGGCGGCGTAGTCGGCGGCCCGCGTGGCGGACGGTGAGCCGTCCACGCCGACGATGACGGAAGTCCTCATGACACACCTCCCTTGGCCGGCTCGTCGTCGAGCCGGATCTCGTCTGCGGCCGGTCGCTGACGGCGTCAGGTGTCCAGCCGCACCCGTTCGTCGGTCACCGCTTCGATGTCCTTCGCCGCGGTCACCAGCAGCCGGTGACCGAGGTCGGTCAACGCTCGGGCGGTAGCCAGTTCGTCGCCGATCTCCGGGATGTCGTCGTCGGCGGGGTTCAGCTTCGCCCTGCCGACGCCGGTGAGCCGGGTCGGCGCTCCCGTCTGCAGACGGGCCTCGGCGTAGGTTCTGCCGGCGTCGTCCTCGTCGATGTAGATGTCGACGGTCCACTTCTTCATCGCGACCATGGTCTTCCTCCCGCCCTGGAAATCCATGACCGGCGGCTCGTCCGCGGTCACCGGATGTTCCGTCACCGTCATCGTCCGTCGACCGTGGCGCCGGTCGCAGGGCCGGTGGCCCGTCTCCGGCGGGACGAAGGTCCCTGGGCTGTCCTCAGTGGACAGTCGTGCCGGTGAGGCGGAACACCGTCCGGTGGCCGGCGTTGACCGCGTGGTCGGCGAACCGTTCGTAGAAGCGGGCCAGCAGGACCAGCTGAACCCCGGTCGCGACGTCGAGAGGCGGCTTGCGGTCGAGGATCGCGGTCAGCAGCTCCTGGTGCAGCCCGTCCATGAGGTCGTCGTCGCGTTCCAGTTCCGCGGCGGTCGCCGCGTCCGGTTCGGCGAGGACCTGTACGGCCTTGGCAGCCATCCCGTCGGCCGCCCGCCCGATGCGGACGAACAGCGCGCGCAGGTCGGCGGGCACGGTGGGGCGCGGGTGGTACCGCAGCGTCATCCGCGCGACGTGGGCGGCGAGGTCGCCCATCCGCTCAACGTCGGTGGCGACCTGGGCGGCCACGAACAGGGCCCGCAGGTCGCCCGCCACCGGCGCCTGCCGGGCGATCGTGACGAGGACGAGGTCCTCGACCCGGTCGCGGAGGGCGTTCACGTCGGCGTCGCGCCCGGCGACAGCGGCGGCGAGGTCCCGGTCGGCGGCGAGGAGCGCGGTGGTGGCGTCGGCCATTGCGATTTGCACCGCCGTGGTCATCGTGACGAGCAGGTCGTTGACGGCGCGAAGGTCGGCCTGGAACTCGTTGCGCATGTGGCACCTCGCAGCGGCGTTTGTCGAAGGGGTCGTCCCCACCGTCCGCCCGTGACGACGGACGTACCAGGGCCGAACGAACCGGGTCGGCGGGCCACCCGGCACGGCTGTCCGGGCTCTGCCCGATGGTCCGGCACAGAGGGTCCTCGGACCCTGTGTGCCGAGGTGGTCGGCGCAGACGCTGGTCGCTGATGGACGCCGTCGACAGGCAGGTGACCGGCGATGCTCGAGTTCCAGACGGCACGGACCACCCCTCATCCGGAGATCGATCTGCTGACCCGCATCAGGCTTCTGGAACTGCAGGTGGCCGCCGTGGCAGACGCCGAGCGGGTGGCGGACCTGCTCGACGAGGCGAAGGTGCCGCGGCTGTGACCGGGACCCGGCCAGGTCGGGGGGCCGCAACCGGCCGCGGCAACGTGCTGGTCGGCTACGACGGATCGCCGGACGGTCGGCGTGCCGTCGAGTGGGCGGCGCAGGAGGCGGGTCGGGGTGGTGGCGTGCTTCGTGTGCTTCTCGCCTACCAGGTCGGCATCGGCGCGCGGCTGCTCCCCGACGAGAGGGCCGACCGGGTGGCCGTCGCGCAGGCCGCCGGTCTGGCCGACTTCGCTGTCGCGGCGGCGCGGATGGCGGCTCCGGGGGTCGAGGTGCATGGCACGACGGTGCGTGGGCACGCGACCGCGGCACTGCTCGACGCGGCGGTCCTCAACCGCCTGGTGGTCGTCGGGCATCGGGGCGCCGGCGGATTCCACGGTCTGCGGGTCGGGGCGGTCGGCCTGCGCGTGGCGACGCACGCGCCGTGCCCGGTGGCCGTGGTACGGGGCGTCGACCGCCCCGGTGGTCCGGTCGTCGTCGGTGCCGATGGATCCGAGGCCGCACCGGCCGCGGTGGCGCTCGGCTTCGAACAGGCCGCGGCCCGCCGGACGCGGTTGGTGGTCGCCCGGGCCGGCCTTCACGACCCGGCCGGGAGCGGCGGCCCGGCGCGGGAGCTGTCTCCCTGGCTGGCCCGGTACCCCGAGGTGCCGGTGTCCTTCGCCTTGTCGGCCGGATCGGCGACCGATCTGCTCGTCGGCCTCGCCGACGTTGCCTCGCTGGTCGTCGTCGACGGTAGCGGACCCGACGGCACCACCGGGCCGCGGCTGGGCTCCACGACTCAGCAGCTCATCTGCTCCGCCGGTTGTCCGGTGCTCGTGGCACGGCCCGCTGGTGTCGGCTGACGCGCCCACCAGATCCGGGCGGGATCGGCCGCCGACCGGGACAGCCAGATGTCCGCCCTGCCGGTTTTCCTGGACACGGGCCGGTGGCTGGGCGATCACCCAGCCGCCGAGCTCGTCCACGTGACACATCCGGGGGTCCTCCACACCCCACCGGAACGTGTCGTCGGTGGGGTCGTCGGCGATCAACGGGCGTGGGTCGACCTGCCAGCCGCTGATCCCGTCGGCGCTGACCGGGTACGGCCAGTCGGCCGCCGTCAGGATCGGGTTCGCCGGGTGCCTGACGAACAGGTCACGGAGCGTCGGTGGCACGACTCACCTCCACATCACCGTCGGCCTCCGCGGGTCGCGGACCGCGCTTCGAGCCTCGGCCACCCGGGTTGCGTGACACAGGGCCGAACGGCCCGTGTGGGCCGGTCGACCCCTTCTGCCGGGACCTCCGTCACTCACCGGTCGGCGCCCGCGCTGGGAGCGTCAGAGGGCCGTGTGGAAACGGAAGACGTATGGGGGTGACGGTGGTGACGGTGGCGTCCGGGGACCTCGGCCATGGAATGGTGATCGTGTCGACCTATCCACCCCGGCGGTGCGGGCTGGCCAGTTTCACGGCCGATCTGGTTGCGGCGATCCGGGAGGTGGCCCCGGATCTGCGGGTCGGAGTGGCGGCGGTCGACCGGGACGGGATGGCGTACGGGCCGGACGTCGTCGCCGTGATCGACCAGGACCGTGTCGACAGCTATCGGGCGGCGGCCGTGCGGATCGCCGACCTCGGAACCGTGGCGGTGCTGATCGAGCACGAGTACGGGATCTTCGGGGGTGCGGACGGCATCTACCTGCTTGCGTTCGTGGCCGAGCTGACGGAGCGTGGCGTGCCGTACGTGGTGACGACCCACACCGTTCTGACCCGTCCGAGCACCGGCCAGCGGGAGACGCTGCGACAGCTGTGCGCGGGAGCGGCGGCGGTGACGGTGTTCACCGCGGCCACGCGTGACCTGCTGGCCGGCATCCGGGTCGCGGACCCGGTCCGGATCGTGGTGGTTCCACATGGCGCTCCGGACGAGGTGCGGCACGGGACCGATCCGTCCGCGCTGCGGCCCGCCATCGCCGACCTGGACCTCCACCTGCCGGTCGTCACCACCTTCGGCCTCCTGAGCGCCGGCAAGGGCGTCGCCGATGCGATCGACGCGGTGGCCCAGCTGGTTCCCACGCACCCGGGTCTGCGTTACGTGGTGGCCGGAAAGACGCATCCGGAGGTGGTCCGGGTCGACGGCGAGTCCTGCCGGTCGGAGCTGCTGGCCCAGGTCCGGCGACTTCGCCTGACGGAGCATGTGCGCTTCATCGACGCGTTCCTCACCGTGCCGGAGATCGGTGCGCTGCTGCGTCGTACCAAGGTGTGCGTCACCCCGTACCGGTCACCCGAGCAGATCTCGTCCGGTGCGTTGACCTTCGCCCTCGCCGCCGGCCGGCCGGTCGTGTCCACCGCGTACCGCTACGCCGAGGACATGCTCTCCGGCGGGGCGGGCGTTCTGGTGCCGTGCGGCGACCCGGACGGATTGGCGGCCGGGCTGGACAAGCTGATCGCGGACCCGGAGGCATTGGCCCTCGCGGCCCGGGCCGCGGCGGGAGCGGGGGCCGGGCTGTCGTGGCCGGCGGTGGCTGCCCGCACAGCGGACCTGTTACGGGATGTGGCCGGTCGGCCGGCGCCGGCGGCGACCGCGACCCGGGTGTCGCGGCTGCGGCTGTCGCATCTGCGGCGGCTGACCGTGCCGGCCGGCATCGTGCGGTTCGCCCGGGGAGCCGAGCCGGAGCCCATGTCCGGCTCGTGCGTCGACGACATGGCCAGGCTCGGGATCGTGGCAGCGGACCTGGCGGCGGTCGGCGTGCGGACGCGTCAGGCGGTGGTCTGGATGCGTTCGGTGCTGCTGTACCTGGGATCGGCTGTCACCTCGACCGGTATGCACAACCTACGGGACGCCGCCGGTGGCTGGACCGACCGGCCGTACCTCGGTGACCACGTCGGTCGGGCCATGTGGGCGGCGGGCCGCATCGCCGGTACCGCCGGTGCGCCGTTCGATGTCCGGACAGCGGCGGGCGGTCTGTTGAGCCGCCTGTCGGCCCTGGCCATACCGCTGGCGGGCGCCGGACTACGTCCGACCGCCTACGCGATCCTCGGTCTGGCCGAGGGCTCACCGGTCCGCCACCGGGGCCTGGTCGCGCTGCTCCTGGAGGTGATGGACCACCAGTGGGAACGCAACGCCACTCTCGACTGGCGGTGGCCGGAGGACCGGCTCACCTACGACAACGGCCGCCTTGTCGAGGCGATGCTGGTTGGAGCGGGCGTCGCCGGGTTCCCGGAAGCCGCGTCCCGGGCATTGGACGGGTTGGAGTGGCTCGTGGCTCAGGTCGGCCTGGACGACGGCCCGCTGCGGTGCGTCGGCAACCGCTGGCGTTACCGCGAGGCGGCCCGTTTCGGCGCCGGCCCCGATCCTGACGAGGGGGACGAGCAACCGATCGATGCGGCGGCGTTGGTGGCGGCGTTGGTGGCGGCCTACGGACACACGGGCGAGATCCGCTACGCGATCCGGGCCGTCAACGCCTTCCGGTGGTTCCTGGGCCGAAACCGCCTGGGCGCCGAGTTGTACGACGCGGCGACCGGTGGCTGCCGTGACGGTCTCGGCACGGACGCCGCGAGCGCCAACGAGGGCGCCGAGTCGACGTTGGCCTACCACCAGGCGGTCCTCTCCCTGGCGCAGGTCGGATTGTGGGCGGTGGTCGACCGCGAATCCAGCCGGTAACGGGTCAGCCCAGGACGGCGGCGATGTCGTCGGCGAGCCGGCCGGTCGCGGCGACGACCGCGGGCGACATGCCGGTGCCGTAGCAGACGTCCGCGACCTCGACCGTGTAGACCAGCAGGGTGTCGGGCATGCGGTCCAGCGCCCGGGCCAACGCCACGGTGTCGCCGAGGTCAGCGGCGTGCGACGCGGTGATGCCGGCGCGGGTGGCGGACGGGTGGCCGGTGGCGAACCGGTGGATGCGGCCCGCCTCGCCGTCCGCGGTGCGTGTGGCGTCGACGACGACCGCGCGTCCGGCGCCGGTCCAGGCGTCGATGACGGTCGTCGGTTCGCCGTCGCAGACGACGAACTCGACGCCGGTGAGGCGCCCGCGCAACAGGTCGACCACGGCGGGTCCGGCGCCGTCGTCGCGGCGGAACGGGTTGCCGATGCCGATGACGACGGTGCGGGTGTTCACCGTCGCTCCACGGTCAGGTCGAGGAAGTGGGTGGCGCAGGAGATGCACGGGTCGTAGTTGCGGATCGCCTGTTCGCATTCGTGGGTGAGCCGGTCGTCGTCGTGGTCGATGCGCGGTTCGACGAAGCGGCGCAGGTCGTCTTCGATGGCGGGCTGGTTCTGCGCGGTCGGCGGCACGATCCGGGCCGAGCGGACGGTCCCGTCGGCCGCCAGTTCGTAGCGGTGGAACAGGGTCCCGCGGGGTGCCTCGGTCGCGCCGTGACCGGTACTGGCCCGGGCCGGCACGGGTACCGCCGGCCGGGACGGGGGCTCGTACGCGGCGATGAGGCGCAGCGCCTCCTCGATGGCGTAGACGGTCTCCACGGCCCGCACGGCGATGCTGCGGAACGGGTTGCGGCAGTCCGCCCCCAGGCCCGCGGCGGTGGCAGCCTGCCGCGCCAGGGGCGACAACCACCGGCGGCTCAGCGTGTAGCGGGCGGTCGGACCGGTGAGGTAGTGGCCCGGCCGTCCGGCGAGCCGCGCGTGGAGTGCGGTCGAGTGCGGCACCTGCTCCTCGACGACGTGCCGCTCGAAGTCGGCGACCTCGAAGGCCAGCCCGCGGTCGGTGCGCGGCGTGCCGGCGTCGATCGCGTAGCGGCCGGGATCGACGAGGGCCAGCAGTTCGTGGTCGTGGGTGAAGTCGGGGACGTCGAACCCGCCGACCCACACCGCCGTGGCGTACGCGTCGTCGAGGGCTCGGCGCAGCGGTTCGACGAGCGCGGCGAGGTTGGCCGGCGCGGGAGTCCGGTAGAACCCGCCGACCCGGACGTTGATGGGGTGGATCGCGCGCGCGCCCACCGTCGTCATGATCTGGTTGCCCGCCCGCTTCAGGGCCAGCCCGCGCTCGACGAGCGGCCGGTGGTCGCGGGCGAGGTCGATCGCGCTGGGGTAGCCGAGGAAGTCGGGCGCGTGCAGAAGGTAGATGTGCAGCGCGTGGCTGGAGATCCACTCCCCGCAGTACAACAGGCGACGCAGGTCGGCGAGCGGGCCGTCGACGGTCACGCCGCAGGCTGCCTCGATCGCCCGGCACGCCGACATCTGGTAGGCGACCGGGCAGATGCCGCAGATGCGGGCGGTGATGTCCGGCGGTTCGGTGTACCGGCGACCGCGCAGGAGGGCCTCGAAGAACCGGGGCGGCTCGTAGATGGTCAGCTGTACGTCGCTGACCCGGTCGCCGTCGACGGTGACGCGCATCGCGCCCTCACCCTCGACCCGGCTCAGCTCGGAGACGCGCAGTGAACGGGACCGGTGTGTCATGAGACCCTCCGGGCTTCCTCGGCGAACCGGGGTGCGCCGACGCTGAACGTGCGCAGCAGCCGTACCACGTCCCGGTCGGGTACTCCGTTGGCGCGCAACCGGTCCGTCATCGCGGGCAGGTTGGCGGGATCCGCCGGACCGAAGCACCCGAAGCACGCCCGGTCGAACGCGGGGCACAGCGCCCCGCAGCCGGCCCGGGTCACCGGACCGAGACAGGGAGCGGCACCGGTGACCAGGAGGCAGGTGGTGTCGCGCCGCTTGCACTCGAAGCAGACGCTGTGGGCGGGCAGGTCGGGCCGCCGGCCGGCGAGCAGCGCGCCGAGCAGGTTCAGTAGCTGGTCGCGGTCGATCGGGCAGCCGTGCAGCTCGTAGTCGACCGCCACATGGTCGGAGACCGGCGTCGACGTGTCCAGTGTGGACACGAACTCCGGCCGCGCGTAGACCACCGATCGGAACTCGTCGACGTCGGCCAGGTTGCGCAGGGCCTGGATCCCGCCGGCCGTGGCGCAGGCGCCGATCGTGACGAGCAGCCGCGACCCGGCCCGGATGCGCAGGACCCGCCGCCGGTCGGCCTCGGTGGTGACCGATCCCTCCACGATGGACACGTCGTAGGGGCCCGGTTCGGTGGCGCTGGATGCCTCGAGGAAGTGCGCGATGTGCACGCGGGAGGTCAGCGCGAGCAGCTCGTCCTCGCAGTCGAGGAGGGTCAGCTGGCAGCCGTCGCAGGAGGCGAGCTTCCACACGGCGAGCGTCGGGGTGCCCATCACAGCTCCTTCACGGCGAGCAGGGGCGCCGCCCGGTCGTAGCCCACGACGGGGCCGTCGCGGCACAGCAGCAGCGGACCGAGCTGGCAGTGCCCGCACCAGGCGACCCCGCAGCGCATGTTGCGCTCCAGCGAGACCTGGACGTCGGCGGCGGGCACGCCGTGACGCCGCAGGGCGGCGGCGGTGAACCGCATCATCACCTCGGGTCCGCACACCAGGGCGGTCGTGGTGGCCGGGTCGATGGGCACGTCGTCCAGGACAGCCGGTGCGACGCCGACCCGGCCGGTCCAGCCGTCGGTCGCCCGGTCCACCGTGGTCTCCACCCGCGCGCCGGCGGCGACCCACCCGTCCACCGCGCCGGTGAACAGCAGATCCGCCGGGGTGCGGGCGCCGACCACGACGGTCACCCGGCGGTAGTGTGAGCGGTCGCGGAGGGCGGCGTCGAGCGCGGGCCGCAGGGGCGCGAGCCCGATGCCGCCGGCGACGAGCAACAGGTCGCGTCCGGCCGGTGCAGGCAGGCGCCAGCCGGCGCCGAACGGTCCGCGGACACCGACGACGTCGCCGGTGCGGCAGTCGTGCAACGCCCGGGTGACCGCACCGACCGCCCGCAGGGTCTGGTCGAGGTCGCCGGACCGGGTGCCGCTGACCGAGATCGGCACCTCGCCGACGCCGAACGCGTAGAGCATGGTGAACTGGCCCGGCGCCGGCGTAGGGATGGACGCGTCGAGCGGCCGCAGGGTCAGCGTGACCGTGTCGACGGTCTCCGGTTCCCGGGCGACGACGGTGTGCCAGAGGGGCAGCATGGTGGTCATGGCGGGTCACCCGCGGCGAGTGCGGTCAGCTCGGCGGTGAGGTCGATGCCGGCCGGGCACCACACGACGCAGCGCCCGCAACCTACGCAGCCGGCGCTGCCGAACTGGTCGTGCCACGTCCCGAGCTTGTGGGTCAGCCACTGCCGGTACCGCGACGCGGTGGACGACCGTACCGGTCCGCCGTGCAGGTAGGAGAAGTCGAGGTCGAAGCAGGAGTCCCAGCGCAGGGACCGGTGGGCGGTCGTCCCGTCGAGGTCGGTGGTGTCCTCGACCGAGGTGCAGAAGCACGTCGGGCAGACCATCGTGCAGTTGCCGCACGACAGGCAGCGGCTGGCGACGTCGTCCCAGGCCGCCGATCCCACGCGGTCGGCGAGCATCCGGCGCAGGTCGCCGCCGGGCAACGACCGGCCCATCCGGGCGCGCGCGGCGTCGACCGCGGCGTCCGCGTCGCGCACGGTGGCGTCGTCGGCCGGTCGCTGCGGCAGGGCGGCGAGAACCCTTTCCCCGTCGGCGGATCCGGCCTCCGCGAGGTACCGGGGCCCGGCGACCTCGGTCAGGGCGAGGTCGAACCCCGACCCGGCCCGGGGGCCGCCACCGGCGCTGACGCAGAAGCACGTTTCACCCGGCTCCGTACAGTGCACCGCCACGACGAACGCGTCCCGGACCCGTCGCTCGTGGTCGGTGTCGGGGAACTGTCCACCGGTGAGCACCCGGTGCTGCGCCGCGATCGCGCGCAGGTCGCACGGTCGGACACCGAGGAACGCGTAGCGTTCGCGCGGTGGGGGCGGCGCGGTGACGGTCACCGTCCCGTCCGCGGCGCGGCGCGCGCTCCACAGCGGGATCCGCGCCGGATGCAGCCACCTCTTCCAGGAGGTGGGCCCGCCGGAGTGCCCGAAGGCCGCTCCGTCGGACCGGCGGCGGAGCCGGTAGCCGCCGGCAGCGAGGGCGGTGCCCCAGCCGTGGGGGAGGTCTGCGGCCGAGGAGATCTCGGCCAGAACTATCGCGCCGTCCCGGACGGTCGGACCGATCACCTGACGCCCGTCGGCGCGCAGGACGGCGATCAGCGGTTCCAGGGACTCCAGTACGACGGCGTGGGACCCGGTCATACATACATCGGAACGCGTGTCGACGCCCTGCCGTAGGGGCGAAGGTCCCGGACATGCTGACGGGCGGCGGGGTGACCGCCGCCCGTGGAGGTTCGTTCCGGCCGGTTACCGGAGCCAGGTGTACTTCCCGACGATCCTCGACCACCAGGAGCCGAAGCCGAGGGTGTTGCCGGCGTTCGTCAGGGCGAGCACGGCCAGGACGGCGGCGTAGATGAGGTGGTCGTCCATGAAGGGGTTGTTCTCGGGGGGCAGGACCGCGGTCCACATGAGCACCAGCAGCAGGCCGCCGGCGACCGCGGCGATGCGCACGCCGATGCCGAGGATCAGCGCGAGGCCGATGCCGAGCAGGCCGAGCATGAACAACCAGTCGGCCCAGGCCTGGCCGGCGATGTCGTTGTAGATGCCCTGGAACGGACCGGTGGCGGCGTGCGACAGGAAGCCCTCGGTGGGGCTGCCACCGTTGACCCAGGCGGCCTTTTCGGCGGTCTCGTGTCCGAGGCCGAACGTCTTGTCGAGGAATGCCCACAGGAAGGTCCAGCCGAGCGCCAGCCGGATTCCGGCGAGGACGTAACGGGCGGCCTTCGCGGAGGCGGTCTCCGTGGTCGCGACGGCTTCGCCGCCGGGGCGGGTGGTGGCCGGGGTGCGGCCGTGGGCGATGCTCGCCATTTCACTCACTGGTCCTTTCGGTTGGTCTCCAGTGCTGACATCCATACTTTCCACTGGAGTCGACCGGCACGGTCAGTGCCGGAGGCACTCCGTTCGCTGGGACCAAAGTCCCTCAGGTGGGCCACCGCACGGTCGGGCCGACCTGCGCGTCGAACACGTAGTGGCGCTTGAGTTCGGCCCGGTCGTCGTAACGCCAGTCGAGCAGGGTGACGACGTCGACCACCCCGGGCACTGCCCGGGCGAGCCGGCCGGCGATCTCGGCGGTCGACCGGCGGTCGACCGACCCGGTCAGGGTCACGATGCCGTCGGTGACGACGATGCCGACGGCGGCGGGATCGGTCACCAGCACCCGCTGGAGGACGTCGTCGCGGACCTCGGCGCGGATCTCGCCGTCGGGCCTGAGGTAGGTCGACAGCAGGTCACGCCGGGACACGATGCCGACGAGGCGGTCGTTCTCCACGACGGGCAGCCGTTTGACCAGGTGCCTCTCCATCAGTCGCGCGGCCGCGGCGACCGTCGCTTCCGGGCCGATGGTGACGGCGGGCCGGCTCATCAGGCCGGCCGCCATGTCGGCGAGCGGCCCGCTCGGCGGCTCGGTCCGATGGCGGTGGAGCAGCCGCCGGTGCGGGCTGTCGGGTGGAAGGTCGAGCCGGTGCAGCAGGTCGCCCTCCGACACCACTCCGACCACCCGGCCCGCGTCGTCCACGACCGGCACCGCGCTGACCCGTTCATCGGCCAGTGTCGTCACCAGGTCCTTGAAGGTGGTGTCCGGACGTGCTGTGACCACGTTCCGGGTCATCACCGATCTCACTGTTCGGGTGTTCATGACTCCTCCCAGGTGTTCGCATCCGGAGTGTCACCGGCGGGTGCCGCCGTGCGCATGGGGCGAAGGTCCCACGCGGGGCGGGCCGGCCGGGCACGGTCCGGGCCGATCGGCCCTGTGGGACGCGGGACCACGGTCGTACGGTGATGACGAGGGACGGAGTCTCCCGGAGGGATGCGGCGATGAACGGAATGACGGTCGCGGATGTGATGACCTACGGCGCGGTGTCGGTGACCGCCGACGAGCCGTACCGGGAGCTGGTGGATCTCATCGAGATGCGCTCGGTCAACGCGGTACCGGTCGTCGACCGGTTCTCCCGCGTGGTGGGCGTCGTGTCGGCCACGGATCTCCTCCACAAGATCGAGTTCGCCGGTGGTGCCGACCCGCCGCGGATCTTCGAGAACCGCCGGCACCGGCAGAACCGTCGCAAGGCGGCGGGGATGGTGGCCGGCGAGCTCATGACCACGCCCGCCGTGACGGTGTTCCAGGCAACGACGGTGGCCGAGGCGGCGCGCATCATGGAGACCGCCGGCGTGCGCCGCCTACCGGTGGTCGACGACCTCGGCCGCCTCATCGGCATGGTGACCAACCGGGACCTGCTGAAGGTCTTTCTGCGCCCGGACGCGGCCGTCGCCGTGGCAGTCCGGTCCATTGTGGACACCGGGGTCGCGGTGGAGGTCTTCCACGGCACCGTCCTCGTGACGGGCGAGGTCGAACGCCGCTCCGTCGCCGAGGGCCTGACCGCCCGCGTCGCGGCCGTCGACGGCGTCGTGTCCGTCGAGAACCGCGTCGTGTGGACCGTCGACGACATCGCCAGCGCGATGCCGGTCTGACAGCGAGGAGGAGATCGCCATGCGTGTGCGCGACATCATGACCCGACCCGTGTTCACCCTGCAGCCGACCGATCCGGTCGAGGGCGCGGCCGCGCTGCTCGCCGACCGGGGGATCACCGCCGCTCCGGTGGTCGACGACCGTAACCGGCTCGTCGGCATCGTGAGCGAGGGGGACCTGCTCCGCGGCCGGGTGCCGGAGGACCCGACCGCGCACCTGCGAATCGCGCCGAAGCCGCCGTCGCACCGCCCCCACCTCGTCGCCGAGGTGATGACGCGCGAGGTGGTCACGGCCTGGCCGCTGGAGGACGTCGCCGACGTGGCGCGGACCATGCTCGACCGGGACGTGCGCAGCGTGCCGGTGCTCGACGGCGGCCACGTCGTCGGGATCGTCAGCCGACGGGACCTGCTGCGGTCGGTGCTGCGCACCGACGACGTGCTCGCCCACGAGGTCCAGCAGCGGCTGGACGCCTACGCGGGCGGAGCAGCCCGCTGGACCGCCACCGTCACCGACGGCGTGGTGCGCGTCGACGGCTCGCTCGACGACGAGGCCGAACGCCGGGTCGTGGAGATCCTGGCGCGCACCGTCCCCGGTGTCGCGACCGTCGAGGTGCGGGCGACCGTCGGCTGAACCCCCGTCACGGCCGGGTCAGCATCGTGACGAGCTCGGGTACCTCCTCGCGCCAGCATGGTTCGGTGGTCCGGACCCGGGCGCGCGGGAAGCTGATGTACCTGCCGTGCGGGGGTTTCAGCTCGAGCGTCCAGGTGCCGCGGACGCACTGGTAGCGGATCTCCCAGCCGTCGTCGCGTTGGAACAGGCGGGATCCGCTGCCTCCCGTACCGGACGTGGACTCGGTGTTGACGAACCCCGCGCCGGTGAGCCAGGCCGCGGTGAGCGCGACGTCGTCGGTCTCGGTGTACTCGCCGGTGGCGTTGTCCTCCAGCGCGCCGAGCCCGAACCGTCCGTCGTCGTCGGGGCGACCGACGACGACCTCGACCGTGTCGTCCGCGCCGAACCGGAGCGTGAACTCCGGACCGAGATCGTGCGTCTGCCGCAGCTCCTCCAGCCGCGCCACGTCACGCAGCCGTCCGACCCGCACATCCTCGACGACGACGTCGAACGGGCCCAGCATGAACGAGCTGTTGGCCCACCACTCCAGGGTCGCGTCCATGCGCCCAGTATCACCCGCGTCCCGCGTCGTGGCGTTTCGATATTGCGTTGCCGCTTCCGCCGGGCGGTGTCTACGGTCCGGAGATGCGTTCGCGACTGCTCGCGGTTGCCTTCGAGGCGGAGGACCCGGCCGCGCCGGCGCGTTTCTGGGCGGCCCTGCTGGGCCGGGAAATCGTCGAGGACGCCGACGGTCTGCTGCTGCCCGGCGGCGACACCCAGCTCGGCCTGCGGTTCGTACCCGGCCGGCCCGGCAGCCCCGGCAGGAACCGGATGCACCTGCACCTCACCAGCGCCGACCCCGACGACCAGCGCAACACCGTGGCCACGGCGGTCGGGCTCGGCGCCCGTCACGTCGACGTCGGGCAGCGACCCGAGGACGGGCACGTCGTCCTGGCCGACCCGGCGGACTACAAGTTCTGCGTGATCGAGCCCGGAGACGCCTACCTCGCCGGGTGCGGCCCGCTGGGCGAGGTCACCTGTGCGGGCAGCCGGCGGGCCGGCATGTTCTGGAGCCGGGCGCTGGGCTGGCCCCTGGTCTGGGACAAGGGCGAGCAGATCGCGATCCAGTCGCCGCGCGGCGGCACGAAGGTCTCCTGGGACACGTGGGACGACGCGCCGGAGGCGGAGCCGACCCGGCAGCGCTTCGAGCTGGTCCCGGTCGACGGCGACCAGCGGGCGGCGGTCGACGCGCTGGTGTCCCTCGGCGCCACCCGCGCCGACGCGCGCGACGACGGCACCGTCGAGCTGACGGACCCGGACGGCAACGGGTTCCGCGTGCGGCCGCTACAGTCCGCGGGATGACGCGGGAGGTCGACGAGCTACGTGAGACGCTCGACAGGCTGCGGGCCGCCGTGCTCCGGAAGCTCGCCGGGCTCAGCGAGGACGACGCACGGCGCAGCACGGTGCGCTCGGGCACCAACCTCGCCGGGCTGCTGCAGCACCTCACGTTCGTGGAATCCTCGTGGTTGGGCGAGATCAGGCCCGACCTGATGGCCGCCAGGGGCCACCGGTCGATGGACGTCGACGCGTCGGTCCCGTTGCGGACGCTGCGGGCCGAGTACCGCGCGGCGTGCGCGACCAGCGACGTCATCATCGCCGCGGTCGGTGACCCGGACGCGTCGGTGACCCGGAACGGTAGAACCCGCGACCTGCGGTCCGTGCTGTTGGCGGTCATCGAGGAGACGGCCCGCCACGCCGGGCACGCCGACATCATCCGCGAGCAGATCGACGGTCGTACCGGCCGTTGACCCGCGTGCATGCCCGGTGCGGGACCATTGCCGACATGGACGACGACGGATGGCTCACCAATGCCGAAGACGAGCTGCTCGGCCCACTGGAGGATTCGCCGCTGCCGCTCTGGGAGATCCGTGGCGGTCATGTGACGACCGGGCGGCTGGAGGCGTACCTGGTGCCGGGCCTCACCTCGCTGGCCGCCCGCGGTCTCATCGAGGTGCGGCGCTTCGACGGCTGGCCGCAATCATGGGACCGGGGCAGCCCGATGGCCGGCGAGGACCTGCTCCGGTACTGCCGGCGCCTCGACGCGTGGTCGCCCGGAGCGACGCCGGTCCTGGCTGCCCACATCACGCCGGAAGGGCGCAGGTGCCTGTGACCCCTCCGGGTCGGGATGCCGTAGCGGCCGTACACGGTGACTCTGTGGCATCGTGACCGGGTGACCGGCACCCGCGCGTCCCTGGATGTCCGGCTGCTCGCCGGCATCGCGGGCCCGCCGGCGCTGCCGGTGCTGTTGCGGGCGTCCGCCAGCGTTCCGCACGACGACCACGACGACCTCGGCAGCGAGATCGTCGCTCTGCTGCGGTCGGACCGGGCGCCGGCCGGGCCACCGCCCGCGAGTTCGCCACCCTCGACGGGCCCGACGCCGTGGCGGTCACGTCGCTGCCGCTGCCGGAAGGCGTCGACGTGCTGCTGGTCGGGCTGCGCGACGTCGACGCACAGGTGCGGACCCTGGCGGTGGGCCGGCTCGGAGACAGTGGGCGGGTCGAGGCGGTCGTGCCGCTCACGGGTCTCGTCAGGGACCGGACGCCGCGGGTCCGGGCGGCGGCCGCGTTCGCGCTCGGCCGGCTCGCGCACGAGTCCGCGACCCCGGCCCTCCTGCGCCTTGCCGACGACCCGTACCGACACGTCCGGGAACGCGCCGTGCAGGCGCTCGGCCGGGTGGGCGGGCCGGCGGCGGTCGACGCGCTGCTCGCCATGACCTCCGACCCGGAACCGTTGCAGCGCGCGCGGCAACGGTCAGCGCGGTCGTCACGACGGTGAGACCGGCGGCGCTGGGCGAGCACCTGCTGATCCGGCTGACCGGCGACCCCGACCCGTCCGTCCGCCGACGGGTCGCCGTCCTGGGGTCTTCCTGATCGCCGCGCCGCTGGTCCTGTACCTGGCCTCCGGATCCCCGATCGCGTTCGTCCTGCTGCTGGCCCTCACGGCGTTCGTGGGCGTCCGGATCGTGCTGGCGCTACGCCGCGCCTGGCGCTGACGCGACGTCCTGTCGCACCTCGGCGGCGAATCGTTCGTGGGCCCGGGGGATCCGCACCCACCGGGAGTCGCGGGTGACGTGGGCGCCCACGATCGCGGTGGCGTAGCTCCGGGCGAGGAGGACGGCGGCCAGTGCGAGCGCCAGCACCACAACGGCGGTGACGACGGTGGCGGCCGTCTCCCGCCGGTCGGCGACCGACGGCAGCACGGCGAGCGCCCCGGCGAACAGGGCCAGGCCCGTCAGCAGCCGCACCACGCGCAGCCGGCCGCAGCGGTCGCACCACGGCCAGCTCGGCGCCCAGACGTCGTTGCGCATGACGACGATGGCGATGAGGAAGAACAGCAGCCCGAGCGGAATCAGCGCGTAGGTCCACGCCGGTGGTCGCGACGAGAAGCGCAACGACTTCAGCTGATCGGCCGGGCGGCCGTGGCGGGCACAGACCCGCGGCAGGTCACGAGCCGCTGTCACCTGGGCTGACGGAATCCGGACCGACGGCATGGGCACTCCCTACGTCGGTGCGACAGCATGCCAGACAGACGGCTGGAACGTTGTCCGGTCGCCGGTGGAACAGGCTTCCGCGCTTGACGCCCGGGCCTTACGCCGGGGGCCGGACGAACTCGTGCCGGACGCGGTAGAGGTCGCGCAGAAGGGCGATCTCGGCGCCGTGGTGGATGACCTCGCGGTTGACGTGCAGCACGAGCATCGCCATCGGCTCGTGTTCCAGGGCCTCGTCGGCCGTGCCGGCGTAGGCGAAGTTTCGCCAGCACTCCGCCGCGTGACCGCCCAGCGCGGGACCGCCGAAGTGGCTGCTGTTGCGTGCCGCGAAACTGCCCACGATGATCTGCGCCAGCCGTCGTTGTATCAGTTCGCGGTACCGGCGCAGCCGCCGGGTGGCTGGTTCGCTACCGCCGGTACATGCCATCATCACTGCCATGGTCCGGCCGCCCCGCCATGATGCGCCGTCGATGCGGCTCGTGGGCGCGGTCGGCGTCACGGTCGTCGCGGTGGCGGGTGCGGAGCTGTGGCTCGGCCTGCGCCATACGGTGGGCCCGCCGTCGATGGTGGTGTTCGGGGTCGCGACGGCCGTGGTCTTCGCCGGATGCGGCGTCGGCGCGTGGGCGGTCCGGCCGCGTAGCCGGTCAGGGCTGTGGATGCTCGCGCTCGCCGGCGTCATGCTGGTCGACCTGCCGAACCAGATGATGCTGCCGACGGACCTGCCCGGTCGCGGCCTGATCACCCTGGTGGGGGTGCCGGCGCACTGGTTCGTGTTCGCGGTCGGGGCCCAGCTGTTCCTGTCCTATCCCAGCGGCCGGCTCACCGCGGGGCCGGAGCGCGTCGTGGTCCGGGCCGCTTTCGCCCTCGCCGCGGTCGCCGGGCCGCTGCTGCTGGTGACCAAGACGCCGGTCCCGTTCATCTGCGACGGGTGGTGCGGGCCGAGCCCGGTACAGCTCGTCGACGACGTCGATCTGTACCTGGGGCTGCGGACCGCCGTCATCGTCGGGTGGCTGGTGCTCGCGGGCTGCGTCCTCGTGTTGCTGGTGCGCCGGATCGGGCGGGCCGGTCGGCGGCAACGCCGCATCATCACCCTGTTCGTGGCCGGCGGCGTGGTGTGCGTCGCGTCGCTGGCGGCGGCGCACACGTTGCTGGTCACGTTCTACTGGGTGGACGAGCCGCCCCGGGACTTCACGGTGTACGACATCGTGCTCGGCACGGGGGCGCAGGCCGGCGCCGCCATCGGTGTGCCGATCGCGTTCCTGTTCGGTCTGCTCCGGCAGCGGCTCGCGTTCGCCTCGATCGGCAGCCTCGTCGGCCGCCTGCAGCAGGCGGGTCCGGAGACGCTCAGCGTCATGCTCGGACAGATCCTGCGGGATCCGACGCTGCGGGTGGTCTACCCGACTCCCGGTGGCCCGGTCGACGTCACCGGCCGGAGCGTGCCGGCAGACCTCGACCCCGGCCGCGTCCGTACCCCGGTCGGTGACCCGCCGACCGCGTTCCTCGAGCACGACGTCGACGTCCGCGCCGACGCGGAGCTGCTGGCCGCGGCGACCGCGGCGGCCCGCCTCGCGCTGGACAACGCACGCCTGCAGGCCGAGGTACGGGCACAGCTGGCCGAGGTGCGCGCCTCCCGCCTGCGTATCGCCGCGGCGGCCGACGCCGAACGGCAACGGCTCGAACGGGACCTGCACGACGGCGCCCAGCAGCGCTTGCTCGGTGTCGGTCTGGCGCTCGGGGTGCTCCGGGCAGAGCTCGGGGACGCGCACCACGGCCTCGTCGACGAGATGGAGCGCGAGCTGCGCGGAGCCATCGGCGACCTGCGCGACGTCGCCCAGGGCATCCGCCCCGCGGTGCTCACCGACCAGGGGCTGGAGCCGGCGTTGGCGATCCTGGCCCGGGCCGCCGCGGTGCCCGTCCACCTCGATGTCCGCCTTTCCGGGCGGCTCGACCCCGTGGTCGAGGCCACGGCGTACTACGTCGTCAGCGAGGCGCTGCAGAACGTCGTCAAGCACGCGCGGGCCGCGTCCGCGAGCGTCACAGCGGTACACATCGACGGCCGGCTAAGGGTCGATGTCGCCGACGACGGGCGCGGCGGCGCGGCACCCGGCTCCGGCACCGGTCTGCGCGGGCTCGCCGACCGCGTCGACGCGGTCGGCGGGTCGCTGCGCATCGAGTCGCCGCGCGGCGCGGGAACGGCGCTACGGATGGACCTGCCGTGCGCGTGATCGTGGTCGACGACTCGGTGATCGTCCGGGAGGGTTTGCGGCGGCTGCTGGAGGTCGAGGGCCACGAGGTGGCCGCCGCGCTCAGCCGCCCCGATCCGGTGGCCGGGCTCGTCGGCGACCCGACGGTCGACGCGGTGGTGCTCGACATCCGCCTGCCACCGTCGTTCACCGACGAGGGTATCCGGGTCGCGGCGGATCTGCGGGCGCGTCGCGGGGATCTCGCGATCCTGGTGCTGTCGCAGTACGCGGTGCCCGAGTACGCGACCCGGCTGCTGGCCGCCGGCGCCGCGTACACCGGCTACCTGCTCAAGGACCGGGTGCTGGAACCGTTGCAGCTGAGCCAGACCCTCCATCGTCTCGGCGCCGGTGGAACGGTCGTCGACCCCGACGTGGTGGGGGAGCTGCTCGCGGCCCGGCACCGCAAGGAGCCGCTGGACTCCCTGACCGCCCGGGAACGTGAGGTGCTTCAACTGATGGCGGAGGGCCTGTCGGACCGGGGCATCGCCGAGCGGATGTACGTGTCGTTGAACACCGTCGGCACGCACGTCCGTCACATCTTCCGGAAGCTGGAACTGTCCGACGGCACCGAGAGCAACCGTCGGGTCCTCGCGGTCCTCGCCGCGCTGCAGAGCCGGACCTGACAACTCACGGTTTTCCGTGAGGCCGAACCACGGTCTTCCGCGACGCGCGACCACCGACGTGACGGGCATCGTCGTCCCATCGCACGGCGTAGCCGTCGAACCGTCGAACCGTCGAACGGTCGAACCGTCGGACAGGGAGGACCCCGGAATGCGCATCCGCGCCATCGCCACGGCACTCGTCAGCCTGGTGGCCGTCGCCATCAGCCCTTCGCCCGCCCGGGCGGGTGCCCCACATCCGTTGGTGTGGGGCGTCAACCAGCCCGCGTCCGGGTCCATCATCAAGATCTGGAACGGCCACGCACCCCACCGCTGCCTCGACGCCGACACCGGCACGATGGGAGCCGACGGGACAAGGGTCCAGCTGTGGGACTGCAACGGAGAGCCGCAGCAACGCTGGCTGGTCTTCTCCTACCCGGTCACCGGCGCCATCGGTCTGGTCAGCATGCACCCGCCGCACCGGGTCCTCGACGTCGACGTGCACTCCAACGGCGCCAACAGCGGGTACGTGCACCTGTGGACGTACAACGGCGCGCTTCAGCAGCAGTGGAACCGCTCCGGGGCGGCCCGCCATCCCGACAGTCTGCAGACTTCGCTCGCGCCGAACCGCTGCCTCGACGCGGACGTCCACACGATGTACCGCCTGGGCACGATCGTGCACATGTGGGACTGCAACGGACAGCCGCAGCAGCGATGGTTCTGGGCGAACGTCTGAACGGCGGGGCACGGATCCATGGATGACCACCGCCGGCGCCTGGCCGAACACCAGGAGCGCCTCAACCGGTACGACGAGCAGCGGAAACAGCAGCAGCGCGCCGCAGAGCAGAACGAACGGATGCGCCGCTACTACGACAACGGGGGACAGGGCCTTCGGGGATGGGCAGCGGTTGTCGCGGTCCTGCTGTGGCTGGTCGCCATGGTGGTCCTGTTTTGGTGACCGGTCAGGGTCCACCCCGGTGAACACGCCGGCCCCGTCCGCGAAGGGCGGGGCCGGTCGTCAGAAGTAGTCGTGCAGGGTCGGCGCGGGGCCGGCGGTCGCGGCGGAGAGCACCTCGTCGGTGCCGGCGTCCCCGCCGGTGAGGAAACCGCTGCGGCGTAGCTGGTGCGGCGTGGCGGCGCCGGCGTACCACGCGGCCAGGCCGCGCGGTGTCAGCCGGACGGTGCCCACGCCGCCCGGCTCCAGCCGACCGGTCCCGCCGGAGAGGACCAGCCGGTGCCGGCCCTGGTGCCACGGGCAGACGTCGTCGGTCAGCTCCAGGTCGACCTCGCCGGTCAGGTGCCGCGGCCAGCCCCGGGCGGCGACCGCGCCGGCCGCGTCGACGACGCGCAGCATCCACGGTTGGGTCGACTCGGGCGTGGCGTCGGCCCGTCCCAGCAGCGACCAGACCGGGTCGGCGGTACCCAGCCGGATCACGACCGTCGGCGCGACGCTCGCCCAGCCGCCGACCATGGCCAGCAACGTGCGCGTCGCACCGGGCGTCAGCCCGATCAGCTCGTCGACGAGGAGCCTGCCGCCCGCGTCGTAGCCGGGGCCGCGGTTCCACGCCGCGTACCCGACGACGGTGCCGGTGTCGTCGACGGCGACGGTGAAGCCGTCGTAGTCGGCCAGCAACTGCGCGGCCGTGATGTCGAACGTGGGCCCGGTCCGTTCCATCATGCCGGTGCCCGCCCGGGCCACCTCGCGGTAGACGTCTTCGACGGCGGGGATGTCGGCCTCGGTCGCCGGTCGCAGCGTCGTCGTGGCATCGGGGCGGATCTCGGCCAGCACCCGGGTCCGCACCGTGTGGTCGACCAGCGCGCCGACCTCCTCCCAGCCCAGTGCCCGGTACGGCCCCGGAGTGGTGTCGAACAGGGTGCTGATCACCGCGCCGCGGTCGCGGGCACCGCGCAGCAGCTCGGTCAGCACGAGCCGGCCCAGACCCCGCCCGCGCACCTCGGCCGCGGTCGCCACGCCGGCGACCCCGCAGGTCGGCACGATGCGGCCGCCGAACCACTGGCCCTGCTCCCGGTCCACCGCCTTGGCGACCAGCCGCCCGGCCGGGTCGAAGACCCCGAGCGTGCGCCGGCCGGAGGAGTCGGAGGTCCAGCCCTCGGGCACGGGCCGCTCGTGGTACCCGAAGGCGAGGCTGCCGAGTTCCCACGCCAACCGTTGATCTCCCGGCTCGAGCGGGCGCACCTGGTACGTCACCCGGACATCCTGCCAGGTCGCCCCGCCGGCCCCGGCCGGTTGGCGGATCCGTGGTTGACAATGTGCCGGCCGGGAGGTTGGGTAATGTTTCTAACAAACTCCGGGAGGATCGGGTGCCGCTCGTCGCCGGGGTCGACTCCTCGACCCAGTCGTGCAAGGTCGTCGTTCGTGATGCCGACACCGGGACGCTGGTGCGTGAGGGCCGCGTGCCCCACCCCGCCGGCACCGCCGTGCCGCCGGCCGCCTGGGAGGCCGCGCTGTCCGAGGCGGTCGAGCGGGCCGGCGGCCTGGACGACGTGGCGGCGGCCTCGGTCGCCGGCCAGATGCAGGGCATGGTGTGCCTGGACGCGGACGGCACGGTGGTCCGCGACGCCGTGCTGTGGAACGACACCCGATCGGCCGGCGCCGCCCGCGACCTCATCTCGGAGCTCGGCGGCGGAGACGCCGGACGGCGGGCCTGGGCCGACGCCGTCGGTCTGGTACCCGTGGCCAGCTTCACCGTCACCAAGCTGCGCTGGCTGGCCTCGGCGGAGCCGGACAACGCCGCGCGCACGGAGGCGGTCTGCCTGCCGCACGACTGGCTGACCTGGCGGCTGGCCGGCGCGCCCGGCCTGGCCTCGCTGCGCACGGACCGCAGCGAGGCCAGCGGCACCGGCTACTGGTCGGCCGCCGCCGGAGACTACCGGCGCGACCTGGTCGGGCTGGCGTTGGGACGCGACGATGTGCTGCTGCCGGAGGTGCTCGGGCCGACCGGTCGGGCCGGACAGCTGCGCAACGGCGCACCGCTGGGCCCCGGTGGCGGCGACTGCGCCGCGGCGGCCCTGGGAGCCGGCGCCGGGCCGGGCGACGTGGTCGTGTCGATCGGGACCTCGGGCATCGTGACCACCGTGGCCGACGCGCCGGCGGTCGACCCGACCGGGACCGTGGCCGGATACGCCGACATGACCGGCCGGTTCCTGCCGTTGGTGTGCACGCTCAACGCCGCCCGGGTGCTGGACGCCGCCGCGACCATGCTGCGGGTGGACCACGCGGAGCTGTCCGTGCTCGCGTTGTCCGGCCCGCCCGGTGCCGACGGGCTGGTCCTGGTGCCCTACCTGGAGGGCGAGCGCACACCGGACCGTCCACACGCGACCGGATCCGTGCACGGACTGACGCTGCGCACCTCGACCCCGGCCCACGTCGCCCGGGCGGCCGTCGAGGGCATGCTGTGCGCGCTCGCCGACGGGCTGGACGCGATGACCGCGCGGGGTACGACGGTCAACCGGATCATCCTGGTCGGCGGGGGAGCCCGTTCGGAAGCGGTGCGCCGGATCGCGCCCACGGTCTTCGGCCGCCCCGTGCTGGTCCCGCCGTTGGGTGAGCACGTCGCCGACGGCGCCGCCCGGCAGGCGGCGTGGGTGCTGTCCGGCGGGCCGCAGCCACCCGCCTGGACCGCTGGACAGGTCGAGACGCACGAGGCCGACGCCGTCCCCGCGATCCGCGAACGGTACGCCGCCGCCCGGAACCACATCCTCGAACCGTGAGACCGGCCTACGCGACGAACCAGACGGGGTTGCTCATCGCCACCATGGCCCGCCCCGGCCGGCAGCGGCGCACCTCCACGCGCGCGAACCGGTCCGCCGACGCGTCTCCCCGCCACACGAGCCGACACCGGCCACGGTGGTCGACGAGCGTGCGGGCCACGACTCCACGGGCCGTGTGCAGCCGCAGCACCGTCCACGGCGCGCCGCGCACGGTGGCCGTCACCTCGATGTCCCCCCGGGTGTGCAACGTCCCGCCGATCGCGGCGCCGCGGCCGCGCGACCGCGCCACCAGCGAGAGGCTGATGCCGGGGGAGGTGGCCAGGTACGACCGGCCCGCGCGGACGCCGTCGAGAACGGCCCGTGCGGACAGCCCGGTGGCGTGAACGACGGTGTGGGGCGAGCCGACGGCGTCGACGAGCGTGTGACAGTCGCTGTTCCCCACGGCCACGAGCCGCCGACCCTGACGCAGCAACCGGTCCCACATCCACAGCGACGCCCGGTCGTCCAGGCTCCACCGACCGTTCCACACCTCGACGGCGTCGACGTCGTCGTACCCGAACTCCCAGGCCGCTCCGGGCACCGGCACCTTCGGATGCGCCGCCACCACCACGCCGCCGGCCGCGCGCAGCCGTGCGGCGACGGCGGGGAAGACCGCGTCGACGGGACGGTAGCGCCAGTCCATCCACTGCCCGTCCGGCAGGCCCACCGCGAGCCAGTGCCCGTGCCGGGTGGTCACCTCCGTCCCGGGGATGACCAGTAGCCCGGCCAGGTCCAGACCACCCAGGTGGCGGTTCGCCGAGACCGTGTTGTGGTCGGTGGACGCGATGAAGTCGAGACCGGCGTCGCGCGCGTCACCGATCAGTTCCCGCACGGTCCGGTGGCCGTCGGAGTGGACGGTGTGCACGTGCATGTCGCCGCGGTACCAGCCGGGTCCCCGCCCCGCGACGGCCGTCGGGAGGGGGCCGGTCGCCGCTTGCGGCGCCGGATCGTCACCGCGTTCCACGCGGACCCGGACCTTCCACGGCATGCCGGCCGGGTTCATGACGACCGGTCCGAGCGCGACGGCCCAGGTGCCCGGCGGCACCGGCCCGGGAACGTAGCCGGGCGTCGCGTCACCGGCCGACACCGTGAACCGCAGGCGCGCGCCGCCGGACCACCCGCGCAGGTCGGCGTCGGGACCGAAGAGGCCGAGGTCGAGCACGTTCCGGGCCACCCACGGAACGGCGGTGAACCGCTGGTGCGCGGCCGCCACCGTGATCCGCCGCGTTCCCGCCGGCACCTCGAACGGCAGGTACACCCACTGGTCGATGCCGAACGGTGAGCGGCCGGTGAACGTGGTGATCCCGGCGCCGTCGGCAGCCGTGTGCCGGACGACGTGGGTCAGCTGCCCGGCATCGGCCGGACGGCCGCCGATCCGCCGCATCCCCCACCTGATGACGGCGGCCGGCCCCGGCGGTGGAGCGAACCCGTCGTTGGCGGACACCCTGGAACCTCCCCGGATCTCCCGGCCTTCCCCGGCCGCGTCCCACTATGACGCGGCCGTCCGCACGATGACCCGGGACCAAGGTCCCTGGTGCCCCGGCACCGCGGGATGACGATGGAGCCGAGGACCCCGGGAGGAGTGCCATGGTCACCACCACACCGACCCGCCCGTCCGCGGCGACCCGCCGGGTCGGATACGCCGCCGCCGCGGTCGTCGACGCGGTCGTCATCTATCTGGTCAATGTGAGTCCCGGCTGGGAGGAACTGTCCTTCCTGACCGACGAGACCCGTCAGGTGCTGGGACTGGTCAACGTGTCCCTGATCGCCGGTGCGGTGGCCAGCCTCGTGCTGATGTTCACCGACCCGGCCTGGTTGCGTGCCGCGACGGGACTGGTCACCACCGCCCTCGGCATCGCCACGCTCGCGCGGTTGTGGCGGGTGTTCCCGTTCGACTTCGGCGACGCCACGACCGACTGGGAGCTGTGGACGCGCGTCGCTCTCGTCATCGGTCTGGCCGGCGGTGCGATCGGCCTGATCGCCCACGCCGTGTCACTGGTCCGCTCGATCGTGGCCGCCTGCCGAGTCGACCTGCGATCACAAGGAGGCAGCCATGCGGGTGCTCATCGGGTTTGACGGTTCGCCAGCGGCGAGCGTCGCGCTCCAGGCCGGTGCGGTTCTGTTCCCGCACGCCCACGCGTGGATCGCCCACCTGTGGACGCCACCGTTCGCCAGTTCCGCCCTGCGCGGACGGTTGTGGACCGGTACGAGCGAGATCGACGAGTTCGTGGCGGCGGTCGAGCGGGAGGGCCGGCGCGAGGCCGAGCGCATCGCGGCGACCGGAGTCACCCTGGCGACGGCCGCCGGGTGGGACGCCGAACCGCTGGTGGTCCGCTGCTACAGCGGTGAAGGGCTGCAACTGGCCGAGCTGGCCGGCAAGATGGACGCCGACCTCGTGCTGGTCGGTTCGCGCGGGCTCGGCGGGGCGCCGGCGGTGCTGGGCAGCGTGTCCGACATGGTCGTGCACTACGCGTCCCGACCCGTGCTCGTCGTCCCGCATCCGCTGCTGGCCGCCGAGGAGGACGCCCTCGTGGCCGGTCCGGTGCTCGTCGCGACCGACGGCTCGGCCGGTGCCCGCGCGGCACACGCCGCCGCGCGGCGGCTGTTCCCGGCACGGGACCTGCTGCCGGTCACCGTCGACGGCGACCGGCAGGGGGACGACGACGGCGACCCGACCCCGCTGCGGATCTCCGCCGGGCACGGCGTGCACGGCCGGGCCGTTGCCGCGGCGCTGGCCGCATGTGCCCGGAACCGGGATGCGGCGGTGCTCGTGGTCGGCTCCCGGGGCCGTTCGGCGGTCGCGGAGATTCTGCTCGGCAGCGTCGCGATGGCCACCCTGCACCACGCGTACCGACCCGTCCTGGTCGTCCCGCACGCCGCGGGACGACAGACGGTCGGACACGGGACCGACACACCACGGAGGTAGTCATGGGAAGGCACAGCGTGATCTCGATCCGTCGCCCGGGTTCCGGGCCGGTGGTCGCGGCCGACCAGCTCCGATCCGCGATCGACGACTTCCGCGAGGCTCAGTACTGCCGGCGCAGGGCCGAGGAGTGCCAGCGGCAGTGGGAGGCCGGACGGGAGTCGGAGATCGACCACGTCAAGGAACTGGCCCACACCGGCGACCGCCGGTTCCGGGGCCGCAACGACCGCGAGCTGACGACGATCGGAACGATCCGGTGGGCACAGTCGACGCAGGCCCAACGGCTGCGCCGGCGGGAGGAGCGGTACACCAGGCGGGCGATGCTCGACCTGGCGTTCGCGCGGTTCCTGACGCACCTGCAGGAGCTCTCCGGTGAGGGCGTTCCGCCCGTCACCGGCCGGACGGAGGCCGACGACGCGAGGTGAACCCGGTTGGCGCGGCCGCGTGATCCGCTGGATCACGCGGCCGTTCCGGCCCCGGTGCACTCATCAGGAACCGGCTCCTGCCGTCCGGGGTGTTCGTCTACTCGTAGGCGATGGCGTTCAGGACGTCGAGACGGGCCGCGCGGATGGCCGGCAGCACGGCCGCGACGAGGCCGATCACCGCGCCCAGCACCAGGTACGTCGCCATCTGCGACCAGGGCAGTGCGATGGTGGTGATTCCTTCGTCGCGCAGGCCCAGCACCACCGCGACACCCAGTCCGACGCCGACCACGAGACCCAGCACCGCGCCGAAGACGGAGATCAGCACGCTCTCCGCACCGACCATCTCCATCATCTGGCCACGACCCAGCCCGATCGCGCGCAGCAGCCCGAACTCGCGGGTGCGTTCGATCACCGACAGGGCGAGGGTGTTCACGATTCCCAGGACCGCGATGACGATCGACAACGCCATGAGGATCTGGACCATCGCGAGCACGGTGTCCAGCACACGGGTCTGCTGACGGACGAAGCCGCTGCGGTCGGCGACACTGACCTCGGGGCTGTCGGCCAGCAGGTCTGCGACGTGTGCCTTCACCGTCGCGACCGACGCTCCCGGCGCGACATCGACGAACCCCATGCTGGGGTCGGCGGCCCGGAAGTTGGCCGCCTCCGCCGCGCTGGTCATCCACCCGGACCCGGCTGCGGTCTGCTCGTAGATCCCCTTGACCGTGAAGGTCCTGGCCGCACCCTTGGTCAACTGGACCGGGACGGTGTCGCCGACGTGCAGACCCTTGCCGGCGGCGGTCTTCTCGTCGATGACGAACTCGCCGGCGCCGAGCCCGTCGAGCGAGCCCGCCGTGACGGTCATGCCGAACATGGAGTGCATCGTCGTGCTGTCGGTGACGGCGACGACCAGGGTCTGCTCGCCGTCGACGAGGGCGACGTCGGCGTAGGTGCCCAGGACGGCGTCGACGCCCGGCAGCGCGCGGGCGCGGTCGAGAACCGCGGTGTCGAAGTTCGGGCGCAGCCCGTTGACCGGGTCGCCGGCGATGATGAGCTCGGCGCTGATCCGGTCGTCCATGACGTGCTCGACGCTCCGGGTCACCGAGGTGAGGATCACGTTGATGCCGGTGATCAGGGCGATGCCGATCATCAGCGCGGCCGCGGTGATCGCGGTGCGACGCGGGTTGCGGGTGGAGTTGCGCTCGCCCAGCCGTCCCGGCGTCCACCGCCGGAACACGGCGCCGAGGGCGGCGACCACGGGGCGGGCCAGCGCCGGGGTCAGCGCCGTGATCCCGACCAGTGTGACCAGCAGCCCGACCAGGAGGGCGATCAGCGAGTTGCCCTCACCGGCCCGGTCGGTCAGCCCCGCCAGCATGGTCGCGGCGCCGACAACGGTCACCGCGCCGCCGACCGCCGCGATCCGCGAGAGCCTGACGCCGGGGGCCGCGGACTCCTGCATCGCGGCGACGGGCGCCACCCGGGCGGCGCGCAGAGCAGGAAGCAGCGCCGCCACCACCGTGACGCCGATGCCGACGCCGAGACCACCGACCACCGCGGACAGCGGCACGGCGAGCGGTGCGAGCGTCACCCCGCCGCCGAGATAGGTGGCGTACAGCCAGGCGAGCAGGCGCCCGGTTCCGATGCCGAGCAGGAGCCCGACGACCGAGGCGACCACCCCGACCAGCAGGGCCTCGAACTCGACCGAGGCGAGGAGCTGGCCGCGGCTCGCACCCATCGCCCGCATCAGGGCCAGTTCCCGGACGCGCTGGGCCACGACGATGGAGAACGTGTTGACGATGAGGAACACGCCGACGAACAGGGCCACGAAGGCGAAACCCAGCAGGATGTAGTTGAAGAACCGCAGTCCTTCGTCGAGTTGCCGGCCGGCCTCGGCGGTCAGCTCCGCGCCGGTCTGTACGCGGTACGCGCCGCCGAGTTCGGCCGTCACACGGTCGCGTAACTGTGCCTCGGTCACCCCGGCCGCCGCCCGCAGGTCGACCGAGGTGAAGACGTTCTCCTCGCCGAGCAGCAGCCTCTGCGCGGCCGGCGTGGTGAAGGCGACCATGGTCTCCCCGGCCAGGGAGTTCCGGTCGCCGGCGTATCCGAACACCCCCACGATCGTGAAGCCGCGCCGGGGCTCGAGCGTGACCACGTCGATGCGGTCGCCGACGGTGGACCCGGTTGCGTCGGCCAGCTCGCCGTTGATGACGACCTCGTCGTCGGTGAGTGGGCCGCGCCCGGTCCGCAGCGCGACGAAGTCGTCCTCGCCGGTCCAGTTGACGCCGAAGCGCGGCGCGCCGAAGGAGGTCAGCACCTTGCCGTCGGGGCCCACCACGCGGGCACCGTCCACGGACGAGACGCTGCCGGTGACCCTGGCGACGCCGGGGACGGCGCGGAGCCGGTCGACCAGGTCGGCCGGCAGGGTCGTGGGCGCGGAGCTGTATCCGAGGTCGACCTTCGGACGGGCCGTGACGCTGACGTCGATGGAGTCGTACGCGGTGCTGAACATGTCGGTGTAGGTGCGGCTCAGGGTGCTGGTCAGTACGAGGGCGCCCGACACCGCCAGCACGCCGAGAGCGACCGCCAGCCCCGACAGCAGCAGCCGCAGCTTGTGGGAGAGCAGGCTCTTGACCGTCGCGCGCAGCATCAGCCCGCTCCTGTCGCCAGTTCCGGTTCCAGATGCCTCAGCTGTTCGAAGATCCGTTCGGCGGTCGGTTCGAACAGTTCCCGCACGATCCGGCCGTCGAGGAGGAACACGACCCGGTCGGCGTACGCGGCGGCGTTGGGGTCGTGGGTGACCATGACGATCGTCTGTCCGTACCGACGGACCGACTCGCGCAGGAAGCCCAGGATCTCGGTTCCGGACCGGGAGTCGAGGTTGCCGGTCGGCTCGTCGGCGAAGATGACGTCGGGCCTGGTGATCAGCGCCCGGGCGCAGGCGACCCGCTGCTGCTGACCGCCGGACAGTTCGGCCGGCCGGTGCTTGAGCCGCGGGGCGAGGTCGACCGCGTTGACGACCGTGCGGACCCAGGCGGCATCCGGCTTCCGTCCGGCGATCGCCAACGGCAGCAGGATGTTCTCCTCCGCCGTCAGCGTCGGCAGCAGGTTGAACTGCTGGAAGACGAAGCCGATCTGCCGTCGCCGGAGCCGGGTGAGCCCGGCGTCGGACAGCCCCGTCAACCGGGTCCCGCCGACCCACACCTCACCGCGGGTCACCGAGTCGAGACCGGCCAGGCAGTGCATCAGCGTCGACTTGCCCGACCCCGACGGTCCCATGATCGCGGTGAACCGGTGGCTGGCGATGTCGACGTCGACGTCGCGCAGTGCCACCACCTCCGCCGCGCCCGTCCCGTACACCTTCCATACGCCGACCGCGCGGGCGGCCGGCGCGGCGTCGGTCCCGACACTGTCCACTGTGGAGTCCACGGGACACCTCCGTCCGCGTCGTACGGCATCGGCCCGCGAACGGACCGGTGCTCTCGCCGACCACCGTGACGCGGCCGCCGGCGCGGGCGGAGGGCCATTGGTCCCGCCCGGCGGGGGCCGGTCAGCCGCCACCGGCGACGTGGCTCATCGGGCGGCCCGGTCGACGAGCTCGTGCGCCAGCGCGAGACCGGTCGCGGCCGGGCCGCCCGGCCCGAGGTGCACGGCGTTGGTGTAGGCACCGTCGATGAGGACCGCCAGCTGGCCGGCCAGCGCCGCGGCGGCGGCCGGGTTTGCCGGGACGAGTCGTTCGGCGAGTCGGTGGAGACGGTCGTGCAGCGCGGTCCGGTAGTCGCGGGCGGCGCTGCGGGCCGGGTGGTCCGGGTCGGCGTACTCGATGCTGGCGTTGTTGAACGCGCAGCCGCGGAAGCCGGGACGGTGGCCTTGCCCAGGCCGGTCTCGCGGACCAGCTCGTCCATGCCGACCTCGTGCACGCCGCCGGCGTAGAACAGCCGGGCGGCGACGTCGAGGACGATCGCCGCCTCCCTCGGTCCCCACGTGTCTGCACTGCCGGTGGGCCTCGACCTCACCGACCCCGCCGGCGTCGGGGCCGCCGCAGACGCCCTGGCCGCCACGCCGGACCGCCTGGACGTCCTGGTCAACAACGCGGCGGCGTTCGTCGACTGGACCGAGACCGCCACCAACGCCGACCTCGACGCCGCCCGTCGCGTCATGGAGACCAACCTGTTCGGCACCTGGCGCCTGACGCAGGCCCTGCTCCCGCTGCTGCGCCGAAGCCCCGCACCGCGGGTGGTCAACGTCAGCAGCGGCGGCGGCTCGCACGGCGACAAGAGCTTCGGGCTGACCGCGCGCGGCGGCATGGCCGCCAGCTACGGCATCAGCAAGGCCGCCCTCAACGCCCTGACCGCCACGCTCGCCACCGAGCTGGCCGACACCACCATCCTGGTCAACGCCGTCTGCCCGGGGCTCACGGCGACCTGGCCGGGTGCCGAGTCGATGGGCGCCCGTCCCGTCGCCGACAGCGCGGAGCGCGAGCGGCGGGACCTTCGACCCTGCCCGGGCGCACGGCCGGCGCGCATGGTGCGACCATGACGAACACCTCCACGGGCGTCCCGGGCTCCGGCGAGACGACCCTGCGCTTCCTGGGTGCGGCCGGAACGGTGACCGGTAGCAGGTTCCTCGTCACGGCTCCGTCGGGAGCGCGGATCCTGGTGGACTGCGGGATGTACCAGGGCCGGCGGGAGCTGCGCCGCCGCAACTGGGAGCCCTTCCCGGTGCCGGTGGGCACTCTCGACGCCGTCGTGTTGAGCCACGCCCACCTTGACCACTGCGGTTGGCTGCCCCGGTTGGTCCGGTCGGGCTACAGCCGTCCGGTGCTGTGTTCACCGGGGACGGCGCGGGTGGCGCCGATCGTCCTGCGGGACGCGGCCCACCTGCAGGAGGAGGACGCCGACCACGCCGGCCGCATGGGATCGAGCCGCCACCGTCCGCCGCTGCCGCTGTTCGACTCCTCCGACGCCGAGAAGGCGATCGCGTTGCTGACGCCGGTGCCGATCGGCGAGCCGTGGACGTTCGGTCGGGACGTGTCGGTGGTTCTGCGCAACGCCGGTCACATTCTCGGATCGTCCACTGTGGAGCTTCGGGCCGGCCGCCGCGGCGTGGTGTTCAGCGGGGACCTCGGCCGGCAGGACCATCCGTTGCTGGTTCCGCCCGACCCGCCGCCGGCCTGCGACGCGGTGGTCGTGGAGTCGACCTACGGCGACACCACCCATCCACCGCGCACCCCGCACCGGTTGGCGGAGCGGGTGGTGCGCGCACTGGACCGCGGTGGGGTGGTGCTGATCCCGGCCTTCGCCGTCGACCGGACGCCCGTGCTGTTGATGGAGCTGCGGTCGCTGATGCGCAGCGGCGCGGTGCCGTCGGTGCCGGTATACGTCGACAGCCCGATGGCGTTGGCCGCGCTGGACGTGTACCGGACGGCGGTGCGCACCCGCGATCCGCAGGTGCGGCCGGAGATCGCCGCCGACCCGGGCGACCCGTTCGATCCGGGGACGCTGCACGTGGTGCCCGGGCCGCAGGAGTCGGCCACGCTCGACCGTGACCTCGGTCCGGCCATCGTGATCTCGGCGTCGGGGATGGCGACCGGTGGCCGCGTGCTGCACCACCTCGTCCACATGGCGCCCGACCCGCGCAACCTGATCCTGCTCCCGGGGTTCCAGGTGGCGGGGACCCGCGGACGTGAGCTGCTCGACGGGGCGACCGCGCTCAAGATCTTCGGACGGTACGTCCGCGTGCGGGCCGAGGTGGCGGGCCTGGACGACCTGTCGGCACACGCCGACTCCGACGGTCTGGTGCGATGGCTGCGATCGGCTCCGGCCCGCCCGTCGGCGTGCTTCGTCGTCCACGGCGAACCCGCGGCGTCGGCCGCCCTGGCCGCGCGCATCGATGGCGATCTCGGCTGGTGCGCGGTCGTACCCCGGCTCGGGGAACAGGTGCTCGTCTGAGGCGGGACCTTCGCCCCTGACCACCGGCCGGGCGCGGCCGGACGCTCGGGAGAGACAGCCGACAAGGAGGCACTGTGATGAAAGGCCACCGCTTGCGCCATCTCGACGCGGGGAAGAAGGCCCGCCTGTACCGGATCCTGTTCCAGCACGGGCTGTGCAACGGCACGGCGCTGTTCCTGCCCTACGACCAGGGGCTGGAGCACGGTCCGCGGGACTTCTTCGCCAACCCGGCGTCCGGGAACCCGCGCTACATCATCGATCTGGCCGTCGAGGGAGCGTTCAACGGCATCGCGATCCAGATCGGTCTCGCGGAGAAGTTCTACTGGGACTATGCCGGCGAGGTGCCCTTGGTGCTCAAGCTGAACGGCAAGACCGAGATCCCATCCGACGACGCCGCCCTGTCGCCACTGCACGCGAGTGTCGAGGACGCCGTGCGGCTCGGCGCCGACGCCGTCGGCTACACGATGTACGTCGGCACGCCGGCGCAGGAGCAGGACTTCGCGCAGTACCGGACGGTGCGTGAGGACGCCCAGCGGCTCGGGATGCCGCTGATCGTGTGGGCCTACCCGCGCGGGTCGGCCATCGAGGCCAAGGGCGGCAAGAGCTCCTTCTACGCGGTCGACTACGCCGCGCGCACCGCGAGCGAGCTCGGCGCCGACGTGGTGAAGGTGAACTTCCCGAAGCCCGACCGGCGCACCGGGGTCAGGGCCGAGTACGACGCCGAGTTCTCCAGCCAGCAGGCCGTCGAGGCCGTGGTCCGGTCAGCCAACCGCACGCTCGTACTGATCTCGGGCGGCGAGAAGGCCGGGGACGAGGCGATGGTGGAGAAGGCGCGACAGTCGATGGAGGCCGGCGCGACGGGTCTCATCTTCGGCCGCAACGTCTGGCAGCGCCCGCACGACGAGTCGCTGCGCTTCGTGTCGCGGCTACGCGAGGTCCTCGCGAAGTACCCGCGGTAGCTGACCACGACGGCGGGTGCGGACGGTTCGCCCGCACCCGCTCACGGCTGAGCAGGCAGCCTGAAGTCGTGTCAATGCGGCGACCCACCGCACCGACATGGCAGCCGAACCCGGAAGATCAGCTTCTCTGGAAGAAGGTGAAGCGCCATTTCACTCTTCTTCCTGAGAAGCTGATCACTGAGGCGTTTCCACGCTCCGGAACCGGCATGTCGGGCGTCGACGGTGTCGGGCCCCGGCGCCCGGAAGCAGATCGGTCGCGCTGCTGCACGCGAGCCAACGACTCACGACACTAGGTGCGGGATCGGCGACGGCTGCGTGGTCGGACCTTCAGCGCACCCAGAAGGTCGATCGCGGCGCACACGGCCAGTGCCACGCCCCAGTCGTTCCACGGACCGAACAGCTCGACGTCCGGCGTGCGGAACAGCAGCCACACGACCAGCCAGATGAAAGTCATGGTCCACCCCCTGGGCCTGACGGGACACCCGCCGGCGGATCGCGGACGGCACGCGATCATCTTGACGATGACGGGTCTAGCGGCGTCCTTGCCGTTCGGGTCCTTCCGGGGCCGCCGGTTTCCGTCGGCGGGTGTCGACTGAACCATCTCTCGTCATGGCCGTGGGTGATACGTCGCTTGGTCCCGGCGGGTCGGGACCAAGGTCCCGGTCGGTCGACCGTCAGCGGGCGACGAGGACGGGGCAGTGGGCGTAGTGGACCAGCTTCTGGCCAACGGATCCGAGCAGCAGCCCGGTGAACCCGCCCCGGCCGCGGGTGCCGACGACGACGAGGTGGGCGGTGCTGGACAGCGCGGTCAGCACGCTGGCCGCGTCGCCCGGTGTCGCGACCGTCTCGACCGAGACCTCCGGGTACTTGTCCCGCCACGGCTCCAGCCAGCCGTGCAGTTCCGCGTCCGCGTCCGCGCGCGATCGGGCGTCGGCCGCGCCGGTGAAGGCGTGGACGGCGGTGAGGAAGCACCCGCGTGCCGCGGCCGCTTCGAAGGCGGTTCCGACAGCGAGGTCCGCGCCGGCAGAGCCGTCGGTTCCGACCACCACCGGCGCGGTGTCGCGGTCGGTGCGCCCCCGCACCACGGCTACCGGTCCGCTCGCGTGCGTCGCCAGTTGCAGGCCGGTCGACCCGAGCAGCACGCTGCCGAAGCCGCCGTGTCCCCGGGAGCCGACCACGGTCAGCGCTCCCGCGTTCTCCATCAGCAGCGGTACGGGGTGGCAGCACACCGCGGTACCGGAGACCGGCGTGCCCGGTGCCGCCGCCCGCGCCTCGTCGAGGGCGTCGTCGACGACGCTCTGCGCACGGGCGCGGGCCACGCTGTCGAGATCGGCGCGGGCGGCGATCTCACCGACGAGCCACGGCGGGCGGTAGGCGTGCAGGACCCGCAGCCGCGACCCGCGCCGGGCCGCCTCGGCGGCCGCCCACCGGAGCGCCCGCCGGCTCGGGGCCGAGCCGTCGACGCCGACCACCACGTCGGTCCTGTTCATGGCGCTCTCCCTCCGCTGGCGGCGGTCACGGTCGAGCGTGCTACCGACCGCGACCGCTGCGACAGGGCCGGGCCGCAGGACCCGGGCGGGACCTTCGACCCGGGTCGCCACGGGAATAGATACTCCCCGGGGTATGTTTCCCCGATCGAGGATCCACGGACGATCGGAGAAGCGACATGGCGACGACGGCGCTGACGAAGGAGACGTTCGAACCGACGGTGGCCGCCGGTGGAATCGTGCTGGTCGACTTCTGGGCCGGTTGGTGCGGCCCGTGCCGGCGTTTCGCGCCGGTCTACGAGCAGGCCAGCGAGCGGCATCCGGACATCGTCTTCGGCAAGGTCGACACGGAGGCGGAGCAGGACCTGGCGGCGGCGGCCGGCATCTACTCGATCCCGACGTTGATGGCGATCCGGGACGGAGTGGTGGTGTTCTCCCAACCGGGTGCCCTGCCCGCGGCGGCCCTGGAGCAGGTGATCACCGGCGTGCGCGGTCTCGACATGGACGGTGTCCGGTCGAGACTGGCTGCCCAGCGGTCGTGAGGGCGTTCGTACCGCGCCCGCGGGTCGAGTGGCCCTGTCGGCAGCGGTGACACGGCGGCGACGGTGAACACATGTCCGCGAGTGTGCTGATCGTCGAGGACGACCGGGAACTGCGTGAGCTGGTCCGCCGGTACCTCGAGCGGGCCGGGCACGCGGTGCGGACCTCCGGCACGGGCGCGGAAGCCCTGGGAATGCTCGCCAACGGCGGCATCGACCTCATGATCCTCGACCTCGGCCTGCCCGACGTCGACGGCATGGAGCTGCTCGACGCGGCGCACGGCCCGGGTTCCGACGTCCCGGTCGTGGTGCTGACCGCACGTAGCGCGGTGCAGGACCGCATCGACGGTCTGCGTCACGGCGCCGACGACTACGTCACCAAGCCGTTCAGCCCGACCGAGCTGGTGCTGCGGGTCCAGGCGGTCCTGCACCGTACCCGCGGAGGCGCAACGGCGTCCGGCGCCCCGGCGTTCGGTCGTGGACGCCTGCGGATCGACGAGGCGCGGCACGAGGCCGCGCTCGACGGAGCGGTCCTCGACCTGACCCCGACCGAGTGGGGGCTGCTGCTCGCGCTCGCGTCGGTGCCCGGTCGGGTGTTCTCCCGGTACGAGCTGGTGAACCGGATCCGTGGATACGAGTTCTCCGGATACGAGCGCACCGTCGACTCGCACGTGAAGAACCTGCGCCGCAAGCTCGGCCCGGACGGCGGCGACATCGTCGCCACGGTGCTCGGTGCCGGTTACCGGTTGGGGTGGTCGCGTGACACGTGACGGGTCTGGTCTGGCGGGACCGTTGGGTCGGCGGCTGCTCGCGGCGTTCGTGCTGGTCGCCCTCTCGTCGGTGGTGGTGCTCACGGTCGCGGCACTGGTCGGGACCGACCGCGGGTTGGCCGGCGCCCAGCGCGCGGAGCGGCAGCACGTGGCGGAGCGGGTCGCGGCCGAGGCCGGCCGCGCCTACACCGGCGTGGGTGGGTGGGCCGGAGCGGACCTCGACGCGGCGCAGGCGATCGCCGACGCCGCGGGGGCACGCCTGGTGGTCCTCGACGCGAGTGGCGCGATGGTCTGGCCCGGACACGGTCGGGGACACGGGATGGACGGCATGTACGCCAACGGCGGCGTGGAGGTCGCGGTCGTGGCCGGCGGCGGACGCGTCGGCTCCGTCCGGCTCACGTTTCCGGCCGCCGTCGCGGCGGGACGCCCGGTCGCCTGGTCGTGGGTCCTCGGCGCGGCCGCCGTCGCGCTGGCTGTCGCGCTCGCCGTGAGCGGGTTTGTCGTCCGGCGGCTCACGAGGCCGTTGACGGCCCTCGCGGACGCGGCCCGGCGGTTCGCCGCCGGGGACCGGTCGGCCCGTGCCCGCGCCGAGGCGCCGGGTGAGGTCGGCGACGTCGCGCGGGCGTTCGACACCATGGCCGACGAGGTGGTGCGGGCCGAGGCCGTCCGGCGCCGGCTGGCCGCCGACGTCGCGCACGAGCTGCGGACGCCGTTGGCCGGCCTGCAGGCGGGGCTGGAGGAACTGCGTGACGGGCTGCGCGAGCCCGACGTGGAGCGGCTGACCGCCCTGCACGACCAGTCGCTGCGGCTCGGCCGCGTCGTGCAGGACCTCGCCGATCTGTCCGCCGCGGAGTCGGCGGCGCTGTCGCTGCGCCCGGTCCACGGCGACCTCGTCGACATCACCCGTCGGGCGCTCGCGGCGCAGCGTCCCCAGCTCGACGCGGCGGGACTGCGCGTCGAGACGGACCTGGCGCCGGTGGCGCCGGTGCTGGTCGACCCGGACCGGATCCACCAGGCGCTGGTCAACCTGTTCGCCAACGCCGTGCGTTACTGCCGCCCCGGAGACCACGTCGCCGTCCGCGTGCGCGCCGGGAACGGCGTCGCGGAGGTGCTGGTCACCGATACGGGTCCGGGTATCCCGGCCGACGAGCTGCCGCACGTCTTCGACCGGTTGTGGCGCGGCCGCGACGCCGCCGGGGTCGCCGGTAGCGGTATCGGCCTGGCCGTGGTGCGGGAACTGGTCACCGCGCACGGTGGCACGGTGACCGCGACGTCGCCGCCGGGCGGCGGCACGGCGATCGCGCTGCGGCTTCCGCACGGAACGCATACCCCCGGAGGTACAGTTGCGCCCACGATCAACGAGGAGATGCGCCGATGAAGGTCGACGAGAATGTCACCGGTGACGTGGTGAAGCGGCTGCGCCGGGCCGAGGGGCAGATCCGTGGTGTCATCGCCATGCTGGAGGACGGGCGCGACTGCGCCGACGTGGTCACCCAGCTCGCCGCGGTGTCCCGGGCCCTCGACCGGGCCGGCTTCAAAATCATCGCGAGCGGCCTGCAGCAGTGCCTGACCGCGGCCGAGGACGGCGAGGACCAGACGGCCAACCTCGAGCGGATGGAGAAGCTGTTCCTGTCCCTCGCGTGACGGGCTGACCCGGGACCTTCGGCCCTACGTCGGCACCGACCTCCTCCATACCCTAGGGGGTATAGAGGAGGTCGTCGTCATGAAACGACTACTGGTGCTCGGAGCCGGCACGGCCGGCACGATGGTGGCCAACCGGCTGCGCCGCCGCCTCCCTCGCGACGAGTGGCGGATCACCGCCGTCGACGAGAGCGACAAGCATTTCTACCAGCCGGGGTACCTGTTCATCCCGTTCGGCACCTACGCTCCCGACGACGTGGTGAGGCCACGGAGGCGGTCGCTGCGTGCCGGGGTCGACCTCGTCCGCGGGACCGTCGACCGCGTCGACACCGAGACCGACACGGTGGTCCTCACCGACGGACGCGCGCTGCCGTACGACCAACTGGTCATCGCGACCGGCGTGACCCCACGCCCCGACCAGACGCCCGGCATGCTCGACGGCGGACAGTGGCGGAGGAGCATCTTCGACTTCTACACCCACGACGGAGCGGTCGCGCTCGCCGACGCCCTGAAGGCCTTCGACGGCGGAAGGCTGGTGGTGCACATCGTCGACATGCCGATCAAGTGTCCGGTCGCCCCGCTGGAGTTCGCGTTCCTGGCCGACGCGTACCTGCGCGAGCGCGGCATCCGCGACCGGGTCGAGCTCGTCTACGCCACGCCGCTGCCCGGCGCCTTCACCAAACCGATCGCCTCGCGGACCCTCGGGGCGATGCTCGACGACCGGAAGATCTCGCTGGAGGCCGACTTCCTGGTCGAGCGCGTCGACGACAGGACCCTGGTCTCCTACGACGAACGCGAGATCGGCTTCGACCTGCTGGTGACCGTGCCGCTGAACATGGGCGCGGACTTCGTCGCCCGGTCCGGGCTCGGCGACGAGCTGAACCTCGTCCCGGTCGACCGGTACACGCTGCTGGCCACCGGTCACCGCAACATCTTCGCCATCGGCGACGCCAACGACATCCCGGCGTCGAAGGCCGGGTCCGTCGCCCACTTCGCGGTCGACGTGTTCGTCGGCAACTTCCTGCGGCACATCGCCGGGCAGCCGATGACCGGACGCTTCGACGGGCACGCCAACTGCTTCGTGGAGTCCGGCGGCGGCAGGGCGCTGCTCATCGACTTCAACTACGACACCGAGCCGTTGCCGGGCAGGTATCCCGTTCCCCGGCTCGGCCCGTTCAGCCTGCTGGCGGAGACGGCGGTCAACCACTGGGGCAAGCTCGCGTTCCGCCCCGTGTACTGGCACGCCCTGCTGCCCGGGCGTCCCGTTCCGTTGCCGGCGCACATGTCCATGGCCGGCAAGCGCGTACCCACCGCAGAGGAGTGAGCCGCGATGCCCGTGACCACCATCGCCGACCGGACCGTCCACGTCGACGACGAAGGGTTCCTGACCGTCTACGACGAGTGGGACGAGGACCTGGGGCGGCGGCTCGCCGCACAGATCGGGGTCACCCTCACCGACGCGCACTGGAAGGCGATCCGGTTCCTGCGGGCCGACTTCCGGACCCGCGGCGAGACCGCGACGATCCGCCGCGTCTCGACGCTCGCCGGAATCCCGACGAAGGAGCTGTTCACCCTGTTCCCGAAGAAGCCGGCCAAGAAGATGGCCTACATCGCCGGCCTGCCCAAGCCGCATGGCTGCGTGTGAGGAGGCTCCCGACATGACCACCGACACGGCACCCACGATCGTGCCGAACTTCGACGACGACGCGACCACCGGCCGCAAGCTCGCGATCATCTGCTCCAAGGGCAACCTCGACATGGCCTACCCCGGCCTGATCCTGGCCAACGCCGCGCTCGGCGAGGGCGTCGAGACCCACCTGTTCTTCACGTTCTGGGGCTTCGACATGATCACGAAGTCGCGGATGGGACACCTGAAGTTCACCCCGCTCGGCAACACCGCGACGCACCTGCCGCAGGGTGTCGGCGGTCTGCCCGGGATGACCGCGGTCGCGACCCGCATGATGCGACGGCAGATCGCCGACATCGGGGTGCCCGAGGTGCCCGAGCTGCTGGAGCAGATCGTGGCGTCCGGCGGCCACCTGTGGGCCTGCCGGATGTCGGCCGACATGATGCACCTCGCCGAGGACGACCTGTACGAGGCGGTGGAGGGCATCATCAGCGCCGCGGACTTCATCGAGAAGACCGACGGCGCCCAGCTGCTGTTCATCTGATGGACGGCGACCTGCCACGCGTGGTCGTCGGCGTCTCGACGTCGATCGCCGGCCTCGCCGCGCTGCGGTTCGCCGTGGCCGAGGTCCGACGTCGGCAGGTGTGGCTGTACGCGGTCCGCGCGTGGTACCTGCATCCGTCGTGCCAGACCGCCGAGTACCGGGCATTGCGCACGAACCTGGCCGCCGAGGCGGCCGACACCATACGGGCGGCGTTCGACGCCGCGCTCGGTGGTGTTCCGGCAGATGTTCCGGTCGCCGTCGTCTCCGCCGGCGAACGCGCCGACCGGGCCCTGCTCCGGTTCGCCGAGAACCCGGAGGACCTGCTCGTCCTCGGCGGCCGGAGCGGCTTCCGGTGGACGAGCTGGGTCGTGCGTTCATGCCTACGCCGGGCGATCTGTCCCGTCACGGTCGTGCCGCCACCGGAGCTGGCCCGGGCGGTGGACCGGCCGTTCTCCGTCCGCACCCTCATCCGTGACATCGAGCGACAGGGCTGACCCCGCAACCGTGCCGTCGTCTCCGCCGGCGCGTGGCCGGCGTCGGGCGCGGGCCAGCATGAGCACGCTCGCGGCCACGCCGGTACAGCCGAGGACGGCCAGCCGCGGGTCCGACTCGGCGAGTCCGTACCAGCCCCAGCAGCCCAGTTCGCCGAGTATCAGCAGCCAGGTGCCGCGGGAGATGCCGGTGGGTCGGCGGGTGCGGTAGGCGGTCCAGACCGACGGCGTGACCTGGAGCACGAACGACACTGTGAGTGCGGTACCGAGGCCGGCCCGGCCACCCACCGCCCACGCGGCGGCCAGAAGGCCGGTCCAACCGGCGACCGTCGCGGCCGGCCGGAGCCGGAGCCTCTCCCGGCCGAGCATCCCGGCGAGGACACCCGCCAGCACGGTCGCCGAGATCGACGGCACCAATGCGGTCCGCATCGCCGAGAGCGCGAAGTACCCCGTCCATGCGGCGTTGCTGACGCTGGTCAGCGCGGCCCACAACCATGAGACGCCGGCGAGGTCACCGGTCCGCCACACGCCGCGGAGCTGCGGCAGGAACTGCGGTGCGGCGAACACCGCGGCGGCCACCGGCAGAACATCCGGGGGTACCGGGCGGTGGTCGACCCGGCGGCCGTCGGTCTCGGCTTCGAGGTCCTCGTCAACGTCACGATGGAGCGCGAGGACTCGGCGACCATCGGCGAGTTCGAGACGGCGCTGGCGGCGGTGCGGGAGGTGCGGCATGCGGAGCGGTTGTTCGGCGACCCGGACTACCTGCTGCGGGTGGTCACCGCCGACCTGGCCGGATACGCGGTGCTGCGGGACGAGAAGCTGGCGACGCTCCCCGGGGTACAGCGGATGACTTCGACCATCGTCATGAAGCGCATCGTCGAGGACCGCCCGCTTCCGGTCGGCCCCGTCCACGGCACGGTGCGCGCCCGCCCCCGTCGCCGGCAACCGTGAGCCGGTTCAGCGCGGGTGCGGGTCGAGACGCGCATGCAGGCGGCGCAGCGGAGCCGGTGCCCACCAGTTGTACCGGCCCGCGAGGGTCATGGTCGCGGGGACCAGCAGCAGCCGGACGACCGTGGCGTCGAGGGCGACGGCGACCAGGAGCCCGAGCCCGATGGCCTGTACGGGTACGAAGCCGGCGGTCAGGAACCCGGCGAAGACGACGCCGAGCAGGAGCGCCGCCGACGTGATGATGCGCCCGCTGCCCTGCAGCCCGTCGGCCACGGCGCGGTCGTTGTCGCCGGTCTCCAGCCACCGCTCCCGGATGCGCGACAGCAGGAACACCTCGTAGTCCACCGACAGCCCGAACGCGATCGTCGCCACGAGGACCGGTACGGAGACGTGGGTGGCCGACAGCCGCCCGGTGCCGAACCAGCCCGCGAGATGGCCCTCCTGGAACACCCACACGACCGCGGCGAGGGCGGCACCGATGCTCAGCACGTTGGTGAGCACGGCCTTGACCGGCAGCAGGACCGAACCGGTGAACAGGAACAGCAGGAGCAGGGTGCCGACGGCGATGATCGTCACCGCGTACGGGAGGTGCGCGGTGATGGTCCGCTCGTAGTCGACGAGCAGCGCGGTGTGACCCGTGACCGCGACCTCGACCGGTGCGTCCAGGGCCCGCACCGCCTCCACCGTCCGGCGGGCGGCGGCGGTGTGCGCCGGACGGTCGATTGCGGCCCGCAGCACGGTCACCGGTCCCAGCGGGGTGGTCTCGACACCGGTCACGTGGGCGATGCCGGCGATGCGCGCACGCAGGTCCCTCACCTCGACGCTGCCGACCGGCGCGGCGACGACGACCACGACGTGCGCCGGCCGCGCGAGCTCGGGAAAGTGGACCGCCATGGCGTCGTGGAGCTGGCGGGTCGCCGTGGCGTCGGGGAGGAGCCGCGCGTCGACCTGGGCGAGCCGCAGATCCAGCACCGGCACGGCGAGCATCAGCACCGCGCCACCGGTGGCGAGCATGGTGAGCAGCGGCCGGCGCCGCACGCCGCGGGCGATGCGGGCGAACACCCCGGCGCCGGGCACCACGGCCGCGGTCGGTCGGATGCGGTGGCCGAACAGGACCAGGATGGCCGGCAGCAGGGTCAGCGCCGCGAGCACCACGACGGCGATCACCCCGATGCCGGCGAGGCCCATCGAGCGCAGGAACGGTTCGGGGAACACCAGCAGCCCGGCGAGCACGGCCCCGACGGTCAGCCCCGAGTAGGTCACCGTCCGCCCGGCGGTCGCGAGCGTGCGCCCGACCGCCCGCCGCACATCGGGATCGGTGGCGCGCTCCTCCCGGAACCGGCTGACCATCAGGAGCCCGTAGTCGACCGCGAGACCGACCGACAGCATGGTGGCGACCTGGATCGCGTACACCGAGACGTCGGTGACCAGGCTGAAGCCGTACAGGACGGCGAGCGTGCCACCCACGCCCACCACCGCGACGACGAGGGGGATGCCGGCGGCGGTGAAACCACCGAAGACGACCAGCAGCAGGAGCAGCAGCACCGGGGTGGTGAGCAGTTCCGCCCGCTGCACGTCGGACCGGGCCTGGGCGTTGAACTCGTCGTCGGTGAGCGGTCCACCGGCCACGACGACCCGGCCCGGCGCGACGCCGTCCAGCCGCCGCGCGACCTCCCGCGCGGTGGCGTCGACACCGTCGCCCGGCGCCAGCCGGACCCGGACCAGCAGCGCCCTCCCGGTGCGCGTCGACGGCACGGGGCCGGTCACCTCCAGCACACCGGGGACGCCGCGCAGCCCCGCCACCGTCGCGTCGGCGGCGGAGCGGACGGCCGGGTCTGCGGCGTCGCCGTGCACCACGGCCGTCAGGTCGACCGGCTCCGGGCCGGCCCGTTCGATCAGCGCCCCGGCGCGTTCGGACTCGCTTCCCGGCGTACCGCCGACGTCGCTGACGAGCCGGTCGAACACCCCGACCCCGACAGCGAACGAGGCGACGACGGCCACCAGCCACACAGCGACGACGAGCAGAGGACGACGTACGACGACAGACATGCCGCTGATGGTCGGCGCCGGGACCGGGCGGCCGGAACGCCCGGGAGACGGAGCCGGCTCACTCCTGAGGACGAGCGGTCACCAGGCCGGACTCGTAGGCGAGGACCACGGCCTGCACTCGGTCGCGCAGCCCGAGCTTCGCCAGCAGGTTGCTCACGTGGGTCTTCACGGTGTGCTCGGTGACGTACAGTTCGGCGGCGATCTCGGCGTTGGACAGCCCGCGGGCCAGCGCCCGCAAGGTGTCGGTCTCCCGCGGGCTCAGGCCGGCAATCCGTTGCGACGGAGCCGGAGCCGGCCTCGCGGCGAGGTCGGCGATGAGCCGACGGGTCACGCTCGGGGCCAGCAGCGCCTCGCCCGCGGCGACGACCCGCACCGCGTCGGCCAGGTCCCGGCCGCGCATGCTCTTGAGCAGGAAGCCGCTCGCGCCGGCCCGCAACGCGGCGTAGACGTGCTCGTCGACGTCGTAGGTGGTCAGCATCAGGACCCGCACGGACGTGCCGGCACAGATCGCCGCGGTGGCCGCGATGCCGTCCAGACCCGGCATCCGCACGTCCATCAGCACCACGTCGGGCGACAGGCTCCCGGCGGCCGCGACCGCGGCGTGGCCGTCACCGGCCTCACCGACGACGGTGATGTCCGGCTCGGCGTCGAGGATCTCGACGAGCCCGTCGCGCACCAGCGCCTGGTCGTCGGCGACGACGACCCGGATCGGTTCACCCATGCGGGTCCGCCTCCCGCCGCGGTGGGGTGATCGGCAGCCGGGCCACGACCACGAACCCGGTGCCGTCGTCACCGTGTCCCGTGTGCAGGTCTCCGCCGAACGCGTGGACGCGTTCGCGCATGCCGATCAGCCCGCGCTTGGTTGCGGTCGGCGTCGGCGCGGGGCCCGGTGCCGTGTCCGGCGCCGGGCCGCGTCCGTTGTCGTGGACCCGGACGTCGAGCGCGCCGTCGCGCCAGTCCAGAGCGACCCGCAGCCGGGTGGCGTCGGCGTGCCGGACGGCGTTGGTGACCGACTCCTGCACCAGCCGGTAGACCGCCACCGCGACGTCGGCCGGTACCCGCGGACGCGTCCCCGACTCGACGAGGTCGGCGTCCAGTCCGGCGAGCCGGGCCCGCTCCAGCACCTCGGGTAGATCGTCCAGGCCCGGCTCCGGCCGTCGCGCCGCGCCGTCGTCCCGGAGGACGCCCAGCGCCCGGTCGAGCTGGGACAGCGCCTCCCGCCCGGTGCCGGCGATCGTCTCGAACGTGCGGGTCGTGCGCGCCTGCCCGGCGGCCCGGACGATGCCGGCCTCGGCCTGCACCACCATGAGGCTCACCGAGTGCGCCACGATGTCGTGGATTTCGCGGGCGATCCGTTCGCGTTCGCGGGCGGCCGTGGCCTCCTGCGCCTCCGCGAGGCGCCGGGTGCGCTCCTCCAGCATGCTGATCCGGTCCCGTCGGGCCCGGACCCCGACGCCGAGCGCGTACGCGACGACGAACGGCAACGCGGCCGTGCCGACCGCGGCCGGCCCGACTCCGAGGTCGAGCACCACGAGCACCGTGACGAGCACCCCGATCGCGGTACACACCATCGTCAGCACCCGCCAGACCGGCCCCGCGAGCGCCGCGACCGTGTACGTGGCGATCAGCTGCCCGTACGGCAGGGGGATGCTGCGGATGGCGTCGGTGACCGCGAGCCCGATCGTGCCCGCGCCGACCAGCGCCGCCACGACGACCGGCTGCCGACGCCGCCAGACCAGCGGCAGCGACGCCAGCGCGGCCAGGACGAACAGCGACGGCCCGCCGTACCAGGGGACCTTGACCGGCACCGCCACCGTCATGAGGAAGCACAGCACGGCGGTCAGCGCGTCGACCGTCGTCGGCGGAAGCGTCTCCCACCGGCGGCCGACCGCCCGGAACCTGCCGACCATCGCGCCGCCCTCCAGACCCGGCCCACCGCGCCACGCGGTCAGTATCGGCCACCGGAGGTCGACCGGCCTCACTCTCACGATGGAGGGTGCGCCGTAATGGGTTCGTAAGCCGCCGGGACGGCCGTCGCGGACGCGCGTCTCCTACCGTGATCCCTGGCGGGCCGCCTTGTCGATGCACACCGATGCGAGGGAACGAGGCGTATATGGGGGACAGGGGACGCACTCTGAGGGCGTTGGCGGGCGTGCTGCTCGCGGCGCCGGCGATCGTCGGGTTCACGGCGGTGCCTGCCGCGGCGGTCCAGCAGGCCTGCGACGCGGTGACCAACCGGTGGGAGGTCGTCGACCTCGGCGCCGGATGGGCGTCGGACATCAACGACGACGGACACGTCGTGGGCACGAGGACGGTGTCGTATGACCGGGTCGGGGCGATCTGGCACGACGGCGTGGTGACCGACCTGCCGGCGCTGGGAAGCGGGTACTCCGCGGCGTACGGCATCGACGCTGCCGGCACGGTGGTGGGCTACTCGACCGCGGCAGACGGGGCCCACGCCGTGCGCTGGACGAACGGTCAGATCCAGGACCTGGGAACGGGAGGTGGGTACGCCGGGTTCGCCAACGCGGTGAACGGGCCGCTCGTCGTCGGGTACACGCTCGTCAGCGGCGCGTCCTCGGCGGACGGGGCGAGCCGGGCGGTCGTCTGGCGTGATGGCGGGGCGGTCCGCCTCGACCTGCCTCCGGCCAGCCGGGCGGTGGACGTGACCGCGACCGGCCGGGTCGCCGGCACGTACCGGACGCCCGACGGCTTCCCGAGTACGTGGACGCGCACCGACCGCGCCTTCGTCTGGCGCGACGGCGTGGTGACCGACCTGGGCACCCTCGGCGGCAACTTCTCGCGGGCGCAGGGCATCAACGACCGTGGACAGGTGGTGGGTGACTCCATCACCGCGTCCGGATTCGGCACCGGCTTCATCTGGAGCGCCGCCACGGGCATGCGGTCGCTGCCCGCCTTCGACGGCGCCACGAGACCCGTCGACGTCAACAACTCCGGTGTCGTCGTGGGGATGCACAGTTGCGGCAGCGTGTACGGCGACTCGTACCCGTCCGTCTGGACGAGCACCACGGCCCTGCCGCAACGGCTGCCGCTGCCGGCCGACGCCTCCACCTCCTTCTCGTCCGCGGCGGCGGTCAACGACCGCGGTGAGATCGTGGGAACCGCGACGGTGTCCGGCGACTACCTTCCGCACATCATGCTGTGGCGGCCACGGGCAGGGGTCTGACGGCCAGCGACGACCGGTGAGCGACCGCACGGCGGCAGGCCCCGCCGCCGTGCGGTCGTCGTTCTGTCGTGGTCGACGACAGGCACCACACACCGCACCGGGACCCTTCATCCCATCGCCACCGCGCGGATGCCACCAGGGCCGAAAGTCCCGAACCCGCGCACCGACCGGAACCGTTGGTACACCTCGGATTCCGGCCGTCAACGGGTGCTTTTCTTCGCCTTAAGTTCGGTGCAGCCATCCGATTTGTCCGCTGAAAGTGTCGTATTCATTTCTCCTGACACGACACGCGCGACGAGAGGATGCGACAGTGCCCGTTTCAGCGACGGCCCGTCGGAGGAACGCCCTGAGGCGCGTCATCGCCGTACTCGCGCTGGGAGTGCTCGGCGGTGTCCTGCTCGGTGCCGCACCCGCGCCGGCCGCGCCGGAGGACGACCCCGCGCCACCCGGGTTCGTGCTGCCCGAGCAGGTCGACCTCCGCAACTTCACCGACGCCGACAAGGTGTTCCTGGACAAGGTGAAACAGGCCGGCCTCTGGGAGATGCCGGCCGGCGACCAGGCATCGCGCAAGGGTCTCGGCCCGCGGGTCAGGGAGGTCGGCGGGCTCATCGCGTCGGACCACAAGGTGCTCGACGACGACGTCGAGCGCGTCGCGGCGCGTTTCGGCTACCGCCTTCCGACGGAGCCGAACGTCGACCAGCGCGAGTGGCTGAAGGAGCTGAACGCGACGACCGGCCGGGACTACGACGCGACCTTCGCGCAACGGCTGCGGTACGCACACGGCGTGGTGTACGGAGCCATCGCGAACGTCCGCGCCAACAGCCGCAACGCGCTGATGCGGCTGTTCGCGAAACAGTGCGAGATCTTCGTGCACCGGCACATGTCGCTGCTGGAGAGCACCGGCGAGGTCGACTTCGACGGCCTGCCGCCGGTCAACGTCCCGAAGGGAAACCTCCGCGCCGCCGACATGAAGAACCATCCGCTGACGATGATCGCCCTGTTCGCGCTCACCGGCGCCATCGGCGTCGTCGGTGTGACCCGCGCCCTGCGTGGCACGGCCTGACCCGGGAGCCGCACCGACGATGAACGACATCGACCCGATCCACGTCCTCGCCGCGACCGTCGGCTTCTCCTCTGCCGCGCTGCTGTGGCTGGCCCTCATCGCGGGGCTCATGGTGGCCCGCGGCTGGACCATGACCCGGCTCAAGCACACCACCATGCTCACCATCCACGGTGTCCTCGCCGTGCTCGGGCTGACCCTCGGCACGGTGCACGGCTTCGCCCAGCTCACCCCGCCGACGGGAACGGTCGAGCTCGTCGACGTCGTCGTTCCCTTCACCAACGAGGTGGATCCGTGGGGGATCGGCGCCGGGGTCATCGCGCTGGAGGTCATGACCGCCGCGGCCGTGTCGCTGTCGTTCCAGAAGCTGATCGGCTTCCATCGCTGGCGGGCCCTGCACGCCACGGTGTACGCGGCCTACACGGCGATGACCGTGCACGTGCTCGTCTCCGGCTCCGAGACCGGGTTCACCTGGGTGCAGATCGTGGTCGTCGCCCCGTGGGCGGCCGCCATGGTGCTGTGGCTGAAGGGCCCGCGCGACGGGGGTCGCGGTCAGGACGCGATGTTCGCCCGCAGCCGCGCCAGAACCACCTCGGTTCAGGTGGACCCGGTGCGGTGCGTGCGGTTCGGGTTCTGCGAGCAGGAGGCGCCGGAGACCTTCACCCTGCGGGGCGACGGCCAGCTGGCCTACCGGTCCACAGTGGACGACGAACACCTCGACGCGGTCGTGCGGGCCGCGCGTGCCTGTCCGGCCCGCGCCATCGCCGTGGCGCAGGGCGGGCGCGTCGGTGACCCGCGGGTGATCCCGCTCCGCATGACCGCCGACCCGGTTGGCCCGGCGCCGCATCAGCGGTCGGATTACGGTCACCGCGGATACTGAGGAAATGCCCTCCGGAATGGTTTTCGGCGACGATGTGGTCGCAATTGACCCACTGCGCTGTCCCTTCGTGGATCGCTGCTGATCGCAGTTGCGCACTTTAGCAACTGCGATGGTCGGCAGCCAGTGGGTGACCCGAACGGGTCGAGAATCGTCCGTCCGGGCGGGGTCGCGATGGACGTTGAGCCGGGGGATCGGGCTGTCCGGGGGTGGGCCGGTTGCCGCCGGGCGTCCTTAGGGTATGTGCAGCCGCAGGTCCGTCCCCGGCCTGAGCTGCCTAAACGCATCGGAAGAAGCCAATGCTTCGCGCGGGTCCCCGGCAGCCGGCCGCCGCGGGGTTCCGCCTGCCTTCGAATCGAGGAACGTCAAAGGAGAAGCCATGCCGGAAATGGATATCGCGCTCAAGGACGCCATGCAGATCGACGGCGCGCTGGGCGTCGCGCTGGTCGACTACACGAGCGGGATGGCGCTCGGCACGGCGGGCGGCGGCCGGGACTTCGACATGAGCGTGGCGGCGGCCGGCAACACCGACGTGGTGCGGGCGAAGCTGCGCACCATCGAGCTGCTCGGCCTGCAGGACGCGATCGAGGACATCCTGATCACGCTGGACAGCCAGTACCACCTCCTCCGGCCCATCACGAGCCGGTCGGGCAAGGGGCTGTTCCTGTACCTCGCCCTGTCCAAGAACCGCGGCAACCTCGCACTGGCCCGCCGGCAGCTGCGCCTGATCGAGGAGCACCTGGACATCTGACGGAGTTGGACGCTGTCGCGGCGGCGGCTGCCCGCGCCGCCAATGGTGACCGCGTCGCCGAAGTCGGCGGGGTGGGTGGGCTTCGGCGCCCGGCTTTCGACTGGTGACGCCGAGGCTCACACCGCCATTTGGATTCGTATGGAATCCGCGACCGGCACGCATCCGATGGCGCAGGATCGATCGCGGCTCATGGCCCGTCTTTCGGATCCGCCTACCATCAGGGAGCATCGATGTCTGACCGAATTGGCAGAAACACACTGCTGCGAGCGGCGGCCGCCGCCCTCGTCGGCCTGGCCGCGATGTTGGGTGTCGCCGCACCGGCCAGTGCCGACGTCATCGTCCCGCCCGGCCGCTCGGGCAACATCTGTTCCGGATACCTGCTCCACCAGGCGTCGGGCGTGCGGTTCCAGACCTGTGCGTGGGCGGACGACAACGAGGTCTACTTCACCGTCAACTTCAAGAACCCGACGGCCAGTGCCAAACGGATGGCCGGGATCTACCTCGGCTTCTACCACGCCGGATCGTTCAACGCCTGGTGCCTGCAGGACTATGGCTGGCAGGACAACGAGATGATCGTAGTGCCGGCCGGCGGGGTCAAGGGAACGCCGACGGCCGAGTGCGCGTACCCCCGCACCAGAGGGGCCTACCAGGCGACCGCGTGGGTCGGCAACACCGGCCCGGTCACCTCGGACTCGCTGCAGGTCCAGTAGCACCTGCACACCGTGCGACGCCCAGGGGCGGGCCGCTCATGCGGCCCGCCCCGCGGGCGTCCACGATGCTTTACGAGTCCCGCCTGCCAACAGATCCTCGCCGTGTTCGCCGCCACCGGCATCCCTTGCGCTCGTTACCGACGGGGCCGCCACCGGTCAGGCGAGGGCGGCGCGGACGGCGAAGGTCATCGCCGCCCGGGTGGCGGCGGTGCCGTCGACCGGCGCGATTTGCAGCCGTTGCTCGCGGTGGACCAGGAAGCGACCGCGGAAGTTGACCGACTCGAACGACGTGTTGCGGCCGCTGAGCCCGGCGACCGGGCAGAACGTCGCGTCGGCGGCGAACGGTGGAGTGCTCTCGCGCCGGTGCAGGCGGATCGCGAAGTCCTGGTGCCGCAGGAAGAACCCGGGGAAGTTGACCGCCTCGAACGAGACGCACCGGGCGTCGGACAGGCCGGTGCGCACGATGAACGACGAGTCGGCCCGGTCGAGACCCGGGCTGTGCGGCCCGATGCGGTCGATCCGCCCCACGAAGTCGCGGTGGCGCACCAGGAAACCGGGGGCCGACACCGGTTCCAGCCCGATCCGGATGCCGACGGCCACCTCCGGCGGGCGCGCCGGCGCCGTCGTCGTGGGAGCAGCGCCGGCTCCGGGTGCGGAAGCGTCGGATGCGGGGGCGCTGGAGCCGGACGCGCCGGGCACGGTCGCCGTCGGCACCGGCGGGCTCGGCGTGACGGCTCCGGGCGGCGGGACGGCCGCCGGCAGCCCGGTGGCGGTCGGGTCGTCGCCCCACTGTCCGGCGAGCACGCTGACCGGCAGCAGCAGGACCGTCGCCGCGACCACGCCGACCAGGAGCCGGCGTCGGCGCGGCGGGTCGTCACCCGGCCCGATGACAGGCCCGATGACGGTCCCGGGCGCGTCGGCCGTCTGCGTCTGCGTCTGCGTACCCGTCTGTGGTCCGCTCCCGGCGGGACCCTCACCAGGCACCGGGCCCTCCCGTCATCGCTCCGTCGCGGAAGAATCAGCCGAATCTGCGGAATCTGCGCGATCAGTGGAAACAGTGGAAACAGACGAACCGGATAGACCTTGTCACTCCAACCGCATGTCGGCAAGGTGGGGCGTCGATTCCGGGCGCGGATACTGGCGGGGAAAGCGGGCGGCGAGCACGAGAAGCAGCTCGAACCTGCCGGCGGGATCGTCGAGGTCGGCGCCGAGCAGCTCCCGCAGCCGTCCCATGCGGTAGCTCACCGTCTGGGGATGCACGAACAGCTCGGCCGAGACCTCCGAACGCGCGCCCCAGTGCCGCAGCCAGCTGTGCAGCGTGGCCAGCAGCGTCTCCCGCTGGGCCGGGCGCAGGTCGGCCAGCGGCGCCAGCCGGCGGGCCGTCAGCACCGCCAGCGCGCCGGCCTCACCCCGCAGCGCCAGCGTGCCGAGGTGGTCGTCGGCGAAGACCGGACCGGCCGCAGCGGGCACCAGCTCGGCGGTCAGCTCGGCCAGCCGCACCGCCTCCGGCACCCGGGGCCAGTCGACCGCCGGACCGGCCACGGCACCGCGGCCGGCGAGCATGTCGGCCAGGTGCGGCCGCGTCGCGCGCGGGCCGTCGCGCACCAGCAGCACCGCGTCGCGGGGGCGTTCAAGGAGGACGCCGTCGGCACCGAACCGGAACCGCGCGTCCCGGGCGTGGTCCAGGGGCACCACGATGGGGACCACCGTGGTGAACCCGCTCCACCCGATGCCGGCCGCCGTCGTCGCGACGACCGTCTCCGGTGCGCCGCCCCGCAGCAGCAGCTCGGCCAGCCGCCGGCGCCGGTCACCCTCGCCCGCCTGCTCCTGCACCTGGCGGGCGAACCCGTCGGTGCTCGCGGCGGCCAGTTCGTCGACGAACGCGGTGACCGCGTCGGACAGGTCGATCAGCACGTCCGGGTCGAGCGGCCGCACCGTCGCCAGGGCCTCCGAGGCCGCCCGCAGCAGGCACCGGCCGGCCGTGCGGTAGGCGGCCAGCACCGCATCGGGTCCCCGGTTCTCCCGCGCCTCGGCCGCGCCGAGGGCGACGAAGAACTCCCGCAGCCGCGGCGGCAGCGCCGCCGCGTCCGTGCCGACCAGCTCGATGAACCGTTCGAGTGCGACCCGCGCGGCCGCCCGCACGTCGCGTTCGAACTTGGCGTCGGTGATCGACGCGAACGCCGGTGCCGCCTCGGCGACGGCGCCGCTGACCGTCCGGACGGTGGCCGGCAGGTCGGGCAGCATCGCCTCGGACAGCTCCACGGGCAGGCGTTGCCACGGGGTCGGGAGCAGTGGCGCCGGGTTCATCCCGCGATTTTGTCACGTCGTGCTAAAAAGGCGGCCGGTTCCCACGAGCCGGGTGACGGTGTTTCGTCCCGCGCAGCGGCCGACGATTGGTCTACTCGGAAGCGGGACACCGACTGGGGGAACCTGTGATGCAGCACCGCGCCTCGCGCCAACACGTCGTGGACATGTGCCGGACCATGCTCGAACGCGGCTACCTCAAGGCCACCGAGGGCAACGTGTCGGTGCGCGTCCCCGGCCGCAGGCTCTACGCGGTGACGCCGAGCAACTACGACTACGACCGGATGCGCGTCGAGGACGTATGCATCGTCGACTTCGCCGGCAAGCACGTCCCCGACGGGCCTGACGGCAGTTCAGCCGATGGCCTCGTGCCGTCGATCGAGTGCGGCATGCACGCCAACATCTACCGCCAGCGCCCCGACGTCAACGCGATCGTGCACACCCACCAGCCCTACGCCTCGGCGCTCGCCTTCCTGCGCAAGCCGATCCCGCCGCTCACCGACGAACAGGTGCGCTTCCTCGGCCGGCAGGTCGCCATCGTCGACTACGCCCCGTCCGGCACCGGGTTCCTGGCGCGCAACGTCCAGAAGAAGGTCGCCGGCGGCGACAACGCCTTCATCATCGCCAACCACGGCATCGTCGCCCTGGGCACCGACCCCGACCGAGCCGTGTTCAACATGGCGCTGCTGGAGAAGGTGTCCATCGCCTACCTGATGGCGCTCACGACCGAGGCCGGCAAGGTGTACACGATTCCCGCGCCGATCCGGGAGATCGCGTTCGCGAAGCTGCGCAAGGACGAGAAGCGCATCGGCGCGCAGGTCAGCCTGTCGGTGCCGCCGGTGCGCGTCCCGGTCACCGAGGACCTTCCCAGCGCCGACGCGAAGGCCGCCGAGATCGCGGCCTCGCCCCCGGCGGTGGCCGCGACCGCGGAGGTGGCCGGCAGCGAGGCGGCCCAGCTCGGATACGCCATCAGCGCCTACCCGGACGTCGCCGACACGATGCGCCGGCTGGCGGCGCTGGTGGCCCAACCCGTGCGCGGGCTGCGCCACGACGCGCTGCTCGACGTGCTCGGCTACTTCGACACCAAGTGCCGGGCCAGCCAGGAGCTGACCGACCGGGCGAAGAAGCGGATCCCCGGCGGGGTCCAGCACAACCTCGCGTTCAACTACCCGTTCCCGCTCGCCATCGACCGGGCCGACGGCGCCTACCTCACCGACCGCGACGGCAACACCTACATCGACTTCCTGCAGGCCGGCGGGCCCACGATCCTGGGCAGCAACTACGGGCCGGTCAACGAGCGGGTCGCCGAGGTGATCCGCGAGTCGGGACCGGTGACCGGCATGTTCCACGAGTACGAGCTGAAGCTCGCCGACATCATCCACCGGTACATGCCGCACATCGAGATGTACCGCTCGCTCGGCTCCGGCACCGAGGCGGTGATGGCCGCCGTGCGCGGCGCGCGCGCCTTCACCGGCAAGAACATGGTGGTCAAGGTCGGCGGCGCCTACCACGGCTGGTCCGACACGCTCGTCTACGGGCTGCGGGTGCCCGGCACGTACCGGATGAACGCCAAGGGCATCCCGTTCGGCGCCACGCTCAACACCCGCGAGGCGTTCCCGCACGACCTCGGCGCGTTGCGGCGCAAGCTCGTCGAGAACCGGGCCCGCGGCGGCACCGCCGCGGTCGTCGTCGAACCGCTCGGACCGGAGTCGGGCACCCGCCCGGCACCGCGCGACTTCAACCGGAGACTGCGCGCGCTGTGCGACGAGTTCGGCGCGCTGCTCATCTTCGACGAGGTGGTCACCGGCTTCCGGGTCGGGCTCGGCGGCGCCGCCGGGTACTTCGGCGTCACCCCCGACCTGACCGTGTTCGGCAAGGCCGTGTCGGGCGGGTACCCGATGGCCGGCGGCGTCGGCGGGCGCGCCGACGTCATGGCGGTGTTCGGATCCGGCCTCGACGGCAAGAACGGCGCGCACATCCAGGTGGGCGGCACGCTGTCGGCCAACCCGCTGTCATGCGCCGCCGGCTACTTCGCGATCGAGGAGATGGCGCGCACCAACGCCCCGGTGATCGCCGGCCGGGCCGGTGACCGGCTCACCCGCGGCCTGCAACGCCTCATCGACAGGCACGGCCTGCCGTACGTGACGTACAACCAGGGCTCCATCGTCCACCTGGAGTGCAGCGGTGTCATGCTGCTCGACATGCGCAACCCCATCAAGCTGTTCAAGGAGAACAAGGCCCGCAAGCGCCTGATGGAGCAGATGGGCGCCGCGTACGCCGCGCACGGCATCATCACGCTGGCGGGCTCGCGCATGTACACCTCGATGGCCGACACCGACGAGGTCGTCGACACGGCGCTCGACCGGTTCGACCAGGTGTTCGCGCTCGTCGAGGGAGTCTGATTGCCGCCGGAGCAGATACTCGCGATCGACCTCGGCACCTCGGGGATGAAGGCCGCCCTCGTGGCGGCCGACGGAACGGTCACCGGGTGGGCCGAACGCGCGGTGGCGCTGCACGTGCTGCCGCGCGGCGGCGCCGAGCAGGACCCGGTGGAGTGGTGGGACGCGCTGGCCGCCGTCGTGGCCGACCTCGGCCGCGCCCACCCCGACCACCTGCGCGCGGTCACCACCGTCTGCTCCTCGACCCAGGGCGAGGGGACCATCGCCGTCGACGCCCACGGCGAGCCGCTGACCCGCTGCATCAGCTGGCTCGACATGCGCGGGGCGGCCAACCTGCGCCGGCAGTTCGGCGGCTTCCCGTCCCACGGCGGGTTCTCCGTGCGCCGGATCGCGCGCTGGCTGCGTCTCACCGGCGGAATGCCGTCGGTGACCGGCAAGGACCCGGCCGCGCACATGCTGTTCGTCCGCGACGAGCTGCCGCACGTCTACGAGCGCACCGCGACCTTCCTCAACGTGCTCGACTGGATCAACCTCAAGTTGACCGGGCGGACGGTGGCGACGGTCGACTCGATCCTCACCTCGTGGGTGACCGACAACCGGCGCCCCGGCGACATCCGCTACTCGCCCGCGCTGGTGGCCGACTGCGGCATCGACCGCGACAAGCTGCCGCCGATCGTCGCCTGTACCGAGGTGATCGGCACGCTCTCGCCCGCCGCCGCCGGGCACCTCGGGCTGCCCGCGTCGGTGCGCGTCGTCGCCGGGGCGATCGACAACACCGCGGCCGCCGTCGGCGCCGGCACCACCGGCGACAACCAGCCGCACCTGTACGTCGGCACGTCCTCGTGGATCGCCGCGCACGTCCCGCGCAAGAAGACCGACGTGGTCGCGCAGATCGCGTCGGTGCCGTGCGCCGTACCGGACCGCTACCTGATGACCGCGCTGCAGGCGACGGCCGGCGCCAACCTCACCTGGCTGCGCGACAAGGTCGTCGAGTACGACGACCCGCTGCTGAGCGCCGGCCACATCAGCCGCGACGAGGGCACCATCTTCGACGCGTTCGACCGCATCATCCCGACCGTGCCGCCGGGCGCCGGCGGCGTGCTCTACACCCCGTGGCTGTACGGCGAACGGGCGCCGGTCGACGACCCGAACCTGCGGGCCGGCTTCGTCAACATCTCCCTCGACACCACCCGGTCGGAGCTGCTGCGGGCGGTCTTCGAGGGCGTCGCGCTCAACACCCGGTGGCTGGCCCGCGCGGTCGACCGGTTCCTCGGCGCACCGGTGACGTCGATGGCGATCACCGGCGGTGGCGCGCAGTCCGACTCGTGGTGCCAGATCTTCGCCGACGTCCTCGGTGTCGAGATCCGCCGCGACGCCCGTCCCGTCGCGGTCAACGTGCGCGGTGCCGGCTGGATCGGTGCGGTGGGCACCGGACTGGTCTCGTTCGCCGACCTGCCGGACCTGATGAAGAGCGACCACGTCTTCGAACCCACCGCCGCCCACCGGGCCGTCTACGACGAGCTGTTCGACGTCTACCGGTACCTGCACAAGCGGCTCGCCCCGGTGTACCGGCGCCTCAACCGCTGACGACCAGCGGGATCCCCTCGCGGTAGGTCGGCACCGTCGGGGTCCAGCCCAGCTCCCGCCCGGCCCTGGCATTGGAGACGCGCATCGAGGTGGTCATGAGCGTGTGGACGTACGGGATAGCCCGCAGCGTCCAGGTCGGCACCCGCCGCGGCCGGCGAACCCCGAGCTCGGCCGCGAGCGTGTCGAGGAAGTCCGCCCACCGCACCGGTTCGTCGTCGACGATGTTGTACGCCTGGCCGGGGCGTCCCTTCTCCAGGGCGGCCACCGTCGCGGCGGCGGCGTCCTCCAGGTGGACGAACGCGGCGAACCCGCCGCCCGACGACGGCACCGGCAGCCGGCGCTTGCGGACCAGGTCGACGATCATCCGGACGAAGCTGTCCCGGCCGTAGAACAACCCGTACCGCAGCGCGACACCCTCGATCCCGTCGGCCGCGAACACCTGCTCCTCGGTCGAGCGGATGGCCGCGACCGCCGGCCCGACCAGGCCGGTCGTCGGCTCGCCGAACGGGTCGTCCTCGGTGATCACGTGCGACCCGTGGTCGCGGTAGCCGTACCCGAACACGATCGACTGGGTGAGGAACCGGCGGGCGCCGACCGCGTGGGCGGCGGCGAGGAGATGCGCGGTCCCCGTGGTGCGCAGGGCGTTCGTGTCCCGCATCGCCTGGCGCATCTTCGTGGTGCCCAGCGCGGTCAGCTGGTGCACGACCGCGTCGGCGCGCACGCCGCGCACCGCGGCGAGCAGGCCGTCGCGGTCCATGACATCGGCGACGACGGCCTCCGTGCCGCCCTCGCGCAGCCGCCCGGCGGTCGCCGCGCTGCGGGTGATGCCGACGACCTCGTGGCCGGCGGCGACGAGCTGACGGGTGAGCGGCGTACCGACGGCGCCCGAGGCGCCGGCGAGCAGGACCCTCATGCGTTCTCCCCTTTCGTGCGGTTCCACCACACGCAGACGGCGAACCGGCCGGCCGTGTGACAGCCGGCCGGTGTGGCGGCCCACACACGCGTCCACCGGGCACGGCGGCTTGACCATGACGCAGCGTCAACCTTTCATGCTGGCCGGCATGAGCATTCCCTCGACCGGCCCGGCGATCCACGTGCGGGGCCTGGAGAAGTCGTACAAGGACCTGCGGGTGCTCCGCGGCGTCGATCTCGACGTGGCCGCGGGCAGCATCTTCGCGCTCCTGGGCGCGAACGGCGCCGGCAAGACGACGATCGTCAGGATCCTGTCCACGCTGCTGCGGGCCGACTCCGGAACGGCGCGGGTCGACGGCTTCGACGTCGCGACGCAGGGTGCCGAGGTCCGCGCGTCCATCAGCCTGACGGGTCAGTTCGCGGCCGTCGACCAGATCCTCAGCGGACGCGAGAACCTGGTGCTGGTCGCCAGGCTGCGGCACCTGCGGGAGCCGGGCGCCGTCGCGGACGGCCTGCTGGCGCGGTTCTCGCTGACCGGGGCGGGAGCGCGGCGGGTGGCGACGTACTCCGGTGGGATGAGGCGCCGGCTGGACATCGCGATGAGCCTCATCGGGAGTCCACCGGTGATCTTCCTCGACGAACCGACGGCCGGGCTGGACCCGGAGGCGCGCCTCGAGGTGTGGCAGGCCGTACGGACGCTGGCGGAGGGCGGCACGACGGTCCTGCTCACCACCCAGTACCTGGAGGAGGCCGAACACCTCGCCGACCGGATCGCGATCCTGCACGAGGGCCGGATCATCGTCGACGGCACCCTGGCGGAACTGAGGCGGTTGCTGCCGCCGGCCACGGTCGAGTACGTCGAGAAGCAGCCTACGCTGGAGGACGTCTTCCTCGCCGTCGTCGGCGCGAAGGGTCGGGACCGGGGATGAGCGCACACCACCTCGTCGACACCGCCGTGCTCACCGGGCGGACCATGCGCCACGTGACCCGCAGCCCGGACACGATCATCACGACCGCGGTCACGCCCGTGGCGATGATGCTGCTGTTCGTCTACGTGTTCGGCGGCGCGATCGACACCGGCCCGGACCCGTACGTCACCTACATGCTGCCAGGCATCCTGCTCATCACGATCGCGTCGGGCGTCTCCTACACCGCCTACCGGCTCTTCGGCGACATCCAGGGCGGGATCTTCGAGCGGTTCCAGTCGATGCCGATCGCCCGGTCGGGCGTGCTGTGGGCGCACGTCGTGACGTCGCTGGCCGCCACCCTGGTCTCGCTCGTGGCCGTCGTCGGCGTCGCCGTGCTCATCGGCTTCCGCTCGGGCGCACCGGTGGTGGACTGGCTGGCGGTCGCCGGCATCCTCGTCCTGTTCACCCTGGCGCTGACCTGGCTCGCGGTCATTCCCGGCCTCACGGCCACGACGGTCGACGGCGCGAGCGCGTTCGCGTATCCGCTCATCTTCCTGCCGTTCATCAGCTCGGCGTTCGTGCCCACCGCGTCGATGCCAGGTCCGGTGCGGGCCTTCGCCGAGCACCAGCCGGTGACCTCCATCGTCGACACGATCCGGAACCTGCTCACCGGGCAACCGGTCGGCACCGGCATCTGGGCCGCCCTCGCCTGGTGCGTCGGCATCCTCGTCGTCGCCTACGCCGTCGCCACCCTCGTGTACCGGCGGAAGATCTCCTGAGGCACGGCAGGATCGGACCATGCTGACGATCAGCCAACTGGCGGCGTACGCCGGCGTCACGGTGCGGGCGGTGCGGCACTACCACCAGATCGGGCTGCTGCCCGAGCCGGAACGGGACGCCTCGGGGTACCGGCGGTACGGCGCGAAGGCTGTCGTGTCCCTGATCAGGATCCGCACCCTGGCCAACGCCGGCGTGCCGTTGGCGCAGATCGCACTGCTGCTCGACGCCGACGCGTCGGCCTTCGCCGAGGCGGTGCACCGGATCGACACCCACCTGCGCGAGGAGATCGAACGGCTGGAGACCAGCCGCCGGCAGATCGCGGAACTCGCGGCCGGGGACGGCCTGGGGCTCGCGCCGGAGGTGGCCGTCTACCTCGACCGCCTCCGGGGGATCGGGATGTCCGAGCGGATGGTGCTGGCCCAGCGGGACGGCTGGATCCTCATCGCGGCCCGCTGGCCCGAGCACGTCGCCGAGTGGGTCCAGGGGAAGATCGCGGAACTCGACGATCCGCACGTCGCCCGGCTCTACCGCCTGATCTCCGAGATCGGCGAGTGCGAACCGGACGACGACGACCCGCGTCTGGAGGAGCTCGCCGACACCATGGCCCGCATGGCCCAGCAGGCCTACGACGCGGGCGAGCTGACCGTCGAGGAGACGACGGCGCAGGACGACCTGCCGTTCGACCTTCTGGACGCGCTCGCTCTGGAGACCGACCCGCGGGTGCGCCGGTTGATGGAGCTGATGCGCGAACGGGGGTGGGCGCGGTGGACCCGACTGGACCGGCTGCCGGAAACCCCGGCCTGAGGACGTCGTGCGTCAGGTGCGGGCCCGGTCGGGGCGGCGTCGTTCGGCGCGACGCCCCAGCGCGATCTGCGTGAGGAGCGTCAGCACGCCGGCGAGTACGATCGCGGCGAGGTTGATGCCCAGTTGCACCGTCGACCCGACGGCCTCGTTGGCGACGCCGTACGCGATGGCGACGGCGGCGTTGGCCGCGGCCGGCACGGTGGTGACCGAGATCAGGACGCCCACGAGGGTGCCCGCCTTGGCCGAGGTCAACGACAGCATGCCGGCGATGCCGGCGAGGAAGCCCACGACCCAGGACAGGGCGTCCGGGCGCCAGATGAAGTCGGTCAACGGCCGCTTGGCGAGCAGCATCGACTCGTCGACGAGGCCGGCGGCGGTCAGCAGCCACGTCGTCACGACGGTGACGGCCATCCCGACGGCGAAGCCGACGAGCAGGGCCGTGGCGGACCTGCCGACGAGGCGGGGCCGGCGCCGCACGAGGCCGACACAGAGCGCGGCGAGAGGGCCGAACTCCGGGCCGACGACCATCGCGCCGACGATGAGGATCGGCTGGTCGAGGAGCACGCCGATGCTCGCGATGACGGTGGCCACGATCATGAAGACCAGGTACGACCAGGACAGCCGGGTCTCCTCGCCCGTCTTCTCCTCGAGCTCGTGCCACACGACGGCGTCGACGCCGAGGCCGGGCACGCGGTTCGCGGCACGCCGGGCCGACTGCGACAGTGCCGCGTCGACGTGTTCCATCACGATCGCGCCGTCGCGCTCCAGGCCGAGGGACCGCAGCCGGTCGAGCACCGCTGTCGCGCCCTCGCGGACCACGTCGAACTCGACGAGGTCGCCGGCGGGCGACCGGGCGGCGCCCGGCAGGACGACGAGGTGGATGACCGCTTCGTCGTCGCACAGGAGCGCCTCGATGGTCGCCGTCGAGGCGGGAGGTGCGAGGACCCGCACGTGGAGCATGTCCATGCCGGAATCCTCGCAGCCGTCTCCGTTGTCCGGGCCGCGCCGGGCCGGCGTGGACAGCGGGACCGCCGGCCGGCCGAGCGGTGGCCGGCCGGCGGGGGTCTCAGGGGACCAGGCAGGCGGGACGCGGTGCGACCGGCACGGCCGCGGCCGCGGGGTACAGGTCGGCGCCGCCGTTCGTGCAGGAGACCGTCAGGATGCGGTCGGCGCCCAGCTCGGCGCGCAGGCGCCCGGCGACCTCGCGGGCGGCCGCCGTCGGCGTCACCACGACCGGCAGGCTGCCGATCTCCAGGAACTCTCCGACGAGGGCCGCGTCGCGCCGCAGCGTTCCGGTGTTCGCCGCGACATGCAGCGCGACGACGTCGTGCCGCGGCAGGAGGGTGCGCAGCCCGCCGGTCACGAGGGGCGTGTCGGGGCCGGACCGGCGCTCGTTCGATCCGCAGACCACGATCAGCTCGTCGTTGATGGCCAGCTCGGCCAGGCGGGTCACCACAGCTGCCGCGTTCTGGCGGGCCTCCCGCTCGTCGACGACCACGATGGTCATCACCGTCGTGGTGGTGCCGATCAGCAGCTGTGACCAGCGTGGCTCGGGCCGGCTGTCGAGCGGTCCGCGCCCGGCCGCCCGGCCCGCCCGCCGCCGCCCGACATGCGGAGCGAACGCCGCGACGAGTCGCCGCATCGTGCGGTGGCCCAGCGTGTGGAGGAACTCCGCCGCCGGCGACCGGCGTGCCGGGGCGTCGGCGCGCACAGGGGGCTGCTCAGTCACGAGAGACGTCATGGTTGTGATCCATCCGTGGTCGAGGGTGCCGCGCTACACAGCGGGGTATCGCGCCTGGCGGCTTGGTGCACCCGTCCGGTGACTCAGCGTGCCGCAGAATGGGGACGCTCCACCAGCCCCAGTCCTGTCCGGCCAGTTCTGGCCCGGAGACCCCGTCATGCATGATCGGCGGGCCGGTCAGGTCGGTCCCCACCAGGGCGACCGGACAGATCTGTCCGGTCGCGAGAAGGACTTACGCCCGGCCGGACGGCAGTGGCCGGCTGCGCCGGCGGAGGTCGGCGACGAACTCGGCCAGGGCGCGGTGCACCGCCGGTCCGCCGTCGATCCCGCGCCACCCCATCCGGACCCGGCCGACCAGCGTGTAGCAGGCGTCGATCGGCACGAGGAACGCCTCCGGCCCGGTACCGGTCCGCGTGACGTACACCGCCTCGACGTCCGGCGCCGGTGCCGCCAGCAGCGGGTGGGCGCGCCGCAGCCGGTCCCAGGAGCCCAGGTCGAGCAGGCACTCGGTGGCCCCGGCCGGGCTCGGGTAGCACGCGACCATCCGGCCGAGTTCGCTGTTGTCGAAGAAGAACACCGTCGATACCGGGATCCGCAGCGCGTCCCAGTCCGCGTCGGTGAGCGGACGGGCCGGGTCGTGCAGGTAGCGCTCCGGCACGGCCCGGAACCGGCCACCGCCCGCGCCGTCGCGGGTGAACAGCAGGTAGCAGGGCCGGCAGGCGCACCGCAGCGAGCGCTGGTCCAGGGCGACCACATGTCCGTGCCGGGCGGCGAGCGGCACCGCGCACAGGTCGCAGCGCTCCCCGGCGGGCTCCGTCGCGGCCGGCGGGCCGGGGACCTGGCCGGACGCCGGGCGGGTGAACCGCCGCAGGCCCTCCAGGCTCACGCGACCGCGCCCGGTCTCCGCGAGATCTGCAGCAGCACGGGTGGCGCGGCGGCCACGTCGAACGCGACGCCGGTCGTCTCCGGTGCCGCGTCCCGGACCGCCGTGGTGATCGCCTGCCGCAGCGCCCGGGCCGCGCAGCCCCGGCCGCCGCCGAGGCGCACCCGCACGGTCCCGTCGCCGTCGATGCCGAGGTATTCGATCTCCCCCGAGGCCTCACCGGAAGCCGATCCGGCGAGCACCCGGTCGATGGCCATCCGGACCCGGTCGTCCGGACCGGACGGATGCAGGTCGTGGACCAGCAGCAGGCTCTCCACCAGCGGGTCGGCCGCGAGGTCGGCGCCGTACTCCGCGCCGACGGTCGCCATGATCCGCTCCAGCCCGGCGCCGTAGAGCCGCACCAGGCACCGGACCAGCTCCTCGGCGACCAGGGCGGCGCGTGGGTCGGGCCCGGAGCGCAACTGGTCCAGCAGCCGGTTCACCCGTGCGGCCGCCGCGTGCGCGTCCGGGGTCGGGTCCATGCGATCACCCCCGTTTACGGTGTCGGGACCGGCGCGCGTTGCTTGCGCACCGTGAAGCCGCGCAGCGTGCGGACCATGCCGCCGAGTCCGGGGTCCGTCGCGACCGGCGCCGCGTCCGTCGGCGGTTCCATGAACGGCATGAACCGGTCGGGAAAGCCGGGCATGGTGCAGGCGATGCAGATGCCGCCGACGTTCGGACAGCCGCCGACGCCGTTGATCCAGCCACGTTTGGCGACGTTGCACCGCACCACCTGCCCCCAGCAGCCGACCTTGACCAGGCAGGTCGACGCGTCGTAGGCGGAGGCGAACTCGCTCTGGTCGTAGTAGGCGGCCCGGTCGCAGCCGTTGTGCACGGTCACCTCGAACAGCCACCGCGGCCGCAGCGCCTCGTCGAGCGGGATCATCGGTGCCTGTCCGGCCATCTGGTAGAGCAGGTGCAGGATCGTCTCGGAGAGGTTGTCCGGGTGGGTCGGGCAGCCGGGGACGCACACGATCGGCAGGTCGGCCTTGGACCGCCAGTCCCAGCCCAGGTAGTCGGGAACGCCCATCGCCCCGGTGGGGTTGCCCGCCATCGCGTGGATGCCGCCGTACGTGGCGCAGGTGCCGACGGCGAGGATCGCGGTGGCCCTGGGCGCCAGCCGGTCCAGCCACTCCGTGGTGGTGACCGGCTGGCCGGTCTCCGGGTCGTTGCCGAACCCGGACCAGTACCCCTCCGGCTTGTTCGCCTCGTTCGGCACCGAGCCCTCGACGATCAGGATGAACGGGTCGAGGTCGCCGCGGGCGGCCCGGTGGAACCACTCGATGAAGCTGTCCGGGCCGCCGTCGGGGCCGGACTCGGGGTCGAAGAACGGCCAGTGCAGGGCGACCGTCGGCAGGCCGGGCAGTGAGCCGAGGACGATGTCCTCGATGCTCGGCTGGGTAGCCGCGGTCAGCGCGACCGACTCGCCGTCGCAGCTGAGCCCGCCGTTCATCCAGAGGATGTGCAGAACCTCGCCATCCGGGGACACCGAACCCGCCAATCGCACGTCGAACACCCGATCGGGAGACCTACCGGGTGATGTCGACCCAACCTATGCGTGCGCGATGAGGCGGGTCGCACCTGCTGTCCGGCGCCGGACCGTCCGTGGTTCGTTACGCCCGTAGGCTCGGGGCAGCGGGCTTCCGCCTGCCGGCCGAAGGGAGCGCGATGCCTGCGTTTCGCCCTATGGACGGTGGAGCGATCGAGGTCTTCCCGCTGGTCGTCGTCGTGCGGGAGTTTCCGGCCCGGCCGTCGTCGCTGCCGGACATCCGCGACTTCGTCCGCCAGCGGCTGAACCAGACGCCGTTCTCCGAGGAGGACCTGCGCCTGCTCGGCGAGCAGGTGCTCGACGTGCTCCTGGAGGCCGCCGGTCCGACCGGTGCGATCCAGGTGTCGCTGCGGATCTTCCCCGAACACGCCGAGATCGACGTGGTCCCGGCGGTTCTCGCCCCGTCGCCGGTGACGGTGACGGCGGAGGGCGGCGGCGCGTCCGTACCCGTCGCGGGGAACGGTGCGTCCGCTCCCGCGCCGGACCGGTCGGGCGGCGTCCCCTTCGCCGAGTGGTTCGCCGGCGCGCTCCGGGCCCGGGGCATGACATTGGAGGCTGCCGCCCGCCACCTGCAGGTGTCGGTCAAGACGGTGAGCCGGTGGGTCGGCGGGTCGACCGAGCCGCGGCTGCGTGACCTGTCCCGCATCCGCGAGATGCTCGGGGAGCTGCCCTTTCCGTGAGACGGGTGTCAGCCGCCGGCCGCGCGTAGCTGGTGCTCGGTGCGGGTCGCGAGCTGTGCGAGCTGGGCGGCCGTCAGCCGGTCGCAGACCCAGTCCCAGTGGCAGGCCACGAGGTCGCCGGGCGCGGGCGGGTGCCGAATGGCGGGATCCGTGAAGTCGGGGCCGGTGGACCAGCGGACGGACTCGACGCGGTCGGCGCCCAGCCGGAGCCGGCGGCCGTCCCAGTCCAGCGGCCGCGACCGGACCCGCACCCGCGCGCCGTCCACGCCGGTGACCGTTCCCCAGCGGATGCGGCAGCTGTCCAGGACGGACAGCGCGGTGGCGCTGCGGACGGCGAGCAGGCCCGTCCACGGGTACACGGCGAACACGTGGAAGCTGTGATGGGCCAGGGCGTGCGCGTGCGGCATCGCCCGCCAGCGGTGGGCGACCGGCCCGCCGAGCTGCCCGGCGAAGCGCTGGCGCAGCGTCGACAGGAACACGTCGGGGTCGACGGCGTCGAGCAGGTCGTTGCCGATCCAGTACGCCTCGACGACGCGGGCGTCCAGCGGGTCGGTGATCCCCGCGGCCGCGGCGATCAGTTCCAGGTAGACCCAGGCCCCGTCGAACAGCCGGGCCCGCCGGGCGATCTCGTCCGCCGGCCCACCGTCTGTTCCACCGGCAGCCGTCGCGTGCCGCAGCAGCACGTCAGGATCGTCCGGTCCGCAGTAGCCCAGCTCGTTGGGCGGGAAGGCGTAGCGGGCGAACAGGACGTCGCCGGGGGTGTCCACCGGTCAGCAGATCCGGGGCAGCTGCTCGCCGAGCGGCATGTCGATCACGCGCGTGCCGCCCAGTCCGGTCCGGGCGACGACCATCCCCGGATGCTCCGCCACGCACCGCCCGACGACGGCGGCGCCGCGCCCGTGCTCGTGCGCCCGCATCGCGGCGAGCACCCGGTCGGCGTGCTCCGGCGCGACGAACGCCACCAGCTTGCCCTCGTTGGCCACGTAGAGCGGGTCCAGACCGAGGAGGCCGCACGCGTCGCGGACCTCCGCCGGGATCGGCAGCGCCCGTTCGGTCACCTCGATCCCCACCCCGGCGGCGCGCGCGATCTCGTTGAGGGTGGCCGCCACCCCGCCCCGGGTCGGGTCCCGCAGGGTGTGCACGTCGGCGCCGGTGGCCAGCATCGCGGCGACCAGGCCGTGCAGCGGCGCCGTGTCGCTGCGCACCGCGGTGCCGAACTCCAGCCCTTCGCGGCAGCTGAGCACGGCCACGCCGTGTACCCCGATGTCGCCGCTGACGATCACGACATCGTCGGGACGGGCGTGCTCCGGCCGGATGTCGACACCGTCGTCGACGACGCCGAGACCCGTGGTGTTGACGAACACGCCGTCACCGGAGCCGGCGTCGACCACCTTCGTGTCGCCGGTGACGAGCCGCACGCCGGCCGCCGCCGCGGCGCGTCCCATCGCCTCTGCCACCCGGGCCAGCTCGGTGAGCGCGGTGCCCTCGGCGAGGATGAACGCGGTCGACAGCACCAGCGGCCGCGCACCGGCCATCGCCAGGTCGTTGACGGTGCCGTTGACGGCCAGCTCGCCGATCGAGCCGCCGGGGAAGAACAGCGGCCTGACGACGTACGAGTCGGTCGATACGGCCAGCCGTACGCCACCGACCGGCACCACCGCGGCGTCACCGAGCCCGGCGCCCGCGGCGGCCGCGCCGAACGCGGGCAGGAACAGGTGCTCCACCAGCTCGGCCGACAGCGCCCCGCCGCCGCCGTGGCCCATCACGATGGTGGGGGAGTCGCGCAGCGGCGCCGGACACACCCAGCCCTCGGCCTCGATCGGGTCCGGCAGCAGGTTAACCACGGGGGGCCTCCACGAGCTCCAGCCGCCGGTACAGGTAGTAGGCCGCGCAGGCGCCCTCGGAGGAGACCATCGTGGCACCCAACGGGTTGCGGGGCGTGCACTCGCGGCCGAACGCCGGGCACTCGTGCGGTTTGAGGTGACCCTGGAGGACCTCGCCCGACCGGCACACCGACGACTCGGCCGTCCGGATCGAGGTGACGTCGAAGCGGGCCTCGGCGTCGTAGTCGCGGTAGGCGTCGGACAGGCGCCACCCGCTGGCGGGGATCGTCCCGATGCCGCGCCAGGTGCGGTCGGTCACCTCGAAGACGCTGCGCAGCATCGCGGTCGCGGTGGGGTTTCCTTCGGCGGGGACCGCGCGCGGGTACGCGTTCTCCAGGACGTGCCGGCCGCTCTCGAGCTGGAGCACGGTTCGCCGGATGCCCTCCAGGATGTCGAGCGGCTCGAACCCGGTGACCACGATCGGCACGCCGTACCGGTCGGCGAGCGGCGGATACTGGGCCGTACCCATCACGCTGCAGACGTGGCCGGCGGCCAGGAACGCCTGCACCCGGCAGGCCGGCGCCTGCATGATCGCCGCGATCGCGGGCGGCACCAGGACGTGCGAGACCAGCAGCGAGAAGTTCCCGATGCCCTGGCGCTTCGCCTGGTGGACGGTCATCGCGTTGGCGGGCGCGGTGGTCTCGAAGCCGATGCCGAAGAAGACCACCTGGCGGTCGGGGTTGTCCCGGGCCAGTTTCAGGGCGTCCAGCGGCGAGTAGACCACGCGGACGTCGCCGCCCGCGCTCTTCACCCGGAACAGGTCGCTGCCGCTGCCCGGAACCCGCAGCATGTCACCGAACGAGCAGAAGATCACGTCGGGACGGGCCGCGATCGCCAACGCCTTGTCGATGATCTCCAATGGCGTGACGCAGACCGGGCAACCGGGGCCGTGGATCATCTCGATGCCCTCGGGCAGCAGCTGGTCGATGCCGTGCCGGATGATGGAGTGCGTCTGGCCGCCGCACACCTCCATGATCGCCCAGGGCCTCGTCGTGACGGCGTGGATCTGGTCGAGCAGGTGCCGGGCCAGGTCGGGGTCGCTGAACTCGTCCAGGTACTTCATGTCCCGAACTCCTCCTCGAGGATGCCCATCCGTTCGAACTCCTCCAGCGTCTTCTTTGCGGACGCCTCGTCGAGGCGCTGGATCGCGAAGCCCACGTGGACGATGACGTACTCACCGACGGTGGCGTCGGGGATGTACTCCAGGCAGACGTCCTTGCGGACACCGCCGAAGTCCACCTCCGCCATGAGGGTGTCGTCGCGGTTGTCCAGCCTGATGATCCGGCCGGGTACGGCGAGGCACATGCCGCGTCCCCTTCCTATGTCGGCCCGCTGGCCGCGACGAGCACCTGGCCGAGGGCCAGCCCGCCGTCGTTGGGCGGCACCTGCCGGTGGCAGAGCACCGTGAAACCATTGTCCCGCAACGCGTCGCGCGCACCGGCGAGCAGCAGAGCGTTCTGGAACACCCCGCCGGTGAGTGCCACCGTCGTCCCGGCGCCGTGGTCGCGGGCCCGCACCGCGAGGTCGACGACGAGCGTGGTCACCGCGCGGTGGAAGCGGGCTCCGATCACCGCCGCCGGGACGCCGGCGGCCACGTCGTGGGCGGCGTCGCGGATCACGGGACCGGGGTCGGCGCACCCGTCGGTGACGGTGAACCGGTAGCCGTCGCAGGGCGGTGCCCCACGGGCGAGCCCTTCCAGTTCGATCGCCGCCTGCGCCTCGTAGTCGACCACATGCCGGACGCCGGCCAGCGAGGCGACCGCGTCGAACAGCCGGCCCATGCTGGACGTCGGTACGCAGTTCAGACCCGTGTCCAGTTGGTGGCGCAGCACGGCGAGCTCGGCGGGCGGGCAGGCGGCGACCGGCGGCAGCGAGGCGTCCCAGGCGACCCCGGCGGCGGCGAGGTGGGCCAGCGCCATCCGGTACGGCCGCTCCACCGCGGCGTCGCCGCCGGGCAGCGGCACGTAGCGCAGCCGCGCGAACCGGTGGAAGCCCTTGTAGTCGGCGAGCAGCACCTCGCCGCCCCAGATCGCGCCGTCCGGGCCGTATCCGGTGCCGTCGAACGCGATGCCGATGACCGGCGAGCCGCCGGACAGGCCGTGTTCGGCCATCACCGCCGCCACGTGGGCGTGGTGGTGCTGCACCGGATGCACCGCCCGTCCGTCGGCGTGGCGGCGGGCCCAGGCGGCGGACCGGTAGGCGGGGTGGGCGTCGGCGGCGAGCTGCGCCGGGTCGACCCCGGTGAGCACCTCCAGGTGCCGCTCGGCCCGGGTGAACGCGTCGAGGGTGGCCAGGTCGTCCATCTCGCCGATGTGCTGGCCGAGCCAGGCGTACCGGCCGCGGGCCAGCGCGAAGGTGTTCTTCAGATCGGCGCCGACGGCCAGTGTCGCCGGCACCTCCACCGGCAGTGCCACCGGCAGCGGGGCGTACCCGCGCGAGCGGCGGACCGGCAGTTCCTCGTCGCCGACCATCCGCACGACCGAGTCGTCGCACGGCACGTGGATCGGGCGGTCGTGCGTGAGCCAGCCGTCGACGAGTGGCGCCAGCCGTTCCCGGGCGTCGACGTCGTCGGTGACGATCGGTTCGCCGCCGAGGTTGCCCGACGTCATGACCAGGACCGGCGGGCCGGCCGGGTCACCGGGCAGGCCGAAGAGCAGCACGTGCAGCGGCGTGTAGGGCAGCAGGACGCCGAGGTCCGGGTTCCCCGGCGCGACCGCGTCGGCGAGTCCGTCGGCGGGCCGGCGGGGGAGGAGCACGATCGGCCGGCGGGGTCCCGACAGCAACGCCTCCGCGGCCGGTCCGACCGCGACGAGCGTCCGGGCGGTGTCGAGGTCGCGCGCCATCACGGCGAACGGCTTGGCGACGCGGCGCTTGCGCCGGCGCAGCAGCGCCACCGCCCGTCCGTCGGCGGCGTCGCAGGCGAGGTGGTAGCCGCCGAGACCCTTGACGGCGAGGACCGCGCCGGCCGCGAGCATGGCGCGGGCGGCGGCGATCGCGTCGGCACCGGTGCGCGCCGGCGCGCCCGGCCGCACCAGGGATACGGTCGGTCCGCAGTCGTGGCAGGCGATCGGCTGGGCGTGGAACCGGCGGTCGGCCGGGTCGGCGTACTCGCGCGCGCACGCCGGGCACATGGGGAAGCCGGCCATCGTGGTGGCCGGCCGGTCGTACGGCAGGCCGGTGATGATCGTGAACCGGGGACCGCAGTTGGTGCAGGTGACGAACGGGTGCCGGTACCGGCGGTCGGCCGGGTCGGTCAGCTCGGCCAGGCAGTCGGCGCACGTCGCCACGTCCGGGGCGGCCAGGGTGCGGGTGCCGCCGGGCTCGTGGCGGGAGGCCGCGATCGTGAACCCCGTGCCGCCACGCACGGGCAGCGACCGGGACCGGACCGAGTCGACCGCCGCGAGCGGCGGGGCGTCCGTCCGCAGCCGCACGGCGAACTCGGCGACCGCGTCGGCCTCGCCCTCGACCTCGACGACGACGCCGGCCGAGTCGTTGGACACCGACCCGGTCAGTGACAGCGCCGACGCCGTGACGTAGACGAACGGCCGGAACCCGACGCCCTGCACCACTCCGCTGACGTCGAACCGCCTCCGCTCGCGCGTCATGGCGCCTCCGGATCTGTGCCGCGGCCCATCAGTTCCAGGCCGCGCAGCGCCTCCGCGGCGGCCTCGGGACTCAGCCGGTCGACGGCGAGACCCAGGTGGATCAGCACCCACTGCCCGGGCCCGGGCGGGTCGTCGTCGAGCATGCCGATGTTCACCTTGCGGGGCGCGCCGTGGACGTCGACCAGCGCGAGCTGACCGCCGTAGCCGGGGATCAGCTCGATGACCTGTCCGGGGATTCCGAGGCACACGTGGCTCACCCCGTCCCGACGACCATGGACCGCAGCAGGGCACGCACGGTGGTCACGGCGCGGTCGACCGCGTCCGCGACCGGCGCCGACAGCCCGATCCCCTCGGTGACGTCGGCCACCTGGCACCCGACCACGACCGTGCGGGGAAGCCGGCCGCCGAGGGCGCCGAGTCCGGCCAGGACGGAGCCGGGATCCATGCCGTGGGCGTCCGGGAGGCCGCCCGGGCCGAGGTCGTCTGTGCCGAGGTCGTCTGTGCCGACCTCGAGCACGCGCAGGGCGCCGGGCTCGCCGGTGTCCGGCAGCGCGTCGACGAGGACGAGCGCGTCCCACCCGTCGAGCAGGTCGAAGGCGAGGTGGGTGCCCCGGATGCCGTAGTCGACCGCGCGCACGTGCGGCGGCAGGCCGCCCGCGGCCAGCCGGCGCACGACCTCGGTGCCGAACGCGTCGTCGCGCAGGAACAGGTTGCCGGTGCCGGCGATCAGGATTCTCAGGGTCGTGCCTCCGGGTCGTCGGTTCCTTCGGTTGGTGCGGCCGCCGGTCACATCCGGCGGATCCGCAGGTACCGCTGGATGTCGGGAATCGACTTCAGGCCCAGCACGACGGCCGCGACCAGCAGCAGCCCACCGAGGATCGTGGTCAGGGTTCCGATGGTTCGCACGATCGCCCTTCCTTCCAGGGCTCGACTTCGTCGGGAGCGAAGTACAGGTAGCGGCCGTACCACTCGTGCAGGTCCGCGGCCGGGTCGTCGACGAGCACGACGGCCACGTGCCAGCCGCCGTCGACGTCGCCGAGTACCGCGGTCACCCGGGCCACCCGCCCGGCGTAGAACAGGTCCTGGGCGTCGGCCCGCCGGCTGGGCCGCAGGCGGACGAGGCTGTCGCGGCCGATCTCGACGCCGTCGACGACGACGCGGTCGGTGGCCGGGTCGACCGACGCGTCGGCCGCCGGGTCCCACCACGGCACGCCGCTGTCGGCGCCGGGCGCCGCGGGGCCCGACCACGACGGCCCGCCGCCTATCGGCGCGGCGGGGCGCGGACCTCCGCCGCCGGCGCGCGGGTCGCGGAGGGTGCCGTGCAGGCGTTGCAGGTCGGCCGGGGTGAGCCGGTCGCAGCGGTCGATGATCGCCGCGGCGTGCGGGTCGGTGGCGCGGGCGGCGGCCTTCTCCCCGTCGGTGAGGGTCATCACCCGCAGGGTCAGGATCTCGTCGATCTCGGTCGAGTCGAACAGGCCGCCGGCACTCTCCGGCGCCACCTCGGGGTGGTCGTAGAGGATGATCGGTGACGCGAGAACGGCGCCGCCGGCCAGCACGGGCCAGCAGCGGTGCTGGACGCAGGCCGCGGCGGCCTCCCGCGCCCGGTCCGGCGGGTCGGTCTGGGACAGGAACGTCGCGCCGTCGGCCACCAGGATGAGGTGCGCGCCGAGGAGGGACGCCGCGGTGGCGTCGTCGCGGCCGTCGAGCGCGCACGCCGTCACGTTGCGGACGTCGACCTCCAGGCGCAGCAGGCCCTGACCGGCCGGCCGCGTGGAGACGGTCACCAGCGCCGACAGCGGCCGCCGGCGGCGCACCAGCCGGCCGACGGTACGCCCGTGCGGATCCCGGAGAATCTCGACGTCCTCGCCGCCGGCCACCTCGACCCGGTGCTCCCGGTGCGACCCGGGCGTCGACGCGGTCGGGCCGAGCGCCACCTCCCGTTCGGCCGCCTCGTCCCACGTCAGCCAGGTGCGCCCGGCCACCGTGAGGTCCGTGACCGGGACGTACCCACCGGCGGGGTCGACGCGCTCGACGTCGCGCCGTTGCAGGTGCAGGAACCGCAGATGGACGGTGAGCTCCGACCCGGGACCATCGGCCGGGTCGAGCAGGCACTGTACGGAGAGCCCGGGTTCCTCGCCCACCCCCGCCTCGGCGGCGCCCGGCGGCCCGAGCACCCCGAACTGCCAGCGGACCTGGTTCTTGGTCGCGGTCGAGCGGTACGGGTACAGCAGGTACCCCTCGTACAGCACGGCGTCGGCCACCGCGCGTACCCCGCCGGGCGCGTCGGTCATTCGACGACCTCCGTCGCGGTGGCGAGCAGCGCGGTCACCGTCTCCTCCCAGCTCGTGTGCATGTGCGTCGAGCGGTACCGGGCAAGAGCGGCGAGGGTGTCCCGGCCGAGGCGCAGCCAGCCCTGGTCGGGGAAGTGCACGTCCATGAGACCGCGCCACACGTGGACCGGCAGCCGGTAGCGCGCCTCGTGCTGCCAGGGAACCTGTTCGACGGTGAACCCGCTGGCGCCGCGGGTGAAGACGGTTCCGCTGAACAGGAACGTCAAGGGCACCTGGCCGTCGTCGAGGACCTGCAGGTACTTCGCACCGGCCACCTCGACGTCGTAGGTGCAGGGCAGTACCAGGTCCACGTCGGTGGCGTCGGTGAATCCGGGCACCATCGCGGTGGTGTGCAGCCAGGAGAACGACCGTTGCGTCTGTGCCCACCGTTCGCGGGGCCCGAACAGGTCGAGCAGCGCCTGCTCCTCCGCGTCGTCGTAGCGGCGCCGGTTCGGCTCGATCCGGACCTGGCACCGCAGCGCCAGCGCGTGGACCGTGGCGCCGGTGGTCTCCTCGATCCGCAGCCGTGCCAACAGGTTCGGGGCGACCGCGTAGGGCTCCGCGACGATGTCGCGCACGCCGAATCTCAACGTTGTCATGACGCCGGCCGGCTGCGGGCGGCGACCATCGCGAAGAACTCCGTCATGCGGGTGCGGGCCTCCTGCCCTCCGTCGAACCCACGCCAGGTGCGCCGCAGCACCCCGACGAGCTCGTAGCAGACGTCGATCGGCACGAGATGGCAGTCGGTCGCGCGGATCAGCAACGCCTCCACGTCGGGGACGAGCATCCGCACCGCCGGGTTCGCCTCCCACGCGTCCAGCGGCAGCGTGCATTCGGTGGCGCCGGCCGGCCCGGGGTAGAACGCCACCGTACGGTCCACTGTGGAGTTCGTGAACAGGAACGCCAGGCCCACCGGGATCTGCAGTTCGTCCCACCGCGCGGGGTCGAGCCGGAGGTCCGGGAAGGACAGGTACCGCTCGGGCACCGCCCGGTAGCGCAGGTTCGCGGCGGGGTCGGTGAACAGCAGGTAGCAGGCGCGGCAGGCGCACATCAGCGCCCGGCTGTGCAGGTTCACGACGTGCCGGTGCCGCCCCTCGACGGTCACCCCGCACATCTCGCACCGCTCGGCGGTCACCGGGGCCGGGCGCGAGGCGACGATCCGCCGCAACGTGGCGTAGGGCGTCATGAGGGGACCCGCGTGAGCCTGCTCCGCAGCGCCGACGCGGGAATCACGGCGGGGGTCGGTGCGGCCTCGACCCGTACGGCGGCCGCGTCCGGCGCGGTGGCGTCGACGGCGGCCTCGACCGCCTGCCGCAGCGCGGCGACGGAGCATCCGCCGACGGACCCGACGAGCCGCACCAGCACGGTCCCGTCGTCGTCGACCGACACCAGTTCGGCGTCGACGCCCTGCGCCCGCAGGTCCGGTCGTACGGCGTCCAGCCCGCGCTCCACCCGGGTCGGCAGGTCGTACGGGTGCAGCCCGTGCACGAGCAGCAGGCTCGCCACGACGTCGTCGCCGGCGATCTCGTCCAGCACGCCCGCGTCGAGCCGGCCGGCGTCGTGCAGGATCTCCAGCAGGCGTTCCAGGCCCGCGCCGTACAGGTCGGTAACCAGGCGCACCAGCTCCTCGGCCCGTTCGCGGGCCACGACGCCGTGCGCCGCGCTCGCGACGAGCAGCGCGTCGATGCGCTCACCGACCGCCCGGAGGTCGACGCCGTCATCCATCGCCGGTGACCGACTGGGTGGGGGAGTGGAGCTTCTCCAACGTCTTTCCGCCGCCGAGGTACATGTGGACGCCGCACGGCAGGCACGGGTCGAAGCTGCGGACGGTGCGCATGATGTCGATGCCCTTGAAGGAGTCCCGGTCGTTCTCCTCGAAGATCGGCTGGCCCTGCACGGCGTCCTCGTACGGCCCGGCGGTGCCGAAGCTGTCGCGGGGGCTCGCGTTCCAGGGGGTCGGCGGGTACGGGTGGTAGTTGGCGATCTTTCCGTCGCGGATGACCATGTGGTGCGACAGGACGCCGCGCACCGCTTCGGTGAACCCGCAGCCGATGCCCTCGTCGGGAACCTCGAACGGCTCCCATGTCCTGGTGTTACCGGCCCGGATCTCGGCCAGCGCCTTCTCCGCGAAGTGCAGCGCGCACGCCGCCGCGTAGGCCTGGAAGTAGGTGCGGGCCCGGTTGCGTTCGAGCGTGTTGCTCCACTGTGGAATCTTCCACTCCAGAGTGACCGGGCCCTTCAGCGCCGTCTTCGGCAGGTTGATCTGGACGCTCGTGCCGGTGGCCTTGACGTACCCGATGTCGACCAGTTGGGCGAGGGCGGTCGTCCACAGGCGGGCCAGCGGGCCGCCGCCGGTGTCGAGGGCCAGGTGGTCGGTGCCGTCGAACCAGCGTGGTGACATCACCCAGCTGTACTTGTCGTCGAGGTCGCGTTTCTGCGGACGCGGGTTGGTGTGCTGGTTCCACGGGTGCCGGCGGTCGACCGGGTTGCCCAGCGGGTCGCGGCGCACGAACATCTCCTGCCCGTCCCAGTCCTCGTAGTACGAGGACCCGAGCAGGATCCGGATGCCCAGGTTGATGTCGACGAGGTTGGTGGTGACGAGCCTGCCGTCGACGACGACGCCCGGGGTCACGAACATCTTGCGGCCCCAGTCGGTCATGTCCTTGTACTCGAAGTTGCAGAACTCCGGATTCTGGAACGACCCCCAGCAGCCGAGCAGGGTGCGCCGCAGGCCCACCTGTTCGTAGCCGGGCAGCGCCTCGTAGAAGAAGTCGAACAGGTCGTCGTGCATCGGGACGACCTTCTTCATGAACTCCACGTAGCGCATCAGGCGGGTCAGGTAGTCGGTCATGAGCTGGATGGTGGCGACCGTGCCGACGCCACCGGGGTAGAGCGTCGACGGGTGCACGTGACGCCCCTCCATCAGGCAGAACATCTCCCGCGTGTACCGGCTGACCTGGAGGGCCTCGCGGTAGAACTCGCCGGTGAACGGGTTGAGCGCCCGCATGATGTCGCCGATCGTGCGGTACCCGTGCTCGCCGGCGTGCGGAGACTCCGTGGTGTTCGCCCGTTCCAGCACCCCGGGGTTGGTCTCGGCGACCATCTTCTCGCAGTAGTCGACCCCGACCAGGTTCTCCTGGAAGATGTTGTGGTCGAACATGTACTCGGCGGCCTCGCCGAGGTTGACGATCCATTCGGCCAGGTGCGGCGGCTTCACCCCGTACGCCATGTTCTGCGCGTAGCAGGAACAGGTGGCGTGGTTGTCGCCGCAGATGCCGCAGATCCGGCTGGTGATGAAGTGGGCGTCGCGCGGGTCCTTGCCCTTCATGAACATCGAGTAGCCACGGAAGATGGACGAGGTGCTGCGGCACTCGACCACCTCGCGCTGCTTGAAGTCGATCTTCGTGTAGATCCCCAGGCTGCCGACGATGCGGGTGATGGGATCCCAGGCCATCTCGACCAGGCCGTCGCTTCCGGCGGCACGGTGGGAGGGACCGGATCGGGTCGACGTCATGGCAACCTTTCCGAGCGCTGTGCGGTGAACGGACTCACCAGGTACGCGTGGCTCCGGTGGTGAGCTTCTTTCCGGGGCGGCGCCACTTCGGTTCCCTGTCGACGGTGCGGGTGGTGATCCGCCGCAGGTTGCGGATCGCCGTGCCGTACAGGCCGATCGCACCGGTGGAGAAGTGCCCGCCCGGTGGCTCGTCCATGAACGGCATGAACTTGTCGGGGAAGCCGGGCATGGTGCAGCCGATGCAGATCCCGCCGACGTTCGGGCAGCCGCCGACCCCGTTGATCCAGCCCCGCTTCGGCACGTTGCACTTGACGACCGGACCCCAGCAGCCGAGCTTGACGATGCACGTCGGTGACCCGTACTCGGTGGCGAAGTCGGCCTGTTCGTAGTATCCGGCGCGGTCGCAGCCCTCGTGGACGGTGGCGCCGAACAGCCAGGTCGGCCGCAGCGCCTCGTCGAGCGGGATCATCGGCGCCTGTCCCGTGACCATGTAGAGCAGGTAGGTCAACGTCTCGGAGAGGTTGTCCGGTTGCACCGGGCACCCGGGTACGCACACGATCGGAACGCCGGCCTTGGACCGCCAGGTCCACCCGAGGTAGTCCGGTACCCCCATGGCGCCGGTCGGGTTGCCGGCCATGGCGTGGATGCCGCCGTACGTCGCGCAGGTTCCCACCGCCACGACCGCCGTCGCCTTCGGCGTGAGCCGGTCGAGCCACTCGCTCGTGGTCATCGGCTGGCCGGTGTCGGGGTCGTTGCCGAACCCGCACCAGTAGCCGTCGTCCTTCAGGCTCTCGTTCGGGATGGAGCCCTCGACGACGAGGACGAACGGTTCGAGCTCGCCGCGGTCGGCCTTGAGGAACCAGTCGAGGAAGTCGTCGGCCCCACCGCGGGGACCGCACTCGAAGTCGATCAGCGGCCAGTGCACGGCGACCTTCGGCAGCCCCGGAAGCGCGCCGAGCGCGATCTCCTCGATGCTCGGCTGGGTCGCCGCCGTCAGCGATACGGAGTCGCCGTCGCAGCTGAGACCGGCATTGATCCACAGAACGTGGATGAGGGTCTCTTCCGCCGCGAGCGCTTCGGTAGCAGGCATCGTCACCACCTTCACCCGATGTGACGCACATCTCGGTATACGCTTCCGGCCCGAACACTGTCAACGTGGTCCGTCGACGGTGGATCCGCTACCGCCGCGAAAGCCACTGGAACCACGTGTCGAGTCCCGCGCCGGTCGTGGCCGAAACCGACAGCACCTCGACGCCGGGCCGGATGCTCCGGGCCCGGTCGGCGCAGTTGTCGGGGTCGAACTCCACGTAGGGCAGCAGGTCGATCTTGTTGATCAGCACCACATCCGCCGCCGCGAACATGTGCGGATATTTCAGTGGTTTGTCGTCCCCCTCGGTCACCGAAACGATCACCGCCCGCCCGGTCTCGCCGAGGTCGAAAAGCGCCGGACACACCAGGTTGCCGACGTTCTCGACGAAAAGCAGCGACCCGACCGGTGGGTCGAGCGCGCGTAGACCACCGGCGAGCATCCCGGCGTCGAGGTGGCAGCCGCCGCCGGTGTTGATCTGTACGACGGGACATCCCGCGGCGCGGATCCGCTCGGCGTCGAGAACCGTCTCCTGGTCACCCTCGACCACCGACACCTCGCGGTGTCCGCGCAGCCCGCGGATCGTGCGCTCCAGCAACGTGGTCTTGCCGGAGCCCGGTGAGCTCATCAGGTTGACGGCCGTGATGCCGCGCGCGGCGAGCCACTCCCGGTTGCGCGCGGCCAGAACGTCGTTGCCGGCGAGGACCGCCTGTTCGACGGCGATCGTCCGGGTGTGCGGGTGGCCGTGGTCGTCGTGGTCGGGGTGACTATGGCGTTCGGACCGGCCGAGCACCGTCAGCCGGGCACCGGTGTCACCGCAGCCGCAGTCGGCACACATGCTCAGGTCACCTCCAGCGACGTGATCGTCAGTTCCCGTCCGGCGAGGAGTCTCACGTCGGCGCTGCCGCACGCACACAACAGAACGAGGTCGGGCAGGGTGAAGTCCGCACCGCACGAGTCGCAGTGCGCCCGTCCCGCCGGTTCGTCGATGTCCAGTCGGGCACCCTGCAACGGCGTCCCCTCGGTGATCAGTTCGAAGCAGAACCGCATCGCGTCCGGCACCACGCCCGACAACCGACCCACCGTCAGACGGATGCTGACCACCCGGGAGCCGGCCGCGTGATCGGTCACGGCGTCGACGATGCTCTGGGTGATCGACAACTCGTGCAACGGTGGCCCCGACTCGTGCCCCGACCCGTGCCCCGACTCGAGCCCGATTCGGGCCCCGGACTCGATGCGCCCGGAGGTACCGGGCGTGCACCCACGCTAGAGCCCGACCGCACCGGAGGCAACGATGTGAAACCCCGGACCCGTTCCCGGTCCCCCGGGAGGGTGATCCTCACAACCACCGCCGCAGCCTCCGCGCCGACACGTTCCGCCACACCGCCGGCGTCCCGACCGATCCTCTGCCGGCCGGGCGTCGGTGGTGCCGCCGAGCATCGCGCGGACGTGCATCATCAGCGCCTCGCCCACGATGTCGTCGTCCCGTTCGTCGGCGTTTCTTCCGCGTCCGACATTCTACGTCTGACCATGGCCCGGAAACTCGGCTCGAAGGCCGCCGGTCGGTGGGCGTGTCTACGCCATTTCCCACCACCGACGCGGTCACGCACCCGCATTCGGATTGTCGAACCGGGAGGGCGCAAGCGGACGCACTGATTGCGACGGAGCAGTTGACAACCTGCCGGAAACTTTCGATGGAAGACACCATCTTGCGCATGGTATCCACGCCCTTTCCGGCCCGGAAATGGTATCCACATTGACAATCTTCGCCGTATTGACAAGAGTGGATGCGAATCGCTCCCGTCGGCGCCGTGGCCGACAGCCATGCGGTCGAGCTGCCACCGCCGAGCCCGTAGCCTGCCGCCGCCACCCGGACGGCACGGGCCGCCGCCGATGCGCCCACCCGAGGAATCGCCGCATCGGCATGACCATGGAGAGTGGAATGAGCAAACGAACAGCCGGCGCCGGGCTCGTCGCCGTCTTCGTCGCGGTCACCACCGCGGTCGTCGCGCTCGGTCCGACCTCGGCAGATGCCGCGGTCGGCGGATCCGGGCCCTACCCGGCCGACTACGAAACGGCGGGCACTCTGCCGAACCACACCATCTACCGCCCGCAGAACCTTCCGGCCGAACGCCTGCCCGTGTTCGTCTGGGGAAATGGCGGCTGCTCGGGCAACGGGCTGGACCAGCAGAACTTCCTGCGCGAGATCGCCTCGCACGGCTTCCTGGCCATCGCGAACGGCGCCCCGGGTGGTTCCGGCAGCACCAACTCGACGATGCTCACCGCCTCCATCGACTGGGCCGTAGCCGAGAACAGCCGAACAGGTAGCAAGTACTACGGCAAGATCGACACCTCGAAGATCGCCGTTGCCGGTTTCTCGTGCGGTGGGCTGGAGGCCTACGCCGTCTCCAACGACTCACGGGTCACCACCACCGCCATCTTCAGCAGCGGCCTGCTCAACGACGCCGACGACTACCAGCTCCGGCGGCTGACCAAGCCGATCGCCTACTTCATCGGCGGTCCCAGCGACATCGCCTACGGCAACGCCATCGACGACTGGAACAAGCTGCCGGCCGGGCTGCCCGCGTTCATGGGCAATCTCAACGTCGGGCACGGCGGCACGTACGGCCAGACGAACGGCGGCGAGTTCGGCCGTGTGGCGGTGCTCTACCTCAAGTGGCGCCTGAAGGGTGACACGACGGCCGGGACGAATTTCGTCGGGTCCAACTGCGGACTGTGCCGCACCCAGTGGCAGGTGCAGCAGAAGAACCTCACGCTCGACGGCACCCCGCCGAGCGATCCGCCGTCCAGCAGCGCACCGCCGAATCAGACCGGCCAGCTTCGCGGGCTGGGTTCGAACCGCTGCCTGGACGTCAGCGGCCAGAGCCAGTCCGACGGGGCGCTCGTGCAGATCTGGGACTGCCATGGCAACGCGAACCAGCGTTGGACGGCGACGTCGAGCAACCAGCTGACCGTCTACGGCACGAAGTGCCTCGACGCGTCAAGTACCGCCACCGGCACCCGGGTTCAGATCTGGTCCTGCCACGGCGGAGCGAATCAGCAGTGGCGGCTCAATGCCGACGGCACCGTCACCGGTGTCCAGTCCGGCCTGTGCCTGGACGTGACCGGCGGTGGAACGGCCAACGGAACCGCTGTGGTGCTGTGGGGCTGCAACGGCGGCAGCAACCAGCGCTGGACCCGTTCCTGACCGACGGCGGAGCTCACGGGCCCGTCCGGACGACGGCTGCGGCCGCGATCGCCGCGTGGTCACTGCCTGCCGACAATGCGTATCCCGACGTGCGGTTCCCGGCCCGGTCGGCGGCCGGGAACCCCTCGGCCGTCAGCCGGGCACGGCCGCCGACAGGACCGCTGTCCGCCGCCGTCCAACGCGGGGTGATCGCCTGGCGCGGCCCGTCCACGCTGCGTCGCCGCAGTGTGGGGACCTTCAGCGGTGGACCGACACGGAAGCCCGTTCGGTCCTCACCGGCTCGACGCGATGCCCCGTCCTGACCGCCGCTCAGGCTTCGCTGAAGACGGACACCGAGCGGCCACCACCATGCATCACCGGTCCGACCCGGACATCGTCTCCGCGGTGACCCGGTCGGCGGACTGCTGCCGGCAAACGGCCCGAGCCGCCGCATTAACGTTCTTCTAAGATTCGCTCGGTACAAAGTTGGCGTCAGATAAACGGGTGGCCCGTACAAGGGAGGCAACCCGTGTGCAGGTGGCCAGTGATGGCGTACCGCACCGAACAAACACCTGAAGAGAGACCGACATGAAGTCCGTCGCACATCCTCTGAAGCACCTCACCACGGGACGCCGAGGTTTCCTCACCGGCACGGCACTTGGCATTGGCGCCGGCCTGTCCACGCATGCCATTGGCTCCCGTGCGGCAGCGAACGAGACTTCGGATGTTTTCCGGCGAGATCAGGACCTGCCCTTCATCGGCACGGAAGAGACCTTCTCCACCCGTGAGCTGATGGTGCTGAACGACAGGCTGTTTCTCGAGGACACCGGCCTTGCCGAGATGGGCCCGCGCCGCATCGGCGCAATGGATGAGGGGGGACTCAACGTCCAGATCCTCTCCGCACACACGCCAGGTGTGCAGAATGTCCCAGGCAACAAGGGCATCGATTTCGCGTATCGCCTAAACAAGATGCTTGTCGATGGACCTATGGCTACCTACCCGGGGCGGTTCAAGGCATTTGCAACCTTGCCGCTGCAGAATCCGGAGGCCTCGGCCGACGAACTGGAACGCGCGGTTCGGGAGGATGGCTTCCTGGGATGTCTGACCAACGGAATCATCGGGAAGAAGTTCCTCGACCATCCCGATTTCGAGCCTTTGCTGGCGCGCGCCGAAGCCCTTGATGTGCCGATATACATCCATCCGGGCCTGCCGCCCGACGAGGTTTTCCAGATCTACTACAGCAACATGCGGCCGGAGTATCAGAGGGAGTTCCAGGACCAGGTTCTCAGCATTTCTGCGTATGGATGGCACCAGGAGGTTGTTACCCAGTGCGTCCGAATGATCATCTCAGGTGTGTTCGACCGGTATCCCAGGCTCCAGATCATCGTCGGCCATATGGGTGAAGGCCTTCCGTTCTTCTACAAGCGCATTGTGGAGAAGATGAGCGAAGTAACCGAGAGTAGCCTGAAGAAGCCGTTCGAGCAGTACATCCACGACAACCTCTGGTTCACCACCAGCGCATTTCCCCAGGACGAACTGCTCGACCTCCTTCTGATATGCATAAGTGTGGATCGAGTGATGTTCGCAACCGACTACCCATTTGCGAACATAAAAACTCAAACCGACTGGTTCCGGGCTGTCAGATTGCCACGCGAGGACAAGGAAAAGATCGCATTCCGAAATGCGGAGAAGCTGTTCGGGATAAAGGTCTGACACCTCCCGGCGGGCAGAATTGTCATTGCTAGGTGGCGCGCCGAAGCTCCAGGGTGCCGTCCGGGATCGCGTACGCCAGCAGGGCGATCGAGGCCACCGCCTGGGCCAGAGCCGGCGCGGTCGCGGCGAGGAGATCGGACGCCTCGCGGGCGTAGCGCCACGCCGTTGTCGCGCCGATCTCGAATCCGGCCGCCAACTGGGCCGGGGTGTCGCCGTTTCGTAGGCGTGCCAACACCAGCAGCGCCGGCTGGCCGGCTGAGCGGCGACGCCAGCATGACCGCACCTCTGTGCCGCGGGCCCGGATGAGATCGCCGAGGCGGTGGAGACTGTGGGGGACAACGAGATCACCTACGGGTGGGACAGCATGCGAGAGGCCCATCCTGACCAGCGTCATCGGGATGGAAACGGCTCATCGACGGCGCGGTTCGCAAGGGTCTGCTGCGGGGCCCGGTAGCAGACCCTTGCCAGCGTGAAGCGCCGACAACCGGGATGGGCCAACACCGGACATCGGCTATCGGCTCGATCCCCGCTTCCGGCTGAGAGCCCAATCGCCACCGCTGTCGCCACGGGCGATACCGGAGATCGATCATTGCGAACCCGCCTATGCCAGCGTGAGCGCCGGCCGGTGGGCGTCGGTGACGTACTCGCCGGGCGCCGTCCTGTCGAACGGCCGGCCGAACCCCCTGGCGAGTTTCACCGATCGCATCAAGCTCACGCGGCCGAATCTGGGCCCTGTGACACCAACGCTTCCGCACCGTCGGCGCGCCACTGCTGCGGTCAGAAGCCGCGGCCAGGATTCACTACCCGCCGAGCGGTGTGTACGTGCACCTGGTTCGGCCAACCAGCCTGAGCGGGTTTTAACGGTCCTCTCAGATTCGCTCGGTACGAATTCGTCATCAGATAAGCGATGTGACCCGCACGAGGAGGCTAGTGATGGAAGTCAACGCAGCGCCGACCGGGGAAACGCCGCCCGGTCGCTTGGCAGGCCGGTGGGTACCGTGGTTGGTGATTGGCTTGTGGGTGGCGCTGTCGGCACTCATGATGCCGCTGAGCGCAAAGTTGAGCTCGGTCACCACCGACAGAGCCGTGGACCTCCTGCCGGCAGGTGCCGAGTCCACCAAGGTGGCGGCGCTGGAGGACAGGCTCCCCGGCGGTGAGGACAACACGTTCGTCTTCGTGTACCACCGTGCCGGCGGGGTGACCGACACCGACCGCGCGACGGTCGAGCGCCACTACGACACCCTTGCCAAGCGGTACCCGCCGAAGGTGAAGGCCCCGGCCGACGAGGAGGACGAGGGCCCACCGACGAGCCGCTCCACCGACGGCAAGGCGATGATGTTCACCCTCGACGTGAGCACGACCTACGGCGCACCGGAGGATCTCGTCGGCCCGTTGCGTGACGCCGCGATGGACCGCCCCGCCGGCCTGGAACTCGAGGTGACCGGCCCAGCCGCGATCGACGGCGACCTGGACGCCGTCTTCGACGGCATCGACCTGCAGGTCTTCCTCACCACCGTCATCGTCGTCACGCTCCTGCTGATCCTCACCTACCGCAGTCCGGTGTTGTGGTTCATCCCGCTGATGGCCGTGAGCGCGGCCGCATTGACCGCGATGGCTTCGGTCTACCTGCTCGTCAAGGTCTTCGGCATCGTGGTCAACAACCAGAACTCGGCGCTGCTGACGATCCTGGTGTTCGGCGTCGGCACGGACTACGCGCTGCTGCTCATCGCTCGATATCGGGAGGCACTGCACCACCACGAGAACGTCCGGGTCGCGATGGTCCACGCGCTGCGCGGCGCGGCGCCGGCGATCGTCGCGTCCGCGGCCACCGTGGTCGCCGGTCTGCTCTGCCTGCTCGTCGCGGACCTGAACAGCACCAGCGGGTTGGGCCCGATCGGTGCGGCGGGCATCCTGTGCGCGCTGGTGGCCATGCTGACGCTGTTCCCGGCGGTGCTCGTGGTGCTCGGCAGGCGGATCTTCTGGCCGGCCATCCCGCGGTTCAGCACGACCGAGCAGGAGAAGCCGGGCCTGTGGGGACGGCTCGGCGCCGCCATCAACCGCCGACGTTGGGTGGCGACGCTCGCCTCGCTCGGAGTCCTCGGCGTGCTCACCGTCGGGCTGACGGGCAACACCGGCCCCCTGCGGGAGCAGGACCAGTTCCTGTCCGCGCCGGAGTCGGTCACCGGCTTCACCGTTCTCCGTCAGCACTTCCCGGAGCTCGGCGGCATGCCGATGACGATCTACGTGCGGCCGGCGTACCAGGTGCGGGTGCTCAACGTCGTCAAGGGCACCCCCGGTGTGGCGCAGGCATTCCCGGGTGAGATCAAGGGTGGCTGGGTCGACATCTCCGTGTTCCCGAAGGACGCGCCGGACACCGGCGCGGAGTACGACACGATCAAGCGGGTACGCGCGGCCGTGCACGCGGTGAGCGGGGCGGAGGCGATCGTCGGCGGGCCGAGTGCGGAGAACCTCGACACCGAGGTGACCACCAGGCGCGACGAGAAGCTGGTGATCCCGCTGGTGCTCGTCGTCGTCCTGATCGTGCTCGGGCTGCTGCTGCGCGCGATCGTGGCCCCGCTGATCCTGATGGCCACCGTGGTTGTCTCGTTCGCCGCGGCCTTCGGCGGGAGCGTGTTCGTCTTCGACACGATCCTCGGGTTCAAGGGGATCGACTATTCGGTGCCGCTGCTGGCATTCCTGTTCCTGGTGGCGCTCGGCGTGGACTACAACATCTTCCTGACCAGCCGGGCCCGGGAGGAGACCGTGCGTCTGGGCACCACAGGGGGCATGCTCAAGGCTCTGAAGGCCACCGGTGGCGTCATCACCTCGGCAGGCGTGGTTCTGGCGGCCACGTTCGCGGTCCTCGTCTCACTTCCGCTGGTGATGCTGGTCGAGGTCGGGTTCCTGGTCGCCTTCGGCGTGCTGCTCGACGCCCTGCTGGTGCGGTCGGTCCTGGTGCCCGCCCTCACCCTGCTGATCGGCCGGCGGATGTGGTGGCCGAGTCGGTTGTCCCGTGCGCCGGCGGAGCCGCCGACCGGGCGACACTCGCTCCCCGACGACGAGGAGCTCGTGCTGCAACGGTGAGCGCGCGGCACGGACGAGATCCGGGACGGGGACCCAGGCCCGTCCCGGACCGGTCCACTGCGGTGCTGTGCAGGGATCCGGGCTCGTGCCCGGGCGGGCCGGCCCGCCCGGGCACGGGACGGGGTCGGCGCTCCGGGAGCGGGCGTGCCGACTACCCGGTACGGGCGAGGATCCGCACGCTGCCGGGGTCGGTCACGTTCTCCTGGTGCAGGTTGCGCAGCGACATCGTGCGGCCGTCGCGGCGGGCGTCGGCGCTGGCCTCGCGGAGGATGACCAGCGCGGCCACGGCCAGCTCGTCGACCCGGTCGAGGTCGATGACGATGGGCCCGGACGGGCGCAGCATGCGCGCCAGGCCGAGCCCGTCCCGCAGGGTCTCGCAGTTCCGCGCGTCGAGGGAACCTTCGACGGTCACCGTCGTGGTGCCCGCCCGTAGTTCGTACCGCAGGGTCAGCCCGTCCATCACATCAACCGTCCGTCGCTGGTGGGGCGTACCGGCCGACTGTCACCGGCCCCGGGGTCGCGCGCAAGGGTCTTTCGGCCCTGACCGGGCCGGGCCGGCGGGGGCCGGGCGGCACCGGAGGGGGGACGTTCGGCCCATCCGGTACGCGGCCGGCGGTGCGAGCGTGGTCGGAGTCGTACCCCGCGCGGAAGGAGACCCGCGTGTACCAGATCCGTATCCACGGCCGCGGTGGCCAGGGCGTCGTCACGGCGGCCGAGCTGCTCGCGATGGCGGCCTTCGTCGAGGGCGCCTGGGCACAGGCGTTCCCCAGCTTCGGGTCGGAGCGGACCGGCGCCCCGGTGGCCGCGTTCTGCCGCATCAGCGACGAACCGGTGCGCACGCGGGAGCCGATCGCCGAACCGGACTGTGTGATCGTCCAGGACGCGACGGTCAGCGACCACGTCGACGTGCTCGCCGGGCTGCGCCCCGGTGGATGCGTCCTGGTGAACTCCGCCGTACCGGTGGCCCTGTCCTCGTCCGCCCGGGTGCTGGCCGTGCCCGCGACCGACCTGGCGCTGCGCCACATCGGCCGGCCGGTTCCCAACGCCGCGCTGATCGGTGCCTTCGCCGGCCTCACCGGCATGCTGCGGTTCGAGTCGGTCGAGACGGCCATCCGTACGCGGTTCCCGGGGCGGCTCGCCTCGGGCAACATCGCCGCGGCCGGAGCGGCGTTCGCGCTCGGCCGGGCCCAGCGGGAGGAGACGTCCCATGCGTAGGCAGCTGGAAGGCTCCCGCGCCGTCGCCGAGACGGTGGCCCGGTGCCGGCCCCAGGTCATCCCGGCGTACCCGATCTCGCCGCAGACGCACATCGTGGAGGCGCTCAGCGAGCTGGTGCGGACCGGATCGGTCGCGCCGTGCGAGTTCATCAACGCCGAGAGCGAGTTCGGTGCGATGTCGCTGGCCATCGGGGCGTCGGCCGCGGGGTCGCGCACCTACACCGCGACCGCCAGCCAGGGCCTGCTGTTCATGGCCGAGGCGGTCTACAACGCCGCCGGCCTCGGCCTGCCCGTCGTGATGACCGTCGCCAACCGGGCCATCGGCGCGCCGATCAACATCTGGAACGACCACAGCGACTCGATGAGCCAGCGTGACAGCGGTTGGATCCAGCTCTACGCCGACTCCAACCAGGCCGCGGTCGACTTGCACGTGGTCGCCTTCCGGCTGGCCGAGGAGCTGTCGCTGCCGGTCATGGTGTGCATGGACGGCTTCGTGCTCACCCATGCCGTCGAGCCGGTCGACGTGCCCGATCAGTCCACAGTGGACGGATACCTGCCGCCGTACCATCCGCGTCAGGTCCTCGACCCGGCCGACCCGGTGTCGATCGGCGCGATGGTCGGGCCCGAGGCGTTCACCGAGGTGCGTTACCTCGCCCACGTCCGTCACCTCGAGGCGCTGCACACGTTGCCGCGGCTCGCCGGCCAGTGGGCCGACGCCGTCGGTCACCATGTCCCCGCTGCCGTGAACCCGTACCGCAGCGCCGGCGCCGACACGGTGGTCGTCGCGCTGGGATCGGTGCTGGGCACGCTGACGGACACCGTCGACGGCATGCGCGCCGAGGGCGGCAGCATCGGCGTGCTCGGGCTGACGGCCTTCCGGCCGTTCCCGGTCGAGGACGTCGCCGAGGCGCTCGGCGACGCCCGGCGCGTCATCGTGCTGGAGCGCGCGTTCTCCACCGGTGTCGGTGGCATCGTGAGCGCCGACCTCCGCGCGGCGGTGCCCGGCCTGCCGGTGCACACGGTGGTCGCCGGGCTGGGTGGCCGACCGGTGACGTCGGCCGGCCTGAAGGAGATGCTCACCGCCGGGATGGGCGGCGACCTGCCGGCACTGACGTTCATGGGGCTCAACCATCCGCTCGTCGACCGCGAGCTCGGCCGCGTGGCGGCCCAGCGGCGGAGCGGACCGACGGCGGAGAACGTGCTGGCCGATCTGCGGGGAGGCGCGCGATGACCCGGCAACCGGTGAAGTTCTACCAGGTGGGCAGCCTGGCCGTCGGCAACCGGCTGCTCGGTCCGGAGCAGCGCTCGGCGCAGGCCGACCCCGACCGGGCCAACGCGCTCACGTCCGGACACCGCGCCTGTCAGGGCTGCGGCGAGGCGCTGGGCGCGCGGTACGTGCTCGACGCCGCGAACCGGGCGACCCGCGGGAACATGGTCGTGGTCAACGCGACCGGATGCCTGGAGGTGTTCTCCACGCCGTACCCGGAGACGTCGTGGCGCATCGCCTGGCTGCACTCCCTGTTCGGTAACGCGCCGGCGGTCGCCGGCGGCGTGGCCGCGGCGTTGAAGGCGCAGGGCCGTGAACACGTCCGGGTCGTCGCGCAGGGCGGCGACGGCGGGACCGTCGACATTGGACTCGGCTGCCTGTCCGGCATGTTCGAGCGCGGCGACGACGTGCTCTACGTCTGCTACGACAACGAGGCCTACATGAACACCGGCGTCCAGCGGTCCGGCGCGACCCCGCCGGCCGCGAGGACGGCGACCACCCCCGCGGTCGGTGCGGCCCCCGGCAACAGCTTCGGCCAGGGCAAGGACCTGCCGGAGATCGCGATGGCGCACCGGATCGCGTACGTCGCCACGGCGACCGTCGCGGACCTGCGTGACCTGGAGGCGAAGGTCGAGTACGCGATGTCGTTGCGGGGCGCGCGGTACCTGCACGTGCTCGTGCCGTGTCCGCTCGGCTGGGGCTCGGCCGCGCGCGACACCGTGCGCCTGGCCCGGCTGGCGGCCGAGTCGGGGCTGTTCGCGGTGTTCGAGGCGGAACACGGCGAGGTGACGCGGGTGCGCCCGATCCGTCGCCGGGTGCCGGTCGAGGAGTACCTGCGGCCACAGGCCCGCTACCGGCACCTGTTCGAGCCCGAGCGTCGCGACGACGTGCTGGCCCGCATCGGGGCGGAGGCGCAACGAAACATCGACAGGTACGGGCTGCTGGAGGCGACACCATGAACCGGCCCTTCGCGATCACGCTCGGCGTGGGTTCGAGCCTGGCCAACCACACCGGCAGCTGGCGGCAGGAGCGCCCCGTCTACGTCCACAACCGGCCGCCGTGCGCGGAGGGCTGCCCGGCCGGGCAGGACCCGCGGCAGTGGCTGTACATCGCCGAGGAGGGCCGGTACGAGGACGCCTGGCGGGCGGTCATGGCGGTCAACCCGTTCCCGGCGGTGATCGGCCGGGTCTGCTACCACCCGTGCCAGTCGGTCTGCAACCGCGCCCAGCTCGACGAGGCGGTCGGCATCAACGCGGTCGAGCGCTTCCTCGGCGACGAGGCCATCCGTCGACAGTGGACGGTCACGGTGGACGCTCCGTCCTCGGGCCGGCGCGTCCTGGTCGTCGGTGCCGGGCCGGCCGGGCTCACGGCCGCGTACCACCTGCGGCTGCTCGGTCACGACGTGACCGTCCGCGACGCGGGGGAGCGGCCCGGCGGCATGATGCGGTACGGCATCCCCGCCTACCGGCTGCCCCGCGACGTGCTCGACGCCGAGACCGACCGGATCCGCGCGCTCGGGGTCACGTTCGAGATGGGCCGTCCCGTCACCGACCTGGCCGCCGAACGCGACGGCTTCGACGCGGTGTTCGTGGCGGTCGGGCAGCAGCTCGGCCAGCGCACCGCCATCCCGGCCGGCGACTCCGCCCGGATCCTCGACGCCATCTCCGTGCTGCACCGGTTGGCCGACGACGACCCGCCGGAGCTGGGGCGGCGGGTCGTCGTCTACGGCGGCGGGAACACCGCCATGGACGCCGCCCGGGCGGCCCGCCGCATCGGCGCGACCGACGCCATCGTGGTCTACCGACGCACCCGGGACCGGATGCCGGCGCACGAGACCGACCTGACCCAGGCGCTCGACGAGGGCGTCACGGTGCGCTGGCTGTCGACGATCGCCGCGTTCGACGGCGGACGGGTCATGGTGGAGCGGATGGAGTTCGACGACACCGGGTTCCCGCAGCCGACCGGCGAGTTCACCGAGCTCGCCGCCGACTCGGTGCTGCTGGCCGTTGGTCAGCGGGCCGACCTGTCGTTGCTGTCCACTGTGGACGGTGTGGAGTTCGACGGCGGCGACGTCCGCGTCGGCCCGGACCTCTCCACCGGCTGCCCCGGCGTGTTCGCCGGCGGCGACATCGTGCGCGCCGAACGCACCGTCACCAACGCGATCGGTCAGGGCCACCGCGCCGCCCGCGCGATCGACGCCTACCTGCGGGGCAACACCGACGGGCCGGCGCCGGTGCCGCCGACAGCGACCTACGAACGGCTCAACACCTGGTACTACAGCGACGCGCCGGCCACCGTGCAGCCGCAGCTGACCGCCGCCCGGCGCACGTCGACGTTCGACGAGGTCGTGGGTGGCCTCGACGAGGGGACCGCGCTGTTCGAGGCCCGCCGCTGCCTGTCGTGCGGCAACTGCTTCGAGTGCGACAACTGCTACGGCGTGTGCCCCGACAATGCCGTCATCAAGCTCGGCGGACCGAACTTCGCCATCGACTACGAGTACAGCAAGGGATGTGGCATCTGCGCCGCCGAGTGTCCCGCCGGCGCGATCGACATGATCCCGGAGCCGGCGCCCGCGGAGGCGGGCGCATCGAGCAGAGTTCCCGAGCCGAAGGGATGAGGCATGGCACCGCTGACCGTGGGTGTGGTACGGGAACGGGCGGCCGGCGAACGCCGGGTCGCGCTGGTGCCCGGTGATCTGGCCCGGCTCACCCGGGTGGCCGCGCGCGGTGGCGCGCCGCCGGTGGTCCTGGTCGAGGCCGATGCCGGACGGGCCGCGCGGCACGACAACGCCGCGTACGCCGCCGCGGGCGCCGATGTCGTCACCGCCGACGAGCTCGACGCCCGGGCCGACCTGGTGCTGGCGGTCGGGCGGCCGGCGCCGCACCGGCTGCGGACCGGGCAGGTGGTCGTCGGCATGCTCGCCGGTCGATCCGGCGACGGGTATGTCGCGGACCTCGCCGGGCTGGGTGTCACCGCGGTGAGCCTTGACCTGGTTCCGCGCACACTGAGCCGGGCACAGGAGATGGACGCGCTGACCTCGCAGGCCACCGTCGCCGGCTACCGGGCGGTGATCCTGGCCGCCAACGCGTTCGAACGGTACTTCCCGATGCTCGTCACGGCCGCCGGCACGGCGAAGCCGGCCGAGGTGCTCGTCCTCGGCGCGGGTGTGGCGGGCCTGGCGGCGATCGGCACGGCCCGCCGGCTCGGCGCCGTCGTGCGCGCCTACGACGTGCGGGCCGCCGCCCGGGAGGAGGCGGCGTCGGTCGGCGCGGAGGTGATCGTCCCGGGCGTGCTGGCCGACGCGACCGGCGCCGGTGGGTACGCCCGCGAGCTGACCGCCGACGAGCAGCGCGCCGCGACCGCCGAGCTGGCGGCCCGGGTGGTCCGGCACGACGTCGTGATCGCCACCGCCCAGGTTCCCGGCCGCCGCCCGCCGCTGCTGGTCGACGAGGAGACCGTCAAGGCGATGGCGCCCGGGTCGGTGCTCGTGGACCTGGCCTCGGGGCCGCTCGGTGGCAACGTCGCGTTGTCGGTGCCGGACCGGACGGTCGTCACCGACAACGGGGTCACCGTCATCGGCGCCGGCAACCTTCCCTCGTCGATGGCGGCGGCCGCGTCGGCGGCCTACAGCCGCAACGTGGTCGCGCTGCTGGGCCACCTGCTCCGCGACGGCGAGCTCGCCTTCGACCCGACCGACGAGATCCACGCCAGCGTCGTGGCGACGCGGAACGGTGAGGTGCGGTCGTGACCGAGCTGACCATCTTCCTGCTCAGCGTGCTCGTCGGATACGAGGTGATCTCGAAGGTCCCGGCGATGCTGCACACCCCGCTGATGTCGGCGGCCAACGCCATCCACGGCATCGTGCTGGTCGGCGCGGCGCTGATCGCGGTGACCGCGGACACGTGGATCGGTTACCTGCTCGCCTTCGTCGCCGTCACGCTGGCCGCGATGAACGTGGTCGGCGGCTACGCGATCACGGCCCGGATGCTGGCGATGTTCGCCGACCGCCGCCCCGGGCCGCCGACGGGAGGCGCGTCGTGACCACCGTCCTGGGACTGGTGTACCTGGCCGCCGCGACGTGCTTCGTGCTGGGGCTGCACCTGATGAACCGGCCGCCGACCGCCCGCCGCGGCAGCCTCCTGTCGGCCTACGGCATGGCCGCCGCGGTGGCCGCGACCGTGGTGGTGCTCGTGCGCGAGGGCACGGTGACCGCGACGGGCTGGACAGTGCTGGCCGCCGGCACGATGGTCGGTACCACCGCCGGCTGGTACATGGCCCGCACCGTCGCCATGACGTCCGTGCCGCAGGTGGTCAGCCTGTTCAACGCCGCGGGCGGCGGAGCGGCGATGCTGGTGGCCGTCCACGAGTTCATGCGCCACGACAGCGCGACCGGCACCGCTCTTGCGGTCGCCGTCGACGTCGTGATCGGCGCCGTCACGTTCTCCGGTTCGCTGATCGCGGCGGGCAAGCTGCAGGGTGTGGTGGCGAGCCGGCCGGTGGTGTTCCCCGGCGCCCGCGTCCTCGCCGTGGCGCTCGCCGTCGTCATGGCCGGCGCCGGTGGGCTGCTCGTCGCGGGGCGCGGCGGCACAGCCGTCCTCGCCGTGCTGGCCGTCGCCGCCCTCGCCGCCGGTGTGGCGATGGTGATGCCGATCGGCGGCGCCGACATGCCGGTGGTGATCTCCCTGCTGAACGCGTTGACGGGCACGGCGGTCGCGATGGCCGGGTTCGTCATCGGCAGCACCGTGCTGATCATCGCGGGTGCGCTGGTCGGCGCGTCCGGCGGCATCCTCACCATGCTCATGGCGGAGGCGATGAACCGGTCGCTGGTCAGCATCGTGGTCGGCGGTTTCGGGACCGGCGACGGCCCGGCCGGTCCCGTCTCGACCGACGCCCGGGTCCGGTCGGTGTCGGCGGAGGACGCCGCGATCCAGCTGGCCTACGCCGGCCGGGTCGTCATCGTGCCCGGTTACGGGCTGGCCGCGGCGCAGGCCCAGCACGAGGTCCGCGAGCTCGCCGAACTGCTTGAGGGGCGCGGGGTGGACGTCTGCTACGCCATCCATCCGGTCGCCGGCCGGCTGCCCGGTCACATGAACGTGCTGCTCGCCGAGGCGAACGTGCCCTACCGCCAGCTCAAGGAGATGGACGAGGTGAACCCCGAGTTCGCCCGCACCGACGTGGCCCTGGTCGTCGGCGCCAACGACGTGGTGAACCCGGCCGCGCGCCGGCCCGGCAACCCCGTCTCGGGCATGCCGATCCTGGACGTCGACCGGGCCCGCGGCGTCATCGTCATCAAGCGCTCCATGGGTCACGGCTACGCCGGCATCGACAACGAGCTGTACACCGACCCGAAGACCGGAATGTTCTTCGCCGACGCGAAGAAGGGCCTGGCGGAGCTGGCCGCGGCGATCAAGACCCTGGTCGGGTCGTGAGGCGCACGCCGCGCTCACACCCGCTCGTGCCGGCGGATGCTGTGATACAGGTCCACCGTCTCCGGGTCGGGACGCACCCGCAGGTCCGTTGCCAGCACGCGGACGCAGGCGCGGAACTGCAGCAGCGCCAGGTGGGGCCGTCCCTGCCGGCAGTGGCACCGCATCAGGCGGCGGTGGGCGTCCTCGCGGCAGGGGTCCTCGTCGATGAGCCGCCGGCACAGGTCCGCGCACCGCGGATACCGGCCGGCGGCGAACTGCAGGCCGCTGAGCCGGTCGAGGACGTCGATGTGTGCCAGCCGCAATCGAACTCGTCGACGTCGGTCCACAGCGTCACCGCCGGGTGCAGGCGGTAGCAGCCTCCGGCGTGGACGACCACCGGTGCGTCCGTCGCCGTACGGATCGCCCGTCGCAGACCGTGTACGGCGACGTGGAGGCTGTTGCGGCCGCGGCCGGGTGCGACGTCCGGCCACAGGGCCTCCACGAGCGCCTCGGTGGCCGGCGCCGGATCGCGGTGCGTCACCAGATACGCCAGCAGCGACCGCGCCCGGCTGCCGAGGTGCTCCTCGACCGGCGTGTCGCCGACGGCGGCCAGGATCGGCCCGAGCAGCTGGACGATGAGCGAAGGGCCGGTGACGCGCTCAGCCAGCGCCTGCCGGTGCCGTTCCCGGTCGCGTCGCAGATCCAGGACCTGCCGGCTGAGCCGGGCCGTCGTGGCGATGAGCCCCTCGTCGCTCTGCCCGTTGTCGCCCTGCCCGTCACCCTCGGCGAGGCGGGCGAAGGCGAGCAGCGCGGCGTCGTCCCCGCCGAGCAGGTGCACGGCCGCGAGCTGCCAGCCCGTCCACAGCTGGCACGCTGGCCGGTCGGCGACGTCGGCGAGCGACCGGGCCCCGGCCGCCCGGACGCGGGCGGTGGCCAGGTCGAGGGACGTGGTCGCGACGGTGCTCGCCGCCAGCATCGTGGAGCAGGCACCGACCGTGTCGCCGCGCGCCACGGATCGCGCGGCGGCCAGGTCGAACCAGGTCTGCGCGTGCGGCGCGTCACCCCGCGCGGCGGCGATCTCGCCGCGGGCCCGGATCAGGTCCGGATGGTCGGCGAGCACGTCGCGGTTCAGCCGGGCCAACCAGCCCTCGAGCGTCTGCCACTGGCCGAGGTCCATGAGCCGGTCCGCGTTCGCGGCCATGGCTTGTGCCGCCCGCTCGTGGTCGTCGATCCGCAGCCGGACCGGTGCCGCGTCCGGGTGCCCGTCGTCGGTGAGGTGCTGCCACCACGGCCCGTCGTCGCGCTCGCCGTGTTCCAGGTAGACCGCCAGGCCCAGCCGACGCCGCCCGTCGGCGGGCACCGTCGCCAGCAGGAGGCCGGCCGCCCGCACGAGCAGGTCCCCGACCGACCCTGCGGCGGCGAGTACGCGGTCGGCCGCCGGTCCGAACGCCGCCCGGGTGGCGCGGACGGCGACGAGCGCGGCGGCCCGCCCGCCGCACCGGTCCAGGAGCCCGGGGTCACCGCACGCGTCCCCGGCCAGCCGGGCGGCGGCCGGACCGGACAGCCGCACGTCCGCCGCCGACCGGCGGCACCGCCCAGGCCGGCACCGGGTCCGGGTCGAGCCGGAGCCACAGCGGACGGCGTCCAGCGGCGCCCAGCGCACCGGCCAGCCCTTCGGTCAGCAGGCATCCGGGTGGCGCCTCGACGACGCTGACCGGCCCGGTCACCGCCGTGCGCAGCCACGGTTGGTCGGCGAGGAGGGCGTCACCCGCGGGAGGCAGCGACTTCACCACGGCGGACATGCCGTCTCCCACCGGCCGGGTCAGTCGGTCGTCCGGACGGTGACCCGGTGCTGGCCGTCCCACGGGTTCGACTCGCTGAGCAGCACGCCACCGGCGGTCGCGCCGCGCAGGTCCAGGCCGAACTCGTCGTCGGTGGCGGTCGCCGGGCGGCGGAAGGCGAACGTGTAGGTGGCGCTCGCGCCGGTCGCGGGCGTCGGAAGCTCGACGGTCAGGTGCCCGTTCGGTGCCACCTGGACGGGCGGCCAGGACGAGCCGTCCCGCTCGATGCCGGGGGCCGGTTCGAACAGCAGCACCAGGTGGTGCGGACGGGTTCCGCGCACGTGCCGGACCGTCACCGTGAGCGTGCCGTGCCGGACACCGTCGACGGCCGGTCCGAACACGAGCTCACCGGCGTCGAAGCCGGTCTCGGTGACCGACGGGTTGGGCGGGAACGAGACGGGTCCGGTGGTCTGCCGGAACCGGCTGCCGTCCCAGGTGTACCCGCGCTTCTGCCAGGTCTGCGGGGTCTCGTCACCGCAGCAGCGCTGGAAGTCGGCGACGCGGGCCTCGACCACACCGTCGCCGGTCACCCGGCCGGCGGCTCCGTCGATGTCCCTGATCGCACCGGTGGCCGCGACCACGGTGCCCATGGTGACGATCGCGCCGGCCCGGTTGCGGTCGAGCGCGACGAGCTGTACGCCGCCGCCCTGAATGACGGCGCTGATCTGGACGACCGTCTCCGTGGCACCGTCGCGGTCGAGGTCGCCGTAGGTGACGGCGCCGATGACCATGTGCCGCTCGAACGGGAACCTGCTGTCGGGCGGGATCAGAACCTGCCCGTTGTGGAAGGCGACCCGACCCGACAGCCCGGTCAGGTTGTCCGTGGGCCACGCCGGCACGTCGATCGTCGCGTTGCGGAGCACATCCGGCGAGATGCGCCCGTCGGGCGCGGGCACACCCGTCGTTGCCGACGGTTGACCGCTCGGGACAGCGCTGGCGCTCGGCACCTCCGACGGCACCGGCCCACCGCCACCACTGCCGCCGGAGTCCTCCCCGTTCAGCAGCAGGTACAGGGCGAGCGGCGCCGCGACGAGAAGCACCGCGAGCGCGGTGATCAGAGCGACCCGGATCCAGCGGCGGTGCGGAGGCGGCTCCGGTGACCCACCGTCGGGAGGCACGGGCGGCAACTGGATGGTCGTCGACTCGGACATCACACACCTCCTCGCGGAGGTGACCGGTGACGCGCTCCGCGGCTCGTGGGCCTGAGGAGACGGTCGAAGTCGGGATGACGGCGTCCGGCCACCCCGTCGTCCATTCTCCGGGCCCGCCGCCGCGTGGCGGGGGCCGAAAGTCCCGGCCCGACGGCCACCCGGCACTGCCGCCGCCGTGGGCGCGGCGGCGACGCTGAGGGCATGCGTGACACGGCATCGGTTGTCCGACCACCGCGGACCCGGCGCGACTGGCCGCTGTGGCGGCTGTGGGTCCTGGTCACGACCGCGGGCGAGTCGGTCGGGTTCTGCGTCCCGGCCCTCACCGGGGTTCTCGCCGCCCGCCTGGACCTGCCGCCCGCCGTCGGGTTCCCGCTGATGCTCGCGGCGGGCTGGGTGGAGGGGTACGTGCTCGGCTCCGCCCAGCAGTGGGTGCTGCGTCGCCGGCTGCGCGGCCTGTCCGGCAGGGCCTTCGCCCATGCCACCGCCGGCGCCGCGGTCGTGGCGTACGCGATCGGCATGCTCCCGTCGACGGCGGGCGACCTGTCGCGGCTGCCGGTCGCGGTGGTCGCGGTCGGTGCGACCGTCGGCGGCCTGGCGCTGCTGGCCAGCATCGGCACGGCGCAGTGGCTGGTGCTGCGCCGTCACGGGTACGGCGGGCCGTGGTGGATCCTCACCACGGCGGCGGCGTGGCTCGCCGGGCTCGGCGTCTTCATGGTCGTCGCGACCCCATTGTGGCAACCGGGCCAGCCGGTGGTCGTGACGGTGCTGGTCGGTGTACTCGCCGGTGTGCTCATGGCGGGCACCGTGGCGGTCCTCACCGGGTTCGCCGCCCAGCGGCTGACCCGTGAGGCCATCGGGAACGGAGTGCGGTGATGACGCGCATCAGGGGAGAGATCACCATCGACGCGCCGGTGGAGGACGTGTTCGACCTCGTCGCCGACGAGCGCAACGAACCCCGTTACAACCCCCGCATCTCCCGCGCCGTCAAGGTGAACGCGGGACCCGTCGGTCCGGGCGCCCGGTTCATGGCCGAGCCGCGGGGCGGCGGCTACCGGCGCGCGATGGCGATGACCATCCTGGAGTACGACCGGCCGCGGCGGCTGCACAACGCCGTGCGCGCGTCCTACCTGCGGGTCGACGGGGTTCTGACCTTCCAGGAGGTCCCGGGTGGGACCCGCCTGAGCTGGAACTGGGACACCGCACTGGTCGGGCCGATGAAAATACTGTCTCCATTGCTTGCCGTCGTCGGTCCGGCGTGGGAGCGTCGCAACTGGGTCGGCCTCAGGACCTTCATGGAGTCGCGGGCGTCCGGCGAGCGGAGGCGTGGATGATCCGTCACCCGGCGTACCCGGTGGAGCCGTGGCAGGTCCGGGAGACGTATCTGGACACCGCCCTGCTGGCCCAGTCGGAGTCGGTCTTCGCGTTGTCCAACGGCCACATCGGGCTGCGCGGCAACCTCGACGAGGGCGACCCGCACGGCATGCCGGGCACCTACCTCAACTCGTTCTACGAACTGCGGCCGCTGCCCTACGCGGAGGGCGGCTACGGCTACCCCGAGTCGGGCCAGACGATCGTCAACGTCACCAACGGCAAGCTGATCCGGCTGCTGGTCGACGACGCGCCCTTCGACGTGCGCGACGGACGGCTGCGTCACCACGAGCGGGTGCTGGACCTGCGGGCCGGCGTACTGCGCCGGGAGGTCGAGTGGGAGTCCGGCGCCGGGCGCGCGGTGCGGGTCCGCTCGACCCGGCTGGTCTCGTTCGACCAGCGGTCGGTGGCCGCGATCCGGTACGAGGTGACGCCGGTGAACGCGCCGGTGCGGGTCATCGTCCAGTCCGCGCTGGTCGCCAACGAGGCGCTGCCCGGTCCCCTCAAGGACCCGAGGGTGGCGGCGGTGCTCGGCGAGCCGCTGGTCGCCGAGGCCCGACGGGTCCACGACACCGGCGCGTTGCTCGTGCACCGCACGCGCGAGAGCGGCCTGCGGATGGCCGCCGCGATGGAGCACCTGATCGACGGGCCGTCGGACCTGCGGTGCGGCAGCGTTGCCGACCCCGACCTGGCGCGCACGACGGTGGTGTGCCGACTGGCGCCCGGCGAGCGGCTGACCCTGGTGAAGTTCGTCGCGTACGGGTGGTCGAGCCGGCGGTCGCAGCCGGCCGTCCGCGACCAGGTCGCGGCCGCGATCGAGGGCGCCCGGTTCGAGACCTGGGACGGGCTGGTCGCCGCACAGCGCGCCTACCTCGACGACTTCTGGGACGGCGCCGACATCGAGATCGACGGCGACGCCGAGGTCCAGCAGGCGGTACGGCTGGCCATGTTCCACGTCCTGCAGGCGGGCGCGCGGGCGGAGCTGCGGCCCATCGCCGCCAAGGGACTGACCGGTCCGGGCTACGACGGGCACGTGTTCTGGGACACCGAACGGTTCGTGCACCCCGTGCTGACCTACCTGCAGCCGGCGGCCGTGGCCGAAGGCCTGCGCTGGCGCCACGCGACGCTCGACCTGGCCCGGGAGCGGGCCGCGACCCTCAACTGGCGCGGCGCCGCGTTCCCGTGGCGGACGATCCGCGGACACGAGTGTTCCGGCTACTGGCCCGCCGGCACCGCGGCGGTCCACGTCGGAGCCGACATCGCCGACGCGGTCACCAGGTACGTCACCGCGACCGGTGACGCGGCGTTCGAACGCGACTGCGGCCTGGAGCTGCTGGCCGAGACGGCCCGGTTGTGGGTGTCGTTCGGCCACCACGACCGCGACGGCGTCTTCCACCTCGACGGCGTCACCGGTCCCGACGAGTACACGGCTGTCGCCAACGACAACGTCTACACCAACCTGATGGCCCGCCGGAACCTGGTCGCCGCGGCCGACGCGGCCGAACGTCACCCCGACCGGGCCCGGGACCTGGCCATCGGCGACGACGAGATCGCGTCGTGGCGGGCCGCGGCCGCCGCCATGCACGTGCCCTACGACGAGCATCTCGGTGTGCACGAGCAGGTCCGCGACTTCACCCGGCTGCGGGAGTGGGACTTCGCGTCGACCGGCCCCGACGAGTACCCGCTGCTGCTGAACTTCCCGTATCTGGACCTGTACCGCGCGCAGGTGGTCAAGCAGGCCGACCTGGTGCTCGCCATGCACTGGTGCGGTGATGCGTTCAGCACCGGGGAAAAGGCGCGCAACTTCGCCTACTACGAGGCCCGCACGGTGCGGGACTCGTCGTTGTCGGCGAGCACGCAGGCGGTGCTGGCCGCCGAGGTCGGTCACCTGGAACTGGCCCACGACTACCTCGGCGAGGCGGCGCTGACCGACCTGTACGACCTGCACCGCAACACCCGCGACGGCATCCACGTGGCGTCGCTTGCCGGCGCCTGGCTGGCGCTGGTCGCGGGGCTCGGCGGCATGCGGGACCATACCGGCCAGCTGTCGTTCGCGCCGCGGCTGCCCGCCCGCATCCGGCGCTTGTCGTTCTCGTTGCTGTGGCACGGTCTGCGCCTGCAGGTCACCGTCGGTCCCGACGAGGCCGTCTACGCGCTGCGCACCGGCGACGGCGCCGCCACCATCGACCTGGTGCACCACGGCAAACCGTTCGTCCTGACCACCGCTGCGCCGGTGAGCCTCCCGATCCCCCCGATGACCCCGATGACCCCGGAGCCGGTGCAGCCGCCCGGACGCGAGCCGATCCGCCGGCAGAACCTGCTGTAGCGCCACGAGTCGTTGGACCCCACCGGACGGGCCCTTCGGCTCGCGGCGCAGCGGCCGGCGGCGCGCAGCATCAGGGGGACGGAAGGGGTGAGCTCCATGACCGGAACGATCGACCTGACCGCGGCCGATGTGGCCAAGGCACCGCAGGAGGAGAGCACGTGGGAGGTGACGGTGCCGGTGCCGACCGTCGGCGTGCGTCGGGTGACCTTCGCCGCGCCGCACCTCCCGCACCCTGACCTGCCGCAGCCGCGCGCCGTCGCGGACGACCTGCTCGACGGGGCCGGCAGGATCGTCCATGCGTTCGGGCGGCTGGTGTCGGGTCGCGAGCGGGTCGTCTACTTCGGAGGCCTGGCGGCCCTGACGGCGATGGGCGCGGTGTCGCTGCCGGTCGCGGCCGCCATCGGCGCCGGCGTGTGGGTCGCGGTCCGCACCGGGACGCCGTCCGCCACCGGTCCCACACCCGCGGACGACGGCGAAGGGTGACCACGCGCGAGACCGACCGGTCCGGGAGCGGACCGGTCGGTCGCGTGTTCACGACCGCGCGTCGACGGTCTCTGGGACCGGGGCCGTGGTCCCACCCGGCGGTGGGGCCGGCCGCGGCAGGAACGACAGCCAGCGCGGCAGGTACCAGCACCGGTCGCCGAGCAGCGTGAGCAGCGAGGGCAGCAGCACCGCCCGCACCACGGTCGCGTCGAGGAGGATGGCGACGCCGAGGCCCACCCCCATCTGCTTGAACACCTGCATCGAGAGGGTGGCGAGCACCGCGAACACGGCGACCATGATGACCGCGGCGCTCGTCACCACGCCGGCCGACGCCCGGACGCCCTGCGACACCGCCTCGCGCGTGGGCGCGCCGTTGTCGTGCGCCTCGCGGATCCGCGACACGACGAAGACGTGGTAGTCCATCGACAGCCCGAACAGGATGACGAACGCGAACAGCGGCAGCCACGACTCGATCGCGCCGACGCCCTCGGTGCCGACGAGCGCGGCGCCCCAGCCGTGCTGGAACACCGCCACGATGACGCCGAACGACGCGGCGACCGACAGCAGGTTCAGCGCGACCGACACCGCCGCGATGGTGAGTGACCTGAACGCCACCAGGATCAGCACGAACGCGAGGCCGAGGACGAACACGACGACGGGTGCGATCCCGCGCCGGAGCCGGTCGTTGAAGTCCACGGAGAAGGCCAGGTCGCCGGTGACGTAGGTCCGCGTTCCGGGCGTCGAGCCGAACGTGCGTGGGATCACGTCATCACGGAGGGCAGCGAGGGCGCGCCGGCTCGTGCTGTCGGTTCCGTTGCCGGCCAACGGCACGTCGATCTCGACGATGCCCTGCGGGGCGTGCGTGGTGACCTGGATCGGCTCGGCCACCAGCCCGGTGGCCAGGGCGGCGGCGCGGAACGCCTCGGTCGCCCGACGCAGCTCCGGTGACTGCACGTCGCCGGCCCGGACCACCACCCGCGCCGGGCTCGGACCACCGGGGAACGCCGCCGCGATGCGGTCGTACGACCGGACGATCGTGGAGTCGGCGGGCAGCTGCTTGTCCAGGCTCAGCCGCTCGGTGTGGATGCCAAGGAGCGGAACGGCCAGCACCAGGAGGAAGGCCCCGGACACCAGCGCGGACAGACCCGGGCGGGCGAGGACCCGGTCGAGGATCGCACCCCAGACGCGGCTCCCGCCCTGCGGCCGCCGCAGCCGGCCGAGGCCGGGTATCCGGCCGAACTCGACCCGGTCGCCGAGCAGGGACAGCAGCGCGGGCAGGACGGTCACCGAGCCGACGACGGCCACGAGCACCACCATGATGGTGGCGACGGCGAAGCCGTCGAACAGCAGCATGCCGGACAGGAACATGCCGGACATGGCGATGACCACGGTCATACCGGAGACCAGCACCGACCGTCCCGAGGTCGCGGCCGCAATGCGCAGCGAGGTGGCCGCGTCGTTCCCCTTCGCCCGTTCCTCGCGCTCGCGGCGCAGGTAGAACAGGCAGTAGTCGACGCCGACGGCGAGTCCGACGAGGAGCATCACCGAACTGGTCGAGTTGTCGACGTGCATGCGGTGGCTCACCAGCGCGAGAAGCCCGTTGGCGGCGAGGAACGCGGTCATCGCCAGCCCGACGGGCAGCACGGCGGCCAGCAGCGCGCCGAACGCGACGAGCAGGATGCCCAACGCGAGCGGTACCGCCGTCCACTCGGCGCGGTGGAAGTCCGCGAGGATCGTGTCGTTGAACCACCTGTTGGCACTGGCCTCGCCGAACTGGTCGAAGGTCAGGTCCGGGTGGGCCGTCCGGGCGGCGCCGACCGCGTCGAGCACCGGCTGCACCCGCTCGTACGCCGTATTCGAGTCACCGGTCACCGCGAACCGCACCAGCGCGCTGTGCCGGTCGCGCGAGATCAGGCCGGCGGCGTACGGCTCGCGGAGGTCGGTGACGATACCGGTGGCGCGCAGCCCCGACACCACCCCGTCGACGGCCGCGCGGAACGCCGGGTCGTCGACGGTCGCGCGGTCGCTGTGGACCAGCAGCAGCTCCCCGGCGGGCGGGGTGAGCCCGGCGTCGTCGAGGACGCGCATGGCGCGGGCCGAGTCCCCCTGCGCGTACTCGTCGACGGTCATCTGCCGCTGGCCGGCGGCGGACCCGATCACCGTCGCCACGACGACCAGCAGCAGCCAACCGACGATGGCGACGACCCGGTGCCGCACGCTCCAGCCGCCGACCGCGGCCGCGATGTTACGTCCGTCGCCCATGGAACACCTCCAGCCGAGACCGCGACCGGCGTCGGTCGCCGTCCCCCGCATGCTGGCGGTCGCGGGCCGTGCCGACACGGGCCGAAAGTCCCGCAACGACGTTGGCAGCAGCGGATCTCCGACCCGGGACCTTCGGGTCTGTCCGTCAGATCAGGGCCGTGGCAGGCGACGCTCCCGGCGTCGCGTGGGCGGGATGGGCCCCGGTCCGGCGCTCGCCTTTCTGGTCACTTGCGCGGGCACCAGCGTCGGTGCGATCACCGGCCTGTTCCTGGTCGCCCGGCGCCGGGTCGTCGGACTCGTGGTGGGCATGCTCGCCGGCGGTGCGGTGCTGCTCGGCTGGCTCGCCCCGCTGTGGTTGTGACTCGTAGCGGACCGGCGTCACCGCAGCAGCGCGTCGAGGGTGACGAACCGGAACCCGAGCGCCGTCAGCCGGGTCATGACGGTCGGCAGCGCCTCCGCGTCCAGCGTGGAGCCGTCCTCGGGGTGCGAGCCGATGTGCATCAGGATGATCTCGCCGGGACGCGCACCCGCCACCGACCGGTCGACAACCTGCTGGACGGTGACGCCGCCCGTGGTTCCCTTCCAGCCGACCGTGTCCACGGTCCAGCGGACGGCGACGTAACCGGCGCTGTTGACCGCCGCGATGGTGCGGGCGTCGCGGTCACCGTAAGGGAAGCGGAACAGGGGCCGGGTGTCGGTTCCGCCATTGGCCGTCAGCTCCCGCTCCCCCCGGGCGATCTCGGCCCGGACCTGTCCGTCGGTGAGGCGCCGGAAGTAGGGGTGGGTCGAGGAGTGGTTGCCGAGCCGGTGTCCGGCGGCCGCGATCGAGCGCACCGCGGCCGGGTACCGCCCGGCCCAGTCTCCGGTGAGGAAGAACGTCGCGTGGGCGCCCCGGGCCGCGAGCGCTCCGAGGATCGCCGGCAGGCCGTCGGCGTTGCCTCCGGCGTCGAAGGTCAACGCCACCACCCGGTCCGACGTCGGAATCGCCTCGATGTCCTTACCGCGCAGGGCTGCGGGAACACCCGGCGCGCCGGGTGTCCGGCTGGGGGCGGGCGGTGCGGCCGACCGGGTCGGGGATTGCGAGCCCGGGCCGGGCGCCGGCGCGGCGGCGGAGGACACGGAGGAGGCGACCGACGCGGTCGGTACAGGTCGTCCGGCACGGTCCGAACCGGTTCCCGCCGTGCGGGCGACGACGTACACCCCTGCGAGCACGGCCGCGATCGCGACGACAACCCCGATGATGAGCAGACGACGGCGCACGGCGACCTCCCGTCCCGTGAGGCGGCACCTCCGGTACCCCGGCGATGGCGGCACGTGACCGCTACCTCCAGCGTCGCGGTGGACGAGGCGGCGGCCAGGGTCGAAAGGCCCGGCCATCGGTCCCGCGCGCACCGGGGACTTCGGCCCTGCCGGACGGTGCGCGGTCGCACGACCATCGGAACAACCGGGGGATCGCGTCGGGAATGAGGGCTTGTCATGGTACGCACATCTGTGATCACCGGCTCGGCGTCAGGCATCGGCAGGGCGACGAGGGACCTGCTGGAGAGCCGCGGCGAGCGCGTCATCGGGGTGGATCTGCGCGACGCGGACGTCGTCGCCGACCTGGCCACCGCCGAGGGTCGCGTCGCGATGGTGGAGGGCGTGGGCCGCCTCTGCGGTGGGACCGTCGACGCGGTGTTCGCGGTCGCCGGGCTCGCGCAGCCGTCGCCGGTGACCGTCGCCGTGAACTACTTCGGCGCTGTCGCCACCCTCGAAGGGCTGCGCCCGTTCCTGCTGGGTTCGGTGGCACCGCGGGCCGTGGTGGTCTCGTCGATGGCCGCCCTGCACCCGGTCGACGACCAGTTGGTCGCGGCGCTCGCGGCGGGCGACGAGATCGCGGCGCTCGCCCGCGCCGAGGTGCTGGCGAAGGATCTGGAGCACGCCGGACGGATCTACGGCTCCAGCAAGCGGGCGATCTCCCAATGGGTACGCCGCCACGCGCCGGGCACGGCGTGGGCCGGTGCCTCGATCCCGCTCAACGTCGTCGGGCCCGGCGTCATCGCGACACCGATGACCGCTGACCTGATCGCGACCGAGGAGAAGAAGGCGGCACTGCTGGAGATCGTGCCGATGCCGCTCAACGGCGTCGCGGAGGCGGTGACCGTGGCACGCCTGCTGGCCTGGCTCGGCGGGGTCGAGAACACCCACCTGTGCGGTCAGGTCATCTACATCGACGGCGGCAGCGACGCGGTCATCCGCGGTGACTCGGTCTGGTGACGTGGACCCATGTCCGGCTTCGCCTACCTTCCGGTCGCGTCCGCTCTGCACGACGGGGCATCTGTCGAGCGGCTGCTCGACGGGCTCTCGACCGCCCTGACCGCTGCCGGTGGGCGGCGCACCGACACGCCAGCGGCCGATGCGCCCCTGGCCATTGTCGTCCTGACCGGAGGGACGGAGCGGTTCGTCCTCGACGCGGTGGCGGCGCGGCGGCAGACCGAACCGGTGGTCGTCGCGGCCCACCCGTGGCACAACTCGCTCGCGGCCGCGTTGGAGGCCGTCGCGCGGCTGCATCAGGACGGCCGCCCGGCCCGCGTCATCTACCTGGACGGAACGGCGCATGCGGAGACGGCGCTCGCGGAGGCGGCCCACGACGTGGCGGTGGCCCGCCGGCTGCGCCGGCTGCGGATCGGGCTGGTGGGTTCGCCCTCGGACTGGCTGGTGGCCAGTGCACCGACCCCGGAGGTCGTCCGCGACGCGTGGGGACCGCGCGTCGTGCCCGTCGACATCGCGGAAGCGGTGGCGTCCTATCGCAGCGACGCTCCCGGGACGGCAGCCGCGCTGGCGGCGTCCGTGGCCGGCGGGGCGGCCGCGGTCGGGGAGTCCGGAGCGGTGGTCACGGCCGCTGCCCGGGTGCATCCCGCGCTCGCCGACCTGGTGCGGGTCCATCGTCTCGACGCGGTCACCGTGCGCTGCTTCGACCTGCTCGGCGAACTACGGACGAGCGGCTGCCTCGCGCTCGCCGAGCTCAACGACACCGGGATCACCGCGGGCTGCGAGGGTGACCTGCCCAGCACCATCGCGATGGTCTGGACGCGTCTGCTGCTCGACGAGGTGCCGTGGATGGCCAACCCCGCGCAGGTGAACACCGCGGATCACGAACTGGTACTCGCCCACTGCACCGTGGCCCGGTCGTTGACCACCGGGTACCGGATCCGCTCCCATTTCGAGTCCGGCCTGGGCGCGGCGATCGACGGTACCCTGCACACGGGCCCGGTCACCCTGGTCCGCATCGGTGGCCGCCGGCTGGACCGGTGCTGGCTCGCCGAGGGTGAGTCGGTCCGACGACCCGTCCGGGAAGGGCTGTGCCGGACCCAGCTGACCGTTCGGCTGCCCGCCACCGCCATCGACGACCTGTTGACCGCGCCGCTGGGCAACCACGTGGTGGTGGTGCGGGGCCACCACCGCACACGGCTGGAGGCCTGGCTGCGCACGATGCGGCCGTCCCCCGTCCCCGCGCAGGAGGTTGGTCATGACTGACAGCGCGCGGCTTCCGCCGCGCTGGTTCATCCGTCTGGCGTGGTCGGTGCACCGGGCCCTGTACCGCGTCACCCGTGGCCGCGTCGGACTGTGGCGGCCACGTCCGAACGGTTGGGGCGCCCTGCGGCTGACGACGACGGGCCGGCGCACCGGCCGGCCGCGAAGCGTGATCCTGGGGTACTTCGAGGACGGCCCGAACCTGGTCTCGATGGCGATGAACGGGTGGGGTGCGGGCGAGCCGGCGTGGTGGCTCAACCTCCAGGCGAACGAGGAGGCGGAGGTCGACGTCGCGGGCACGCACCGGTGGGTACGCGGTCACGCCGCCACGGGTGCGGAACGGGAGCGGTTGTGGGCCCGGTGGCGGGAGATCGACAGGAACCTCGACGCGTTCGCCGCACGGCGACCGACCGAGACGGCCGTGGTGGTGCTGGAGCCGGGGCCCGCGGCATGACCGTGTGGCCGCCCCGCACCGGTGCCGTCGATCTCGACGGGTCGTACCGGCGGTGCCGGGCGGTCAACCGCGAGCACGGCCGGACCTACTACCTCGCCACCCACCTGCTGCCGCGGTGGAAACGCCGGCACGTGCACGCCCTGTACGGGTTCACCCGCCGCACCGACGACATCGTCGACGGCGCTCCCGACGACCCGACCCGGGCCGACCGGCTGCGGCGTTGGACCGACCGGTTCCTCGCCGCGCTCGACGGCGCACCGGTGGACGACCCGGTGCTTCCGGCCGTCCTGCACACCATCGCGGTCTTCGATCTGGACCGGGCCGACTTCGTGGCGTTCCTGCGGTCGATGGAGGCGGACCTGACCATCGACTCGTATGCGACCTACGACGACCTGCTCGGCTACATGGACGGCTCCGCCGCCGCGGTCGGGACGTTGATGCTGCCGATCCTGGGAGCGTCCGACCTCGACGCGGCCCGGGAGCCGGCCCGCCAGCTGGGGCTGGCGTTCCAGCTGACCAACTTCATCCGGGACGTCGGCGAGGACCTCGACCTCGGCCGGATCTACCTGCCCATAGCGGACCTGGCGCACTTCCACGTCGCCCCCGGGACGCTGCGCGCGCGGGCGCTGACCCCGGCGGTGCGCGACCTCGTCGCATTCGAGGTCGGACGGGCGCGGCGGCACTACGCCCTGGCCGCCGAGGGCATCCCGCTGCTGGCACCCACCTCGCAGGCCTGCATCCGCACGGCGTTCCGGCTGTACGGCGGGATTCTCAACGAGGTCGTCCGCGCCGGGTACGACGTGTTCTCGCGGCGCGCCACGGTGCCGACGCGACGACGCGTGGCGGGACTGGCGACGAGCCTGCTGACACCGCCGGGCCGCCCGGTGCGCAGCCTGCCGGGGGAGGGGTCGAGGTGACCGGCCGGCGGGCCGTGCGGGGTCCGACCGACCGGGTCGTGGTCGTCGGCGCCGGGTTGGGCGGGCTGGCGTGCGCGCTCCACCTGGCCGGTGCCGGCCGGCAGGTGACCGTGGTCGAGCGCCAACCCGTACCCGGTGGCCGGGCCGGCGTGCTGACCCTCGACGGCTACCGGTTCGACACGGGCCCGGCCGTGCTGACGATGCCCGGCCTGGTCGAGGAGTGCCTGGCCGCCGTCGGTGAACGGCTCGCCGACCGGATCACACTGCGGCCGGTCGATCCCGCCTACCGCGCGCACTTCCCCGACGGGTCCACTGTGGACGTCATCGCCGACACGCGACGGATGGCGGCCGAGATCAGCGGGGTCTGCGGGCCCCGGGAGGCCGACCGCTACCTGCGGTTCGTCGAGCACCTGCGGCGGCTCTGGCGGCTGGAACGGGCCGACTTCGTCGAGCGTAACCTCGACAGTCCACGCGACCTGCTCACCGTGAACCTGCTGCGGCTCGTCGCGGCCGGCGGCTTCCGGCGACTGCAGTCCACAGTGGACCGTCACCTGCGCGACCCGCGCACCCGGCGCATCTTCTCGTTCCAGGCCATGTACGCCGGGCTGGCGCCCCATGACGCGCTCGGCATCTACGCGGTCATCGCCTACCTCGACTCGGTCGAGGGCGTCTACTTCCCCGTCGGTGGCATCCACGCCGTACCGGTCGCGATGGCCGCGGCGGCGCAGAAGCACGGCGTGCGGTTGCGGTACGCGACCGAGGTCGCGCGGGTCGAGGTCCGCGGTGACCGGGCCACCGCGGTCGTCACCACCGACGGCGAGCGCATCGCCGCGGACGTGGTCGTGCTGAACCCGGACCTGCCGGTCGCGTACCGGGACCTGCTGCCGCACACGCCGCGCCGGGTCCGGCGCCTGCGGCCCTCGCCGTCCGCGGTGGTGCTGCACATCGGCAGCTCCCGCGGGTACACCCGGATCGCGCACCACAACCTCCACTTCGGACGGTCGTGGCGGCGCACGTTCGACGAGGTGATCCGCCACGGTCAGCTGATGAGCGACCCCTCGCTGTTCGTCAGCAACCCCAGCCGCGCCGACCCGGGGCTCGCACCCGCCGGCCGGCACACGTACTACGTGCTGGCGCCGGTGCCGAACCTGACCGTCGCCCCGTTCGACTGGCGCGGTCCGCTGGCCCGGGGCTACGCCGACGAACTGGTGGCCCTGCTCGAGGAGCGGGGGTACGTCGGGTTCGGCGCGGGCATCGAGGTCTCGCGGATGGTCACGCCCGCGGACTGGGCGGCCGAGGGGATGGCGGCCGGCACCCCGTTCGCCGCGGCGCACACGTTCGCGCAGACCGGCCCGTTCCGCCCGGCGACGCTGCACCCCGGCCTGGACAACGTCGTGTTCGTCGGCTCGGGGACCCAGCCGGGCGTGGGTGTACCGATGGTGCTGATCTCCGGCAAGCTCGCCGCGCAACGGATCACCGGCGTGTCATGAGCGCGGACCGGTTCGACGCGGTGATCGCCGGTGGCGGGGCGAGCGGGCTGTCGTTGGCCGCCCATCTGGCCGTCGCCGGGTGGCGGAACCGCTCGGTGCTCGTCGTCGACGATCCCGTGGCGCGTCCGGCAGCACAGTGCTGGGGGTTCTGGGCGGCCGCTCCGGCTCTCCTCGACGCGGCGGTCTCGCACCGGTACCGGCGGCTCGGTGTGCACGCCGCCGGTGCGGACGCCGTGGTGGCTCTGCGCACGTTCGAGTACCAGGTGGTCCACCGGCGGGACCTGCGCCACGTCGTCGCCGGGCTGCTACGGCGCTGCCCGGCCTTCACGCTGGCGCCGGGCCGCGTCGGGGATGTCCGCGACGGGGAGCGCGAGGCGGAGATAACCGTCGATGGGGTGGCGGTCCGGGCGGGGTGGGTGTTCGACAGCGTCTCCGCGTCACCGCCGACCGGTGCGGCGGACGCGCGGTTGGCGTTCACCGGATGGGAGATCGAGTGCGCCCGTCCCGTGTTCGACCCCGACGTGCCCACCCTGTTCGACTTCCGGGTCCCGCAGGGTGACGCCGCCCGGTTCGTGTACGTCCTTCCCCACAGCGACCGGCGTGCCCTGGTCGAGGTGACCGAGTTCGTGCCGCGCCACGGGAGGCCCACACCGCCGGACGGCCGCGCGGCTCTCCTCGCGGGGTACATCTCCGGCGTGCTGGACGGGAGCGGGTACACGGTCGGGCGGACCGAGTCGGCGGTGCTGCCGCTCCGCGCGTCGCCCCCGCCCCGGTCCGGTCGGCACGTGCTGCGCATCGGTGCCTGTGGAGGGATCGTCAAGGCCAGCACCGGCTATGCCTACCAACGCATCCACCGCGACAGCGCGGCGATCGCCCGTTCGCTGGCCCGCGGCGGGCATCCGTTCGACCGGCCCCGGCCGTCCCGGTGGTACCGGTTCCTCGACTCCGTGCTGCTGGACGTGCTCGACCGCGATCCGCACCAGATCGAACGCACCTTCGCCCGGCTGTTCCTGGGCAACCCGGCCGACCGCGTCCTGCGTTTCCTCGACGAGTGCAGCCCGCCTGGCGAGCAGCTAAGGCTGATCGCCACCATGCCGAAGGCGCCGTATGTGCGCTCCGTCGCGAGGCGTGCGCTGCGTCGGTGGTGATTGCGGTGACCGGGTGAGCCGCACCGTCACCTGATAGCCGAAAGCGAGCAGCGGCACGGCGATCACCGCTCCGCCCACACCGCCCACGAGACCACCGGCGACCACCGCGAGCAGTACCGCGACGGGGTGCAACCGGACCGCCCGCCCGACGATCAACGGCTCCAGCAGGTACCCCTCCACGCTCTGCACGGTGAGCACCGTCGCGAGGACGATCAGGGCGTCGGTGAGGTTGTTGGACATGAGGGTCACCAGGACGGCGGCCGAGCCGGCCACGGTCGCTCCGAGGTAGGGGACGAATCCGCCGAGGAAGGTGAGCAGGATCAGCGGCAACGCCAGCGGCACCCGCAGGATCAGCAGCGCGAGCCCGATGCCGACCGCGTCGATGCACGACACCACGACCATGCCCCGCGTATACCGGGCGAGCACCCGCCAACCCGCGCGTCCCGCGTCGTCGATCGCGGCCTGCCTGCGGGCCGGCAGCCGCCCGACCAGCCACGCCCACATCGTCGGGCCGTCCTTCAGGAGGAAGAACAGCAGAAACGCCGTGAGCAGCCCGAGGGTGAGGATTCCGAACACCGTGACCGCTCCGGTCAGCAGATCGCCGCCGGAGGTGGGCAGCATCCGGGTGAGGCCGTCGCGGGCCTGGTCGACCTGGGCGCGGTCGAGCCCGGGCGGACCGTCGACGAGGTAGTCGCCGACCTTGTCCAGCCCGTTGCCGACCGCGCCACCGAGCTCACCGAACTGGTCCATCACCTCCCGCCAGCCCAGCATCAGCGGCAGCGCGACGACCACGGCCACAGCCAGCACCCCGAGCAGCGCGGCGAGCCATCGGGACGCGCCCAGCCGCAGAACCGGTCCCATTAGCGGTTCCACCAGGGCGGCGAGCAGCAGGGCGACGATCACGGCGACGGTCAGCGGCGCGATCCGCCCGAGAACCCGGAGCAGCAGGTATCCGCCGGTCGCGAGCACGATCACGCACGACGCGTACAGCGTCGCGACGCGCAGCGCCCACGGCAGCGCGGTCCACGCCCGCGAACCCGGATCGAGCGGACGGGACTCCGCCGCGTCCCCGCGCACCGGTTACCTGCTCAGGGCACGGCGGTGGCGCATACCGTCGACGATCGTCACTCCGGCGGCGGCGAAACCGACCTGCAGGATCAGCTCGACCCAGTCCACGCCACGGGTCTCGGCCACGCCCAGAACGCCCGCGACCACCGTGCCGAGGAGCGCGGCGACGACCCCGACGAGGAGCGTGAGCCAGAACCCGATCCGCTGCCGTCCGGGCACCACCAGCCGGCCCAACCCGCCGATCACGAGGCCGATGAAGACGGCGCTGACAATTCCTGAGATCTCCATGGCGAACCACCTCACTCGTCGTCGTGCCGGTATGTCACCCGGTCGGACACGTCGACGACGCCGGGGACGGCACGGGCCACGTTGACGGCCAGCCGGGCGGTGCTTCGCCGCTCGGTCCACCCGGTCAGCGTGACGACTCCGTCGGCGACGTCGACCCGTACGTGCGGGGCCCGGCGCGCCAGTACCCGCCGCAGGAGCGGCCCCGCGAGCTCGTTGCGGACCGCCGGGGTCAGCTGAAGGGACGCGCGCAGCACGTCGCGCCGCGCGACCGTACCGACGGGGCCGCCGGCCGGATCGACGACCGGCAACCCGTCCACCCGGGCGGCGTCCATGAGCTGCGCGGCCGCGGTGACCGGCGTGTCCGGCCGGACGGTCAAGGCGCGCCGCTCCTGCCTGACGGGCATGCGGGCGGCCGGTGCCGTCCGGGCGACGTGCGGCAGGACGTCGGCCTCACAGCAGAGCCCGACGACCCGCCCGGACCCGTCGACGACCGGTAGGACGGCGGTTTCGTGTCTGACCAGCGCCTCGATGATCTCCATCGGGGCGGCGTCGTGGCGGATCGCGACGTGGCTCGGGGACATGACGTCACGCACCAGCGGTACGGCCATCGCAGGGCCTCCAGACCGACGCCACGCACACTCCTCGCCACGCCGTAGGACCAGCCTCCCCGGCGGCGCCGTCCGTTGACAGGGTCGAAGGTCCCATCGGGGACGTGCGCACCGGTCGCCCGGCCGTCGGGTCGCCCGGCCTTGTCCACCCGAGTCGTTCGGCCCTGACCATCCGCGGCGGGCGCGCCGAAAGCTGAGGGGGAAACGGCACGTGACCGGGTGCGGGCGGCGACGCCGTCCCGGATCCGGCCACACAAGGAGGTGCGTGATGTCCGCACAGCCGAACGGACCCGTCGTCGTCGGCGTGGACGGGTCGCCCGGGTCGCTGGCGGCCGTCGACCTGGCGGCCGAGGAGGCGCTGGGACGGGTGACGCCGTTGGTCGTCGTCCACACGGGTGGCGATCTCGCGGAGGCCGACCGGTTCGCGGCCGAGGCCCGGTGCGAGCACCCCGGCCTGAGTGTGTCCGCCACGGCGGTCGCGGATCCGCAGGCCGACGTGATTCTCGCCATGGGTGGCAGCGCCAGCCTGGTGGTCGTCGCATCGGACGCGCGGTTCGCCGGCCGCGTGGCCGACCTGTCACCGGCTCCGGTGGTCGTTCGCCATCCACGCGACGCCGGAGCGGGCGAGGCACCGGACGACATGCCGAGGCCCGTCGTGGTCGGGGTGGTGGACCTCGTCGGCTCGCAACCCGTGGTGGGCTTCGCCTTCGAGGAGGCGTCGCTGCGCGGTGCGCCGCTGCTGGCGGTCCACGTCTGGTCGAGGCCGGCCGACACCCGGTCCGACCGGCCCGCGTACGACTACCCGCGGGCCCGTGACAACGCCGAGCGGATGCTCGCCGACGCCGTGGAGGAGTGGTCGCTGAAGTTCCCGGAGGTGCAGGTCTGCTGGACCACCAAGCACAGCCTCGAGGTGGCGTCGGCGCTGCGCGCCGCGGCCCACCCGGCCCAGCTGCTCGTGGTCGGCCGGATGCCGCATGCCGGCGCCACCCGCCCGGTGCCGGGAGAGCTGGTCCGTTACGGCGTCTGCCCGGTCGCGGTGGTCCCACAGGGGTCGTGAACAGCGTGGCCCACCCGTGCGATCGCGCTGAACCGTTCTCCGTCGCCGTCGTCGACAGGGTGCGGGCCGCGCTGGCCCATCGTGCGCTGACGATCGACCGGGAGATCGGGCTGCTGTTGCCCTGCAATGTCGTCGTGCGTGCGGACGGGCCCGACGTGTGCCTCGTCCAGGCGCTCGATCCGCAGACCATGGTGGAGGCGACCGTGCGGTCCGACCTCAAGCCGGTCGCCGATGAAGCCGGAACCCGGCTACGGAAGGCCCTCGCCGGGCTTGCCGCTTGATCCGAGTATACCCCATGGGGTACACGAACCTCGCTTGTCGGCACCGGCAAACGTGCGCTACCGTCGGATCCAGATACCCCCGGGGGTATACGGCAACCGAAGGAGCAGACACCGATGCGAGAAGTCGATCAGCGCACGTTCGTCACCGCCCACCGCGATGGTGCATTCGTGATCGACGTCCGCGAGGTCTTCGAGTACGCGGCCGGCCACGTGCCCGGCGCGCGGTTGGTTCCGATGGCTCGGCTCGGGTCCACGGTGACCACACTTCCCCGCGACAGGCCGGTGTATGTCATCTGCGCCACCGGCAACCGGAGCCTGACCGCCGCGGACCTTCTCGGCCGCGCCGGCGTCGACGCGTGGTCGGTCGCCGGCGGCACCGCCGCGTGGCAGCGCGCCGGCCGCCCGGTCGTCACCGGGCCGCACGCCGGCTGAAACCGACACCTTTTCCGACAGGGAGTGCTTGTCCGTGCTTCGTATCCTGCCCATCGACACACCGACCCTCGGCGACCGCGGCTATCTGGTCCACGACGGGTCGGTGGCGTTCGTCGTCGACCCGCAGCGTGACATCGACCGCATTCTGGCCCTGGCCGACGCCGAGGGTGTGCGGATCACCCACGTGTTCGAGACCCACATCCACAACGACTACGTCACCGGCGGTTCCGCACTCGCCGGCGCGACCGGTGCGGCGTACCACGTCAACGCCGAGGACCCGGTCACCTTCGAGCGCGTGGCCGTGCGCGACGGCGACGAGATCGCCGTCGGCGACACCATCCGCGTGCGCGTGCTGGCCACACCCGGCCACACGTTCACCCACCTGTCGTATGCGCTGTTCGAGGACGACCGGCCGGTCGGGGTCTTCACCGGCGGCTCGTTGCTCTACGGCTCGGTCGGCCGCCCGGACCTGCTCGGTCCCGCGCACACCGGTGCGCTGGTGCGCCACCAGTACGCCTCCGCGCGGCGGCTGGCCACCGAACTGCCCGACACCGCCGCGGTGTACCCCACGCACGGGTTCGGCAGCTTCTGCTCGGCCACCCAGTCCGAGGCCAGCGCCTCGACCATCGCCACCGAACGCCTCGGCAACCCGGCGCTGACGCGCGACGAGGAGACCTTCGTCGCCGAACTGCTGGCCGGCCTGGACGCCTGGCCCGCGTACTACGCGCACATGGCCCCGGCGAACCTCGTCGGGCCGGAGGAGCCGGACCTGTCACTGCCCGAGCGGGCGGACGCGGACCAGCTACGTAAACGGTTGGCCGCGGGCGAGTGGGTGGTCGACCTCCGCAACCGGGTCGCGTTCGCGGCCGGGCACCTGGCCGGCACGCTCAACTTCGGCCTCGACGGCAGCTTCGCCACCTACCTCGGTTGGCTGATCCCGTGGGGCACACCGGTCACCCTGCTGGGCGACACGCGGGAGCAGGTGGCCGAAGCCCAACGGGAACTGGTCCGCATCGGTATCGACCGTCCCGCCGCATACGCCACCGGCAGCCCGTGGCAGTGGGTCGGTGACGGCGAACCCGCGATGCTGCCCCGCGCCACCTTCGCCGACCTCGCCCAGGTGCGCCACCACCGCCGCGTCGTGGTGCTCGACGTGCGCCGCCGGCTGGAATGGTCCGACGGCCACCTCGACGACGCGGTGCACATCCCACTGCACGAACTCCTCGACCGGCTCGACGAGGTCCCCGACGGGGAGGTCTGGGTGCACTGCGCCGCGGGCTACCGGTCCTCCATCGGCGCGTCCATCCTGGCTGCCGCCGGCCGGCGCGTGGTCACCGTCGACGACGAGTATCCCGCCGGAGCCGTGGCATGAGCGCGCCAACCGGCATGGACGCGGCCACCCTGCGCGAGCTGATCGCCGGCGGCCGCGGGCCACGGCTGCTGGACGTGCGCACCCCGGCCGAGTTCGAGACCGTCCACATTCCCGGCGCCTACAACGTCCCGCTCGACCTGCTCCGTGAGCACCGGGCCGAGCTGCGCGCCCACCTCGACGACGAGGTGGTGCTGGTCTGCCGTTCCGGCGCCCGGGCGACCCAGGCCGGGCAGACGCTCGCTGAGGTCGGGCTGCCCAACGTCCGGGTGCTCGACGGAGGGATGCTCGCCTGGCAGCAGCAGGCAGCCGCCCCGGTCACGCGGGGCCGGCCCCGCTGGGACCTCGAACGGCAGGTCCGGCTCGTAGCCGGCGGCATCGTGCTCGTGAGCGTCCTGGCCTCGCTGCTCGTTCCCGGCCTGCAGTGGGTCGCCGCCGTGATGGGCGCCGGGCTCACCGTCGCGGCGCTGACCAACACCTGCGCGATGGGGATGCTCCTGGCGAGGCTGCCGTACAACCGCCGCGGCAGCTGCGACCTCGACACCATCGTCGGTCAGCTGAGGGAGGCGACCCCGTGACGACCACCGTCGCATTGACCGTGCTGCTGGCCGTCGGCATCGGGGTCAGCCTCGGGCTGCTTGGCGGCGGCGGGTCCATCCTCGCCGTCCCGCTGCTTGTCTACGTCGCCGGGCTGCCGGCCAAGGAGGCCATCGCCACCTCGCTGCTCGTCGTCGGCGCCACCAGCGCGGTCGGGGTGCTGCCGCACGCCCGCGCCCACCGGGTCCGCTGGCGCACCGGACTGGTCTTCGGCGTGGCCGGTATGACCGGCGCGTACGCCGGCGGGCGGCTCGCCGCCTACATCCCGGGGGCGGTGCTGCTCGCCGGGTTCGCGCTGATGATGCTCGCCACCGCGGTCGCGATGATCCGGGGCCGGCGCCCGGATCCCGACCGGCCCGTTCCGCACGAGCTGCCGGTTCCGCGCGTCATCCTCGACGGCGTCGTCGTCGGCCTGGTCACCGGGCTCGTCGGTGCCGGCGGCGGCTTCCTCGTGGTCCCCGCCCTTGCTCTGCTCGGCGGCCTACCGATGCCCGTCGCGGTCGGCACCTCGCTCCTCGTCATCGCGATGAAGTCCTTCGCCGGCCTGGCCGGCTACCTCGCCGACGTCCACGTCGACTGGACCCTCGCCCTCGCCGTCACCGCGGCCGCCATCCTCGGCAGCCTCGTCGGCGCCCGCTTCGCCGGTCGTATCCCCGAGAACCGCCTCCGTGCGACGTTCGGTTGGTTCGTCCTCGCCATGGGCGTCCTCGTCCTCGCGCAGCAACTCCCCGGCACCCCCTGGTGGTGGGCGGTCGGCGGCACGTCCGCGATCGCCGTGGCCGGCGGCGCCGTGCTCCTGCACCACCGGACGGCAGCCATCGTCGCCGCCCGCCGGTTCGGGTCGGCTGGTCAGCGGGTTGACCAGTTCCGCGAAGCCGACCAACTCTCCGAAGCATCGGAGTAGCGTTGAGACAAATTATGGCGTTCGTGGGCGCGGGGGTACGTGATGAGCGCCGTTTGGTCGGTGTCGGTGGCGTTGCTGGAGGCGGCTCCCGACGCCATTCTCGGTGTGGATGAGCGCGGCGCGATCGTTCTGGCCAATGAGCAGTCGGTGCGGATGTTCGGGTATCCGTTGAGTGAACTGATCGGTCAACCGGTGGAGATCCTCGTGCCCGAGGGGGCGCGGCATCGGCATCCGGCCTACCGGGCTACCTATGCGGCCGATCCACACGCGCGTCCGATGGGCGCGGGCATCAAGTTGGCGGGTCGTCGCAAGGACGGTGGCGAGTTCCCCGCGGAGATCTCGTTGTCGCCGGTGGTGACCGACACCGGCAGGCTGACCGCCGTCGTGGTGCGTGACGTGTCCGACCGGGAGCGCGCCGAGGCCCGGTTCGTCGGGTTGTTGGAGGCGGCGCCGGACGCGATCGTGGGCGTCGACCGGGCGGGGTTGATCGTGATGGCCAACGCCCAGGCGGTCCGACTGTTCGGCTACCGTCGCGACGACCTGATCGGTCGCCCCATCGAGATCCTGGTGCCGGAGGCCGCCCGTCAGGGCCATCCTCAGCACCGGGACGCCTACTTCGGCGACCCGCGGCCGCGTCCCATGGGTGCGCACCTGCAGTTGGCCGCCCGACGCCGGGACGGCACGGAGTTCCCCGTGGAGATCAGCCTGTCCGCACTCGGCACCGGTCCCGACACGATCGTGTCAGCCGCCATCCGTGACATCACGGAGCGACTGGAGTTGCAGGCTGAACGCGAACGTCTCAAGGCCCAGGCGGAGCGCGAGCGTCTGCAGACCCGGCTGCACCAGGCCGAACGTCTGGAGAGCCTGGGACAGCTGGCCGGTGGCGTCGCGCACGACTTCAACAATCTGCTCGCCGTCATGCTCAACTACACCGCGTTCGTCGCGGAAGAGGTCGCCGAACTCAGGGACGGGTCCGGCGACGACCGCCCGTCGCAGACCGCCCACGAGCGCTGGACGCGACTTCTCAACGACATCGGCCAGATCCGCCGTGCCGGTGAGCGTGCGACCGAACTGACCCACCAGCTACTGGCGTTCGGACGTCGGGAGGTCGTGCGCCCGATCGTGCTGGACCTCAACACCGTGCTCTCCGACGTCGAACAACTGCTGCACCGCACGCTCGGAGAGCACATCTGGCTGCATTCGATGCTGGCCGTCGACCTGTGGCCGGTGCTGGCGGATCCCGGCCAGATCGAACAGGTCATCGTCAATCTGGCGGTCAACGCGCGCGACGCCATGCCCGACGGCGGCACGCTGCAGATCCAGACCCGGAACCGGACGCTGACCACCGGCGAGGCCTCGCTCCACGATCTTCCACCGGGTCGTTACGTCGAGATGCAGGTCGCAGACACCGGCGTCGGCATGTCGCCGGACGTCATCGAACGGGCCTGTGAGCCGTTCTTCACCACCAAGCCGAAGGGCGAGGGGACCGGGCTGGGGCTCGCCACGATCTACGGCATCGTGTCCCAGGCCGGCGGAGCGATGCGCATCGCGTCCGTTCCGGGCGCTGGAACGCAGATCACCACGCTGTTCCCGGTGACCGACGCCCAGCCCACCAGAGCCGAGGCGCCGTGTCCGGAGCGGCGCGACCGACGGGGCGGGGAGACGGTACTCGTCGTCGAAGACGAGGAGGCGCTGCGAGAGGTGACCCGGCGCATCCTGGACCGCAACGGCTATCACGTCCTGACCGCCGCCGACGGAGCCGAAGCGGTGAAGGTCGCCGACGCCTACCCCGCCGACATCGACCTGCTCCTCACCGACGTGGTGATGCCGAAGATGCTCGGCAAAGAGGTGGCCGCACAGCTCCGATCGAGCCGACCCGACGTGCGTGTCCTGTTCATGTCGGGTTACGCCCAACCCGTCCTTGCCTGCCAGGGCACGCTCGACCCGGGCGTGGTGCTCATCGGCAAACCGTTCACCGAGCCCGATCTGCTCGACCGGATCCGGGCCGTCCTCGACGACACGCCCCGCGACTGACGGTGCCGCCCGGTTTCGCGCTCGGCGGGGTCACATAGATGTCGCCGGACTGCAGTTCCCACGTGTTGCCCGGGATCGCTACACCGTTGGAACGTACCTGGGTGACCGAGGCGAGGTCCGTCCCGCTGATGACGAACTGGGGGCCGGGTCGGTCGACGCGAACTTCCGCGGAAAGACCGAGGTGACCGTCGGGGTGGCGGCCTCGAGGACGCGCGTCCGCGCAGCGCCGACGCCCGTCGACGGCGCAGGCCGGGCGCCCGGACCCGCCGACGTCGTCGGACCGGCCATGACCTTCCCGCCGGTCGTCTTTGCGGCGGCCCCGGTGCCGGCGGCGGCTGTCGGTGCGGCTGTCGGTGCGGCCGGCGGTGCGGCCGGCGGATCCGTGGTCACCACCGGCGCCTTCGTGGTCCTGGTGCTCGTGCCGCTCTTCGCGGCACCCGGTGCAGGGGTCGGCTCCGTCGCGAAGGCGGCCCCGGGTGCCCTCACCACGCCGGCCAGTGTCACCAGGACCTTCGCCAGCATCGTCCTTCCCCGGGCCGGGCGGCGTCGACGGCCCTGACTCTGGATTTCGAGTTCACCAGACACGTCAACCCCCGTGGACGCTCGGCGACACAGGGTCGTCCGATGTGTCACGAATCTATTCCCGACCCGGCTCGGCCGTGCGGGTTACGCGAAATCGGGAGTGCTCCCGGACGGGGGTCGGCGTGCGCGCGCCATGCGCTGCCACGCGGTGGGCCGCCCCACGACAGGCCGCGGACATGTCAGGAGGCGCCGCGCGGACCGTGGTGAACCCCACCGTCGAGCGTGTCGACGGTGGCCAGCAGGTGACGCAACACGTCGCGGCACAGCGACTGCTGCTGGCTGACTGCCAGGTCCCACGTCGGATCGCGCGGGTTGGCGCCGGGATGCGGCCGGGCGGCGACAGCCATCGCCGACGACGGGGACAGCGCCAGGAAACAGTGCTCGCGGCCGAACGGATGGCCCTCCGGTACGTCGGCGGCACGTACCCGCCAGTCGTTCCACCTCGACACGTCGGGACCGAGAACGACCACCAGCGGACAGCGCTCCAGCAGCATGCGCCACATCGCCTCCGTCGCGGCGTCGATCGCCGAGCCGGCCGGGGTGATCGCGGCGACGACCGGTGCGCGCTGACTGGCGCAGGCCTGGCTCGCGATCGTCTGGATGAGCTGACCCATCGCCTCCGGGGTGACGCCGCTGGTCTGATGGGCGCCACCGTCCAGCAGCACCTCGAACGGGGTACGGGGCACGTCGATCTCGTGGGTGCGCAGCAGAGGTAAGGGCGCTGTCGGCACCGTCCCGGTGGTCGGAAGGGGACCTTCGCGACCGAGCAGCCGTCCCTGCTTGTAGGTGGCGCCGAACGCGCGCGCCGTCATCGCGTCCTCCCGACTTTCCACCCTCTCCATCAGCAGCGCCGCGCCGGTGTGTTCGCTCTCGGCGAGCGAGGCGAGAATGGCCTCCGCGGTCTGCCCGACCCGGTTGGTCAGGATGCGCTGATCGACCTTGATGACGTCGGGTTCGATGACCGGCAGCAGGGTCAGGCCGGCACTGCTGTAGGCGACGTCGGTGACGGCGATCCCCCAGCCGGCCGCCCGGGCCCGGCGGACGGTCTCCAGGACCTGGCACGGATAGCGGGACAGCGCCTGTCCGGTGAGGTCGACGAAGACCCGCAGCCGGTCCTCCGCGCTCTTCATCACCGGGAGCAGGTCGTCGGGGCACGGCTCGATGAGCGAGTCGGCCTCGATGTTGACGAACAGGGACATCGCGGGCGGCAGGTCGGCGGCCAGCATCCGGCGGAAGGCCTCGGCCCGGCAGACCCAGTCGAGCTCGCCGAGCCGGTCCACCGCACGGGCCGCGTTGAACAACTGCAGCGGGGACCGCAGCGGACCCTCCGGTCCGCGGGCGAGCGCCTCGAACGCCACGATCTGGTCCCGTCGGGAATCGACGACGGCCTGGAACTCGACGTCCACCGCCCGGTCGGTGATGATCTGGTCGACCAGGGTGTCGCCCCGGTGCGCCGGCCGCGACCGGTGGTGAGGATCCGCGGCCGCGATCGCGGTGACGCCACGGGAGCCGTTGCCGGCCGGCCCGGGCGATTCCGGAGTCTGCGGCTCGTTCACCCGGCCGTCGTAGCCTTCACGAGACCACAGCAGCCACCCTGATCGACGCGCCATGGCCGCCTCCATCCCACCCCCGGGTTACCGGCCATCGGTGTCATCGGCCGACGCCGAGCGAAGCTGAGCGGTTTCCCGACCGGGTCGCCGGGTGGCGGCGGTGGAGTCCTCAGGTCCGGTCGGCGCCGGCCGACATTGAGGTGTGGAGCCAGGTGCCTCGCGAACCCCGTCCGCCGGCGCGGAGGGGAGACTGCGCGCTCTCGCCGGTCTCACGGGAGCCATAGACATCGGCTGGACCGACGATCGGCTCCTGCGAACCGTCGTCGACCTCTTTCTCGCCGAGTGGGGAGACTCCTGCACCGTTCGGCTGACCGGCGTCGACGGCTCCGACGGGACCGGGGTCAGCAGCCACCCGGACGCGGTGCGGGCAATGCTCGACCGTGCCGCCCTGGATCCGACCGTCGTGCCGCGCGCCACCGAGATCGTCGTGTCCGGAGACGACCCGTTCGGCGACTGGCTGCCCGAACACGGCCTGCGCCAGTACGCCGTCGTGCCCATCGCCGGTAGCGACCGGTCCGTCGGCGCACTCGTCGTCACCCGGACCACCGACCGTCCCGACTTCAGCGGGGAGGACCTCGCGTTCGCGGCCGTCGTCGCCTCGATCGTCGGAGTCGTCACGATCGGCCGCCGGGTGCTGGCGCACACCACCACCGTCGTGGACGGGCTCCAGGCCCAGGCCGAGGTCGTCGAGCAGATCTCCGACGCGCTCATCACCTGCGACGAGCATCTGCGGATTCTGAGCTGGAACACCGCGGCGGAGAAGATCTACGGCTACGCGGCGAGTGAGGCCATCGGATGCGACCTGTCCGCGCTCCTCACCTCGCAGTACTTCACCACCGACGGGGTGCCGCTGACACTGGACGACGTGCTGACAACCATCAGCGAGACCGGTCGGTGGGACGGTGAGCTGCATGAGCGCCACGCGGCCGGCACACCGCTCGTCATCCTGGCCTCGGTCAGCGCGGCCGACGGGCGCAGCGGGCACCACGGCGGCCTGGTGCTGGTCAACCGCGACATCACCGCGCAGCGGCACGAAGAGCACCTCGCGACACATGACGCGCTGACCGGCCTACCCAACCGACGGATGCTCACCAACCGGCTGCACGAGGCGTTCGCCCGCGCGTGCCGCACCGAGGGGACGATGGCCGTGCTCTTCATCGACCTCGACGGGTTCAAACCGATCAACGACCGGTACGGACACGCTGTCGGCGACGACGTTCTCATCATCACCGCGCAACGGTTGGTGAAAGCGGTGCGTCGGACGGACTCCATCGGCCGGCTGGGCGGAGACGAATTCGTGGTGATCCTCGAGGACGCCGGCACCGATGAGAACATCGGCATGGTGGCCGACCGTATCGTCGAGTCCGTCAGCGCTCCCATGGAGATCGGCGACCACAGCGTCTCCGTGCGTCCGAGCGTCGGAGTGGCGGTGGCGCGCCGCCCCGACGCCGAAACGCACCGGCCCGACCAGTTGCTCGCCGCGGCCGACCGCGCGATGTACGTGGCGAAGGAGCACGGCCGGCCGGTATTCGCCGGGTGAGAGCACCGGAGCCGGTTGTCCTCCCACCCGTCGGTCGATGTCTACGCCCACCTGGTCAACCGCAGCAACCTGCCGGTCCGCGTGATCCTGCGATCGACGTGCGACGCCGAGGACCTGGCGATCAAGTGGCGGCACCGCGAGTTCGACCGGTGGTTCCCGCTGGTCCTTCCGCGCGGCGTCACAGTTCCGCCCGACGACGGCGCGATGATCCGGATCGGGCACGAGTGGACCGAGCCCGCGGCGACAGGGGACCTGCCCGGCCTGTCCACACCGGACGTTCTCAGCGTCATCGTCATCGACAACAGCGGGCACGCATGGATCCAGGGCTCCACCCGGTGGCAGCGCACACGGGCGAGGACGCGGGCGTGACGGCGCCGACCCTGGGCCGGCGCCGTCACAGGTGGTTCTACGGTGTCGTGACCGCCACGACGTTGGACCATCCCGACGCGCCGCCCGGGTTGCTGGCGCGGACGCGGTAGTAGAAGGTCCGGTTACGTGCGGCCGTCTGTTCGAACGTCGGGGTGTTCGCGGCCACCGTGTACGTGACGACCGTCGTGAAGGCCGGGCTGGTGCTGCGTTGGATGGTGAACCCGGTCTCGTCGAGGGAGTTGTCCGTCCACGTGAGACTGACGATGTCGGTGCCGGTGGTGCCGACGATGGCGCTGCCCACCAGGTTCGTCGGTGCCACCGGCGGCGCCGGCACGGTCACCTGGACCGGGCCGTTGTACGCCGACGACCCGCCTCCGTTGACGGCCTTCACCCGGTACAGGTACGTGGCCGAGGCCTGGACGGCGGTGTCGATGTACACGACGTTTCCGGTGGCGTTGCGGGCCGGAACCGTGGCGAGTGGCTGGAAACCGCCGCCGTTGGTGGCCCGTTCCACCACGAAGCCCGTCTCCGTCGTGGCGTTGTCCCGCCACACCAACCGCACACCGGTGGTGAACGAGAAGGTCAGCGCCGTCGGTGCCGCGGGCGCCGCTACCCCGGCGGGTCCGGCCAGAACCGGCTGGGACGCCGAGGCACCGGCCGCGTTGTAGGCGGTGACGCGGTAGCTGTACTGCGTCGTCGGGCCGGCCCCGGTGTCGGTGAACGTCGTCGCGTTCGCCAACGCGGTGCCGATCTGGGCGTACGTACCGGCAGTTCCACCCGCCGCCACGTCGGCGCGTTCGATGCGGTAGCCCACCTCCGCCGCCGGGTCACCCCACGTCGGGCCGAGGTCGGGGGTGACGGGTGTGCCGTCGGTCCAGCTGAGGACCACACCTCCGTTCCGGGCGTAGGTGACCACCGGCGCCCGCGGGAGGGTCTTCGAGACGCTGACGGCCATCGGCCGCATCATGTCCATCTCCTCGTGGCTGAGGATGTGGCAGTGCCAGACGTACTCCCAGCCGAAGCTGACCACCTGGTTGGTGATCGGCGGGGTGATCGGGTTGCCGTTGGCGTCGGTGTTGTTGAACCCGAGCGTCGACCCGATCGGCATCGCCGGGTTGAGTGGCCGGGTGCTGTCCTCGATGCCGAACGGTGCCTGGGGGACGATCGGCCGGATCGCCACGATGGTGTCCTCCAACGGACTGACCCGCACGGTGTCCTTCCAGCCGAGTTCGTTCAGGTCAGGCTTGCGGATGATGCCGTCCCAGCCGACGCGGTTGATGAGCTGGACGTGGAACAGGTGGAAGTGGATCGGGTGCGTGTCCACCCCGTTGTGGGTGATCTTCCACAGTTGAGTGCCGTCGGCGGCACTGGCGATCGGGGTCACCGACGCACCGGGTGGCAGTTCGACTCCCTTCAGGTTCTCGCTGGACGGGTTCACGAACGGATAGAGGATGAGGTTCTGCTGTCCCGCCTGCGCGTTGGGTGCCTCCAGCCCGAGGTTGCCGCTCATCCGCCCGTACTCCGGATCGAACGCCTCACCCATCTCGTCCTGGATCGCCTTGGGTTGCAACGGCATCGTGAGTGTCTGCGTCGCTCCCTGACCGAGCAGCGTGTTGAACGCCAGGGACGTGTCGCTGATGCGCACCAGCCCGTCGCGCGGCGCGGTGTTGCGGAACGCACTGCCGTACGCCGAGTTGTAGGCACCCTGCCCGACGATGATCGGGTCCTGGGAGGACTCGAACACGCCGGTGCCACCGGCGTTGTGGGCGAACGCGGCCTGCAGCCGGGCCAGGTCGTACGCCGGTGCCGGTGTCGTGGCCGCCACCTTGATCTGCATGACGGTGCGGGTGTTGGGCCCGTAGCCCGGCAGAGTCGTGGGCGCGCCGCCGGTGTCCACCAGGCTCGGACCGCCGGTGTAGTAGTCGTAGCGCGGGTCCCGCGCCGGGAACGCCGCCGGGGCGTCGTTGTAGAGGATCAGGGTCTTCCCGGCGTACTGCGAGAAGTCGACCACGGTGTCGGCCCGTTCGGCCGGCGCCAGCAGCAGCGAGTGCTTGTCGACGTTGCCCGCGTTGAACACGGTCGGGTCGGTCACCCACGTGATCGGCTGCGGCGGAACCACCACCGGCGCCGGCAGGAAACCGCCCTCGGTGCCGATCTGGATCCAGCTGGGCCCGGCCGGGCTGCGGGCGAGGTCCGGGGTGGGGAACACCGCCGGATCGGTCTGCGCGGCCTCGACCTCCGCCGGGTTCAACGCGACCTCCTTACCCGTCGCGTCGGCCTGGTAGAAGTGCAGGTTCCAGAACCGGTCGTTGGCCGCGTTCAGCACCCGGACCCGGTACGCCTTCGGGTCGACGGTCATCGTCGGGTAGGCGGTGCCGTTCACCAACGGGGTGTCGTTGAACGACTCCATGCCCATGGAGACGTTGGGTGTGCCGGGGATCAGTGGCGGCTCGCACCACGCGCCGGTGTCGGTGTCGCAGTTCGGGTCGTAGTACGGGTTCGCGACCGGACCGTGCTTGATGCCGCCCGTCGGTGGCCAGAACCACGGCCCGTACGCCCACCGGCCGAACTGGTTCACGCCCGACGTGTCACCGGGGTTCTGCGCCGGCATGTAGACGTGCGGCGCCCACAGGTTGCCCTCGCCGCCCCACTTCCCGCTGTCCCACGTCGGGTCCTGCGCGGCCAGCTGCGCGGGTCCCGGCACGAAGGTCTTGTCCTGGATGATCAGCGGAAGGGTGTCCGCGGCCCCGGGCAGGATGCCCGCGTCGATCAACGCCTGTTCGGCGCGGTCGGCGATGACGTACCCGCCGGCCTCGCCCGCGTAGACGTTCAACCGCGTGATGCCCCAGGCGTGGTCGTGGTAGAACATCATCCGCGCCGACTGCTGGTTGGTGTAGAAGAAGGTCTGCGCGCCCGGTCCGGGGTCCGGCATGTCGGGAACGTTGCGGACGCTGACGCCCTTCGGGTACGGCGTGTTCTCGCCGGCCGGCGTGATCCACTGGTGTGGTGTGCCGTCGCTGATCCACGGGGTGATTCCGCCGTGCAGGTGCACGGTCGCCCGGTTCTCGGCGAAGCAGCCCGCCGGCTTCGGATCGGCGCCGCACATCGGGTTCTGCGGGTCAGGCTCCTCCATACCGCCCATGGTCGGCCCCATGCCGGCGCCCATCACGGTGGTGTCGACGGGCAGGAACAGCTCACCGCCGCGCCCGGTCGGCAGCAGGTTGCGGAACTTGATGCGCACCGGCCGGTCCCTTGTCGCGGAGACCAGCGGACCCAACTGGTGCGGCGGCGTGACACCGAGCACCGGGTTCCCCTGGTCCATGATGGGTGTGGTGGTGCCGTCGAGGGCGGCGTTGGTCAACGGGACGCGCTGTCCGGGAACGGCGGCCGTCGACAGTTGCACGTAACCACGCAGCAGCGTCGGCGGCAGGTCGGAGTGCATCTTCTCGCGGTACTGCACCAGCCCGATCTCGTAGTAGTCCGAGCCCGGGTAGGTGGTGCTGTCCGGGACGGCCACCGGAATGTACTGACCGAGGTTGTTGGCGGCGTCCGGCATCGGCAACCCGTCGACGAACTTGCGGATGCCCCCGGTGACGACGGGGTCGTTGCCCGACAGGTCGATCACGCTGGTCGCGAACGAGTAGGTCCGCTGCTGGTCGTACCGCGGGTACGCCGTGCCACCGACCATGATGGTGGTGTCGGCGGTCGGCGCGGTCGGCGCCGGGTAGCTCAGCACGTCCGCTCCGGCACCGATGTCCAGTGGGACGCCCTGACCGTAGAATGCGGCGACATCACCGGCCTGGACCGCGACCGGAGGCACCGCGAACGTCTCGACCCGACCCACCGGATCGGTGGTCGACGGCACCGTCAACGCGCCGCTGTCGAACACCACCCGGTACTCGTTGGCGACGCCGGTCGGTCGCAGCACGTAGGCGTGCAGCATGTTGCCGGCGGACGGCGTCGGGCTCGCTCCCGCCGTCGCCTGGTTGAAGATCTGGAATCCCTGCACGAGGCCGTCGGGTAGCGCGGCCGGCACCACGACCAGCACCGGTGCCAACTCACCGGGTGGGCTCGCGTAGTCGGTCGCGTACGTACGCGCCGTCAGCGGGTTGCCGACCGAGAGGACGGCGCCGGTGACGGTCGGCAGAGGGCTGTTCGCGTAGTTCGGGTACGGCCCGTAGTAGTGCGGGGTCTGGCCCGCAACAGCGGCACGCGTTCCCTTGGTCGGCAGCTTCGAGCCGCGCTTGGCGGCCCGGGCGGCGGCCGCTTCGCGTTCGGCCTGCGTCACACGCTTGCGCTTGGTCCGGTCCTTGGGATCGGGTCTGCCCGCGACATCGCCTTGCGTCGGTTTGGCCAGGCCCGTTCCGTCGGTCCGGTCGGCGGATACCGCGGCAGCGGCGTCGCCCGTCGGTGCTGTCGCTCCGGCGGGACCCGCGACGACGGCGCCCGCCAGCATCGGCAGCATCAGGGTCACCGACGACAGCGCCAGGAGTCTTCGGTTCACTGCTCCTCCCTCCACGACATCCGACCGGGCAGGGAGTTCCGCGCCGGCCGGTGCGATGAGTCGTGGGCATCAGTACGCCGGGTGAGCGGTTGGGTGAAGGAGAGACGTTCGGCCCTGTGCCGTCGGGACCAAAGACCTACCGGAATCGACATCGACGGTTTGGTGCCGAATATCCACCCATGCATATGGGTGATGGAGTTGGATAGTGACGTCGATGACCGGAAAGCGAGAAGTCGCAAACCGCGTCTGCGCTCTTTGTGGCCCGAACCGTTCAGGCGGGGCCGGCGACGATCGCGAAGCCGTGGGCCGACGGGTCGTAGGGCGTGCCCGCGACGTCACCGAGCAACCGGTCGCATCGCAGCCCCGACGCCTCCAGTTCGGTCATCAGCGCCGCGTCGTCGAAGTGCTGTAACCAGTTGCAGAAGACCGATGTCCGGTTCTCCTCGACGATCTCGTACCGGTCCAGGGTTACCTTCTCGAGCTCGTACCGGAAGGTGTTGCGGAAGCCGAAGTAGGGGTGGGGCGACCAGAAGCCGTCGTCGAGCATCGGGGCGTACGTCGCCGACTCCCGGCTGGCGTCGAAGGCCGCCAGGGACCACACGTCGAACAGGAAGTATCCGCCGGGCTTGAGCAAAGTGCGCACGGTCGAGAGGAGTCGCCCGCGCTGACCGGGACCGAGCGCGCAGAAGTCACAGAAGATCAGGATGACGACATCGAACCGGTGACAGGTCCGGTAGGTCAGGTAGTTGGCCGCCACGTACTCCACGGTGAGGCCGGCCCGGTCGGCCACCCTCCTGGCATGGTCGATGGAGCCGACCGAGAAGTCGACGCCGACCACCGCGGCACCGGTGCGCGCCAGGCGGTTGGTGTACAGGCCAGGGCCGCAGCCGAGATCCGCGACCGCCGTCCCGTGACCGAGCCCGAATGTCCCGGTCATCCACCGCACCGATCGCTCGATGAACGCCGTCGTTCGCGAGGCGAGGTCGTTCGACCCGTCCAGATGATGCCGCAGCATGCGTTCGGCGCGGTGCGGCTCGGTCCACAGCTCCTCGACGGTGTCGTGGGCAAAGATCGGTGGACGGGTGTTCATTGTCCTGAGCCGGGTGAACATCGTCATGGGCACATACCACCGCCGTCCGGCGACCGGGATGAGGGACGAAGGTCCTGTGTGGAGTGTCCTGGCGACCCGGCGGAGTCCGGGCGCGGTGGCCGAATGGCCATCCTCTGCATCCGTCGGGCGGGTCCGCGGCGAATCTTCTGGCGTGACGGCCGTCACCCACCTGACCGTTTCGCTGAAAGGCCCTGCCATGAAGCTTGCCCGTCTGGCTCGCCGCCTCTTCGTCGGCGCCGTAGCAGCCTCCGCAGCCACGACCCTGACCCTCACAGCGACACCCTCCGTCGCGTGGGCCACAGGCGGCTCCGCGGCCCCGTCCGGCACCCGGTCGCTGGCGGCGGTGCTCACCAGTGACACCAGTGGTTTCGACCGCCGCCCGCACGACTTCGACATCCTCACCTCAGCCGTCCTGGCGGTCCTGTCGGCCAAGCCGACCTCGCCCGTCAAGGTCCTCACCGACGGGACGGTGGCACTGACCGCGTTCGTACCGAACGACGCGGCGTTCCAGCGCCTCGTCCAGGACATCACCGACTCGCGTCGCTGCCCGTCCGAGGAACAGGCCTTCACCGCCGTCGCCGGACTCGGTATCGACACCGTCGAAGCCGTGCTGCTGTACCACGTCGTGCCGGGCGCCACCATCGACGGGAAGACCGCCCGCCGCTCCGACGGCGCGGCCCTGACCACCGCCGCCGGATCGACGGTGACGGTCGACGTGAAGGACTGGCACGTGGTGCGCCTGGTCGACAAGGACACCAACGACCGTGACGCCCGGGTCGCGTCCTTCGACATCAACAAGGGCAACAAGCAGATCGCCCACGCCATCGACCGCGTACTGCGCCCGAGCGACCTGCCGTAACAACCGTTCCACGCCCGGGCGCCCGCGGGCGCCCGGGCGGTGCGGCACCCGCCGCGACATGCGTCAGATCAGGCGGGGCAGCCGGATGGTGATGACGGTCCCGTGTGGCGTGTGGGATGTGGCGGTGACGGTGCCGCCGTGCTGGTGGGCGGTCTGCGCGACGATCGCCAGGCCCAGACCGGAGCCGGGCAGGCCGCGGGCGGCGGCCGCCCGGTAGAAGCGGTCGAAGACGTGCGGCCGGTCGGCCGCGTCGATTCCCGGGCCCGTGTCGGTGACGGTCAGCCGGCAGTGGTCGGGACCATCGAGCTGCAGTCCGATGTGGACGGTCGCGTCGGGCGGGCTCCACTTGGCGGCGTTGTCGAGGACGTTGAGGACCATGCGTTCGAGCTCGCCGGGTCGGCCGTGCACGGTCACCGGGTCCAGGTCGGCCGCGAAGGCGATCCGTGGGGCGCGCACGCGTACCCGTTCCAGCGCGGCATCGACGACGTCGGTGAGCTCGACCGGCTCGAGCTGTTCCCGGGTGGTCTCCTCACGTGACAGCTCGACAAGTTCGGCGGTGAGGGTGGCAAGCTCGCCGACCTGGGCGTCGAGGTCGTCGAGGAGCCTGGTCCGCTCCTCAGGGGGCAGGCGGTGGGCCAGGTCCGGCTGGCGCTCGACGGCGAGCAGAAGCTCGATGTTCGTGCGCAGGCTGGTCAGCGGGGTCCTAAGCTCGTGACCTGCGTCCTCGACCAGGGCGCGCTGCGCCTGGCGGGCGGTGCCGATGGCGGTGAGCATCGTGTTGACCGAGCGGCCCAGGCGGGCGATCTCGTCGGCGCCCCGCACCGGGACCGGGCGGTCGAGGTCCATCGTGAGTGCGACCTTCTCGACCGCATCGGTGAGCTGCTGGACCGGCATCAGGCCGGCCCGGGCGACCGCGCGGCCGAGCAGCGCCGCGACGCAGATCCCGATGACACTGCCGACGACCAGGAGGACCGCGAGCAGGGCAAGGGTGTCCTCGACCGGGTCCTGGTCGAGCGCCACCTGGACCGCGCCGCCGCCGGTGGCGGGGACGGTGAGCATGAGATGACGGTGGCCGTCGACGGTGACGGTCTCCTGGACCGGGCTCCGCCGGCCGGCGGCGACCTGCCGGGCCTGATCGGTGACAGGCAGGTCGCCGCCCCACGTGCTGACGACCGCGCCGGCCGGGTCGAGGATCTGCCAGCGCGGACCGACGTTGTGGTGATGGTCGTCGTCCTCCTCGTCGTCGCGACGCCCGGCGCCGGCGGTCTGCCAACGGTCCGGGTGCGCGGCAATGGCCCGGGCGTCGGTGCGCAGCTGTGACTCCTGCTGGTGGTGCTCGATCTGCGCGACGGCGGCGAACGCCAGCCCGGCGACGGCCACCACCGCCACGGCCACCGCGCCGGTGACGAGCAACGCCAGCCGGGCGTGCAGCGTCCGCCCGTGCCACCACTTCACAATGGCTCCTCCCGCAGGACGAACCCGACGCCGCGCACGGTGTGCAGCAGCCGGGGCCCGCCGTCGGCCTCCAGCTTGCGACGGAGGTACCCGAGGTAGACGTGGACGCTGTTGGACGTCTCGCCGAAGTCGTACCCCCACACCCGTTCGAACAGGACCGACCGGGTGAGCACCTGCCGGGGGTGGCGGAGGAACACCTCCAGGATCGCGAACTCGGTGCGGGTCAGCCGCAGCGGGCGGTCGCCGCGCCGGACCTCGCGGGTATCCGGGTGCAACCGGACGTCGGCGAAGGCCAACCAGCCGTCGTCGCCGGGCGTCGTCGCGGCGGATGGCTGCGTGGCGATGAGGGACCGGCGCAGCAACGCGCGCAGCCGGGCCTGGAGTTCCTGGAGCGCGAACGGCTTGACGAGGTAGTCGTCGGCTCCGGCGTCGAGCCCGGCGACACGGTCGCCGACGCTGTCGCGGGCGGTGAGCATCAGGACGGGCAGCAGCCGCCCCTCGGTGCGCAGCTGCCGGCAGGTGTCCAGTCCGTCCAGCACCGGCATGCTGACGTCGAGGATCATCAGGTCTGGCTCGTCGGCGTGGACGGCGTCGAGCGCCTGTTGGCCGTCACCGACCGCCGTGACCTGGTACCCCTCGAACCGCAGCGTGCGCGCCAGCGAGTCGCGCACCGCCGTGTCGTCGTCGACCACGAGAATCCGCATCCGTGCCTCCGGTACCAGCATCACCCCGCGGCCGCGTCCGCGAGACCCGGTTCGCCGACCGACCAGCCCTCGGTGACCTGGACCAGCCCGGACGCGCCGACCATCAGGGCGTCGTACCCGTCCAGGCGGTCGAGCCAGGCCAACGCGTGCGGTCCGCGGGCGGCGGCGGCGGTGGCGTACACGTCGGCCCACATCAGGTCCGGCCCGGTGACGGTCACCGACCGGACCGCCGTCGCCGGCCGGCCGGTGTGCGGGTCGAGGATGTGCGCGCCGCGGTGCGCGGTGCCGGAGGTGGCGACCGCACCGGCGCGCAGGGTGACCACGTGCAGGATCAGGCCCGGGTCGTCGGGGTCCTCGATCCCGATCCGCCACGGCGGATGTCCGGGCGGGGTGCGCACCAGGACGTCGCCGCCGGCGTTGAGGCACCACCCGTACCCGTCGAGGTCGGCCAGGTGGGCCGCGGCCTCCCGCACCGCCCACCCCTTGACCAGGCCGGACGGGTCGTAGCGCGGGGCACCGGTGCGCGGGTCGGGCAGGCCGCGCGGGTCGAACCAGCCGTCGGTGCGGGTGCGCGCGTCCTCGCACAACGCGATGACCCGGGCGAGCGCCGGGTCGGCGTCGGCGGGGGAGAGGTCGCCGCGCTCCCACCGGGACAGGTCGCTGTCTTCGCGGTACGGGCTGAGCGCGGCGTCGATGTGCCGCAGGTAGCCGAACACCGCCGCCACCTGCCGGTAGGCCCGGGGCGAGTCCGGGTCGGTGCCGCGCAGGTGGACGCTGACGGGCAGGCCCATGATCTGCTCGACCCAGGCGCGGTGGGGCGGCGTCACGAAAGGTGGGCGGCGTCGAGGGCGGCCTGCAGCGACTCGATGTAGCCGTCGCTGGTCACGGTCGCTCCGGAGACGGTGTCGATGTCGGCGCTCTGCGCGTCGAGCGTCTCCCGCTTGAGGATCGGCAGGGCGCGGGCATTGATCTCCTGGTCGCGCCGGTTGGCCGTCGGGTACCGGGGCACCGCCACACTGGTGATCTTCCTGTCGGTCACCGTGATGGTGACCTGCACCGCACCCCACCGGGTCTGCACGACCGAGCCCTCGTAGATGGCGCCGTTCGCCGAGCCGCTGGTGGATCCGGCACTCGCGGACGGCGCCGCCGCGACGGCTGCACCGGGATCCGTCGCGGCGGTGCCTCCGGCCACCGCAGGCCCGGCGCCCATGGTGCTGGTGCGGTAGCTGAACAGCAGCGTGAGCGCCGCGACGGTGGACAGCAGCCACCAGGTGATCCGTCGCACTGTGGGTTCCTTCCGTGGGTTACCAGGCGAACTGTTCGGTGTGCAGGCGCCTCTCGGGTACGCCGGCGGCCACCGCGGCGGCGCGGGCGGCGGCGGCCCATCCGTCCGGACCGCAGACGTAGACGTGCGCGTGCGGCACCATCGGGACGATCCGGCGCAGCATCGCGGCGTCGTCGTGCCCGGCGTGGCCGGCGGGCAGCCAGGACGTCCGGTCGGCGCGCGGCCCGTACAGGTACCGGACGCGCACGCCGCGGTGCCGGGCGAACCACTCCAGCTCGTCGCGGAAGGCGACCTCGGCCTCGCCGCGGGCCCGGTACACCACCGTCGCCTCACCCGGTCGGTACGGCAGCTCGCCGAGCAGCGACAGCAGCGGCGTGACGCCGATTCCGCAGGCCAGCATCACCACCGGCCCGCCCGTGTAGCGCTCGCCGGTGAGCTTGCCGTACGGCCCCTCGACCAGCGCCCGCGTCCCCGGCCGCAGCGCGGCCACCCGCGCGCTGCCGTCGCCGAGGTCCTTGACAGTGATGCGCAGAAGGTCGGTGCGCGGTGTCGCCGACAGCGAGTACGGATGGGCACGCGACCATCCCGGTCCGTCCAGGAACCGCCACTGGAAGAACTGGCCGGCACGCACCGGCAGCCGGTCCAGCCGCCGGCCGGTCAGGTACACCGAGGTGAGTCCGGGGCCCTCGGGCACCACGTGGCTGACGACGAGCCGGTGCCGCCAGCTGCGCCAGGCCGGCAGCCCCAGCCGGTACACCAGCACCGCTCCGGCCCCGGCGGTGTACAGCGTCCACCAGTAGGCGCGGGCGAGTGGCGAGGCGACGAAGTCCGCGCCGGTCCACAGCTGGTGCGGCAGGGCGAGTCCGACGCCCAGGTAGGCGTACAGGTGCAGCAGGTGCCACGACTCGTACCGCAACCGCCGCCGGGCCCGCCGGACCGACGTCACCACCACCATCACCAGCGCCGCCGTGCCCGCCGTGGCGAGCAGCATGCCGGGGAGGGTCACGATCATGTCCCACAGCTCGCCGAGCGGTCCGGTGTGCGCCGTCCCGGCGTAGCCGAGTGTGATCAGGGCGACGTGGGCGAGCATCAGGTGGAACGAGGCGAACCCTGTCCACCGGTGCCAGCGGGCCAGCCGGTCCTGCCCGAAGGCCCGCTCGACCGCCGGGACCCGGGCCATCAGCAGCACCTGGACGAGGAGCAGGTCCGACGCCAGCAGCCCGGTCAGCCGACCGAGCGCCGTCACCGCCTCCGGGCCGCCGGCGGACAGCTGCCGCAGGCCGCCGTTGGCCACCCACAGCGCGGTCACGACGATCAGGCTGACCCCGGCGGCGGCACCGACCGCGTCGGCCCACCACCGGGGCGTCGACCGGCGCGGGGGAGCGCCGGTGTGCGTGGCCGGCGTCCGGGCGTGGGTGGTCGTGGTCATGCGTCCACCATCGGCCGCCGGGCTAAGGGCGGCCGGTGCGGAGGATAAGGATTCGGTAAGAACCGCTATGCCCGTTGGCGCAGCGCGGGGACGGCCAGACCGCCCGCCACGGCGACGATCGCCAGCAGGACGGCGGTCTCGGCCCAGTTGACGCCGCGTCCGAGCCACGGGTCCTGGACCGCGACGACGAGGTGCCTGAGCGGCAGCGCGGTGGCGATCCCGCGGAGCGCGCCACCGAGCACCTCCGGCGGTGGGCCGCTGCCGGAGACCATCATCATCAGGAACCACAGCAGGACGCCGATGCCCTGAGCGGCCCGCGCCGTGCGGACGGCCACCCCGATGAGCACGCCGAGTGCCCCGAACGCGACCACCCCGAGGACGAGCGCGAACCCCACGCCGGCCCACGACTCCGGCCACGTCACGTCGTAGCGGACCCGGGCCATGGCGAGCAGGACCACGGCTCCCGCCACCGCGCCCACGAGCATCACGAACAGCTGTGACGCGAGCAGCACCCGCACCGGCAGGCGGGCGGCCCGCAGCCGGCGCAGGACGCCGCGCTCCCGGTATGAGGCGAGGTGCACGGGCAGCCCGATGAGCCCGAGCGAGGCGACGACCAACGCGATGTAGGCCGGGGTGTAGAACGTGATGGGTCCGACCCCCTCGTAGACCGACGGGTCCGGCGTGTTGCCGAAGACCTGGGCCAGGACGAACAGCACGAGGGGCGGCAGCGCGAGCGTGAAGATGACGGTCACCGGTTCGCGGAGGAAGAGCTTGAGCTCGATCCACGACACGGACCGGACAGCGCGGATCATGACGCCTCCTCCGGGTGGTTGCCCGACGCCAGCAACGCGACGTATGCCTCTTCGAGCCCGACCCGTTCGACGGACAGCTCGGTGTCGGCGTGCCCGGTCACGTGGAGGTGGTGTCCGAGCGCGGTCAGGAAGGCGCCGGTGCCGCGCACCGCGACCGTCCCGTCGACCCGGCCGGCCTCCACGACGCCCGGCAGCCGGCCGATGCCGTCGAGGTCGATGCCGTCGCCGTCGGTGCGGTCGCCGTCCAGGTCGTTGGACGCGAACCGCACGCGGGTCCCGCCGCCGTACCGGTCGACCAGCCCGCCTGGGGTGTCCTCGGCGACCACCCGGCCGCCGACCATGACCGCCACCCGGTCGCAGAGCCGCTCGGCCTCGTCCATGAAATGGGTGACGAGCACGACTGTCGTGCCCTCGGCCCGGACCCGTCCCACGAGATCCCACACCTCGCGCCGGTCGGCCGGGTCCAGCCCGGTGGTCATCTCGTCGAGAAACACCAGCCGCGGCCGCGCGACCAGCGCGAGCGCGACGAACAACCGCTGCCGCTGCCCGCCGGACAGGCTGCCGAAGGACGCGTCGCGTCTGCCGGTCAGTCCCCATTCGGCCATCACCGCGGCCTCGTCGACGCGGTGACGCGCCAACGACGCGAACAGGTGCACCGCCTCGCCGACGCGCAACCGGTCAGGCAGGGCGGAGTCCTGCAGCTGCACCCCCACCAGCCCGGCCACCCGGTCCGGTTGTGCCTGCGGGTCGAGCGTTCCGAACAGGCGCACCCGGCCGCTGTCGCACCGGCGCAGCCCGTACGCGCACTCGACGGTGGTGGTCTTGCCCGAGCCGTTGGGGCCGAGGATGCCGAAGATTTCGCCCTCGGGCACGACGATGTCCACACCGTCGACCGCCGTCCGGTGGCCGTACCGCTTACGCAGGCCGACGATCTCGAGCGCGGTACCCGTGCCCATGGCTGTCACCCCTCCCGGGCCGCCGGTCCGACGGGCCGGCCCTTTCGATGCCGAGCCTGGCCGCGCCGGTGCGCGAGGGGACGGGTCGTTGGTCCGACCGGTCCGGGTCGTTGGTCCCGGCGGACACGACCATCGGGCGGCCGGACACGGTCATGCCGTCAACAGGATGGTCGGAACGATCGCGCCCGGAAAGGCTGCGATGAGTGCCGCGACGACCAGGGTGAGCACCGTCGTCGCCCCGGCGACGACGACCGGCCGCGGGCCGCCCTCGTGTCCGAACAGCGCCGCGGCCGCGACGAGCAGGCCGAGCGCGACGCCCAGCGCGACGGAGAGCCGGCTGACCGTCCAGATCGCGTCCCAGGACGGCATGGTGCCCTGCACGAGGTTGAGGGTCACCAGGCCGCACACCACCGTACCCACCGCGACCGGTCCGGCCACCGCCGCCAGGGCAGGGCCGCGCGACGCCGACCGGACGGACAGCGCCATGGTCGCCGCGGCGGCGGCGACAGCCGCGATCCACACCGCGGTGTAGAACCGCTGGACCTGTGCCGCCTCGGTGGTCGCGGCACCCCTCAGTGCCCGGTTCGCTGCCAGGACAACGGCGCCGCCGCTGCCCGCCGACAGTCCCACGACGAGGGCGGTGAGACCGCCCGGCGAGGCGGGCGTCCGGTCAGGGGCGGGCGGGCCGACGCTCAGCCAGGCGGGCAGAACATCCGACCCGCGCCCGGTCAGCGCGGTGACGGCCGCAGCGGTGGCTGACGCGCCGGCGAGCAGCACCGCCGGTGCGGCCAGTCCGGTGACAGACCAGGCCAGCAGCCAGCTCATACCGGCACCGTCGGCCAGCAGTTGCGCCTGTCCGGCGATCCAGAGTGCCACGGTGTACACGGCCGTAGTCACCAGCACGGCGGGAATCCAGACCGCTCGTGCGTGTCGCGTGCGGCCGGCGTACCCGGCCAGGAGGGCGGCGGCCGAGCCGCAGACCATGGTGGCGCCGATGGCGAACGAGGCGGAGACGAGCAGCCACACGGGTTGCTCCAACCCGGCGAGCCGGCCGGTGCCGGTTCCGGCAACGGCCACGATCTGGCCGACCGCCACGCCGAGCCCCACGCCGACCGCCGCTGGCGCCAGCACCGGAGACTGCCCGACGACGCGGCAGACCAGAACCTGGCGGATGAGTGCCAGACCGATGACCGGCCCCAGCAGGGCACCAGCGGCGAGGGCTCCCGCCAGTCGCGCACCGGCCTGCGCCGCGGTCCCCACCGTCGCGGTCCATCCGATCTCGACGACCAGCGCGACGGTGGTGGTGGCGAGGAACCCGGCGACGAGGGCATCGACGAACGACAGGGAGGCGACGGTCTGCGGACGATCCAGGACGGCGAGGCGCCGGGCGGGGGACGGGTGCAGCGCCAACGGCCCACGCCGGTACCAGGGGCGGCCACCGGCGTCCCGCGCATGGGAGAGCGCGGACCGAAGGGCGCCCTCCCACCGTCCTTCCGCGGCCCTGAGGTCGGCGTCGTGTTCGCGGGTACGAAGCGTGGCCACGGTGACCAGGTGAACGACGACGGCAAGGACCGTCACCCGCCACAGATACCCCGGCAGCAGGGAGAGACCGGTGCCGGTGACCGCCACCACGACCGGCACAGCGAGCATGGGTCCGACGACGTACCAGACCGAACTCGCCACGGCCGTCCACGCGACATCGCCGTGCCGCAGATGCGCCAACTCGTGACGCATCACCGCGTCGAAGACGGCCGGATCGCTGCGGTACGCCGCCAAAAGGCCGCGAGTGAGGGCGACACGGTGCACACCCGGGCGACCATAGGCGAACGGGTCGGCGAGATCCGACCGTCCAAGGCGGAGCCGCACCGTTCGGCGCAGGCCCATGCCGGCGGCAAGCTCGGCGGCACGCCGCTCGACCGCGACCGAGGCGACTGTCAGGGGACGCAGCCGCCAACGCCGGCGGACGACGAGCGGGGTGAGGAACACGACCGCCGATCCGGCCAGCATGGCGGTCAACGCGCCGCCGAGCATGTATCCGGCCCGTTCCCGTTCGGCCGGTGCCCGGCACCGGTCGGCCACCTGGATCCGGCGTGCGGTGGCCCGCGGCTCTGGCAGGGTGAGGGGCGTGCGTGAGGCCTCCTGCTCGCAGGCCTCGGCGCGGGCCAGGTACGCGTCGCGACGCAACTCCAGATGTAGCCAGATCCCGGCGAACGCACCGGTGATGACCAGTACCACGGCCAGCATTCCGAACCGCGCCAGGCTCGGTGCCGGAAAGGCGAGGACGCGGGGACGAGGGTCCGGACCCGGCGCCGCGACACTCGCTTGACCGGCGTAGGTCATGGCCGGCCGCCGGCGGAGGATGGCTGCAGACTGCCCTTGACCGCGTTCGCCAGCGTTCGGGCTTTCCGGTCCTTCCCGGTCAGGGCAAGCGCGTTCTCGTACACCTTCTGCCATACGTCGTCGATCTGCTCGGGTGACAGCCGGGCCGGGACAGCCGCCGGGGTGCCGCGATGGAACAGCCGGCGTAGCCATGCGATCAGCCGGGGCCGGGTCTCCTGCTGAACCGCTTCGACCGCGGCGCCGGCGAGGTACTCGATGGCGGCGATCGCTACCGGCAGCACAAAGGTGGCCAGCCCCGAACCGATCTCCGCCAGGTCGAACCCGCCGCGATGGTCCCGCTCCAGCGGCGGGCGCAGCACCAGGTCAGGATCGCGGACGTAGTCGACCAGGTCCTCCTCCAGCGTCTCCGCCTGGACGGGATCCACCCTGGCGACGACCGCCCGGGCCAACTCCGCCGCCCGGATCCGCTGATCGCGGGTCAGTTGCGGAACGGAAGGAACAGCCATGATGACGCCCTTCGGACTCGGAATTGGGGCGGTCGCTTCAGATACCGGCAAGCTGGGCACATGTCGTGGCACCGAGTTCGGTCGCCGCGGCTTCGATCCGGGCCCCGATCCCTTGGGACTCCTTGTACAGGCGGTCCTCGGAGTCGAAGTCACCGCGATCCATTGCGGCCGCCCGCTGCGCACCGTTCGCCGCGTAGTCGTTGAGCGCACCGACCAGCGCCGTGAGCGGACCGTAGCCCAGAGCCTCGAGCTCGCTCGCCGCTCCGCTTATCGCCTGGTTCGAAGCGATCTGACTGCGCACCGGATCGTCGCGGTCCTTGTTCTGCCGGTAGTAGTCCAATGCCTGTTGGCAGACAGCGTTGACCCGGCCGATGTCGACGTCCGCCCGGCCGGTCGTACCGGCCGTCGGGCTGGGCCTGGCGATAGGTTGCCGGGTTGCGCTGCCGGTGGCGGCCGGCGCTCCGCCACCGTCGATACCGCCCTCGCTGGACGGCTCGCCGCCGCACCCGGAAAGCAGGAGGGCGGCCGACAGCAGAATCATCCCGACCCGTGACAGGTACAGACGCGGTGTTGGCACGGGAACCTCCCACGCACTGGATCCGTTGTTCACAACAGCTACCGTCAAACTCCCGCCGTGGCGATGACGCGTTCAGGGCCGTTGGTCCCGTCCAGTTTTCCGAAGTTGCACATGGCGACACGCGGTCGGGGTCTCCGAGCGCGGGACTTTGGTCCCTGTCCGGTGCAGGCCGGGAGCGCTCGACTTGGCGCGTACCCGAACGGTTCTCCGCGCGATCGAGGCGCGATCGAGCGTGTGCCGCATCGCGCCGCCGGTCGGGCGACCAGGAAGGAGAAATGTCATGAACGCTTCACGCGCGTCGAGATCGTGGCTGCGGGCCGGCACCGTGATCGGCACGGTACTCGCGACGGTGGTGGGTCTGAGTGGCGTGGCCGCCGCGTCCGCTGCGCCGAAGGGATTCGTAGTACATACCGGCGACCTTGTGCTGTCGTCCGTCGCGGGACGGTACACGGGCACGATGCCGGTGAGCGTGCGCAATGCCAGCGGCAATCCGGCGGCGAGCCCTTTCATGAAGGTCACGTTGCCTGACGGGCTGCGCTTTGTCGGGGCCGGCGTGCCGTGCCTGGTGCTGTCCGACGGCTGGGGTTGCGGCCTGGGTACCTTCGCCGCGGGAGAGCGGCGGACGGTGACCCTCAGCTTCGGTTCGTCCGCGGGTCCGGAACGCTTCGCGCGGATCACCGCCGCCGCAACCGTGACGGTGACCGACGGCCAGGCGGCACCGGACGCCCGCGCGACCGACCGGTACGCCGGAGTGCTCCGCTCGATCTTCGGCTCCGTCCGTCATCCACGGCCCTACACGCCGTCCACCGTCTACGATCTGGCCCTGACCGCCAACGGCGGTTACACGGTGACCCGTGCCGCCTCGGCGGTCACCATCCGGCTCCCGCTCGTCGCGCGGAACCGTACCGACGCCACCAACGACGGCGCGTACGTCGGAGCCACTGTCGACGGGGTGAGCGTGCTTCCCGGCGTCGATCCGAGCGCACCGTGCACGTCGGTCTGTCCGGTTCCCGGCGAGCGGTGGCTGGTCAAGGGCGAGGTTCGGTACTTCGCGCTGCTGGTCCGCATGCCCCCGGAGACCGCGGCGGGCAGCTACCACGTTCAGGCCCATGCCGAGTTGGCCCTGGACTTCGCGCCTCCGATCGTCGACATGACGCCCGCGGACAACACCGTGGACGTCACCGTCGTCGTGCCGGCAGCCTGACCGACGGCATGGCCGTGGACCCCGAAAGGGTCCACGGCCGTCGGTTCTCACCGGTCGCCGAAGGCGGCCAGGTGCCGCTCGGAGGCCCGCAGCAGCATGGTGTAGACATGCGTGACGTCGGCGGCGGTCAGGCCGTCGAGGGCCGCGCGCAGGTCGGCGATGTCAGCGCGTTCGACCTCCGCACCCACCTGCAGGGCGGCGGTCAGGTTCGCGGACCCCCGCGCGAGCAACCGGTCGTAGGTCGCCTGGACGGTGCTGTCGCTGAACTGGCCGGCGGCCTTTCCGGCGGTCGGGTCGGCCAGCTTGTACCGGTCCAGCAGCGCGCGGACCATGGCCAGGTGCTGCGTCTCGGACCGGGCGATCCGGTCGAAGACGACCGCGTCGTACCGGGTCGCGAACGCGGTGTACAGGTCGTGGGCGAGCTTCTCCTCCTGCGCCATGGCGGCCAGGGTGGTCTTCTGGGCCTCGCTCAACGTGCCGGCCGGCACGGTGGACAGGCAGCCACCGGCGCCGGGACCCATGCCGTCACCGTGCCCGGTGCCCATGCCGCCGCCACCCATGCCACCCATACCGTCCATCCCGCCGTGCCAACCCGGGCCGGGTCCGGACGTGGCGGTGACGGTCGGACCGCCGAACGGTCCCGCTCCGGCGAGCGCGGGTGCGGCCACCGCGACCCCGCCGAGGGCGATCGCCCCGGCGGCCACCAGGATCGCCGCCCGTCGTGTCGTGATCCCCATCGCGTCCTCCTTCATCGATCGGACCCGGCAACCGTCGCGCCGTGCCGTGTGCTCGCGGTGGAGGTGATGTGGAGACGGTATGGAGCCGCGGACCGCGGTCGTGGGGCCGAACGGCGGTAGGCGGTGGGACCAACGGCCCCTGATCCGCCGGTATCCGGCGCGGATGATGCAGTGCGGGGGAGGCCGAGCGGAAGGGGTGACCGCCATGACGGCGCAACCCAGCACCGGCAGCAGCGCGCCTGGAGTCGGACGCGCCGCCACCGAGCCACGCCCGCACATCCTGGTCGGCGTCGACGGCGGAATCGGCGGATGGATGGCCCTGGCGTGGGCCCGCGACGAGGCGATCGCCACCGCGGGGCGCATCACGATCTGCCACGCCGGACCGCCACCCGCCGGAGGGTCCACTATGGACGCTCTGACGTTGGCCGATCCGCCGTTGGCGCGCGCGGTGCACGACGTCCGTCAGCGGATCGGCGGCGAACGGGTCGACCTGTGGCTCGCCGACGGCGACCCGGCGGGACTGATCGCGGAGGCGGCCGAGACCGCCGCCGCCGACCTCGTCGTCGTGGGCCCGCCCCTGCACGGCGGGACCCGGTCGACGGCAGCGCGTACCGCCGGCACCTGCCGACGCCCGGTGGTGATCGTCCGACCGGGCCAGGACGAACCGCGGCTCCCGTTCGCCGGTCACGTGGTCGCCGCCCTGGGTGGCGGGCCGTGCGACGCGCGGGTCGCCGACTTCGCGGTGCGCTACGCCGCGGTCCATCACCTGCCGGTCGCCGCGGTGCATGTCAGCGCCGAGGGGCCTGGCGACTTCTGGTTCGACGAGGACACCCTGGAGACGCACTTCGCCGTCGAGCCGCCGCAGATCGCGACGCTGGCCCGGGTGCTGGAACCGCTGCGGATCCGCCACCCGCACGTGCCGGTGCGGCTGTGCGTGCTCGCGGGGTCCGCGTCGGCGCGACTCGTCGTGGCCACCGCCGCCGCGCGACTGGTGGTCGTCGGCCGTCGGCATCACCGCCCGCTGACGCCGGCGCTGGGCGGAACCAGCGGCGCACTGGTCCGGAACGGGGTCCCACCGGTCGTGGTGGTGCCCTCCGCATGACGGCACGGAAGGGGTCGACGACCATGGCCCGCTGGGTGACGGCGATCGCGACGGGAATCCTCCTGCTGGCAGCCTGCGGCACAGCACCGGGCGGCGGGGACGCCGCGGACACCTCCGCACCGCCCACGGCAACGACGACCCTGCGCGTCGGTGACCGGTCGGTGGCCATCCACGTTCCGGACACGTCCACCGGCGCGTCGGCGCTGCCGCTGGTCATCGCCCTGCACGGGTACACCGCCAGCGGCGCCGAGATGGAGTCGTACATGAACATCGCCGCCGAGGCCGACCGGCGTGGCTTTCTGTACGCCTACCCGGACGGGTCGCGGGACGTTCGCGGCGACCGGTTCTGGAACGCCACCGACGCCTGCTGCGACCTCTACGGCAGCGGCGTCGACGACTCCCGGTACCTCAGCGACGTCATCGACGCGCTCCGTGGCGCCTACCCGGTCGATCCGCGCCGCGTCTATCTCGTCGGGCACTCCAACGGCGCGTTCATGGCCTTCCGCATGGCGTGCGACCACGCCGACCGGGTCACGGCGGTAGCGGCGTTCAACGGCGCCATGTGGCAGGACACGGCCAGGTGCCGGCCGTCGGCACCGGTCAGCGTCCTCGCGATCCACAGCACCCACGACGAGTCGATCGCGTTCGGCGGCGGCTCCCTCAGCCGTGCCTACCCGTCCGCCGACCGGACCGCCGCCGACTGGGTGACCCTCAACCGGTGCACGGGTTCCGGCACCGATACGGCGGCGCTCGACGTCGTCGCCGACCTGCCGGGTGCGGAGACCGCGGTACGCGAATTCGCCGACTGCGCCGGCGGTTCCACGGTGCGCACCTGGACCATCGACGGTGGGGCGCACGTGCCCCGGCTGGCCCCGGCGTTCACGCCCGCGATGCTGGACTTCCTCCTCGCCAGGGCCAGACCGTGAGGGTCACACCCGCGCGGCGGGCTCCCGTTCGTTTGACGTCACGGCGGCCGCGGCACGGTGCTCGGCCCGCAGCAGCAGCGCCATCGCCGGCAGCATCACCAGCACGAAAAGGATCTCCGGCCCGAACACCCAGAGGACGCCGTAGAACGCGATGACGGCGACATAGGCGATCAGGGTGCGTCGTCCACCGCTGGCCGCCAGGACGCCGACCGCCGCCTCGAACACGGCCAGCAGGCCGATGAACACGACAGCGTTCGGAACGACGACGGACTCCCAGGTGTCGGTGATCCACCCGGAGACGGCGGGATCGGCGAATCCGGAGTAGTCGTCGCCGTCCACCAGGTTGATGACGTGCAGCAGCGCGCCACCGACGAGGAACAGGACGGCCACCGCGGCGCGTCCGACGTACCTGGCCCTCGCACTGCGATGCGCGAAGACCGCGGCGAGCACCGTCGCGGCGGCGCACACCAACCAGACGGCGATGAAGAACGGGTTGTCTTCCATGGTGACCTCCTTCGGTCAGGCCGCCACCGACTCCGGTGACCGCGCCGGCTGGACCAGGTACCGCCAAAACCAGGTGACCGCGAGGTCGGCGACCGTCTCCAGGGCACGTGGCTCCTCGAACAGGTGAGTGGCGCCGGGAACGACGACGAGCCGGTTCGGACAGGTCAGGCGGGCTTGCGCCGCGCGGTTGAGGTCGAGGACCGCGGTGTCCGCGCCGCCGACGATCAACAGCGTCGGTGCCGCGACCGCCCGCAGGTGCTCCCCGCCGAGATCCGGCCGCCCGCCACGACAAACGACGGCCGCCACCTGCCCGCACCGCGGATCCGCCGCGGCCCGCAGCGCCGCAGCCGCGCCGGTGCTGGCCCCGAACAACCCGACCGGCAAGCCGGCGAGGTCCGGGCGGTGGCGGATGTGGTCGACCACCGCGGCCAACCGATGGGCCAGCAGCCCGATGCCGAAGACGCGGCCGCGGTCCCCTTCCTCGGCCGGGGTGAGCAGATCGAACAGCAGAGTGGCCAGACCGGCGTCGGAGAGCCGACCGGCGACGTACCGGTTGCGGGGGCTGTGCCGGCTGCTGCCGCTGCCGTGCGCGAACACCACCAGGCCGCCCGCGCCGGGCGGAACACACAGGTGCCCGGCCAACCGGGCCGAGGCCGCGTCGACGGTCACGTCGACGTCGGTGCCCGGTGGATGGACCGCCGGCAGCGGTGCGGCGTGCTCGCCGGAGGCCCGTGCCAGCAGGCCGCCGACAGTCTCGTCCGACACCGGCGTGAAGTCGACGTACCACTCGCCGACCGCCGTGAAGGACGGCGGTGACGCCAGGCACACGACCTCGTCGGCCACCCGTCGCAGCGCCTCCAGCGATGTGGGCGCCGCGACCGGTGTCGCCGCGATGACGGCCGCGGCGCCCTGCGCCCACGCGATCCGGCACGCGGCCCGCATCGTCGCACCGGTGGCCACGCCGTCGTCGACGATCACCGCGGTCCGGCCGGCCAGCTTCAGCCGCGGCCGGCCGTTGCGGAGCCGCTCCGCACGCCGGGTCAGGTTGGCGCGCGCCGCCCGGTCCAGCGCGTCGAGCTCGCCGGTGCGGACACCCGCGTCGTGGATGACGGCGGGGTTGAACACGTACACGCCGTCCTCGCCCACCGCTCCCAGCGCGAGCTCCGGTTGGAACGGCACCCCGATCTTGCGCACCAGGGCGACATCGAGCGGCGCCTCGAGGACCTCGGCCACCTCGAACGCCACGGGTACGCCTCCACAGGGCAGGCCCAGGACGACGACATCGCGACCACGCAGGTGGGAAAGCCGCCGAGCCAGGCGGCGGCCGGCCTCGCTCCGGTTCACGAAACGCATGACAGTCACCTCCTTGTACTGCAGAACATGCGCCCGCAGGACCGGGTCGGGGAGGGCCGATCTACTCACCGCGGCGGGACCGTCGACCCTGGGACCCTTCCCGGCGCGGACACACAATCACGGTGGAACCGCACGTGGGAGGTGCCGTCATGGAGGCATCGGTCATCGTCGGAGTGGACGGGTCGCCGTCCGCTGCACACGCCGCCGAGCTCGCTGGTGAGCTGGCCGTCCGGCACCGGCTGGCGCTGGAGGTGGTACACGTCTTCAGCTGGCCGGCCATGTACCCGCCGTTCCTGCCACCGTCGGTCGTCAAGGGCCTCGACCCGCGTCCGCTCGCAGCGGAGATCGTCGGCACCGTGGCGACGGCCGTCGGCCAGCGCCACCCGTACCTGTCCATCGGCACCCGCGCCGTCGACGGCAACGCCGCCGGTGTGCTCGTCGACGCCTCCCGGCACGCGGCCTTCCTTGTCGTCGGCCACCGCGGGCTCGGCGGCCTGACCGAGATCGTCGTCGGCTCGGTCGGCGTGTACGTCGCTGCGCACGCGCACTGCCCCGTCCTCGTGGTTCGCGGCGACGCCGGACCGTCGGGTGCGCCAGTTGTCGTGGGGGTCGACGGATCGACGCCGGCCCGCACCGCCGCCGCGCACGCGTTCGCCGAGGCCGACAGCCGCCACGCCGACCTGTACGTCGTTCACGCCCGCGTCGGCGGGTCGACCGGTGACCCCGTCGACCTCGACCTCGCCGACCTGGTGGGGCGGTACCCGGACGTCAAGGTCCACCGCGAGGTCCGCACCGACGACCCACCGGCGGTGGTCATCTCGAGGCTCGCCAGCGATGTCGGCGCGGGTCTCGTGGTCGTGGGGTCGCGGGGCCTCGGCGGCTTCCGCAGCTTGCTTGTCGGCGGCACCAGCCGGATGCTCGTCGACCACGCGCCCTGCCCGGTGATGGTGGTTCCCACCAACGCCGTCACCCGACTTCAAGGAGGCACGTCATGAGGGCACAACCCGGAGACCGGCTCGTCCTGGAGGGCGTCCACGCCGGCGACCCGCGGCGGGTCGGGATCGTCACCGAGGTCCGGGGTATCGCCGGTGCACCGCCGTACCTGGTCCGCTGGCTCGACAACGACCACGTCACGCTCGTCTACCCCGGACCCGAGGCGAGGGTCGAGTCGCCACGGGCGAAGAGCCGTACCTGAACGCGTGAGGGAGGAACCGATGTCCAGCGAGTTGAAGCCCGTGGTGGTCGGTGTCGACGAGTCCCCGGCCAGTCGCGGGGCGGTGTGGTGGGCGGTGCGGGAGGCACGGTTCCGCCGCACGCGGCTGCTGGTGGTGCATTCGGCGTCGGAGGCGCACCCGGACCGGGCCGCGGAGGTCGCCGACGATGCCCTGCGGCTCGCCCGGGGTCTGGGCCCCGATCTGGCGGTCGACGCCGTCGTCGACGACCGGCCCGCCGGACCGGCGCTGTGCCGGGCGGCGGCCGGCGCCACGCTCGTGGTCGTCGCCAGCCGCGGCCTCGGCGGGTTCACGGGCCTGCTGCTCGGATCGGTCAGTGCGTACGTGGCGACCCACGCCGAATGCCCGGTCCTCGTGGTCCACCACGGGGAGCGCTGGGCCGGCCCGGAGGCGCCCGACAGGTCCGCGCTGCCCGTCGTCGTGGGAGCGGGGCCGTACGGAACACCGGCACCTGTCCTGGAGCCGGTGCTGGACTTCGCGTTCACCGAGGCGCGCCTGCGTCGCACGTCGGTGGTGGCGCTCCGGTCGTGGCGGCCGCCGCCCCCGGCGTGGCGTAGCGACGTCCGTCCGCTCGTCGCTGACGTGGCGGAACTGGAGACCTCGGAGCGCCTGGACCTGGCTGACGCGTTGAAGCCCTGGCGGCACAGCCACCCGGAGGTCGCGGTCCGGCAGCGCCTGTCACCGGTGGGTGCGGCCGCGGCCCTGGTCGACGCCGGGTTCGAGGCACAGCTCGTCGTCGTCGGTGCCCATCGCGTCCGGGCCGAGGCCCTGCGCCTGGGATCGGTGAGCCAGCAGGTTCTGCACCACGCGCCGTGCCCGGTGGCGATCGTCCACCCGTCCGTCCACAGTTGACGGTCGGCTCAGGTCGGCACGGCGATCGTCGTGTGGTAGGCCACGAGCGTTTCGCCACGCCAGTTCCGGCCGGCCAGATCGACCTCCACCGTCGGGCCGCCGTCGTCGGTCACCGACAGGGTCCCGAACTGACCCGCGCCCGGGAATGCGCCCTCGCTGTACGGCCCGCCCTTGACGTTGCCGGGCCGGTCCAGCGCGGCCGCGTGCAGCAGCGGGAACCCACCGGACCCGGTGGAGCTGTAGCCGGTGTGACTCCCGTCGTCGATCGCGACCATGTGCGCGTCACCGGCGAGCATGACCAGGTTGCGGATCCCGGCGCCGGCGACCACATCGGCGAGGTGCCGACGCTCGGCGGGGTAGGCGCCCCAGTTGTCGGCGGCCGGGTCCGGCGCGGCGATCCACGGGTCCGGGTTCACCCACACCACGAGCGCGTGCGTGCGTGCCGACGTCACCAGCTCGTTCTCCAGCCAGGCCAGCTGAGGGGCGCCGAGCATCGTCGTCGCGGTGCGTTCCGACCGGGTGTCGGTGAGCACGAACCGGACCCGGCCCACGCTGAACGCCTGGTAGATGGCACCGTTGTCGCCTGCGGGCATCGGGTGGTGGGGCACGTGGCCGCGGTAGGCCGCCCGCGCCACGCCCCGCGTCGGCGCGGTGGAGTCGGCGTCGTTCGGCCCGTAGTCGTGGTCGTCCCACACATAGGAGACGGGCACCGACCGGTACAGCGCCGCCTGGGCGGGAGCGGTGAGCACCCGCCGGTACAACGCGTCGAACAGGGCCGGGTCGGCCGCGGCCGGGTTGCCGTAGTGGAGGTCACCGGTCTGCAGGTACAGAAGCGGGTGGACCGCCGCGATCGCGTCGAACACCGACCCGTTGGACCCGGTGCGGGCGCACGACCCGAGTGCCACGGTGAACGAGGCCGGGCCGGTCGGCATCGTCCGTAGGCGCCCGACGCCACGGCTGTGGTCGGGCGAACCGTCGACGTCCAGGACGTACGCGTATGGTGTGTCCGGCCGTAGCCCGGTAGCGGTCAACCGGACCACCCGTCCCGGTCCGGCGGGAACGACCTCCGTGGTCACCTCCGTGGCACCGGGGTCCGGGCGCAGGACCAGCCGCGCCGAACGGTGTCCCCTGGCGAGCTCCGCGACGACCGTGGCCGACGTTCCGGTGACGCCTCCGCTCCACACCCAGACCACGCGGTCGACCGGTAGCACCGCCGCGGTCGACTCCGGATGCGCGGGCCCGAAGAAGTGTGCGTAGGCGACCGACGCGCCGGCCCAGGTCCCGGCGCACAGCACGACGGTGACGGCCGCGACGGCCGCGAGGGCGGTGCGGGTGCGTCCGTGCTGCCACGCCAGCCACAGCCCGGCCGCCGGCAGGAGAAAGGCGGCCGCGACCAGCATGCTGACAAGCGGCTGGTACGCCAGGGCCGACAGCACGCCCAACGCGTTGCCGACCAGCGCCAGCAGGACGGCGGCCGGTGCGTTCCACCGCCACGACACCGCCCACGCCGCGGCGGCCAGCAGGAGCAGGCCCAGCTGCACCGGCCGCTCCAGCTGGCTGACCAGGCCGTCGCCGTCGGGGTTGCGGGGCACGCCGACCGTCAGCGCCAGCCCGGCCAGAACGGCGACGGCCGCCAGCAGCGACAACCGGCTGACCCGGCGCACCGCCAGCCGCCGGCGCACCGGCATCGGCAGCAGCACGGCGGGCGCGTGCCGCTGCCCGGCCGGGCCGGTCGTCCGGTGCCACGGGCAGGCGTCGCAGTGCCGGTGCCAGCGTCCGTGCCCGAGGATCCACAGGACGGTCAGCACGATCGTGGTGCCGATGAGGACGCCGCCGACCGCGTCGGACCACCAGTGCACCCCGCGGTACAACCGCAGCGCCGTCGTGGCCACCACGGCGTAGCCGAGCACCCCGAACGCACCCCAGGCAAGCCACCGTCGCCGGAACAGCACGAGCACGGCCATCGGTACCAGGCCCGCGATCAGGGTGGCCTGGATCAGGTGGCCGCTGGGGAACGAGTCGGTCCAGTGCGCCAGAACGCTGCTGGGCGGCCGTGGCCGGTCTATCGCCGCTTTGACCGCACCGTCGACCAGCAGCCCCGCCGCGACACTGCCGAGGTAGGCCAGCGCGAACGGCACACACCGCAGCGTGCCCAGGCCGATGACGACCACGAGCAGCACCGACACGCTGGTGCGGCCGAAGAGATCCAGCGCCGCGAAGTCGTCGGCCCAGTCCCATCCCCGTGCGGTGTCGTGGAACCAGGTGTCCGCCGCGGCGAACATGTAGGGGGCCCGCGCCATCATGAGCACCATCAGAGCGGCGGTGGCGCCGGTTGTCGCGGCCGCCCAGCCCAGGAGCGACGACGGGTGGAGGTCGGCGTCGTGGGGTGCCGGCGGGCGTTGTCCGAGCGGGGTGCGCGCCAGCAGAGGCCGCTGCCATCGCGGGATCCGTGGCCACGTGACGAAACTGATGCCGGCGACGGCTGCGACGAGCCCGAACAGGGCCGTGGCGGCCAGGCTCACGGCCCACAGCCAGGCGATGTCCCGGATGTACCCGACCGGGTTCAGGTAGTTGGCGGTGGCGCCGATCCCGACGTACACCGCGAGGCCCGCGGCCGCAAGTGCGGTCACCAGGTAGCTGATGCGGGGTCGCAGCCCGTCGAGCAGGCCGGCGTCGGCGGGCCCGCCGGTGAGCACCTGCCGGGCGGTGGCGTGGGCCTCCAACGTGACACGGCGGCTCGACGAGCGGCGCCGGCGGGCGTGCACCGCGTCGCGGACGAGTGTGTACAGCGACAGCGCGATGCCGGCGCCCATGACGGCCGGCACGAAGATGTGCAGGCGGTCGAGGTCGGAGTCGGCGTACCAGTTCTCGTGCCGCTGCCCGGTCATGGCGCCTGCGCCTCCTCGTGGACGGTCACCTCGCCGGCGGTGCCGTCGACGGTGACGAGCCGGCCGTCCAGGGCGGCCATGGCGCCGGGCAGGTTCAGCACCGCGGGGACGCCGAGTTCGCGGGCCACGATGGCCGCGTGCGACAGCGGGCCGCCCCGTTCGACGACGACCGCGCCCGCCCGCATGAACAGCGGCGACCAGCCGGCGTCGGTCGCTGTCGCGACAAGGACCTCGTCGTCGCCGAAGGAGGTGGTCAATGGATCGGTGACCGCGTGGGCGCGGCCGGTGTACCGGCCGGGGCCGGCGGCCCAGCCCCGGAGCCGGCCGCCGGACGGCGCGACGGCCTCCACGGGTGCCGGCCGTCCGACGAACCGCTCCGGCAGCGGCGGATCGACCGTCCACCGCCGGATCCACCGGCGTCGGCGCGCGAGTTCGGCGGGCGCCGGTGGACAGCCGCTGAGCGCCGCGTCGAGTTCGGTGCGGCGCAGCAGGTCCACGTCTGCCGGCCGGTTTAGCAGACCACGCTCGTGCAGCCGGCGTCCCAGGTCCAGGTGGACGCGCCGGGTCTCGCCGCCGAGCGCGAGCACCGCGGCCTTGACCCGTTCCCGGCGGCTCAGCCCGTCGGTGACGTCGTCGGCCAACCGCTGGAGAACGTGGATCCGGACGTCGACGACCTGGCCGGTGAGCCACCGCACCCGTCGCCATTTCGGGTCGGACTGCAGACGTCTGCGGACGGCGCGGCGGGCGGCGTCGTCGGCGGACGGCGTCGTCGGCGCGACGGGCGGCGGCCCACCGGACTCCGCCCACGTCGGGCCGGCGAACACCGATCGCGACGCACCGGCCGGCGGCGGGGGAGCGAGTCCCGCACCGGTCGTCAGCCGTTGGACGGCCGTGGCGGCCTCGGCGGCGCCGAGATGGCCCGCCAACATGCTCTCCAGCTGTTGGTAGAGCCCGGCAGCGGCGGCGGCGACGGCGAGTTCGGCGGCCATCGCGCGGGCGCCGAGGTCGGTGAGCCGGCGCTGGTACGCCGAGAGCGCCGCGTCGTCCAGTGTGGACAGTTCCGGTGGCCGTGCGGTCACCTCCTCCACCGCGGCGACGACGACCTCCGCCTCGGCGGCCGACCTGCGTCGCGCCGCGGCGACCCGGGCATGGTGGCGGGCCAGCCGCAGCCGCCCCGGCCGGGTGGCGTCGTCCGTCGGGGCGCCGACGACGCCGAAGTACTCGCGTTCCAGGTCCTCCGGCGAGCCGCCCGGCAGGGCCGCCGCTACGGTCTTCAGCAGGTCGAGATTCAGCGCCGCCCGGCCGCGGACCCGTCGTACCAACCCGTGCGGGCCGGCCCGGTCGGCGGTGTACGCACCGAGCTGGCCCAGCACGGTACGCAGTGCCTCCTCGACGAGGAACGCGTCGATGTCCCAGACGAGCGGTGGCAGGACGCCGGGGAGCATCTCGGCGATCCCGGCCGTGGTGAGCTCGTCGGTGTCGACCGCGGTGTCGCAGCCATCACCGTCGACAGTGGATCCGGTGGTGATGGGCCGGGACTGCACCAGCCACAGGCGGTCGCCGTCCACCGCCCACTCCACGTCCTGCGGCTGTCCCGCCCACCGCTCCACCCGGAGCGCCAGCGCGACCGCGGCGCGGGCCGCACCCGCCGTATCGACGGGCAGGGCACGGTCCGGTACGGCGTCCGGTGCGTCGCGGACCGGGCGCCAGACCTCCGGCGTTCGGGCACCGGACACCAGAGCTTCGCCCAGTCCCGGTACGACCTCCACCCGCGACCGCCCCGGGTCGGTGGGGTCGACGGTGAACACCACCCCGGCCCACCGCGCCGGCACCATCCGCATGAGCAGGACCGGCATCGCGAGGTCCGCCCGCGCCAGACCCCAGGCACGACGATAGGCGCACGGCGCGGGATGCCACAGCGACGCCCAGGTCAGCCGGACAGCCCGCAGCAGCGCGGTGCGGCCGGTCACGTTCAACGACGACCGGTACTGTCCGGCCGACGACGCCCCGGCAAGGTCCTCGACGGTCGCCGACGACCTCACCGCGACCTGCCCGCCGGCGCCGACCCGGACGGCCGCGGCGACGATCGCGGTGGCGAGCCGGTCGGGGATCGCGATGTCGAGGAACGCCCGGTCGACGTCGTCGGCCGGGACCGGCACGCCCCCCGCGACGCGGCCGACGAGGTCGGCGAGGGCCGGATCGGTGACGAACTCGCGGTAGGCGGTGGCGGTGAGCGCGGCGGCCGGTGGAACGTCGAAGCCGGCGCGCGCCAGCCGGTCGATCATCGCGGCCTTGCCACCGACAGTGTCCGCACCGGCCGTCGCCCCGGCGCCGAGGATCACCACGGTGGCGGGTGCGACGGTGGTCACCGCCGGTCCCCGTCCCGGTCGGCGGCGCCGGTCAGGCCCGTCAGGTAGGCGGCCACCGCCCGGTCGACGACCCGGTCGACGGGTTCACCCGTGGCCGCCGCGTGCCGGTGGAGCCACGCCGCGAGGTCGGGACGGACGGTGACGCCGCGGCGGTCGGTGCGCTGACCGAGGACCACCGCGGCGATCAGCGCCGCGATCAACGCCAGAACTGTGGCGAGATCCCAGATGCCGGCGCTGATCGCGTCGAGCAGCCCGGCGACCACCGTGAGGGCGACGAGCCCGAGGAGGAGACGGTCGCGTGGTGAGGCGAACATGCCCGACCCCTTTCCAACGGTTCACCCCGGACGCTAGGACGGGTGCCGGACGGTCGGGGAGGGTCCTTCGGCCCGGCGCGCTGGGCCGGTCCGTCGCCTTAACGGGCGGATCCCGCCGGTTAAGTCACCGGACGAGATCGGACAACCACCCGCGCGGATGGTGGAACTCAGAGGACTGGCGCACCGCCAGCATCGGCATTGGGAGGAGCCATGGCCGAGTACACGTACAACTACTTCGAAGCCGTGGTCGGGAACCTGACCGGGAAGATCGGCGTCGAACCGTTCGACCCGGGGGGGCCGCGGCACCACCGCGCACATCATCCGGACCGGCAACCCGCTGGAGCTGCGGGTGGTGTGGGAACTGGACGGTGAGTTCGCGCCGTACGTCGGAGGCGACTGGGAGCTGACGCTCACGTGCCGCGACACCGACGGCGTCGGCACGACCGTCGGGGAGATCGACAGGGTGTCCGTTCCGCTGGACAGCGTGTCGGCGAAGACCACGCCCCGGCAGTACAGCCACACGTTCCTGGAGCCCCCGGGACGGTTCGAGCCCGGCGTCTACCAGCTCACCGTCAACCTGAGCTATGTCAACGCCGGCTTCCATGGCGCGATCTCCGGATTCGCGGAGACCGGTCCGATCGAGTTCTACCCGACAGACTGACGCCCGTCCCGCCACCGCCGGCGCGACCACGCGCCGGCGGAACCGTGCGGGCCGCCGACCGCGGGCCGAAGGTCCCGGCGCGGTGGGGCGCTTCGGCCTGCCGGCACGGGAACCGACGCGCGCACACTCCCCACAATCACCGGACAGATCACCAGCCGACCACAGGTGGAGGAGGTTCCCGTGCGTGCCACCGTTGTCACCGGGTTCACCGAACCGTTGGAGCTTCGCGACGTCGCCGTTCCCCGGCCCGACACTGGCCAGGTCCTGGTCCGCGTAGAGGCCAGCGGTCTGTGCCACACCGACATCCACGCCGCTCACGGTGACTGGCCCGTCCGACCCCGGCTGCCGTTCACGCCGGGCCACGAGGGGGTCGGCATCGTGGAGGCGCTCGGGCCCGGCGTCACCGAACACGCCGTCGGCGACCGGGTCGCGCTGCCCTGGCTCGGCTTCGCGTGCGGCCGGTGCGGCTACTGCGTCAGCGGGCGCGAGACGCTGTGCCCCGCACAGCTCAACACGGGCTACTCCATCGACGGCGCACACGCCGAGTACGCCGTCGGGCATGCGCGGTACGCCGTCGCCGTTCCGGCGGGCATCGACCCGGTCGAGGCGGCACCGTTGACCTGTGCCGGGGTCACGACGTACAAGGCCATCAAGGTGTCCGGCGTCCGGCCCGGCGAGCGTGCGGCGATCTTCGGCATCGGGGGACTCGGTCACCTCGCGCTGCAGTACGCGCAGATCTTCGGTGCGGACACGATCGCCGTCGACGTCACCGACGACAAACTGGCGCTCGCCCGTGACCTCGGCGCACGGTGGGCGGTCAACGCTGCCGACAACGACGTCGTCGCGGAGGTGGAACGCCTCGACGGCGCCGACGTCGCGGTGGTCCTCGCCGCCGACCCGTCGGTGCTGGAGCGGGCACACGCCTGCCTGCGCCCGGGCGGGCGTCTGGTGCTGGTGGCGCTGCCGCGCGACAACGTCATGCGGCTGCCCATCTTCGAGACGGTTCTGCGCGGCATCACCGTCGTCGGCTCGATCGTCGGTACCCGCGCGGACCTCGCCGAGGTGTTCCGGCTGCACGCCGACAACCGCACCCGCGTCGCGTGCGAGGTGCGCAAGCTCGACGAGATCAACGCCGCGATGGACGATGTTCTCGCCGGCCGGGTGACCGCACGCGTCGTCCTCACCCCGTAGCGGCCGCCGCGCAGCCGGTCACGGGCGGGAGATCAGGACCCCGCACTGGGCGTGGTGGAGCAGGTGCAGTCCCACCGAGCCGAGCAGCAGCCCGGTGAAGCCACCGTGCCCCCGCGATCCCACCACCACCAGTCGCGCGGTGCGCGAGGCCTCGACGAGGAGCTGGGCCGGGTCGCCACCGGCAACGCGTACCTCGACCTTGACCTTCGGGTACCTGTCGGTCAGCGGCGCGACCACCCGCTCGAGTCCGACGGTCAGCGCCGCCTGTGCCGTCGCGGCGGTGAACAGCGTCGGTGACGGCGCGCCGGCCGGCCACGGCGGGGTCGAGGGCCGGAACGCCCGGACCACCACCAGCCCGCAGTCCCGGGCGTCGGCCTGGTCGAACGCGGTCAGCAGCACCGCCTCCGCAGTGCGGGACCCGTCATGGCCGACGACCACCGGTCCGGCCTCGGCCCTCATCTGCGGGCGGATCACGGCGACGGACGCCGGAGCGTGCATGGCGACCTGCTGACACGTCGACCCGGCCAGCGTCGCCGCGAGTTCGGAGTGACCCCGGTTGCCGACGACCACCAGATCGCCGGGGCGTGCCGCCTCCAGCAACGCCGCCGCCGCGCCACCGGAGACCGTCTCGGTCCGCACGTCGACCCCCGGCGCCCGCCGGCGGACGTCCTCGACCGCGTCGTCGACGACCGCGGTGGCCTGCTTGAGGGCGTTCGCCTCAGCCTGCAGCACGTTGTAGGCCACATCGGGCAGATGCGCGTGGAACGCGTGCACGATGCGGAGGCTGACGCCGCGCCGCACCGCCTCGGCCGTGGCCCACCGCAGGGCGAGCCAGCTGACCGCGGAGGCGTCGACGCCGACGACGATCTGCTCGGTGCTCATGGCTCCTCCAGAAGGCATCGGGGACTCTCCGATGTCTACCGCGCCGCGGCCGCGCGGCGGGTGGGCCGGACGGCACGGACCGACGGGCCACCTGGCCCTGCATGTCCGCAGCCGGTCGGGACAGCGTCGATGGTGTGGATGGAGCTTCCAGCGTCGAGGCCGGGACCGCCGTCGAGGTGCCGGCGGCCACCGGGCTGACCGCGGCACAGGTGCGGGACCTGCTCGCGACGGTGGGTCCCAACGCGCTGCCCGAGGCGTCGCGTCCGGGTGTGTGGCTGCCGTTGCTACGACAGCTGACCCACTTCTTCGCGCTGATGCTGTGGGTCGCCGCCGGCCTTGCGGCGGTCGCCGGGATGGCCCAGTTGGCGATCGCGATCGTGATCGTGGTGCTGGTCAACGGCGGGTTCGCGTTCGCGCAGGAGTACCGGGCCGACCGTGCCGCCGACCGGCTGCGCGGTCTCATGCCGGCCACGGCGGTCGTCCGCCGGGACGGGCGGCGCCACACCGTGCCGGCCACCGACCTCGTCCCCGGTGATCTGGTGATCCTCGAGGCCGGCGACCGGGTCAGCGCCGACCTGACCGCGGTCCGGCTGGAGAGCCTGGCGGTGGACGAGTCGTTGCTGACCGGCGAGTCCGTCCCCCGCCGCCCCGGTACCGGGGATCCGCTGCACGCCGGCACCTTCGTGGTGGAGGGCGCCGGCGAGGCGGTGGTGGTCGCCACCGGTACCCGGACGCGGCTGGCCTCCATCGCCGCGCTGACGCAGCGGACCCGCCGGCCGACGAGCCCGTTGGCGCTGCGGCTCAACCGCGTCGTCGGCATCGTGGCCGCGTCGGCGGTCGGTGTGGGAACGGTGTTCTTCGCCGTCGCGCTGCTGCTCGGGATGCCGTTGATGGACGGCTTCCTGTTCGCGTTGGGCGTCACCGTCGCACTCGTGCCGGAAGGGCTGCTGCCGACCGTCACGCTGTCGCTGGCCCGCGGTGCGCACACGATGGCCGATCGGCAGGCGTTGATCAAGCGGCTGGAGGCGGTGCAGACGCTCGGCTCCGTCACCTTCATCTGCACCGACAAGACCGGCACCCTGACCCGCAACGAGATGGCGGTCACCGAGGTGTGGACGCCGGCGGGCTCCGCGCGGGTGACGGGTGTCGGGTACGACCCCGCCGGTGAGGTGGTGGCGGCCGCTCCGGTGCGCGCGGCGGTCGCCGACGTCGCGTACGCCGGCGCACGGGCGTCCAGTGGCCGGCTCGCGCGGCGCGACGGTGGCTGGGTCGCCTCCGGTGACCCGATGGACGTGGCGCTGCACGTCCTGGCCCGCCGCGCCAGGATCGACGTCACCGGCCGGGAGCGCTCGGAACCCACGACCGCCCGGTTCCCGTTCGACCCGCGCCGGCTGACCGCCGCCACCCGGGTCGGGCCGGACCTGTACGTCAAGGGCGCACCGGAGGCCGTGCTCGCCCGGTGCCGGTCCGCCGGTGACGCGTCGAGGGTCGCCACCGACATGGCCGACCGCGGGCTGCGGGTGCTCGCGGTCGCGCACCGCGGCGGGCTCGGCCCGGACTGCGACCGCGACCGGGACGAACGCGACCTGACCCTCGTCGGCATCGTCGGCCTGCTCGACCCGCCCCGGCCGGACGCCGCCGGCGCGGTCGCCGCCTGCCGCCGCGCCGGCATCCGGCTCGCGATGGTGACCGGCGACCACCCTGGCACCGCCCGTGCCGTCGCCCTCGAGGTCGGACTGTCCACCGTGGACTCACCGGTGGTCGAGGGACCCGACCTGCCCGGTGACGACGACGCGCTCGGCGACCTGATCGACCGGGACGGCATCGTCCTGGCGAGGGTCTCTCCGGAGGACAAGCTGCGGATCGCCCGCGTCCTCCAGCAGCGTGGCCACGTCGTCGCGATGACCGGTGACGGGGTCAACGACGCACCGGCCCTGCGGGAGGCCGACATCGGCGTGGCGATGGGTGCGACCGGCAGCGATGTCGCCCGCGAGGCGGCCGACCTGGTACTGCTCGACGACCGCTTCGCGACCATCGTGTCGGCGGTCGAGCTCGGCCGGGCCACGTTCGCCAACATCCGCCGGTTCCTGACCTACCACCTCACCGACAACGTCGCCGAACTGGCGCCGTTCCTCGCCTGGGCGCTCAGCGGCGGCAGCTTCCCGCTCGCCATCGGCGTGCTGCAGGTCCTGGCCCTGGACATCGGCACCGACCTGCTTCCCGCGCTCGCGCTCGGTGGCGAGCCGCCGAGCCGGCGGACCATGGTCAGCAGGGCCCGGACCGGTCAGCTCATCGACGCCGGGGTGCTGACCCGCGCGTTCGGCGTCCTCGGCCCCGCCGAGGTGGTCGTCTCGCTCTGCGCGTTCGCGGCCGTGCTCCTGGCCGGCGGGTGGACGTGGGGCGACGACCCGTCCGGCGCCCTGCTCGCCACGGCGTCGGGGACGGCGTTCGCCGCCATCGTCCTGGGCCAGCTCGCCAACGCGTTCGCGTGCCGCAGCGAGGTCCGTCCGGTGTACCGGATCCCGCTGTGGAGCAACCACCTGCTGCCACTGGCGGTCGGCGTCGAGCTGGTGCTGCTCGTCGTGTTCCTGGCGGTGGGGCCGGTCGCCGGTGCGCTGGGCGGCGCCTGGCCCTCGGCGTCCGGCTGGGCCCTCGCCGGTCTGGCGGTTCCGGTGGTCCTGCTGGCCGACACGCTCTTCAAAGCGGCCCTTCGGCGCCGGTTCGGCCGCGTGGAAACGAGGTGAGCACGATGCGTCAGTCCATACGGTTGGGTCGCGTCGCCGGGATCGCGGTGGGTGTCCACTGGTCGGTGCTCGTCATCGTCGGGCTGCTCGCCTGGGGGCTCGCCGGCTCGCTGCTGCCGACGGCCGTTCCCGGGCAGCCGCCCGGCGCGTACCTGGCCGCCGGTCTGCTCGTCGCCACCACGTTCTTCGGCTGCGTGCTCGCCCACGAGCTCGCCCACGCCATCGTGGCGCGCTGGTTCGGCGTCGGCGTGCGGCGGATCACCCTGTGGCTGCTCGGCGGCGTATCGGAGCTCGACGAGGAGGCCCCGACTCCGTCGGCCGAACTGGCCATCGCCGGTGCCGGTCCGCTGATGAGCCTGCTCCTGGGCGCCGCTGGCGCGCTGGGGCTGGTGTGGGCACGCGCCGCCGGCCTCGGGGACCTCGTCGTCGCGAGCCTGGCCTGGCTGGCCGGGGTCAACGTGGTCCTCGCGGTGTTCAACCTGCTGCCCGGGGCACCCCTGGACGGCGGCCGCGTCCTGCGGGCGGTCCTGTGGCGGATCCGCGGCGACCGGTACGCCGCGCAGGTCTCGGCCGACCGGGCCGGGTCGGTGGTGGGGCTCCTGCTGGCCGTCGGCGGGATCGTCCAGATCCTGGTCGCCGGCGACCTGTCCGGGCTCTGGCTGGTGCTGCTCGGCTGGTACCTGGTCTGGGCGGCGACCGCCGAAGGGGCGTCGGCGCGCGTCCGCGCGGTGCTCGACCGGCTGACGGTCGCGCAGATCATGACCCCGCGGCCGGTGTGCGCACCGGCCGGGCAGATCATCGACGACTTCGTCGCCACCGTCGCATCCGCGGCCCGTCACCGCGTGTTCCCCGTGGTCGACGGCGGGCACCGGCTCGTCGGCATCCTGCACCTGGCGCGCCTGACCCGCGTCGCGCCGCCCGACCGGGCGGTGCTCCGCGTCGCCGCCGTCGCGGCGCCGGCCGCCGCGTCGGTCACGGTGCGTCCGTGGGACCCGGCATCGGCCGTGACGCGGGCCCTCGGCCCGGGCAGCCCGCTGCTCGTCGTGGTCGACGACGGTCGGGTGGTGGTCGGGGTGGTCACCGTCGACGACGTGGACCGCGCCGTCGAGCTGGCCCCGCTGAGCCGACCGGCGACGTGACCGGCCGGACGGTCACAGCCACCGGCGCCGGCGGAACAGGACGTACAGGGCAAGGCAGATCAGCGCCATCAGCCCGAGCGAGAACGGGTAGCCGCCCCGCCACAGCAGCTCCGGCATGTGGTGGAAGTTCATCCCGTAGATGGTGCCGACGAGCGTCGGCGCGAAGAGGATCGCCGCCCACGCGGAGATCCGCTTGATCTCCTCGCTCTGGGCGTAGCTGGCCTCGGTGAGCCGTTCCATCTTCCCGGTCTGGGCCTGCGACACCAGCGTGGCGTTGACCGTGAGGATGTGGTCGAGCAGCTGGCGGAAGCCGTCGACCCGTTCGGCCACGACGGTCGCGTGGTCGGTGACGTCGCGCAGGTACCGGCGGAGCTCGTCGTGGATGCGGTGCTTCTCGAACCCGGCCACCAGCGCGCTCAGGACGTCCAGCAGCGGCCGGGTGGCGCGCTGGAACCCGATGACCTCCCGGGTCAGCTCGTAGATGCGCCGCGACACGTTCGGGTCGCCGCGGAACACCTCGGTCTCGATCTCGTCGATGTCGTTCTGCAGACCGGTGACCACAGGCGCGTATCCGTCGACGACGTGGTCCAGCACCGCGTAGAGCACTGCCTCCGGGCCGTGGCGAAGCAGCTCGGGGTTGTTCTCCATGCGGGTGCGTACGGCCGCCAGGTCCGGTGCGTCGCCGTGCCGGACGGTGAGCACCAGACCGTCACCGACGAACACGTGCACCTCGCCGAAGCGGACCTCCTCGGTGGCGTCGACGTAGCGGGCGGTGCGCAGGGCGACGAACAGCGTGTCGCGGTACCGGTCGAGCTTGGGCCGCTGGTGGGCCTTGATGGCGTCTTCGACGGCGAGGTGGTGCAGGCCGAACTCGTCGGCCGCCGCCAGCAGTTGCGCCTCGGCGGGGTGGCTGAGGCCGATCCAGGCCATGGTGCCGGGGCGTTGCCGCAGCCGTCGGTTGGTCTCGGCGACGGTGGGCAGGCATTCCACCCGTCGACCGTCGTGGTAGATGACCGCCGCGACCAGACCGTCGGGGTGCGGCGCCGTCACGGTCCGGTCCATCGGCTCTCCTCCTCGGTGCCGGTACCTGTGCCGTCGGGGCGGCGGCACCCGGGAGGGCTGCCGCACGACCATCGTGGCGCCGGCGGAGCACATGCGGGAGGGGCGGGAGTCGGCCGGTCCCGGGACCTTGGTCCCGGGACCGCAATGGCACGGCCGGGTGCTCAGTCCAGCTGGAGCACGACGACCGGGCACGGAGCGGCGCGGATCAACCGGCGCGGGACCGGACCGAGCGCCTGGCCGCTGCGGGCCGGCCGGCTCCGGGCACCGACGACCAGCAGCGCGGCGTCGGAGGCGGTGCGGGCGAGCGTGGCCGCGACGTCGGAGCCGCACACCGCGTGCCTGCGCACCGTCACGTCGGGCTGTTTCTCCGCCCAGCCGGCCAGCTCCTCGGCCAGCAGGCGGTCGGCGTCCTCGTTCGCACTCGGACGGTTGAACGCGAACGGGTCGAGGGTGCCGAGCCCGGCCTCGGGCAGCGCGCCCCACACCAGAACCGCCCGCAGCGGGACCCCGCGGGCGGCTGCCGCCTGGAATCCGAACCTCAGCAACGGGTCGGCGGAGGAGACACCGTCGACCCCGACGACGACATCACCGCCGGCGACCAGACCGGAGTGGCTGATCAGAACGGGACATCGGGCGTGTGCGGCCACCCGCTCTGGCAGTGTGGGGGCGCCGGTGACCGCCCCGGGTCGGGCATGGGTGACCGCCGGGACCACTGCCAGCGCCGCATCCGGCGACATGCCGATGAGGATCTCGGCCGGGTCGCCGGGCGCCACGCGGTAGTCCACCGGCAGTGCCGGGTGCGACTCTCGCAGCCATCTCAACGCGGCTCCCATCGCCCGCTGGGCGGTGGTCAGCTGCGGCGCCCAGCCGATCGGTCCGGCGGTGGGATCCGGTGGCGTGTAGGTCGTGAGTACGCGGATGGGACGCTCGTGGAGCAGAGCCTCGTTCGCGGCGAGCCGTACCGCCGTCCGGTCCGCGACCGTCCCGGTGACGAGGACGGTCACCGGGAGCTGAACCGCCGTCATGGCTACCTCCTCTGGTGGATGTGTGGCCGTGTCGGGCTCAGCCGATCGCGGCGCGGTGCCGGCGTCGGTTCGCCGCGATGGTGGTCCACCCGTCCGCGCCGCCGGGAGCGAACGCCGTGTCGCACTGCTGGAGAGCATCGTCGAAGCTCAACGCGAGTGTGCGTAGGCGTCGCATGATGAGCTCCTTCGCTCCCACATCGGCACCGTCAGGTACCGCACGTGTCGAGGCTCGCGCCCGGACGGCCCGACTGATCAGGACCGCTTTCCTCTCCCGACCGGGCCGAAAGACCCGTTACCGCCGGTCGTCCCGGCCGTGTGCTGGAGGGGAAGGAAGAGGAGGGTGAACATGCGACCCAGCCCCGTGCGGTTGACCGCGCGGCCCGACGAACCGGGGCGATGGCTCTGGCTGGTCAAGTGGCTGCTGCTGATCCCGCACTACATCGTTCTGGCGGTGCTGTGGGTGGCGTTCGTCGCGCTGACGCTCGTCGCCTATGTCGCCGTGCTGCTGACCGGGCGGTACCCGGCCGGCATCCACGAGTTCAATGTCGGCGTGCTGCGCTGGACGTGGCGAGTCGGCTACTACGGCTACGCGGCGCTGGGCACCGACCGGTACCCGCCGTTCACGCTGGACGACGTGCCGGACTACCCGGCCCGGATCGAAGCCGACCGGCCGGAGCGGCTGCCCCGCTGGCTGCCGCTGGTGGCCTGGCTGTTCGCCGTGCCGCACCTGGTCATCGTCGGACTGCTGACCGGCGGCGGGTGGCCCGACCGCGATGGCGGCGGGGGGAGCCTGATCGGCTTCCTCGTGCTCGTCGTCGGCATCGTCCTGCTCGCCACCGGCAGATACCCGCGCGGCCTGTTCAACCTGGTCGTGGGCATCAACCGGTGGGCGGTGCGCACCGTGGCCTACGTCGCGCTGCTCACCGACCGGTACCCGCCGTTCCGCCTCGACCAGGGCGGCGCGGAGCCGGTGCCGCAGCCACCTCCGCCGACACCGTCGGGACCGGCCGCGGGTGAGCCCGTCCCGCCGCGGACCTCCGGTCGAACGGCGGGCCGGGTGGTGTCCATCGTGGCCGGGGTGCTGCTGCTGGTCGCCGGTCTCGGCGCGGCGGCCGGCGGCGTGACCGCACTGGCCGTGCACGCGTCGCGCGACTCGGCCGGCTTCGTGTCGTCGGACGAGCTGTCGCTGTCCACGGCGACGGCGGCGGTCACCGTGGAGGGCATCGAGATCCATCCGTTGCGCCTCCCCGGCCGGGACCGGACGGCGCTCGACGCGGTCCGGATCCGGATCGACGCCGGCAACTCGCCCATGTTCGTCGGCGTCGGGCCCGAGTCGGCGATCGACGCCTGGCTCGCCGGGACCGCGCACGACGAGGTGACCGGGGTCTACGAGGACTCCTCCGACGTCACGACGCAGCGCTCGGCGGGCGCCGTGCGGGCGATCGACCGACCGGCGGCACAGTCGTTCTGGCTGGCGTCGGCCACCGGCACCGGCACGCTCGATCTGCGCTGGACCCCCGGTGACGGACGGTTTGCCATGGTGCTCACCAACGCCGACGGAACGACCGGCGTCACCGCCGGGGCGACCGTCGGTGCGAAGGTCCCGGCGTTGCGGCCGCTGGGCAACGGACTGATCGGCGGTGGCGTCGTCGCCATCCTGGTCGCCCTGCTGCTCATCTACGTGGGCGCCGTCGGTCTCGCCGGCGGCCCGGGCGGCGGTCGCCGCCCCGTGCCTCCCGCACCCGGTCCGGCACCGGAGAACGTGGGACCGCCGACCGTCGTCACCCGAGGGTGACCGCAGCGGGGAGGTGACACCGATGTGGGTGGTGCTTGCCATCGTGCTCATGCTCGTGCCGGTGGGGGTCGTCTACTGCTACGAACAGGCCGGGAAGCGGGGGTACGGGCCGCTGGCCGAACACCCCCGCCCCACCGTTTCGGCTCCGATGCCCACCACGCCGGTGTTCACCGACCCCCGCGACGCCGAGCGGTGCGCCGTCGAGAGCCGACTCGTCCGGCAGCTCCTCGACGGGACGCTGGACCGCGCGGGCTACCGTGCCGGCATGGCCGGCCTCGCGGCCGGTGGCGCGTCGCCGCCGGTCCAGCTCCCGGACGACCCCGGCGGGTGCTCGACATGATCCCGCCGGTGGTCCCCGTCGTGGCGCTGGTGTGCTCGGCCGCGGACTCGACGCGGTGAGCCCGGGTGCTCGCTCCACTGCCGCAGGACTTTCCGGCAGCGGTCATCGTGACCGTCCTCCGCCGACCTCCTGCTGGCGACGCTCGGCCTGGCGATCAACCGGGACGAGGTCGTCGACCGCGTCCCGGCGCTCGACGACATCCCGGCCGTGATCGTGTCGCCCCTGTGGGCGGTGGGACCGCTGCCGTGACGTCAGCCGTTCACGGAACCGGCAAGCTCGGAGCGCCGCCGCAGGACCGGGTACCGCAGGACCCGGCGAAGCTGGTGCGGCAACAGGTCCAGCGCGCGGTGGTGATCTCGCGCAGCCAGCTGTGCGCGGTCTGGCCGGCCCGGTTGAACGCGTCGAAGCTGGTTGTCGACATGGCATCCTCCACGGGACGATGGTGGGCGGTGGGGGAGGCGCGGCTACCGGCGGCACCCGCCGCGCGCACGCATGATCGCGCGGACGGTCAGCAGCGCGACGACGGCCACGACCTGTCCGCCCAGGATGATCCGGTTGACGTCGACGGCGGGACGCCACGTCGCCCGACCGTCCGCGATCACGAAGGCACCCGCCGGCCGGGTCATCACCCGCACCCCACTCGCGGGCCGGCCCGCCCTCGCCTCCGCGGTGGACTCGCCGCCGCCGAAAGCCTTGAACACCGCCGTCGGGATCACCGTGACGCCGTCCTGGCGCACCGGTGTTCCGAACACCGTGCCGACGGCGGCGGTCTCGATCACGTCGCGGATCGCGTCGGCGAGCATCGGTTCGCCGGTCATCGTCTCGATCATCGGTCTCACTCCGTCCGGCTCCCTGCCCGCGCCCCTCTCGGGCGCAGAAGCTGTCCGTGCACGCCCACACCGTGACACCGCGCCGTGGAGCGGCGCAGGGTCGATCGTCCCGGGGCACGGGACCATCGACCCGGGCTCCGACGTCGGGCCGTTCACGGGACCCTGGACCCTGCCCTGCGGCCCCGTCCAGCAGATGATCAACAGGCAGGGTGGCGCTTCGACCCTGTCGGTTCGTCGACGGGTTCATGGTGGATCGCTGTCATGTCCATCGCCTCCTCGGGTTGGCAGAGACCGGCAGGTGGCGGCCGACCCGTCCGAGTCGACGGTCACCGGAACGCACCCGGGTCAGCAGGGCCGTTCGGCCCCCGGGACGTCCGGAGGTCTCCCGCGCGCAGGCGCGGTCAGCGGGCGATCAGCACCGGGCAGTGGGCGCGGCCCAGCAGCTTCTCCGGCACCGACCCGAGCGGGCCGGTCGGGCCACCGTGCCCGTGCGCGCCGACCACGACCAGCTGCGCCCGTCGGGACAGGTCGGTCAGGAACGGCACCGCCTGCGCCGCCGCCGTCACCGTGCGGACGGGTAGGGCGGGGTATTTCCTCCGCCATGGCGCGACGGTCGCCTCCAGGGCCGCGCAGGCCGACGCGTGCAGCAGTTGCGGGTCCGAGGGCGGCGCCAAACCGTTGGTCAGCCAGGGGTGGACCGGGTGGGAGTACGCGAGGACGGCGACGACGCCGGTGCCGCGCCGTTCGGCCTCGTCGCAGGCGACCCCGAGGGCGGTGTCCGACCCGGCACTGCCGTCGACGCCGACGACGACCGGGCCCGAGGTGGTCCCGTCGGAATGGACCACGGTGACCGGGACCGACGCGTTCTCCGCGACCCGGCCGCTCAGCGACCCGGCCAGCAGACGGCCGAACCCGTGGTGTCCGCGGTGACCGACCACGACCATCCGGGCGCTGCGGGCGGCCTCACACAGCGCCGGGACCACGTGGCCGTGGCCCACCGTGCCGGTGATGCGGACGGCCCGGTCGAGCTGCCGCGCGTCGCTCACCATCTGCGCGAGACGGCTCTCGTTCGTGCGGACCCCGGACGCGCCGTGGCCCTCGTCGACGATCAGGACCTCCAGCGGCGCCCGCCACCGGTGCGCCTCGCCGACGGCCCAGTGCAGGGCGTCCCAGCTCGCCGGTGAGCCGTCGACTCCGACGACGATCGGGGTGCGTTCCATGTGCGTCTCCTTCGGTGCCACCCCGAACGCTAGGGACCGGCAGGGGCGCCGTGGAGGGGCTTATGGCCCGAGTCGCAGCGGTCAGGGGACCCGCGATCCAGGGCCGGGCGTGGGTCGATGTGACGCGCGCGACATAGGAGCCCGGCATCGGTTCGGTAGCTAATTAGCTGCTAATCTGCTAATACGGGTCGATCGATGGAGGACGACATGACAGCCACCAAGGTGGCCCGGGAAACCGGACCCGCCACCACCATCAGCAAGCCGGCAGAGAAGAAGGCGGCCGTCGACACCCGGCGGGTGCTCGTCGGCGAGGCCGTCGAGGCGGCTCTCCACACGTACGAGCAGGCCGTCGCGAACTTCGTCCAGTTCGAGCACAAGGCGGCCGAGGTCACCACCTCGGAGCGGACGAAGGCCGCGCTGAACCTGCACGCCACCTTCCTCGCGGACCTGACCGCGGTCTACGTGCGCACGGCGCGCGCGGCGATGCGGTGACGGTCCGGTACGGGCACGGTGTCCGGTGTCGCTGACGGCGGCGCCGGACACCGCACATCAGTCCCCGTCGGGTGTTCCGGCCACCGCACTGCCAGCACCGCCGCGGCCCCGGCGCCGACGCGCCGCCGTCGCCTCGACCATCGCCGTGTAGACCTCGGCGAGCGCCTGACGTTGACGTCCGGTGAGACCGGGATCCTCGTCGATCGCCGCGACCACCGACGGACGCGGTGGCGCCTGCTCGGCGTGCCGGTGGGCCAGGTCGACCAGGGCGTCGGCCGTGGTACGCAACGACGCGGCGATGGCCTGCAGCACCTGGTCCGACGGCGCCCGCAGGCCGCGTTCGATCTGCGACAGGTACGGGTTGGAGATGCCCACCATCGCGGCGAGCTGGCGCATCGGCAGCTCGGCGCGTTCGCGTTGACGCCGGATGACCTCACCCAGCGACGGCAGGTGCGGCCGGCTCGTCACCGGTCGAGGATAGTGTCCGGCTCGCGCAGCCGATGCGCGGACGTGGCGAGCGAGGTCTCCAGCACCCGCTGGCGGCGCCGGCCGTCCATCAGGTTGGCGCCGATCGCGACCAGGTCGTCGGGGCCGGGCATGAGCGTGTGGACGGTCGTGCCGGCCGCGCGGACCCGGCGGACCTCGCGCTCCAGCGCCTGCGCGGTCATCTGCCGCACGAACCGCTCGGCCCGCACGAGCGGTGAGCGCGGACGCTCGGTCTCGTGGCTGGCCATCGGCGCCAGCACGTACACCTCGTCGAGCCGCTCGCGGTGCAGCACGTCGACCGAGGCGGCCGACCGCACCCCACCGTCGACGTAGACGCGCCCGTCGATCCGCTTCGGCGCGTGCCAGCCGGGGATCGAGCAGGACGCCACCACCGCGTCGGGAAGGTGCACCGCCGGTGTCCCGGGCCGCCCGAACGCCACCCGCCGGCCGGACTCGTAGTCGACCGCCATGATCCAGGTGTGCCGTTCCGGCCAGAGCCGCGACGCGGTGCTGTGCGCGGCGTGGGCGTGTGCCACCCGGGCGTGGGCGTGCGTGCCGCGGGTCTGCACCAGGCGGTGCATGTAGTGCCGTAGCGCGTGGTGCTCCTTGCGACCCCGCGGCGCCCAGGCACTCATCGCCACATGGGGATGGACCAGGTGCGGCGACCTGACCGCCCGGGCCAGCAGGCGCGGGGAACCCAGCCGCAGCCGGGGCACCGACGGGAGCCGGCCCGAGTCGCGCTCGAGCACCTCCAGGTCGGGCAGGTCGGGTGACGTCGTTCCGCGTTGATGGGCGACGAGGTCGTCCGGCGTCATGCCGTACCGCAGCGACGCGGCCAGCACGCTGCCCGCGCTGGTGCCGACCAGGACGTCGACCTCGCCCAACGGTCGTCCGATCCGCTCCTGTACGGCGCCGAGCGCACCGATCATCCAGGTCGCGCCGAGGGTTCCACCGGCGCCGAGCACCAGGCCGACGCGCCGACGTCGGCCCGGCCGGTCCGGGTCCGGGGTCGTGCGTGCCATGCCGTTCACCCCCTGGCGTTACGTCGATTGTGCCGATCAAGGGCGCTGTTGACCAGCGTCGGATCCGGATGCACGCGGGGCCACCGGACCCCGACACCCGGGCCGTTGGTCCCTATGGGCGCGTCGCCACCCGCGCGAGAGTCTGTCGCAGGGCCCCAGGCACACCGCACCGGAGAGGCCGACCATGGAGCATCTCAGCCCGCTCGACGCGTCCTTCCTCGACATGGAGGACCAGGACCCGCACGTCTCGCTCGCCATCGCGTCGCTGGCCGTCATCGACGGGCCGGCTCCGACCCACGCGGAGTTCGTCGCGGCGATCCGGGAGCGGCTACCGCTGGTGCCCCGGTACCGGCAGACGGTGCGCCGCGTGCCGTTCGACCTCGCCGGGCCGGTCTGGGTCGACCAGCCCGACATCGACCTGGACTTCCACCTCCGCCGCGTCGCGCTGCCCGCACCCGGCGACGAGCTGACGCTGTGCCGGACGGTCGCCCAGCTCATGTCCCAGCGGCTCGACCGCGACCACCCGCTGTGGGAGTACTGGGTCGTCGAGGGGCTGCCCGAGGGCCGGTGGGCGGTGCTGTCGAAGGTGCACCACTGCATGCTCGACGGCCTGTCCGGCAACAAGCTGTACCAGCTCATGTTCGACACCTCGCCCGAGCCGCGCGACGCGGTCCCCGACACCTGGGACCCGGGCGCCGTTCCCGAAGACGCCGCCCTCGTCGGCGACGCGATGGGCGAGCTCGCCCACGTGGCAGCCAACCAGGTGCGGCTGTTCACCACGGCCCTGCGCGAGCCCGCCCGGGCGTCCCGGTACGTGGCCGACCTGGTGGTGGGCCTCACCGCGCTGGCCTCGGCCATGATCCCGTTGCGCCCGACGTCGCTGCTCGGCCCGCTCGGACAGGCCCGCCGGTACGCGGTGGCCCGGGTCCCGGTCGCCGAGCTGGTGCGGATCGCCAAGGGCTTCGGGGTGACCGTCAACGACGTGGTTCTCGCCGCGGTCACCGGCGCGTTCCGGGCGGTGCTAATCGAACGTGGCGAACCGGCCGCGGCGAACTCCGTGCGCACGCTGGTGCCGGTCAACGTGCGCAGGAGCCACCAGACGGCGCTGGACAACCGCGTGTCGATGCTCCTGCCGACCCTGCCGGTCGAGGTCGACGACCCCGTGGAGCGGCTGCGCGTGGTGCACGAGCGGGTGGCCGAGCTCAAGGGGAGCCACGAGATCGAGGCGGGCGCCAGCCTGACCACCGTCGCCCCGTACGAGCCCTTCGCCGTGCTCGACGCCGGCGTCCGTCTGGGGTTGCGGTTGCCGCAACGCGCGCTCACGACGGTGGTGACGAACGTGCCGGGACCGCCCGGGCCGCTGTTCGCGTTCGGCCGGCGCATCCGGGAGATCCTGCCGTGGGTGCCGATCGCCAGCCGGATGCGGATCGGCGTGTCGGTGTTCACGTTCGAGGGACAGGCGGTGTTCGGGGTCACCACCGACTTCGCGTCGGTGCCCGAGTCCGACCTGTTCGCCGCGGTCATCGCCGACGAGGTCGCCGCGCTGGGCGCCGCTGTGCCGGTCCCGGAACCGCCGCCACCGGACGCGGAGCCCGCGCCGCCGACGGACCGCACCCCGACGGCGGCGACGCCCACGGACGCCGCGCCGCCGGCCGCCGCCCGGACCCGGTCGCCCGCGGTGCGTCCGGGCGCCGGCCGCCGGCCGCGACGGGCCCGGCCGGTGAAGCAGAGCGGCGAGGCGCCCTCCCGTGCCAACCCGGCATGAACCGACGGGCCGACCGCTTCGTCGAGCCGACGGAGGACCCGCGCCTGACGGCGATCGCACCCGGTGACGAGCGGGCCGCGCTGATGGAGTTCCTCCGTCGGCAACGCCGCACGCTCGAACTCAAGTGCGCCGGGCTCGACGCCGGACGGCTGGCCCGCCGGTCGGTGCCGCCGTCGACGATGTCGCTGCTCGGACTGGTGCGCCACCTCGCCGACGTCGAACGGGCGTGGTTCCGGCGCACCATGGCCGGGCTCGACGCACCCCGGCTGTACCGGGGCGCCCGCGACGACGGCGACTTCGACGGAGCCGTGGCCGACGACGCCGTGGTCGCCGAGGCCTGGCGGGTGTGGCGCGCGGAGTGCGCGTTCACCGACGGGTTCGTCGCACGCGCGGCGGACCTCGACGTCGTCGGCGACCATCACGGAGCCGCGGTGACGCTGCGGGAGGTGGTCCTGCACCTCATCGAGGAGTACGCGCGGCACAACGGTCACGCCGACCTGCTCCGGGAACGCATCGACGGCCGCGTGGGCGAGTGACGCGGACCGGCCGCGGGACTTAGGTCCCTGCCCGCCGTCCGCGGGGGTGCCTAGCGTCGGAGGCGTCGAGCTTTCCGGAGGTTGTCATGACACATCCCGTGGTCCACTGGGAGATCGGCGGACATGACATGCCCGCGCTCCGCGAGTTCTACGCGAAGGCGTTCGGCTGGACGATCGACGACGCCGGGCCGCGCTACGCCCTGGTGCAGGCGGTCGAGGGCGGCCTGGGCGGCGGACTCATGCAGACCCGCGCCGACATCCCGCCGTACGTCACCGTCTACGTCCAGGTCGACGACCTGGAGGCCGCCCTCGACCAGGTCGTGAACCTCGGTGGTGCGCGGCTCGTCGCACCGACGGCCATCAACGACGCGGCGTCGTTCGCCATGTTCCGCGACCCGGAGGGCAACGTCGTCGGACTGCTCCAGGCGACCGGACCGGTCGCCGGCTGACGGCCCCGTCGCCGTCTGGCCCCGTTCTGCTTACACACCGGGGGCGTGCGCCACGACGTTCTCTCAGGGACTCTGCGGCTCGGTCGGGCGGCGGATGGCAAGGGCGGCCGTCACCACCACAGCTGTCGCCGCAGCGGCGATCAGCAGTGCCTGACCGGGTGGGGTCTCACCGGTCTGGAACAGGGGAGACAGCGTCGGAGCCGGGACGAGCGTGGCGAATGCGACCAGGAGGCCGGTGACGGTCGCACGCGATCGGCGGGTCGCGGCGATCACGGGCAGCGCCGCGACGACGATGGCGACGACCATGACCCATGCCGTCACGGAGACGGCGGTCTCCGGGTCGACCCGGTACGCGGCGAGCGGTACCGCCACCGCGAACGCTCCGGTCACCACCGCGGTGGTGAGCCGGCCGTCGCGCCGGCGGGCCGGTGCGCCCTGTGATCGCGTGCGCAGCAGGACAACCAGAGCCGGTACCGCCAGGGTGAGGAGCAGCAGGCCCTGCAGCGGTGCGGCCCGCATCCCGATCACGGCGCTCATCGAACCGAAAGCGGTGGACTCGTCGAGGAACGTCGGCAGATCGGCGATCTGAAGCCCGGCATATCCGATGAGAAGGGCGGCCCCGGCGCGGGCACGGGTACCGCCGACCCACGTGAGAAACAGGACCGCCACCGCGATGACGACGTCGAACGCGATCTCGCCGATGGCGATCCGTATCGCATCCTCCCCGGGAAGGTAGCCGTCCTCGACCCGCCGTTGGACCAGGAGAGCGCGCCCGGCCACCCCGACCGCCACCACCGCCGCGACGCACAGGCCGATCCAGCGCAGCAGCCGATCGCCGCGACCTGTAGCGGCACGGGCAGGAGCCTCGGCCGAGCGCACCGGGGCCGTTCCGCGGGCGGCAACGGGATGGGCCGCCCGGCTCACCCCGGCGCCGGCCGCGTGGGCCCGCCCGGCGGCGGGGCGTTCCGCGACGACTCCCGGCTCCGTCGTCGCTGGATCGGGGACCAGGGCAGCTGGGGTCGCGGATGTCGCGGCGTAGACGGCGCCGATGCCGACCACCAGCTCAGGCTGCTCGATCACTGTCGGCGCGATCCGCAGGGAACTGTGCAGCAGGGTCGCGACCAGCGGAACCCGGCTCGAGCCGCCGACCAGGAAGATCCCGCCGACCGCTGCCGGCTCGACACCTGCTGTCCGCAAGGTCGCGAGGGTCACCCGGACCGTCGGCTCCAGCAGCGGGCGGGCAACCGCCTCGAACTCCTCGCGGGTCAGGTGCCAGTCGGTGTCGACCAGAGGCACGTGCAATGCTGCCGTCGCATGGCGGGACAGTTGCTCCTTCGCCTCCCGGGCGTCCTGCCAGAGCAACCGCCGGGCGCGCCGGTCCGCGGTGGACTCCGGCCGCTCGAGTCGCTGCCAGGCGTCGATGGACCCGGCCGTCGCTGCCCGGACCCGGCCGACGACGGCGGCGTCGAGGTCCAGGCCGCCGAGATCGGCGAGGCCGTCGGCGGCGAGCACCGAGAATCCGTCCCCGGTACGGCGGACGACGGCGACGTCGAAGGTACCGGCACCGAGGTCGTAGACCACCACACTGCGACCGACCGGTATCCGCTGGTCGAGGACGTCGACGAGGTACGAGGCCGCGGCCACCGGCTCGGCGACGAACAGCGGGTCGGACAGACCCGCCCGCGCCGCCGCGTCGGCGAGAATCCGCAGGCGCTGCCCGCCCCAGCCGACGGGACAGGTGAGCACGACCCTCTCGGCCGGCCCGCCGGCCACCCGCTCCGCTTCGCGGACCACTCGCGTCAGGACCGCCGCGACGGCCTCGGCCACGGCCACGTCCCGCTCACCGAGCCAGAGGGTGCCGTCGTCGATACGTCGTTTCGGGTTCGGCTCGAACCGGCCGGGAGCCACCGCCGCACTCCGCTCGGCGTCGCGGCCGACCATGAGGCCGGACTCCAGGTCCAGAAAGACGGCGGACGGGAGCAGCGGCGACCCGTCGAAGATCAGGGGCACCGCCGGCTGCCCGGCGCGGCGGAGCACGCCGGCGGTGTTGGACGTACCAAAGTCGATACCCAGAACCGGACCATGCACCCGCACACCGTAACGCCGGGCCGACCGGTCGGACATCACCGCGCGGCGTCGGGTCGGCGCGAGCGCGCGATGACGAGAGGACGCGCTCTGCCCGACTCGCCGCACCTCCTTACGATGGCGCGGAACGGGGGTGGGATGGACGAGTACGTGCTGCCCGGGCCCGACCGGAGAGTCCGCAACGGGGTGATCGCACTGTCGCTGGTGGGGCCGACCGCTGTTCTCGTGGGGTTTGCTCTGTCGGGGCCGGTGTCACGGATCGCCCTGCTCCGGACGGGGAACTTCGCGGAGACGCGGTTCGGTCACCAACCGCGCGCTGCCCGAACCAGCCAGCCGGGCCGCCGCCACATTGATCATGGTGGGTGCGCACTCGAAGACGTCGGCCAATCCATGTGAACGCGGCGTGTGCCTGCCGGATGCGGTCGCCGCGATCGTCGTCGGCGTCGGTCAGTGACATTCCCTGACGGGTGATGTCGAGGAAGGCGGCGATTCCGGCGATCTGCCGTTGTACGACGGTCTGCCAGGCCAGCCGTCAGCCCGCAAGCCGCGCCGACGGCTTCCTCGACGGGTCCATCGACATGGTCGAACTGGCGGCGCGGATCCGGAAGATCCTCCGGCGTACTGCGCCCGGCAGCGCGCTGGCACCCGTCGAGTGGCTGGGCGAGAACGCCGTGAGCTGGCGCGAACGACGGGTCTGGAAGGCGGGCAGGCAGCAGTCGCTCCAGCTGAGCCCGAACGAGTGGCAGGTGCTGGCAGTTCTGCTGAGGAACGCGGGCCGCACGGTCAGTGTCGAGGAGCTTCGGGAGGCCGTGTGGAGCGAGCCCGGAGCGAACCGCGACTCCTACATCCGCCAGTACATCGTCCACCTTCGCAGGAAGTTGGAGACCGACCCCCGTCGGCCGCGGCACCTGTTGACGGTCCGTGGTCTCGGATACCGCTACGAACGGTGACACGTCCAATCCACGCTGGCCGGCGGGCCGGTCTCGGGCGGCGGGCCTTTCG
>NZ_BOPH01000089.1 GCF_016863655.1 Virgisporangium ochraceum
GGCCGACCCGCTTCCGAGCCACACTCCGGCCGCCGCGACCGCGACGACACCGGCCGCGAGGGCCGGCACCATGCGGCGCAGGGATCGAGGAAAACGCGTGGACAAGGTCCTGCCTCCTGGGGGTGAAGAGACGGGCGGGGGTTCAGCGACCGTCGCACGTTCCAGGGCCGGACGCCACGCGTGCGCCTACTGAATGCAGCACACGTTTCGGCAACATTTGCCTGGCAGGGGCACTACTCACTGTGAGGATCGTCAATCCTTGACGGAGTCGCGGCCGCGCTGGACGATCAGCGGATCCGCGGGGCGGACCACCTCGGGGTCCCTGCCCTCGTAGTCGAACTGGTTCAGGAAGAACCGCATCGCGTTGATCCGGGCCCGCTTCTTGTCGTTGCTCCTGATCGAGGTCCACGGCGCGTGGTCGGTGTCCGTGTGCTCGATCATCGCCTCCTTGGCGGCGGTGTAGTCGCCCCAGCGGTCGAGCGACTCGATGTCCATCGGGGAGAGCTTCCAGCGGCGCACCGGGTCGATCTGCCGGATCGCGAAGCGCGTGCGCTGCTCGGAGTGGGTCACCGAGAACCACAGCTTGGTCAGCGCGAACCCGCTCTCGACCAGCATCTCCTCGAACAGTGGCGCCTGCCGCAGGAAGATCTCGTACTCGCGGTCGGTGCAGAAGCCCATCACCCGCTCGACGCCGGCCCGGTTGTACCAGGACCGGTCGAACAGCACGATCTCTCCCGCGGTCGGCAGCTGGGCGACGTACCGGTGGAAGTACCACTGGCCGCGTTCGGTCTCCGTCGGCCTGGTCAGGGCGACCACGCGGGCGGCGCGCGGGTTGAGGTGCTCCATGAACCGCTTGATCGTGCCGCCCTTGCCGGCGGCGTCGCGGCCCTCGAACAGGACGACGTGCCGGGTGGCCGTCTCCTGTGCCCAGTACTGGAACTTCAGCAGCTCGATCTGCAGCTGGTACTTCTCGGCCTCGTAGACATCGCGGTCGAGCCGCTCGTCGTAGGGGTAGTCCTCGCGCCAGGTCTCCACCGGGTTGCCACCCGGGTCGATCAGGTCCGGGTCGGAGAGGTGCTCGTCGTGCCGCACGCTGTACCCGCTGCGCAGGAGGTACTCCAGGTACTCGCGGAAGTTCTCACGGATCACCCCGTCAGTGTCGATCCTTCTCGTGAATGGCCGCTTCATCCCGGGCGAACACCACCATCCGGTTCGGACGCGAAAAGGGCGAGCTCGTCGTGGTCCATGGCTACGGGTTCCGGAGGTCCCGACGGACGAACCCCCACCAGCCGAGGGCGAGACCGGCGAGCGCGGTGCCGAACGGCAGCACGACGTTCCACGTCAGGCCCTTGACGAGCATCGCGTCGGCGACGTACCAGCGCCACGGCGAGATCCAGGTGAGCGGTTCGAGGCTGCCGGTCAGGTTGGACAGCGTGTAGAAGACGTAGCCGCCGATCCCGGCACCGGTGGCGATGCCGAGGGCCGGACCCTTGCGTCCGAGCACGGCGCCGAGGAGGAACGCGAAGCCGGCGAGGCCGACGGCCACCGCGAACGACGAAAGGGTGCCGTTGAAGGCGTCCGTCGCCGTCGCGCCGGCCGACGTGACGGTGGCGCCGTCGGGGGCGGTGGTGGTCACGTCGTCGTCGAGCCCGAACATCGGGTAGGAGACCACGAGGGACAGCCCGGACACCGCCGCGACGAGGCCGAGGATCGTGACCATCCCCAGATAGCGCGCGAGCACCACGGTGGACCGCGTGACGGGCTTGGACAGCAGGTACTCCAGTGTGCCGGTGTCCTCGTCACCGGCGATGGCCGCGACGCCGAGCACGACGCCGAGTGCCATGAGCATCCACGGGTACACGTTGGCGTACAACGCGATCCACAGGTATCCCAGCGGAGAGGTCGGGTCGATGCCCTGTCCGAGGCCGAGCAGAGAGGACATGGCCGCGCTGCTGCCCGCGCTGTCTCCCGACAGGCCCGACAGGGAGGGGTAGAACGCCGCCGTGGCCACGACCGTGATCACCACCCCGACCGTCCAGGCGGCGGTCGACACCAGCCGGTCGCGCTGCCACCGGCGGTACACCAGCCAGAACCCGGCCATCACGCCGGTGCCTCCGGCTCGAACATCTCCAGGAAGACCTCGTCGAGGTCGCGCCGCTCGGTCTCGACCGTCGTCGCGCCGAGCTGCGCCGCCCGGCGGAGCAGGTCGGTGACCGGCCCGTCCACCGTGACCACCAGGCTGCCGGCCTCCCCGGCCACGTCGGTGACGTTGGCGACGGTGGCCAACGCCTGCGGCCGGACGTTGCGCGGGAACCTGAAGCGGATCCGGTCGGCGGCCTGACGGCGCAGCTCCTCCATGGACAGCTCCCTGCTGAGGACCCCGTCCCGCACCAGCCCGACCCGGTCGGCGACCCGTTCGACCTCCGCCATCACGTGCGAGGTGAGCCAGATGGACGCGCCCTCGGACTTGCGCTCGGCGAGCAGCTCCCGGAACTCCTCCTGCAGCACCGGATCGAGCCCGCTGGTCGGCTCGTCGAGGATCAGCAGCTCCGGCCGGCTCATGAACGCCAGCACGAGGCCGACCTTGCGCCGGTTGCCGGTGCTGAGCTCGCGCACCGGTCGCTTCGGGTCCAGGCCGAACCGCTCGGTGAGCACGGCGGCGTCCTTCTGCCGCCGGTTTCCCTGCAGCGCGCCGAAGTAGGCGATCGCGTCGGCGCCGGTCATGGCGCGGGGCAGGTTGAGGTCGCCGGGCAGGTACCCGGTCCGGTTGCGGATCGACGGGTCGCTGCCGCTTCCGCCGAGGATCCGTGCGGTGCCCCGCGTCGGGCGGATGAAGTCGAGCAGCAGGCGTGCCGTCGTGGACTTGCCGGCCCCGTTGCGGCCCAGGAACGCGTAGCACTCGCCGGCCCGGACCCGCAGCGTCAGTCCCGACACGGCGGTCAGACTGCCCCAGGTCTTGGTGAGCCCCTCGGTTTCGATCACGTCTGTCATGTCGGTGGCCCTCTCGACGTGCGCGCATTGTGTCCCGCTGGCCGAAACGTCCACCTCATCCGCGCGGCATGACCCGCGCCTGTCAGTTACTGGCAGTTTCTCGGAAGGTACTCACGGTAAGGTCTCCAGGTCGGGTCGGACCACGGAGAGACGACAGCCGATGCGGTTCAGCATCATCGGCGCGACGGCGCTGCACATCGACGGTCGGTCCGTGCCACTCGGACCGCTGAAGCAGCGCGCCCTGCTCGCCCTCCTGCTCTACCACGCCGGCGCCCCGGTGCGGACGGACACGATCGTCGAGTACCTCTGGGACGACAGGGCACGGATCCACCACCGTCCCCATCTGCAGTCGCTGATCAGCCGGCTCCGGGCCGTGCTGCGCCGGGCGGGCGTCGGCGACCCGCTCGTCCGGTTGGGCACGAGCGACGCCTACCGCCTCGACGTCGATCGCGACCTGGTCGACTTCCATCTGTTCAAGAGCCTGGTGCGGTCGGCCCGTCGCGACGCGGACCGCGGCGACCACGAGACGGCGGCGACCGACCTCAGCACGGCACTCGGTCTCTGGCACGATGTGCCGGTCGCCGACCTGCGCGGTCCCCTCGCGGAGCACCTCCGCCGCGACATGAACCAGGTCCACCTGGAGGCCTCGAAGCTGTTGGCCGGGAGCCTGCTGGCGACCGGCCGGCACGAACCGGCCGCCGCGGTGCTCGAACCGTTGCTGCACGAGCACGACGTCGACGAGACGGTGGCCGCCCTGTGGATCTCGGTGCTCTGCGCGGTCGGCCGGAACACCGACGCCCGCGTCTACTACTCGGAGTTCCGGCAGCGTTTCCGCCGGACGATCCGGGCCGAGCCGTCGATCGACCTCCCCGCGACGATGCGGCGACCGGCGGGCGGGCGGGCGCCGGACACGGCGGTTCCCAACCAGCTACCGCCGGACATCCCGGACCACGTCGGCCACGAAGGCGTCCTGGCGGAGATCGACGCGCTGACCGGGTCGGGCCGGGTCATCGCGATCAGCGGGATGCCGGGCGGAGGAAAGACCTCGCTCCTGATCCGCTGGGCGCACCGGCAACGCCACCGCTTCGACGGGGTGCTGTTCCTCGACGCCCGCGCGTTCGGGCCCACGCCGCCCGTTCCGCCCGAGGAGGCGCTCGGCCGCTTCCTGCACGCCCTCGGCGTCCCGGCCGACCGGATCCCCGACGGGATCGAGGACCGGCACGAGCGCCTCAACTCCGTGCTCGCGGGCCGTCGCGTGCTCCTGCTGCTCGACAACGTGCGCGACACCGACCTGGTACGCGCGTTGCTGCCCAGCGGCGACACGTGCCTGACCCTGATCACGAGCCGGTCCCGGTTGCGGGGACTGACCATCCGGGACGGCGTGCGCTGCGTCACGGTGCCCCCGCTGCCCGCGGATGCGTGTCTGGCCATGCTCCGCGCACTCATCGGTGCCCGCCGCACCGACGCCGAGCCGGAAGCGGTGCTGAGGCTGGTCGGGATCTCGGGTGGGCTCCCGCTCGCCCTGCGGATCATCGGCGAACACGTCGCCGAACGCCCCCGTGCCCGGCTGGCCGACCTGGCCGACGAACTGCGCGACCACCTTCTCGACCTCGACGAGGACGACCCCGATGCCAGCCTCGCCGCGACGTTCAACTGGTCCTACGTCGACCTGGATCCGTTGTGCGCCAGGCTGTTCAGGGCTCTGGGCTGGTACCCGGGTCCGAGCTTCGGCGCCGGTGCCGCGGCCGCCGTTCTCGGTGTCGACGCCGCGGCCGCGCAGCGCCTGCTGAACCGGCTCGCGAAGGCGCACCTGGTGAGCCACCACGACACCGCCCGCCGGTACGTCGTCCATGACCTGTTGCGGCAGTACGCGGCGACGTGCGGCCGGCGCGAAGACACCCCGGAAGAGATCCGCGCGGCCCAGCGCAGGCTGCTCGACTGGATTCTTCTTTCCGCGGCGAACGCCGCCTCCCTCCTCGCCCCGCACCGGTCACCCGTGCCGGACCTTCCGGCCGTGACCGACGTCCGTCCCGAACGGTTCCTCGCCACCGACGCCCTCGGTGGACAGGAAGCCAGCGAGTCCGAGGCGTTGAAGTGGTGCATGGCCGAGCGCGAGAACCTGCTCGCGGTGACCCGCCTGGCGCTGAGGGAGGGCTTCCACCGGCACGGCTGGCAGATTCCGAACGCCGTGCACGAGATCTTCAATCGGTCCGGGGACCAGTCCGACACGCTCGAGTCGCAGCGGCTGGCCGTCGCCGCCGCACGGCTCGACCAGCATGTCTTCGGCGAGATCTGCAGCCTCAACAACCTGGGCGCCGCGAGCTTCGTCAGGCACGACTACGCCGGTGCGGTGACGAGCTTCGAGTCCGGACGGAAGCTGGCCCAGACCAACGGGTACCGGGCCGCCGAGCTGATCTGCCGGCACAACTGCGCGTCGGTCCTCCGGAGGACCGGAAATGCCGCCGAAGCCGCGCTCGTCTACGAGCAGGGGCTCGCCGTCTGCCGCGAGCTGTCGAACCGGCAGGGGGAGGCCGAGTACCTGCACGGGCTCGCCGACGCCCGGGACGACCTCGGCTCGACGGACCTGGCCGAGGCGTTGTACGCGCAATCGCTGGCGATCTGGCAGGACCTCGGCTCGCAGCGCGGGCAGGGAGCCGTCCACAGCCGGCTGGCGTCACTCCGGCTGCGGACCGGACGCCTCGAAGCCGCGCTGGAGAACTGCCACAAGGCGCTCGAGTTCCACGACCGCACCCACGACGAGGCAACCCGGTGCGACGCCCTGACGACAAGGGCCGAGGTCCACCTCCGGATGGGCCGGATCGCCGACGCCCGCGCCGACGCCCAGCAGGCGTTCGACGTGAGTGCGGAGCTCTCCGATTCCCGCCGTCACTGCCAGACGGCGTGCGTTCTGGCCGACATTCTGACGGCCACGGATAGTGGCCGAATCGCAGCGGAACGCATTGTCGGCGAGGCATTGGCGGTCTGGCGGGAAATGGCCGAGCCGCGCCCGGCCGGCATCGGCGAACGCCTTCTGGCGCTCGCGACGGAATTGAACGTGCGGGTAGCCTGAGCAATGTGGCGGTAAGCCCGGTGGCCGATTTCCCCGGGCGGAGAAACCGTGATCAACACGTGACCCCGGACCTCGGCCGCGAATTGCCTGGTCGCCGGCATCCGCGCGGCATCCATGCAGGTCAGAGCGAGTTGACCAATGGGCGGACGGACAGGATGATCACTTCCGTTTCTGGAGCGATCATTCCTACTAGCCGAGGGACGTCATGCCCTACTTTTGGCTGTTCGCCGTGGAGCTGGTCGAGAACGTCGGCGCGGTAGTCAGTTGCATGGAATACGTCCACGCCTTTCTGCTGACGTGCACGTCCAATGCCGCCGAGTTTCTCGCCGCTTGCTTCAGATAATCCGATCGGGGGTGGAGAAGGGCCGGATCCCCTCTCCACCCCGTCTTTTCTCTCCGTCTTTTTCTCCCCGTCTCTTTCTCTCCGTCATTTCATCGGCCGTTCTTTCCGAATGCCTCTCCCGCCACTCGCTGACTGTACGTCCATGGACGAGTAAGGTCAAGTCTGGGCCGTGGCGGTACGGGCGGGGTACGGCTGAGGAACGCCCCGGGTAACCGGCCGTGGTCGGCTGGCGTCATGGGGGAACGCAGATTGTGGCGCGCCGTCGTGGCCGTCCTGCTGATGCTGCCGCTCGCCGGGTCGGTGGCCCGGCCCGCACACCCGTCCGCCGAGAGGCCGCGCGGCACGGCGGCGACCGCACCGGGGGACGCGGCGATCGACCGGCCCACCCTCGACCTCGCCGAACAGTTGCTGATCCGCGAATGCATGGCGCGGCACGGGTTCCCGCTGTGGCTCGGGGAGCCGCCGCCCGAGGACGAGCAGCGCATGTTCCCCTACGTCCTCGACGACGTGGACTGGGCGCGGCGGCACGGCTTCGGTAGCGACATCGCGGCCGCGGCACAGGATCGCCGCCGCGACGACCCCAACCAGCGGTACTTCGACGGCCTGCCTCCGGCCCGTCGGGCCGCCGCCCTCGTGGCGCTCAACGGCGCCCGCCCCGAAGGGCTCGAAGCACGGCTGCCGTCGGGTGGCGTGGTGCGGCGCAGCGCCGACGGCTGCCGGTCCGAGGCGGAGCGCCGGCTCTACGGCGACCTGCAGGCGTGGTACCGGGCGCGCCGGGTGGTGGCGAACCTGTCGGTCGTGCGGTCCGGCATGGTGCTCGCCGACCCGGCGTACGCGGCGGCGCTGCCGGCGTGGGCGCGGTGCATGCGCGGGCACGGGTACGCGGTCGACTCGCCGGCCCACCTGCGCCGGACGGTGGTCGACCGGGCCCGCGACGCCGAGGTGGCCGCCGCCGTCGCGGAGGCGACCTGCGCCGCCGCCGGTCTCGCCGCGACGGCGCGGGACCTGGACGCCCGGTACGACGCCGAACTGGCGCAGCGGTACCGGTCCGACATCGAGACCAAGCGCCGCCTCGAACTCGCCGCCGACCCGCGCGCCCGCGCGATCGTCGCCGCGGCGGAACCCACCCGCTGAGCCGTCCCGACCGGGGACGGCCGCAACCGGAAGGAAACCATGAGACGCCTGCACGCAACCGTCGCCGGCCTCGCGACGCTCGCCGCCCTGCTGGCCGGCACACCCGCGGCGACCGCCGCTCCAGCGGCACCGGCGGGTCCGGCGGCACCGGCCGGTCCGGGTGACGTCCGGCCCGCCGTCCGGGTCGACGTGCCGTACCTGACCCCACTCGGCGGCGCTGGCGTGGGCGACGTCGCCGCCGCCGGTCCCAACGGGTACTTCTACGCCTACGAGCACGCCCAGTTCACCGGCCGCTGGTGCGCATGGGAGGGCTACGCCAAGAACTGGGGCAACCCGGGCGGGGGCGGCACCGGCGGCCAATGGGGCTGCAACCACAACGACGGGTTCGACAACATCGCCACCTCGGTGTGGAACAACGGCTACTACACCCCGCCGGTGAGCGCCGTCTGGATGTTCCGCGACGCCTTCTTCGGCGGTGGGACGTGGATGTGCATCGACGCCGGTGACTACTGGGCCGACTTCACCCTCGGTATCGAACGGTGGAGCGACGGATCGCCGGCCGACAACACGATCAGCTCGCACAACTGGGGCAACACCTGTAGGTGACGAGCGGCCGGACGGGCGCGTGAACCGTGCCCGTCCGGCACCGTACCGACCCGCGGCGCGGACGGGGCGGCCAGTGCCGGATCGTCGGCGAGCATCGCCCGGTGCAGCCGGCGCAGGTCGCGACCGGGTTCGAGGGCGAGCTGCGCGGCGAGTTCGGCGCGGCCCTCGCGGTAGACCCGAAGGCCGTCCGCGGTCCGCCCGCTGCGGTGCAGGGCCAGCATGAGCTGACCGCGCAACGCCTCCCGCAGCGGGTACCGGCGGACCAGCCCGGTCAGCTCGCCGACCAGTTCGGCGTGCCGGCCGAGGTCCAGCTCGGCCCGCAGCCGGTCGGCGACGGCGGCGAGCCGCAGCTCCTCCAGGTGGTCGGCCTCGGCCCGGATCAGCGGGTCGGTGCCGTCGGCGAGGGCCGGCCCGCGCCACAGGTCCACCGCGCTCCGCAACGCCTCCGCGGCCGGCTCCGCCCGGCCGGCGCCGAGCAGCTCGCGACCCCGTCCCGCGGCGGCGTCGAACCGGTCCAGGTCCAGCTCGCCCGGCTCGGTGCGCAACCCGTACCCGTCCCGCCAGGTCTGGACCCGGTCCGCGCCGAACTCCGCCCGCAGCGCCGAGATCTGTTTGCGGACCTGGGTTCCCGCGCTGGCCGGTGGCTCGTCACCCCACAACAGCCGGACCATCCGGTGCACCGGCACCATCCGCCCGCGACCGAGCAGCAGCGCCGCCAGTACGGTGCGCCGCTTCGGCCCGGCCAACGGCACCCGCCGCCCGCGCCGCAGCGCCTCGATGGGTCCCAGTACCCGGAACTCCGTCTCCGACAATGCCCCTCCCCGGTTCGACGCCGGCGACAGTAACCGCCGCGGCGGCACCGGACATTGACGCGCGCCACACTTTCGGCGCCGCGTCAGCGAGACGTCACCGGCGCGCGAGCGGCCGACCCGTGCGGTGCGGCGGGGCGTCAGGGGTCCGTCAGCGACGCCCGGCGGGACCGGGAGCGGCGATCAGGAGGGCGAGGCCGACGTGACGCAGGTCGACGACGCGGAGATCATGAGGTCGTCGGCGTCGTTGTAGAAGACGCGGGCGTGGAAGCCGTCGCTGACCCGCTGGACGCCCACGCCGGTCACGGTGCCGTCCGGGTCCTTGGTCTCGTTGAACGGCCGGAAGCCGTTGCCCAGCCAGTAGGTGCGCAGGTTGTCGACCGCGGTGCGCACCTCGCCGTCGTAGTTGAGGACGTCGTAGGTGTGCTCGACGGCGTAGTCGTCGCCGGACGGGGCGAATCCCGGTCCGCACGGCAGTTCGTTGCGGGCGAAGATCTCGATGGTGGCGACGGCCGAGAGGTGCGTGACCGCGTCCTTGATGAGGGCGTCGACGGCGTCGGCCGCCTGCTGTCGGGTCAGCATGCTGGTGGGCTCCGGATTCGGTCGCGGGTTCGAGGTGCCGGTGCAGCCGGCCGCGGCCGGCGCGGCGACGAGTGCGAGGACGAGAGCGAGGACGGCCGGGCGGATGCGCATCACGACACCTGCTCGGGCCGGCCGGTGATGATGTTCGCCATGTTGGTACGGGCGGGGTTGCCGTCCTCCCAGTAGTCGAGATGGGCGTCGACGAAGTTGAAGCCGTCCTCCCAGGTGAACTGCGGGGTGCCGGGGTCGCTGGTGAACACGCGGCCGCCGAAGCCCTTTCCGGCCGGGTTCTCGCCGTGGACGAGGTTGTCGTCCCAGCCCGCGTGCTGGATCGGGTCGTTCCTGGCGGTGGTGGCCCACACGTGGTCGGCCGGGTTGCCGTTGATGTTCAGGTCGCTGGCCTGGTCGACCTCGACGCCGGGGCTACCGACGAGGATGAGCTCGTCGGCGTCGAGCCCGGCCGACTCGGACGCGGCCTGCCCGGCGACCGTCGACCCGTAGCTGTGGCCGACGACGGTGTTGTGCGACGGCGACCCGGTGTCGTGGGTGACGCGCAGCCCGTCCTGGAACCGGCGCAGGTCGGGGGCGCCGGCCTCGGCGTAGGAGTCGCTGATCGCGTTGGGGACGACCTGGTCCGGCGCGTCGTAGCCGAGCCACCAGATGCCGACCGTCTGGTGCGTGCGGTCGGTGACGTTGGCGTCGCGGACCATCACGTCGGTACGCCGGATCTCACCCGGTGCCCAGCTCAGTTCCGTCTGCGTGCCCGGGATGTAGGTGAAGACGTTGTCCGCGCCGTCCGGATCGCCCATTGCCACGATCGCCTTTCCGTCGCCGCTGGTGTCGAGCCCGAGCAGGTATCCGCGCGGCAGCGTGGTGTCACTGGAGTCGAGCCGGTTGTTGATGCCGTTGAGCCCTTTCAGTTTGCCGTCGACGTCGGCCTTCTGGCCGGTCAGGACGCGCAGCTCCATCATGTAGGCACCGAGCGGGTTGCCGGCGTTGGGATAGACCTCGCCGAGGCGTCCCTGTTTGTGCATCGCCTCCAGGTACGACAGGCGGTCGGCGATCTCCTGCCGGCGGGCGTTGTAGCGGTCCAGTTCGTTGTCGAGCACGATGCGGTTCGCGATGTCGCGCGCCGCGGACGGCACCCCGTCGAGCGCGCCGATCAGCTCGGGGTACTCCGTCTGCACGTACTGCTGCTCCAGCGGGGTCAGGCCGTTCCACCACGCCGCGACCAGCTTCGGGTCGGTGCCCTTGGCCGGGATGCTGTCCTTGGGCACGAACGCCGTCGTGCCGGGCGGCGGCGGCCCGAGGGTGGCGATCCGGCGGGCGACGTCACCGTCGAGGTCCTGCGCCGCGCGGACGATGTCGTCCTCCTCGGCGCGGATCTTGCGCAGGTTCTCGACCTGCACCGGCGACTGCGGGTCCTTAGTGACGACCCAGGCGCCGGCGCTGTCGCGGGTGATGCCGACCGCCCTGCCCCGGTCGACGAGGTCGAGCGTCTGGTTGCGCAGCCGCCGCAGCGCCTCGCCGAAGCGGGACAGCTGCTGCGACATGCCGACCAGCGCCGGGTAGTGGCCGGCCAGTTCCTTGCGCAGGTTGTCGTAACGGGTGAGCCCGGCCGCGGACGCCGGTCCCTCCTCCCACGCCTCGGTCAGCCGGGCCAGTTTCGGCATCATCGCGTCGGCGCCGGCGTCGAGGCCGTCGGCCAATTCGTTCCACGCCACCGACGCCCTGAGGTACCTGTCGGGCTCCGCGTCGAGCACCTGCTGCAGTGTGACCATCGTCCGTCCCCCGTGTCCGGCCGTCGTGGACGCGGATCCGGCATCCACCGACTTCATTGTGTGGCACGATGAGGTCCTTCGATCATGTGGGAGGTGCCAGGATGCGCGTTGATCCGCTGCGACTGCGGCAACTCGGCCACGATGTGCAGGATGACGCCGCCGACGTCCGCGCCCTGCTCTCGGCCACCGGCAACCGGCTCGCGGTGACCGGCACCGCGGCCGCCCCGTGGCAGGCGGCCGGGGCCGCGTCCGGCGTCACCGACGCGTGGCGCGTCGAGCTCGAGGGCGCCGCCGGCCGGCTGAAGCACACCGGCGAGCTGTTCGTCCGCGCGGCCGAGGACTACATGGCGACCGACGCGTGGTCCGCGTCGCGGATCGGGCAGAGCCGCAGATTCGAGTAGCCCGCGCCGGGCGGGCCCTGGGCTACGCGCGGACCAGGCGGTTCGCCAGGGTCGACATGGTGTACGTGCCGATGCCGAGCACCACCTCCAGCGCGTTGCGGGTGGTGAACCCGGCCGCCAGGAAGGCGCTCACCTCGTCCTCCGGGACCTCGCCCGCCGTCGCCAGCACCCGCAGGGTGAACTGCCGCAGCGCCTCGAGCCGCCCGTCGGCCAACGGCTGCCCGGACCGCAGGGCGGCGATCTGCTCGGCGTCGGCGTTCAGTTCCCGGAGCCGGCGGGTGTGCATGGAGACGCAGACCCGGCAGTTGTTGCGGGTGGCGATCGTCATGACGACGACCTCCCGGCCGAACGGGTCGAGCGTGCTGGCCTCGAACAGCCCGCTGGCCTGGAGGAATCCGCCCAGCATCTCGGGCGACTCGGCGAGTAGGGCCACGGCCGGTGGGAGGTGGCCGAGGTGCGCGACAGTCGACTCGATCAACGGCCGGGAGGCAGCGGGGGCGGAGTCGAGGGTGTGCTGAGGAAACATGTCGGGTCCCATACAATCGTCAACGTGGTTGTCGAAATGGTAAACCAAGTTGTCGAGATTGCCTATGGCTGAGACGCCGGGCTTCGAGCTTCCCCTGCTGCTGTTCGCCGGCTTCCGGGCCCTGATCGACCAGCTGCACGCCGAGTTGGCCGAGCGGGGGCATCCGGACGTCCGTCCGGCCCACGGGTTCGCGATGCAGGCGATCGGCGTGCGCGGCGCGACCGCCAGCGAGATCGGGCGCCGCCTCGGCGTGTCGAAGCAGGCCGCCGGCAAGACCGTCGGCCGGCTCGCGGAACTCGGCTACGTCGAACGCGTCGACGACCCCCTGGACGCCCGGCGCAAGCTGATCCGTCTCACCCCGCACGGCATCGACTCGCTCACGACGTCGGCGGCGATCTTCGACCGGCTGCGGCAGCGCTGGTCGGAGACGCTCGGGGCGGACCGCCTCGAGCAGCTGGAGTCGTCGCTGCGCACCGTCGTCCCCGACGCCGGCTTCCCGGTGGACGTTCCCGGATGGTTCGGCTGACACGGCAGTGGTTCCCGCTGGGCTCTGCATTCTTACGCGGCTCTGCATTCCTACGGGGCTCGGCGGCCATGGCCGCCGAGCCCCGCTCCCGTGGACGCGGACCCGGTGCGTCGACTACGCGTCGGTCAGGCGCGCACGGTCCACCGCTGGTTCGCGCCGCCGTTGCACGACCACACGATGATCCTGGTGCCGTTCGCGGTGCCCGCGTTGTTGGCATCGACGCACAGCCCGGACTGGACGCTCGTGATGGTGCCGTTGGCGTTGACGTTCCACTGCTGGTTGAGCCCGCCGTGGCAGTCCCAGATGATGACGGCCGTGCCGTTGGCGGTGCCACCCCCGGACACGTCCAGGCACTTGTTGCCGTACACCATCAACTGCTTGGCGGCGGTGTACGCCCACCGCTGCTTCGCGCTGCCGTCGCAGTCCCACAACTGCACCTGGGTGCCGTTGGTGGTACTGGCGTTGGGCACGTCGATGCACCGGCCCGACTGGCCGCCGACGATCTGTCCGCTCTGCTGCTGGCCGCCGCCCTGCCGCCTGACCAGCGACGTGGACTCGGCCGACCGGTTGCCCTGCGCGTCGACGACGTAGAGCCGGTAGTCACCCGCCGTCGCCGGAACCGCGATGGTGGTGGCGGTGCCGTCGGCCGTGGTCATCGTCGGTCCGGCCGCGAAGTTCGTCGTGCCGGACGGGGCCAGCCAGATCCTCCTGCTCGCGTCGCCGGTGCTCCGGATCCGGATCGACGACGTCCCGCTGCCGACGAACGTGCTTGCCGGCAGGACGTAGTTCGGCCAGGACATCCGGTTCGCCGGGATGATGTCCCGGAACGAGTCCTCGATCCCGGAGTTGACGGCGATGTCGTACGCCGCCGTGGGCCATACGTAGTCGCCGTAGACCAGGATGTCCTGGACGGTGCTGTTGGGCAGGTTCTTGTTGGACACCTTGTTGATCGGGCCGTAGGTGTTCGTGATGCTCAGGTCGTGCTTGCGCCCGAAGTCGTCGGAGTTGATCATCCAGGTGATGTTCTTGTCGACGCTGAGCACGTTGTCGCGGAAGGTGATGTAGGCCGAGCCTTCGTCGGGATGGAGGCCGTACCGGTGGCCGGCCGGAACCCCCTGGAAGTAGTTGGAGGTGACGGTGGTTCCCGGCTGGCTGCCGAGCGTGTAGACGGGGGCCGTGTCGGCGAGACGCTGCACCGCGTCGATGATCTGGTTGTTGCTGATGGTGTTGTTCCGCGCGGTCGTGGTCGGCCGGTTGGGCGCGATCGAGCCGGATGACCCGTCGAAGTTCCACCATCCCCAGCCGAGCGTGATGCCGGCCCACGGAGCCTTCTCGATGCGGTTGTGCTGCACCGTCAGGGTGTCGACGAAGTACGCCGAGATGGGGCTGTGCCCGTTGAACAGCACCGCGCTGTCATAGATGTAGTTGTTCCTGATCTCGATGTTCCTGGGGAGTCCCTCCACCTGCGTCGGGTACTTCTCGCGGTTGGTCGACGTGTAGTCCCCGATGTAGACGTGCTGGGGGTGCCCGACGGTGATCGCCGATCCGGCGATGTCGTTGGTGTGGTTGCCGATCAGCTGACTGCTCTGCACGTCGTTGATCATGTTGATCCCGTCGGCACCGGTGTGCTGGACCCGGTTGCGCAGGAACTGGATGCCGTCGGCGTTCTGGACGTGGACGATCCCGGGGGTGACGTCGACATTGCGGTAGTAGTAGACGTGGAAGTTCTGCCGCGCGTAGGCCTGCGCGCCGAGGTTTCCCTGTTGGGCCTGCTTGAACGCGGCACCGGCGACGGTGAAGAGGTTCCAGTCGGAGTGCTGCACCGTCAGACCCGAGAACGAGATGTTGCGCGCATGGCTGGTCGTCGACGTGCCGGCGACCCGCAGCACGGTGGACACGGTGGTGGGCGCGAAGACCGTCGCGGTCGACATGTTCTCGGAGTCGGCCTTGTAGTAGTAGACCGTTCGGCTCGTCTTGTCGAAGTAGAACTCGCCCGCCGTGTCGAGGAACTCGTAGGCGTTCATCACCTTGTGGCTGCCGTTGATCTGCGCGTTGCCGTTGTACGCGCCCTGGGCGATGGCGGCACCCGGCTGCTGGAACAGCGCCACCCGGCTGGCGCCGTCAGAGCTGGTGGTCACCTGGCGAACGCCCACGATGGCCGTGGTCCAGGTCGTCGCCGTCTCGATCTCGAGGTCGTCCTGGTTGCGGGCGACGGCCGGGAAGTCGGCCAGACTGTACCTCGCGCCGTCGCACTGCGAGCCGGACTCCCACGCCCAGGGGGCCTGCCCCGCCGTGACGGTGTACGTTCCGTAGCACCCGCCCGAGTTGATCGTCTTCGCGGCCATGACCGCACGCTTCTCGTTGACGTAGAGCGTGCGCAGCTTGGTGGCCCGGTCCAGCGGTGCCTTCCAGATGTTGCCGCTGTGCTGGGTCCATCCGGTGACCCGCACCCCGCCCTCGAGCACCGGCGTCTCGTTCGGATAGGCGGCGTAGACGACCCGGTAACCGTTGGTGCCGGAGTCGCCCGGCCCGAACTCGATCGTGCTGCTGACCGGATAGCTTCCGCCCCGCAGGTATACGTAGATGTCGCCGGTCATGCCCGTGTTCGCGGTGCGGACGACGTCCCGTGCGCGTTGCACGGTCCGGAACGGTGACGTGATCGTCCCGGTGTTGCCGTCGTCTCCGTCCGGCGCGACGTAGTACGTCGCCTGAACCGCGGCCAGGGCGGGGGACCGATCGACCGCTGCGACCATCAACGTGGCGGAGATGAAGGTCGCAACGGCCAGGAACAACTTTCCAGCGGTATGAATGGCCGCTTTCACGTGGTGCTCCTTCGTTTCGGGGGTGTGGGGACGCCCGGCGCGCCGAGACCGTCGAGGCGGTGGGCTCGGCGTCACCGGGGCAGGCCGGCGGCACGGTCGACCGTGCGGTGCGACCGTGCGGTAGTCCGCTGATCGGGACTGGCAGCCGTTCCCTCACCGCGGCCGTCGACCTTCGGCGCTGACACCACGGTCGGAGCCCTGAATCGGCACGACCGGGCGGCCAGGCGGACATGGCGGGGTGTCGGCGTTGACGCCAGGTGTCGCGTGGCGCGCTGCCGAAGGTGAGGTGGAGGTGGACGTGCCACACTCATAAATCGGCATACGTATGATGTCAGATCGGCCCGGAAGGTTCAATCGGCGGCGGCCGGCACGCGGGGCGGAAACCGCCGCGCCTCCGGGTGGACATGTCGCGGGCGTCGATGCGTCGGTACCGGTGTCATCCCCATCGATGCACCGGAGAAACCATGATCGGTCTGTTGCTGACATCCGTCGCGACGGTGGCACTGGCGGCCGTGCCGGTGAAGCCGCGCTGGTCTGGCAGCCGGCCCCGGGCCTGTGGGCCATGGTGATGATCAACGGTGACGAGGCGGCCCTGGTCAAGGCGGGCGGTCAAACTCGACCGCACCTTCCGGGTGGTCGTCCCGTTCACGGTGGGCGGTGGTCACCTCCGGGCCGTACTGCCAGGACGGCATGGACCCGACCGAGTGCGGGCGGGTCACGGTGCCCCTGGTGTCGGTACGGATCGACTTCGGACACACCGTCGTCACGCCATCCTGCGCTCGTCACGGTACGACGGACCGGCGGTGGGGGTCGGTGGGGACGATGCCGGCGGCCTCGAAACGTTGCTCCAGTGTCTCCAGATCGTGGGTGTGCCGGAACCTCTTCTCGGCCGCCGTGATGGGCAGCAGCCACAACACCCGGATGTGCCCGCCCGGGACGGTGCAGGTCTCCAACCCGGGCCCCCACGGGTACGGCAGGCTGAGCAGCAGGTGATCGCAGCTGGACCCGCGGACCCACGGCCGGCCGATCGGCACGGTGTGGCCGTGGTCGAGCGTGTAGTCGCCGCCGGTGGCGTGGTAGTAGGCGACCATGGTCAGGGTTTCGACGTGCACCACGTCATCGGCAACAGGGGCGTGCAGCACGGTCTCCAGGCCATGGCCGTCTTTCTGGGTGGCGTCCCACAGGCCGGCGGTGGCGTACAGGTGGCCGCCCTCGCTGAGCGTCAGGCTCAGGATGTGCAGGCCCGGTACCAGCTCGGGGATCCGGCCGGGGGCCGGCGGCAGGACGGCGATCTCCTGGCCGGGGAAGCGGTCGTGGAGATGCTCCAGCATCGCTTGGGCCGCCGGCGTCAGATCGTGATCCACGATTCGCAGTGTCACACAACCGGTGACGGGGTTCGAGGGGGACCATCGCCAGCTAGGAGACCGAAGGGTTCGTGTGCTGTGGCAAGCCGAACGGCGACGGCGAAGGTGTGCCGGCCTTCCACGGTGCGAGCACGCTCGGTCGATCAGGAGAACTCGACGCGCCGGTCCGTCTGCTCGCTCAGTCCGTTCTCCACAACGCGGATCGCGTTCTCCACCGAGATTCTGCTGCCCGGCTGGTCGGTCGAGGCGAGAGCCCAGTTGCGACCGGACGTCGAGTCAGACCCGTCGACGATGTGTCCGCTCACCGCCAAGCCGGACGCGGCCAGGGCCACGGCCGCGACGAGACGGACGAACCCGCAAGACTGCCGCCGGGCACTGCTCTGTCGCTTCACTGATCTTCCTCTCTGGAAGCTCGGCAGACATCCGGGCGAGGTCCCTGCGCAGCTGGTCAGACCCGGGTGGGGGACGGCTCGCACTGTCTGGATCACGGCAATTGTGACGCAGGGGCACCGTCTGAGGCAACGGGAGGACCGGCGTATGGCGGGCCGAGGCCATGAGGGGAAGCAAATTCGCTCGACGGGTCTGTGGTGGTGGGGTTTCGATGATCCGGACCGCGCAAAGGAGCCGCCTCGTGACCACCGTTCGTCCTGCCATCACCGGTGAGCTGGTCGGGCGGCTGGTCGACACGCAGTTTCCCCGGTGGGCCGGCCTGCCGCTGCGGCTGGTCGAGCCGGCCGGGTCCGATCACGTGATTCATCGGCTGGGCGACGAGTTGGCGGTTCGGCTCCCTCGCCACGCCGGCGCCATCGGGCAGGCCGAGAAGGAAGCGCGATGGTTGCCACGACTGGCCCCGCACCTGCCGCTGCCGGTACCGGTGCCGGTCGCGGTCGGGCGACCCGGCTTCGGATACCCCTGGCCGTGGGCGGTCTCCCGCTGGTTGGACGGCGAGATGGCGACCGTCGAAGGGCTGGCCGACGCACCGCACACCGCCGTCGTGCTGGCCGGATTCCTCGACGCGCTGCAGCGGGTCCCATGTACCGAAGGCCCATCCGGTGACACGCGCACGCTGGCGGACCGCGACGGTGAAACCCGCGCCGCGATCGCGCGGGCGGCGGGCGTCTTCGACGCCGCCGCCATGACCGTCCTATGGCAGGCCGCGCTCGACGCGCCGCGATGGGACCGGCCACCGGTGTGGTTCCACGGCGACTTCCACACCGGCAACCTGCTCGCCGTTCGCGATCGCATCCGCGCGGTCATCGACTTCGGCGGCCTCGGCGTCGGCGACCCGGCCCGGGACATGACCATCGCCTTCACCCTCCTGTCGCCGGGCGGGCGGGCCACCTTCCGGAAAGCACTCCGTGTGGACGAAGCGACCTGGACACGCGGCCGCGGATGGGCACTCGCCACCGGACTGAACGCCTACCACTCCTACGCCGCCACCAACGCCCGGGTGGCAGCACAGACCACCCGGCAGATCACACAAGCGCTGGCGGGCTGACCGCCCGAACCTCGAGCGGCGCTGCGGAACCTCGGCGCGGCGTCCCGGGTCCGCGCCGCGGCCCGACGACGTTCACCGTGGTCCTCGACGTCTGACCGACGCACCGCCGGCGGGCACCGGAACCGGCCGCCTCGCGGGTGGCGCATACGCTGGGCCGGTGGTGAGGCATTGACCGGCGTGCTGCGGTTCCAGTTGCTGGGCCCCGTGGCGGCGACGCTCGACGGCCGGCCGGTCGACCTGGGCCGGCGGCGGGAGCGTCGCCTGCTGGCCCTGCTGCTGCTCGACCCCGGCCGACCGGTGGCCGTCGACCGGCTGATCGGGCTCATGTGGGACGACGAGCCACCCCGCGACCCGCGGGCCACCCTGCACGTCCACGTGTCCCGGCTCCGCGGCCGGCTGCCGGACCCGGACCTGCTGGTCCGCAGGGACTCGGGCTACCTGCTCGACACCCCGCCCGCGGCGGTCGACGCGTACGAGTTTCTCGCCGCCGTCGAACGGGGACGCGACGAGCCCGACCCGGCCCGGCGGGCGGACCGGCTCCGCGCGGCGCTGGCCCTGTGGCGCGGCGACGCGCTCGCCGACGTCATGCCGGACCGGCTGCGGCGGACGTTGTGCGCGGGCTGGGAGGAGACCCGGCTCGCCGCCCTCGAACTCCGCCTCGCCGCCGAACTGGTGACCCACAGCGCGGAGACGGTCGCGGAACTCGCCGACCTGGCGGCGCGGTACCCGGAGCGGGAGCGGTTCACCGCCCTCCGGATGGAGGCGCTGCACCGCTCGGGACGGCAGCAGGAGGCGCTGGCCGTCTTCGACGAGCGGGCCCGATCGGTGGCCGACCGGCTCGGGCTCGACCCGGGACCCGAGCTTCTGGAGCTACGCACCGCGATCCTGCGCGCCGCCGACCCACCGTCCACAAAGGACGTACCGGCCCAGCTTCCCGCGGACGCCGCGGTGTTCGTCGGGCGCGAGGCCGAGATCGACCACCTGACCGGCGTGATCGCGGCCCGTCCCGCCGGTACCGCCGCCGTGGTGACCATCGAGGGCATGCCCGGCGTGGGGAAGACCGCCCTCGCGACGCACCTCGCGCACCGGCTCCGGGCCGACTACCCCGACGGCCAGCTGTTCCTGGACCTCCGCGGCTTCGCCGACGGCATCGCACCCGTCGACCCGGCCGACGCGCTCGACCGGCTGCTGCGCGACCTCGGCGTCGCCGGCGACGCCATCCCGGCCGGGGTCGCCGAGCGGTCGGCCCGGTTGCGGACCGAGCTCGCCGGCCGACGGGTGCTCGTTCTGCTCGACAACGCGGCCGGCGAGGCGCAGGTGGCGCCGCTGCTGCCGGCGTCGCCGGGCTGCCTGGTGCTGGTGACCAGCCGGCGCAGCCTCGCGGGCCTCGACAACGCCGTGCCGCTGGAGCTGCCGCTGCTCTCGGCCGACGACGGCACCGCTCTGCTCTCGAGGCTGCTCGGCGATACCGACCGACCCGGGCTCGCCGAGCTGGTGGAGCTCTGCGGGCGGCTACCGTTGGCGCTGCGGCTCGTCTCGGCACGCCTGCGCCACCGTCCATCGTGGACGGTGGAGCAGCTGGCGTCGCGGTTGCGCGACGAACACGCCCGCCTCGGCGAGCTGTACGCGGGCGAACGCAGCGTCGGCACGACGATCGCGTTGTCGTACCACCACCTCGCCGACGAGCAGCGGGCGCTCGTTTGCACGCTGGGGCGGCTGCCGGTCGCCGAGGTCGACGTGCGGCTCGCCGCCGCGGCGGCCGGGCTCGACACGGTGGCCGCCCGCCGGCTGCTCGACCGGATCGTCGACGCGCACCTGCTGGAGGAGCGGGTGCCGGGCCGCTACCGGTTCCACGACCTGGTGCGGCTGACCGCCCGCGACCTCGCGACGGACGAGGACGGCACCGCCACCCGGCGCCGGTTCCTCACGGCGTACCTGCACACGCTGCACCGGGCCGTCGCGGTCGTTCGGTTCGGCCGGCTGCCGGGCCACCTTCTGGAGGCGCCCGCGCTCACGCGCGTCCCATTTCTTCGGGACCACGACGCGGCCGCATGGCTACGCGACGAGCGCGACAACCTGGTGACCGTGGTCCGGCACGCCGCCGAGCACGGCGACCACGACCTCACGTGGCAGTTGGCCGCGACCCTCGGACGGCTGTTCCCGCGCGAACACCGGTGCGACGAATGGCTCGTCACGTCGGACCTCGGTGCGCGGGCCGCGGCCGCGCTCGGAAAGCCCCGGGCGGCCGCGCTGATGCGGGTCGACGCCGGCAACCGGCACTACACGCTCGGGCGGGCCGACCTGGCCCTCGACGACCACCTGGCGGCGCTGGCCCTGGCCGACGACGCCGGCGACGACCTGCTCGTCGGCTACCTCAGCGCGTACACGGGCCGGATCCACCAGGCGCTCGGCCAGGCCGACCGCGCCGAGGCCGCGTACCGGCGCGCGCTGGCGAACCCCGGGTTCGTCGCCGACCGGCGCGAGGCCGCGTACACCGAGCTCGACCTCAACGCGATCCACGTGGCGCTGGGGCGGTACGACGTGGCCGGCCGCGGATACCGGACGTCGATCGACGTCGCCCGCCGGTTCGGTGACCGGAACCTGGAATGCTTCGCCCACTACAACGTCGCCCACTTCCTGCTGCTCCAGGGCGACCTCGCGGCGGCCGAGGAGCACGCGCGCGCCGCGGTGGACCTCGCCGCGCGGATCGGCTACCCGGTGCGGGAGGCGCGCGGCTGGGAGAAGCTCGGCGAGGTCCTCGACACGGCCGGCCGCGTCGAGGAGGCGGTCGACGCGTGGACCCGCGCGGCGGCGGTCTACGAGTCGGTGGCCGACCCGCGGGCCGCCGACCTGCGACGCCGGGCGGAGAAGTCCCGATGGCAAGGGCGGTGAAAGGCCGGTACGCCATCATGGTCACCGATCTGCGCACTCCGGCGTAGCACCTGCCACGGGGGAAGGTGCTACGCCGCACTCTTCTTCACCCGACGACGGCGCTACGCCGCACCCGGCCCGACGTGGCGGCTCCCGGGAGCCGCGCAGGACCTGGGCGGAGTGCAGGTCGGCATCCACCGCCAGACCCGGGTCACTGGTGCGCACCTTCCCACCGGCCGCCAGCGCCCGGCGGAGGAACGCCACGTCGAACGGGCGGCCCAGGCGACGCCGGTCGGCTTCCAGCTCCGTCAGGCGAGCGGCCACCACGTCGGTGGTCGCGGGCGCGTCGACGGGAGCGGGGACCGCCAGCCTCCGCATCGTCATGCCCAGCACCACCATGGCCTCGCCGCTCGGCACGGTCACCAGGGACCACCAGCGGGGCGAGTCCAGGAACGACTGCGGGATCCGGAGGTCGGGTTCCATCCGGATGAGTATCGCCCGGCGGGGGAGTACGCGGCGCCCGAGTGGGTCCGCCGGGCCCGGTCCGGGGGGATGGCCGGGCCCGGCGGGGCTCATCGGCGCTGAACCGTCAGCGCCGGTACCGTCAGCGCCGCGCCGGCGCGTGGCACGCGCCATTCCGGCGCGTCCGCCGCGGATCGGGCGCTGGCCGGGAACGCCGGGATCGTCTGCGCGCACACGCTTCCGTCGGCCGGCAGGGTCAGGTCGTTCAGGTAGGACAGCGCGGCCTGCAGGACGCACGGGTTGAACTCGGTCAGCGAACCGTGGCCGTCGCCGGCGTAGGTCAGCAGCCGGGCGTTTCCGAGCTGCGCCACGTACCGCTGGCCCCAGACGTACGGGGTCGCCGGGTCGTGGGTGCCGGCGATGACCAGCGCGGTCTGCGCCGACGACGGGTTCGTGAACGGACCGCGGAAGGCGCCCTTCTGCGGCACCGGGTACACCGCGTACGGGATGTCGCCGTAGCCCGAGAACCACCAGAAGTGCGGCGACACACCGAATCCGTGCCGGCCCGCGTCCATGTAGGCGTCGATGTCGCGGTTGATCCGCAAATCCTGCGCGGTCGTGGTGAAGAAGACGCCGCTGGGCGGCCACGTGCCGTCGGTGCGGCGCCCGACCGACGCGTCGAGCAGGTCGCGCATCAGGCTGGCGTTGCCGGACCGCGTCTGCGCGAGCGCCGCGGCGAACGGTGCCCACCGCCGCTTCGAGTAGAGGATGTCGAGCGCCACCATCAGAACGTCGTCGCCGCCGACCGGATCCTTGAAGACGGAGTCGGGTGCGGGCATCGGACTGCGGTTCAGCCGCGCGACGAGGTCGTCGAACGCGTCCTGCGGGTTGGCGCCGCCGAATCCGCACGCGGTCTGGTCGAGGGCGCACGCGGTGAGGAAGCGGCGCAACGCGTCCTCGAAGCCGGCCGCCTGCTCGCGGGTCGCCTCGAACGTGCGGTTCACCCACACGTCGGGGTCGACGGGCGCGTCGAGGAGCAGCGCCCGCGCCCGGCCGGGGAACAGGCTCGCGTACGTGGCGCCGATGTGGGCGCCGTGCGACAGGCCGACGTAGGTGAGCTTGCGGTCGCCGACGGCCGCGCGGAGCAGGTCGAGGTCGCGGGCGGTGTTCGCGGTCGCGAGATACGGCAGGATGTCGGCGTTGCGGCGCACGCAGCGGGCCACGTACTCCTTGGCGTCGCGGACCAGGGCGGCCCTGTCGGCGTCGGCCGGGCGGGGGAACCGCACGTTGACGCCGCCGGAGTTCTGCTCCTCGTCGGTGAGGCAGTCGACGGCCGGGCGGCTCGCGCCGATGCCGCGCGGGTCCCAGCTCACCACGTCGAAGCGGGCGAACGCGTCGAGCGCGCCGGGCGGCGCCGTCTTGAGGAACTCCAGCCCGGACACGCCGGGCCCACCCGGGTTGACGAACATCGACCCGATCCGGGTGGCCTGGTTCTTGGCCGGCCACCGGATGACGGCCAGGTCGATCGTCGGCCCGTGCGGACGTGCGTAGTCGCGCGGCACCTTCGCGGTCGCGCACTGGAGCCCGGGATCACAGTCCTTCCAGTCGAGGACGGGCACCGGCGCGGAACCGGTCTCCGGCGCCGCCGACACCGGCACCGAGGCCGTCGCACCGGTGGCCGCGGCGGTGACCAACGCGAGGAGAATGGCGACGAGCGCGCGTCGTCGCCGGGGCGGGATGAGCGGATGCATGAGGGCACGAGACCACCCGTCACCGGGCCGCGACCATACGCACAATTCCGTACGCTTCCCGGCCCGCGTCGGCGCCGCGCTTCCTCAGCGGCGCCGGGTCCGATGGATTTCTTGGCTGATGTCAAGAACGCGCGGTTGGCTCCGACCGGGTGGCGAGCTGACGATGAGGGAGCGGGAAATGGGCAGGGTGACGGCGCAGCTGTCGGTGTCGCTGGACGGGTTCTACGCGGGTCCGCGATTCGACGGACCGGAAGGCGACTGGATGGCGTCGGCCGAGTCGGCGGGGTTCTTCCGCGTGACGCGGTGGGTGATCGACGCGATGGCGTGGCGTGAGCGGCAGGGGTTCGCGGGCGGCGAGCAGAGCACGAACTCCGAGATCATCGAGGAGCATTTCGCGGCGGCCGGCGCCTACGTGATGGGCCGGCGGATGGCCGACGGTGGCGAGGTTCCGTGGGGCGAGGAGCCGCCGTTCCGGGCACCGGTGTTCGTGGTCACCCACCGGGAAAGGGCGATGCTGGGCCGCAAGGGAGGTACGAGCTTCACGTACGTCACCGACGGGATCGCCAGCGCGGTCGAGCAGGCGCGCGCCGCGGCGGGTGGAAAGGACGTCGCGGTCGCCGGTGGCGGAACGCTGCTGCGGCACGTCATCCGGGCCGGCCTGCTCGACGAGCTGGAACTGCACATCGTGCCCGTGGTGCTGGGAACCGGGCTGCGCCTGTTCGACGCAGACCTCGACCTCGCCGACAAGGAGGCCATCGAGCTGACCCCGTTACGGGTGGTGCCCACACCGGAGGTCACGCACGTCCGCTACCGGATCGACGGACGGGCGCCGCTGCACCTCGACAACCGGGGCGCTTCCTGAACGTGCCTTCCTGGAGCGTGGCCTCAGTCCTTGGGCTTGGCGGGCTCCCAGGACATGCCCCAGTTGTAGGCGATGTCGAGCGCCTCCTGCTTGAACCTGACCGGCGGCACCACGACGATGTACCGCGCCTCCCGGCGCACGATCATCTCGCCCTGGACGTTCTCGATCAGCGCGAGCGCCACCATCCGGGAGTTCACGGTGCACTCGTCGAGCCGCATCTCGATCGGCGGGCCCTGCTGCGGGTGGAGCGTGGCCACCGCGTCGAGGCCCTGCCACGAGTCGGCGCCGTCGTAGATGTCGGCGAAGATCAGGATGCGCTTGATCTTGTCGGCGTGGTCGAGGTTGATCGTGAGGTTTTCGCCGTCGGAGCCGCCGGTGCGGTCGTCACGGTCGAGTTGGACGTAGGGCCGCTCGGTCAGCGAGCCGAACTTGTTGCCGACCGGTGTGACGTGGCCGATGCTGCCGTCGGCCATCTCCCAGAACGCGCACAGGTCGAGGTCGATGTCGGGGAGCTGTGCGGCCTTGCGCTTGCCGAAGAGGCCGCGCTTCTCCATGCCGCGCATGCTCCACTTCAGGTTGACCCGCATCGCGCCGCCGGTGGAACCCTGCTTGGTGAGGGACACGGCCGGCGCCTGCTTGGTCAGCGTGATCTTGCTCAACCGCACGGGCGGAGACGGGGGAACGGGCGCCACGGACGGAGCGGGCGCAACCGGGGGAGCGGGCGGCGCCGGCGGAGCAGAGGGCGGCGCCGGCGGAGCAGAGGGCGGCGCCGGCGGCGCAGAGGGCGGCGCCGGCGGCGCAGAGGGCGGCGCCG